>CAYHAE010000019.1:0-35887 GCA_964354545.1 uncultured Planctomycetia bacterium
GGGATTAAATCCCCGAAATCTTTCAGATTTCAGGGGAGACGTCGCATCGCAGAGGCAAAGAGCGGGGCTCCAGTCCCGACACCAGTGGAAAGCGAAGCGGTCCCTGAAAATTCTCCACGGGATAATTTTCAGGGATTAAATCCCCGAAATCTTTCAGATTTCAGGGGAGACGTCGCATCGCAGAGGCAAAGAGCGGGGCTCCAGTCCCGACACCAGTGGAAAGCGAAGCGGTCCCTGAAAATTCTCCACGGGATAATTTTCAGGGATTAAATCCCCGAAATCTTTCAGATTTCAGGGGAGACGGTTCAGCCCCGAACCGCATCGCGATGGGTTCAGGGCTGCCCTGAACCGGGCTATGATCTGGTTCAAGGGCAGGATTCCGCCCCGCGGACAGGCAGAATCCCGAAAAGAAAGGGGCAGCAGATGTGAGTTCGCGCGGCTTCACTTTTACAGCCGCGTATGGTATAGTGTCCCGTGAGGCAAGGCGCGAGGACTACAGAGATGCTGAACAAAGAAGAGCGGAAATTCATAGAAGAAAATCTCGGCAGGATGTCGCTTAAAGAGATATCGAGCAGGCTCGGCATCAAGCAGAAGAGGCTGAAGCGCGAGATAAAAAATATAGAAGAGTCGAGACCTCGTGAGCAAAAGCCGGACGTCGCCGCTCCTGCCGCCGGCGTCAGCAGTCCCGGCACTCCTCCCCGCCTCCCCGGCAAGGCTGTCCTCGTCGCGCTCCTTTGTGTACTTGTATGCGCGGCCTACGCAAATACGATACCCGCAGAGTTCGTGTGGGACGACCAGACGATCGTCGTGAGAAACGAAGCCATCACGAGTTTCAAGCACATCCCCTACATATTTAAGAACGAATTCGCTGAGAAGACGAAATACCACGGGAATACGTACAGGCCCCTTCAGGAACTGTCGTATATGATCGACTACTATTTCTGGAAGCTCAACCCCAAAGGCTTCCATCTCACGAACGTGCTGCTCCAGATCTCATGTACGGTGATGCTCTTCTTTCTCGTCTTCATCATCTCTCGCTCAACGGCCGTGGCCTTTATCTCTGCGGCCATTCTCGGCATCCACCCGATAAATACGGAGGCCGTCGCGTATGTCTCCGGGAGGAACGACCCGATCTACCTCATCTTTCTCGCGGCATCGTTCATCCTCTACATAAAATCCGGCGATATCGGCACGCTGAAACGCGTGGGACTCTACGGAGCTTCCGTGCTCTGTTACGCGCTGTCTCTCCTCGCCCGCGAGATCGCGGTCGTGATGCCGCTCGTTCTCGTTTCGTATGAGAAGCTCTTGGAGGCCGGCGGGCGCGTCCGCTGGCGCAAAGTGCTGCCCTATATCGCAGTCCTTACGGGCTATGGGATACTCCGGCTCACATTCATAAAGACAGAGACGGCGATCCTGCGGCCGCAGTCGGACTACGGGATACTCATTGTGGCAAACGTGAAGATCGTCGCGGAATACCTGCGGCTCATCGTATTTCCCTTTTGGCTCCACATGACGAGGGTGATGCCCAGGAAGGTCGCTTTCGATGAGACGGCATTGGTCGCGTTCATTGTGATCGCGATGCTGGTCTTTCTTATCTTCAGGGTACGAAAGAGACGCCCGGACATCTTCTTCTGGTCCCTCTGGTTTTTCATATTCCTTATTCCGAACCTGAACATTATTCAGCTGAATGCGCTGCTCGCGGAACACTGGATCTACGGCGCCTCTCTCGGAGCGTACGCGGTCCTTGCGCTCTACCTGCAGGAGATGGTCGCGAAAGACGGCCTTGCGAGAAAGCTCGCCTATGCCGCTTTTGTGATCATCGTCGTATATCTTTCTTCTCTCACCATTATCAGAAATCTCGATTGGAAGGACGAACCCTCCATATATTTGAATACCTTGAAATATACGAACTCGGGAAAGGTGTACAGCAACCTCGGGGTCTACTACGATAAGAACAAGATGTACGATAAGGCAATCGGCGTGTACAAGAGGGCGCTCGAGATCTCCCCGAACACCGGGCTCTACCACAACAATATCGCTCTCGTATATGCCAAGAGCGACAATTTCACACAGGCAGTCTATCACTGGAAAAAATCGCTCGCCCTCGACCCCGATCAGCCCGAGGTACAAAACTTTCTCGCGATATACGATCGCCCTGAATACCTGAACAGGAAATAGGCTTCATCCGCGGACCGAAGCCCTCGTTGTCCATTCGTCTTCGCGAGGGCCCCCGCGTGCCGAGGGGTCAATGGCTAATAAAACAGTTCCTTTTGGCATTTTTTTGTTATAATAATGTTACCGGACGAGGTGCCATGGCCACACGAAGGACTGCCATTCTGATCGTCGGCGCAGGGGAAAGGGCCGCAGGGCTCATAAGCGCACTCTGCAGGAACGAAAGGTTCTCTATCGCAGGTGTCGCGGACCCGGATCCCAATGCGCCCGGGATACGCTTGGCGAAGGAGCTCAACATACCCACCGATGCCGATTATAAGGCCTTCCTCACGGCGCAGGCGCTCGACGTGGTCATCAATGCCACGGGCCGCGACGAGGTCCACAGGGACCTGTCCGCACTCGCCGCGAACGGCGTTACCGTCATGGGAAGCAGCGCGATAGAGCTGATCCAGGACCTCGTATCGTCATCGCAGCGCGAGAGCGAGACCGAGTACCGCTCGGTGTTCGAGAACATGCCGAGCGGAGTTGCCTACCACAAGATCCTCACCGATAAACACGCCAGACCCGTAGACTACGTCTTTGTCGAAGTCAACAAGGCGTTCGAGAAGATCGTGGGACACGAAAAGGAGGAGATCATAGGGAGGAAGGTCACGGAGGTCCTGCCTGAGATCAAGAGCTCCATGTTCAACTGGATCGATTTTTACGGGAGGGTCGCCTCGACCGGGAAAGAGATCAGATTTGAGCAGTACCTGAAAGAGACCGGCAGGTGGTACGCGGTGTCGGCGTACAGTCCAAAACAGGGATACTTCATTACTATCTATGAGGACATCACGGAGCGCAAGAAGACGGAGGAGTCGCTCCGCAAGGCGTACGATACGGTCAGGGAGACCCAGGCCAAGCTCATCCAGACAGAGAAGATGGAAGTGGTCGGCAGGCTCGCGAGCGGCGTTGCCCACGAAGTGAAGAACCCGCTCGCGATACTGCAGCAGGGGATCGATTATATCTCCAAGAAGGTCGGCGTCGACGGCAAAGAGTCGCACTTCGTGCTCAACTCAATGAACGATGCGATAAAAAGGGCCGCCGATATCATAAATTCGTTGCTGGATTTTGCGAGGATGTCGAACATACAGCTCGCGATGGAAGATCTGAATGCGATCGTCAAAAGCTCGCTCCTCCTCGTGAAGAACGATGTCATGCGGAACCGCATCACCGTACTCGCGGACCTCGACGAGACCATCCCGAAGGCAAATCTCGATAAGAACAGGATAGAGCAGGTGTTCATAAATCTGCTTATGAATGCGATACACGCGATGCCGAAGGGCGGACAGGTGAGGATCAGGACATTCGCGAAACGTCACCAGAAGGGCCAGAGGACGATATGCGTTGAGATAGAAGATACGGGTGCGGGGATACCGGGGCACCTTTTGAGCAAGATATTCGACCCGTTCTTCACCACAAAAGAGGTAGGGAAAGGCACGGGGCTGGGCCTCTATATCGTGAACACGATCATAGAGGGCCACAACGGGCACATAAAGATCGATAACAAGAAAGATGGCAGCGGCGCCAGGGTCACGATAGAGCTTCCTCTATAGAAAATCGTGAAAGGAGGTATGGTAATGAGCGTAAAGAACGTGCTGTTGATAGATGACGAAAGGTTTTTCTGCGAATTGGCAAAGATGAACCTGGAAGCATCCGGAAGGTTTGCCGTGTCCGTCGCCTTTAACGGAAAAGACGGGATCAAGATGGCCAGGAAGATCAGGCCGGACGTCATCCTCCTCGACATCATCATGCCCAAGATGGACGGCTACGAAGTGCTGAAGGCCCTGAAGCAAGACCCCAAGACCATGGCGGTCCCCGTTATCATGCTTTCAGCGAAGAGCGAAGACAGCTCCAAGGTGAAGGCGAGCGAGATGTACAGCGAATACTACATAACGAAACCCATCGAAGCGGACGAACTGATCGGGAAGATAGAATGGGTGCTCTCTCTTGCAGGAAAGAGAAGGTAGTTTTCGTCACGGACTTTTTTCCCCGGCTCACAGGAGCGGCAGGATGGAAAACATACACAGCGGAGGCGCGGTAGCCGAAAAATGAAAGCGACGGAACAACTGAAAGCCGAACACGTCGGAATCAAGCTGATGTTGAGCATTCTCGAGAAGATCTGCGAGAGGTTCGAGTCAAAGAAGGACATCGATGTCAAACACCTCGATCAGATCCTCGAGTTTATCAAGGTATTCGCGGATAAGTGCCACCACGCAAAGGAAGAGAGCGTCCTCTTCCCTATAATGGAAATGGCAGGCGTTTCCAGAGAAGGCGGGCCGATCGGCGTCATGCTTAAGGAGCATAAGGCGGGGCGTGAATACATAAAGGGCATGAGCGAGCACTGGTCGAAGTATAAATCCGGCGATCGGAAGAGTGCGCCAAAATTCGTACACAGCGCACGAAAGTATAGTGCGCTTTTGACCCAGCACATCGAAAAAGAAGACACCATCCTGTACCCCATGGCTGATATGAGGATCACGGAAGAGAGGCAGCGCGAGATAGCGAAAGAGTTTGAAAAGATCGAGGCTGAAAGGATGGGCGCCGGCACGCACGAAAAGTTCCACGAACTCATTCACCATTTAAAAGATATCTACGTATAGCCTCGCCCGGACCGATCCACCGCGATAAAGTGACCATAAGGAGGAGAAAAAATGAAAAATCTTTTAAGGAAGCTATACGGATCGATCGCCAGAGGCAAGACGAAAAGCTGCTGCGGGCCGGCAGCTTCTTGTGCGGGGGCACGCAGCGTTTCAGAAAAGATAGGTTACGCAAAGGAAGAGCTGGATTTGTTGCCGCCTGAGGCAGATATGGGGCTGGGGTGCGGCAATCCCGCGGCCGCCGCGTCTCTCAAGAAAGGGGAAACAGTGGTCGATCTAGGCTCGGGGGCAGGCATCGACGTATTCCTTGCGTCCAAGAGGGTGGGAGAGTCCGGAAGGGTCATCGGAATAGACATGACGAAGGAGATGGTCGAGAAGGCGCGGGAGAATGCCCGGCGAGGGGGTTTCAGGAACGTCGAGTTCATGCTGGGAGAAATCGAGAAGATCCCGCTCGGCGACGGCATTGCCGACTGCATCATCAGCAATTGCGTCATCAATTTGGCCGAAGACAAGCAACAGGTGTTCAACGAGGCCTTCAGGATACTGAAGCGGGGCGGGCGGCTCATGATCTCCGACATGGTGCTTGTCGCAGATCTGCCGGAAAGGGTCTTGAAGTCAGCGGAGATGTATGCGGGTTGCATTGCGGGAGCGCTGAAGAGGGACGCTTACATAGGTACGATCAAGAATGCCGGCTTTGGTCATATCCGTGTTATCAAAGAGGACCCCGTGCGCCTCTCGGACTACATCGGTACCGACGAGACGTTCAAAAATATAGTCCATGGCATGTCCGCCGATGAAATTAAAAGAGTGAGCAATGCGTTGGTGAGCATAAAGATATCGGCGGAAAAGCCATGAGGGTATCGGTGATCCTGGGGCATCCCAGGAGAGGAAGCTTCAATCATGCCATTGCAGAGACCGTCGTCCGGACGTTACGGGACAGCGGGCACAAGGTCATATTCCACGATCTGTATGCCGAAGGATTTGACGCGGTCCTTTCGCCTGCCGAGATTCCCGCGACTGCCGCATTAGATCCTGTTGTTAAGAGGCATTGCGACGAGATCTCCGGTGCCGAGGGGATCATTATAATCCATCCCAACTGGTGGGGCCAGCCTCCCGCTATCGTAAAGGGCTGGGTCGACCGCGTCTTCCGCGCAGGGGTCGCCTATAGATTTATGGACGGGGATAAAGGGGACGGGATACCGGTCGCTCTTTTAAAAGCGACGACGGCACTCGTGTTTAATACCGCCGATACGCCGGCACAGAGGGAGAAGAAGGCATTCGGGGACCCGCTCGAGACCCTCTGGAAGAGATGTATTTTTGGACTATGCGGCGTTAAAACGGTACACAGGCGGGTCTACAGCGTCGTTGTGACAAGCGCTCCCGAACAGCGAGAAGGATGGTTGCGTGACGTACGGAACACCGTGAGCACGTATTTTCCTTTTAAAAGGCACCTTTATCCCGGTCATATTATCCGGGCCAAGGGAACCGCCGGAAACAAGCGGCACGAAAATATCCATAAGTGAAATTTAAGCGAAAAGGGAAATTCTACGTATATATAGTCCGGTGTGCGGATGGGACGTACTATACGGGCTTTACGCCGGACATAAAGAGACGCATCGCACTGCACAATGCCGGCAGAGGCGCGTTATATACCAAATACCGCCGTCCGGTAAAATTGGTATGGCATAAGGAATACAAGCTTTTCAAAAGAGCATTCAAAAAAGAGATCGCGCTTAAAAAATTAGAACGACAACAGAAGGAAAAGCTCATTAGCACATACAAAAAGCAGAGAGTTGTCCTGAACGAAAGCCATAGGACATCTTCGTGATATTTATGGCAGCGATATAGATAGGAGGATCTTGCATCGAAATAGAGGATTTACCCGTGAACCAGTCCCGCTTTGCGGGACGGTTCAGCCCCGGACCGAGCTATGATCTGGTTCAAGGGCACGGTTCCGCTTGCGCAGCGGAACGGCTGAAAAAAAGAGGCCGCGGCTGTAAGGCCGCGGAGCTTCACCATTGGATAAGGTATCAATCATAGTCCCTTCTTATAATAGGAAAGAGCTCCTGGGCACATGCCTCAATTCCATAAAAAATCAGGATTATCCCGATAAGGAGATAATCGTCGTCGACGACGGTTCAACCGACGGCACTTCATCCTACATAAAAGACCTCTTTCCCCATGTAAAAATCACACGGAATAATAGACCTTTGGGGCCGGCCTATGCAAAAAATCTAGGCATTGTCAATAGCAGCGGCCGCTATATCTACTTTCTTGACAGCGATAGCGAACTCATATACAAAGACACTATTTCAGCTATGGTAAGAACAATGGAGAGCAATGAAAAAATAGGGTCCCTGGGAGGCATCGTAGAATTGGATGCGGCAGGTGCCGTCACGAGGGTCTGTGGGAGAAAGGTGGCATATGACGGAAGGAGCTATACGATCTCGTTGGAGAACAGAAAATCCGCTTTTCCGGGAGAGATAATGGCGGAGTGCGATTTTGTGGAGACATGCAATTGTTTTACTAGACGCGACATCGTGCTCACCGCGGGAGGGTTCGACCCTTACTATATTTATATGGGCGAGGACAAAGAGCTTGGAATGCGGATCCGAAAAGCCGGGTATAAAAACTTTTTTGGCTTTAAAGTAGCCTGTGCGCACCGGTTGGATGAAGCCGTTTCTTTCGATAGGCGCCTTATGTATTTAAAAGCCAAGACGCGTTTCGCAATAAAAAATTTCGGAGTGAGATATCTTTTTATCATGCCTATTCTCGATATCCTTTTCTATTATATCTATTATCCGATATGCGTTATCATTAAAAGGACCGCGTCGACGTCAGGAGGAGAGAGAGCAGCCGAAAATAGGGCCGCTCCGCACGCCACATTACCGCCGATGAAATGGATCTTATGTTCGGCGTATTATTTTTTGAAGGCTTACCTGTGGAATATCCAAGAGCTGCCTGTGACGTTGCGTTCTCGAAACGTGAATTTTCTCTCAGACGAGAACATGAAAGACTATGCCGTTCAAAAATCACCGCGCTATGGTCACTGAATACCTTGACAGGTCTCGTTCATATCGAATAATGGCAAGGATCTTAAATCCGCGAGCCAAGAGGGTATTGATCGGGCACATAAATAATTTCAGAAGGTCTTATGTAAAGAAACTGAAAACCCCGGTCGCTGTCGCACTATTCATCACTAACCGTTGCCCCATGCGCTGCCTGTTCTGTTTCTATAAGGAAAAACTTGATACTCCGGATGAGTTGATGACACTTCAAGAACTTGCTTGCGTGGCGAAGTCCTTTAAGCATCCGCCCCACATTATCCTGACGGGGGGAGAGCCCTTTTTGAGAGACGATATCGGTGAGATATGTGCCCTATTTAACAGATGCTCCGGAACAAGACACATCAGCATCAGCACCAACGGGTTGCTCACCGGAACGATCGAAAGGAATGTTCGCAAGATCCTGGATACCGCACGATTGAGGTCCCTTAAGATACAACTATCGCTCGATGCGCTTGGAGAGAAGCACGATCACTTAAGAAATGTTAAGGGCGCCTTCTCTCATGCCGTCGACACATTGACGGTTTTAAAAAGATTGCAGGGTACATATAGAAATCTCTACATCGAGATCGCTTCGCTGGTCACCACCTTCTTAATTAACGGTATCAGGGAATTCATAGAATATTTTCGCGATTTTCAGGTCCCCATAAAATTTTCCATGATCAGGAGCATTGATTTCGGTTTATCGGGATTGGCGAAGGAACATTCAAGTCAGCTGTTCCCCGAGGCCGATCCAGCGTTTCCCGGTTTAGATGAACTCGGATATTTTTTTGAAACAGCAAGGGGACTTAACGACCGATCCCGGTACAAATTCTGGACGCCTTTCCAGCAGTTAAAATTTGAAAATTGCCTTAAAATATTAGACAAAAAAAAGAGAATATTCCCATGCTATGCAGGAAGCGTCGACGCCGTTATCTACCATAATGGCGATGTGGCATTTTGCGAAAATACCTTACCGATAGGCAATCTAAGGGAGCATGGGCTTGATCTATATTCTCTCTGGCGTTCTGACCGGGCGAATATCTTCAGGAAGACCATCGAGACGTGCGTGTGTATCAATGGATGTAATGTAATCACCTCAATGGCGTATGACGATGAAGCCCTGTCTAAAATATTCTGACATTTTCCGGCTCATCAGAAAATCGACATCGCATTTTTGGCAAAGGCGGACCCGCTACCGGCGGGACAGCCAAGGCTTTCTGATAGCGGGGTAATTGAGTAAGGCACGATAATGGGTAAAAAAAGTCTAATTATAGCGCGCCTCATTTTTTTGTTAACCGCTATTTCTTTTTTCGGCGTCCTGGGTGTCAGAGGATTTTCCATCGCGCGGGACCGCGCACTTTCGTCGATCTCGGTAGGCACAGCAAATTTAGAATCTCTGCCGTACCTGTCCTGGACGTCGGTCAAAGAAGAGGATAGGGCAAAGAAAGGGGTCGTCACCTATCGTCGCGGTTCGTGTTTTGAAGGCATCAATCTGTACTCTTCTCAAACGAAAAGCGAGGCGCACCTGATCGATATGCAGGGGAGGACAGTGCATACATGGTCGCTGGACACGAAACAGTGGCACGTCGTCGCGATGGGCAATGACGGCAGCCTGTTCTTCATCATTCAAGACGAAATACTCGGAAAGATAGATTGGGATTCTCACATTCAGTGGGAAAGTAAAATGGGCTATCACCACTGGATCGATTTCGCGGAAAACGGAGATATATACTCTTTAGCGCGAGACAAGATCCTGGTCGAACACAGGGCTCGATCGATACCCATTCTTAACGATTTCATAGTAATCCTATCTCCCGGTGGAGAAGTAAAAAGAAAGATCTCTATCTATAAATTAGTTGGTGACAAAATTCCTCCGGGCACGATGGACAGGGTCCGCGACATCGTTAACAGGGAGAAGGAAAGAGCGGTCGTTGCGAAAGAGGGTCCCTTTGATGTGTTCCATACAAACGCCGTCACTATAATTGACAGGAACATCCGAGGCCTCTGCAGGAAAGGGGATCTTTTGATCTCTATCAGGGAGCTGAACCTTATCGCGATCGTGGACATTAAAAAAGAAAAAGTTATCTGGAGCTGGGGCGAAAATGTTTTAGACGGACAGCATGCCCCCTCACTTTTAGAAAACGGTAATATATTGATCTTTGACAATGGGAAAAATAGCAGAGACTACAGCCGGATCATTGAACTCGATCCCAAAAGAAAAAAGATCGTGTATGAGTACAGGGCAGATCCCCCGTCCTCCTTTTATTCAGAGAAAAGGGGTTCGTGCCAAAAGTTCCCTAACGGAAACCTGCTCATCACGAATTCGGATAGCGGTTGTGCATTTGAAGTGGATGCTAAAGGAGAGATCGTATGGTCGTTCTATAATCCCGATATGGAAGGAGAGGACAAAAGGGCGACTATCTATCGCCTTATAAGACGGGGGCCTGACAGGGTGAAAAATCTAAAGAAAAGCCTCTCATCATGAAATATTCGGTCATAATTCCGATTTACAATGAGGAGGATTCGGTTCTGCCTTTGTATAATTCACTGAAGGAAGTTATGGGTAAGTTGAAGGAAAGCTATGAGGTCATTTTCGTGGATGACGGATCAAAAGATACAAGCGCGGAACGATTGAAAGGTATTTGTGCGGATTCGGAGGAGCTGGTGATCGTTGTTTTAAAAGAACGGGTCGGTCAATCTGAGGCCCTGCAGGCCGGGTTTGATAATGCGGCGGGAGAGATCTATGTTACGCTGGATGGAGACGGTCAGGACGACCCGCGGTGGATCCCGGTCCTTTTGAATAAAATGAAAGAGGGATATGATGTCGTCTGCGGATGGAGGCATCGGATGCAGGCCCCATTCTTGAAGAAGGGCGCATCTAAAATCGCCAATACGGTCCGCAGGGTGATAGCAGGAGAGAAGATCCATGACGTCGGATGCACTCTGCGTGTTTTTCGTAAGAAAGATATCGAAGGCGTGTGTTTGTCGCGAGGGCTCCATCGGTTTTTTTCCACGATTATGGTAAAGCGCGGGCTTCGGGTAGGAGAGGTCAAAGTCGCTCACCATGCGCGGAAAGCGGGAGTTACAAAGTATGGGATATGGGATAGGCTGGGAGAAGGGATAATCGATTGTTTCCGGATCGCTTTTGTTGATAGTGCTGTCCTAATGGATCATAAGAGACGATATCGCATTAAGAAAATAGTAAGAAAGCAAGAGTTGACGGTGGAGATATAGAAAGTAACAATGATATCGCCGTCGAGGCACTTCGTAGAGCTCCGCTCCTTGGAAGAAGCATCGGGTTGCCTTATCCCGGCCGCATTTTTTATCTCTGGGAAAAGATAGAAGGAGCTTGAGGGAAAAGGCTATCAGGGTCTATTGAAGCAGTGAATCACGGGAAAACAAAGTGCGGGCATTAAAGCGAGTTGTACAGATCGTGGCCACGGTATTATTTTTTTGCGCGGCTTTCCTTTTGCTCTTGGGTTCAAGCATGAGCACATATTTAAATCATGATGAAAATCAGTTTGTAGCAAGTGCAGTACTATATGCGGAAAAGAATCTGATCCCCTATGCGGATTATCCATATTTCCACATGCCCTACCTTGTGTTCATATATGGATTTATTTTCAAGTTTTTCAATTATCTTCTGTTATCGTCGAGAATGGTTTCTGTTATAAGCGGGCTCTTGACTCTTATTGTAGTTTTTTTGACAGGTTTAAGAGTTTTTAGTGAATATGGTTATATTCGTTCATCTCTGATCGCGATGGGTTTTTCGTTGATATTATTAAATAACCCGCTTTTTATTTATGCATGTGGTCATTCCTGGAATCACAGTCTTCCGGTCTTGCTTAATCTGCTCGCTTTCATATTATGCTGTTACGGAGCGCGCAGAACATCGCCTAAAAAACATATATTTTTTGCGGGGGTCCTAGTGGGATTGTCAATCGGTGCTCGTTTATCTTTTGCTCTCACGCCGGTACCTTTTTTGATCATGATCTTCCTTTTTCCGAATATCACTACAATAAGAGAAAAGACGGGACTGGCCCTTTTCTTCTGCCTCGGCCTCATTTTCTCTTTAGTGCCTGTTATTCTCTGTTTTATGTTGTCTCCCGAAAAATTTGTATTTGGAAACGTGGTATTCCCCGCATTGACTATATTGTATAGACAGGGGATGGGATATGAAAGAGCCATGACGCTATGCGAGAAATTCCGTTATTTACAAAGGGATATACTTAGCGATCCATGCAATTTGTTAATTGTGTTTACATTTTTATTTTTTCTTATCATGAACATCGCGTGTAAGAATTTAAGGATTGGCAGGGTATCTGAGCTTATCTTTATATTAACCTTGCTTCCGTTTTTGTTAATAGGTTCTTTTGCACCGACCCCTTCTTTCAGCCAATATTATTTTGCACCGATACCATTTTTGGTGATCGGGATCTTATATGGCTTGAAAATTGCCATAGATAACCGCGGAAAGCACAGGACGCTGTTTATATTCTTTTCGTTATGTGTGATCTTATCAGGCATCTATGGACGATTTAATGTAATGAGTGTGAAATATTGGCTGCAGAAGGCATTTTCACCCGGTTCCTGGGAGACCGTAAAGATACACAGGATAGGTCAGGAGATAGGCTCTATAGTGAAACATGGTAAGGTATTGACGCTCGCGCCTATTTTTCCATTGGAAGGAAAGACGGAAATTTACAGAGAATTTGCGACAGGCCCGTTTGCGTGGAGGGTGGCGCACTTTCTCGGAAAAGACAAAAGAGCGAAATATCAGATGATCTCTGAAAAAGATTTGATCGAATTCTTGGAGAAGGAGCCTCCCGGGGCACTGCTCGTGGGATATGAAAAAGAAGAAGGTGAGATGGTGTGCTATGCCAGGCAGAAAGGTTACAAAGAAGTGAAGCTGTCACACGGTACAACTTTGTGGGTACGTGCGGGTGACCGATAGCTTCGCTGCAGGAGGGACATTCCTGCTGGGTAGGCAGGGAGGAGACGGCCGATGCGCGATCGCGTTAACCAGGAAAGATAAAAATAGAGATGGATGAGAGAACAGGCGTTATGTACGAGCGGCGGGAGGCGCCGTCGCCGCAGGCCGTTCTATTACTGGTTCACGGCCTGGGCGCCCACTGCGGAAGGTGGGAATTCTTATCCCAATTCCTTCTGCAAAGCGGCATCTCGTCCTACGCCATCGAACTTAAAGGCTTTGGCGAGACAAAGGGTCCAAGGGGGCATATAGATTCTTTCGGGACCTACTTCGGTGACATCTGTACCGTGCGCGCTATCATCAGCAAGGAACATCCGGGCGCAAATATTTTTCTTCTTGGGGAAAGCCTGGGAGGCCTTCTCGCTTTCTTGCTGGCCATCCGGGAACCCGGACTCTTCAACGGCCTTATTTGTATCTCACCCGCCTTTAAAGGCAGAGCGAAGCTCCCCCCCGGTGATTATATCAGGATATTCACATCCCTATTCTACCGTCCCCAAAGGCAATTCACCATGCCGTTCAATGCACAAATGTGCACGCGGGATACCCGCTATCAAGCGGTGATGGATAACGATGAGAGAGAACATCATCTTGCGTCATCGCAGCTGCTTGTAAATGTACTCATCGCACAGGCGCGCGCCTCGCTTTTGAAAGGAAGGCTCACGCTTCCCACACTGTTCCTGGTTGCCGGAGAGGATCTTTTGGTCGATCCGAAGACCAGCATGGGCATTTTTAAAGGGCTCAGGGTCAAAGATAAAACTCTTATCCGGTATCCTGACATGTACCATGCGCTTTCGATAGATCTTGGAAGGGAAAAGGTATTTGAAGATATTCTGAGGTGGGTGCAGGAAAGGGCGCGCTAAAGAGAGGGAGGGGGCGTGGACTACATTCTATCCATAGACCAGGGGACGACGGGAAGCAGGGCCGTTGTCTACGACAAGAGCGGTGAAAAAAAAGCGAGCGCGTATCAGGAGTTCCCCCAGTATTTCCCGAAGCCGGGGTGGGTGGAGCATGATCCCAAAGAGATCTGGCAAAGCGTCGATCGTTCGATCCGGAACGCGCTCGCGAAAGTGCCGAAAGCGCGGATCCGCGCGATCGGCATTACCAATCAACGGGAAACGACGGTTATCTGGGATAAGGTCACCGGTGAACCGGTCTACAATGCGATCGTGTGGCAGTGCAGGAGGACGTCCCGGCGTTGCGATGCGCTAAAGAAAAGGAAAGGGGACGCCGAATTCTTCAGGGCAAGGACGGGGCTGCCGATCGATGCGTATTTTTCGGCGACAAAGATAGAGTGGATCTTAAAGAACGTCCGCGGCGCGTTGTCAAAGGCAAGAAGGGGGAGGCTCCTGTTCGGCACCACCGATAGCTGGGTCCTGTGGAAATTGAGCAACGGGGCCGTCCATGCCACGGATTACACCAACGCGTCACGGACAATGCTCTTCAATATCGAAAAGCGCGAGTGGGATGAAGAGATCCTTAAGAAGTTCGGGATCCCGCGGCAGATGCTGCCGCGCGTGAAGCCTTCGTCGGGTATTTTTGGCGAGACCGCGGGAAGGGGCATTGTGCCGGCAGGGGTTCCCATTTCGGGTATCGTCGGCGATCAGCAGTCAGCGCTGTTCGGACAGGCATGTTTTGAACCGGGCACGATGAAAAATACGTACGGGACAGGGTGCTTTTTACTGCTCAATACCGGCACGAGGCGCGTCGCATCGCGGCACGGGCTCATCACCACGTTGGGCTGCGATGCGTCAGGTAAGCCGGCGTACGTACTTGAAGGAGCGGTGTTCGTTGCCGGAGCCGCCATCCAATGGCTGCGTGACGGGCTGGGGCTTTTAAGATCCGCGTCTCAGTCGGAAGGCATGGCACGATCGGTCACGGATAACGCCGGCGTCTATTTCGTGCCCGCCCTTGTGGGCCTGGGCGCCCCTTATTGGGACCCGGACGCGCGGGGCAGCATCTTCGGGATCACCCGGGGCGCAAAGAAGAGCCACATCGTAAGGGCTGCCCTGGAGGCGATGTGCTACCAGACAAAGGATGTCGTAGAAGCCATGCAGAAGGATTCAGGGCTCGGCATCAGGGCGCTGAAGGTCGACGGCGGCGCAGCGGTCAATGATTTCTTGTGCCAGTTTCAGTCGGATATTCTCGGGATCGATGTGGTGAGGCCCAAGATCACCGAGATCACGTCCCTGGGGGCGGCGTATCTCGCAGGGCTGGCAACGCATTACTGGAAGGACGCGGGCGAGATAAAGAAGTGCTGGAAACAGGGCCGGATATTCAGCCCGAAGATGCCGAAGGCGACCGCCGCGGCCCTCTATGAGGGCTGGCTTCGCGCGGTACGAAGAACGCTTTCCCGTCAATAAAAGTGACCCTATACGACGTCATCATAATCGGTGCAGGTGTGGTCGGAACTTCGATCGCCCGCGAGCTGTCTCGCTACGCGTTGAATATCGCCATCCTTGAAAAAGAAGAAGAGCTTGCTTTTGGCGTGTCGAAATCGAACAGCGGGATAATCCATCCCGGGACCCAGAACTCAAGGCATTCGCTAAAGGGGAGGCTCTGTGTCTCGGGCAACGTACTCATCCGCAAGATCGCGCGGGAGCTCGGCGTTGACCTTAAAGAAGTGGGAGAGCTCATAGTCGCATTCAAGGAGGAAGACCTCCCTCGTTTAGTCCGGCTTAAGAAGGAAGCCCGGATGCTGGGCGTCCCGAAACTGCGGATGGTGGACCGCGCCTGGCTGAGGGCGCACGAGCCAAATCTCTCTCACGACGCGATCGCCGCGCTCTACGCGCCGTCTGCCGGGATCGTCAGTCCTTACCGCCTGGTGTACGACATGGCCGAGAATGCCCTCAAGAACGGCGTAGAGATCTATACCCGGAGCGAAGTGACGAAGATCATGTCTTCCGGGCGGGCGGGGTCAGGCGCCGGCCGTTTTTTTGAAATAATCACTTCAGGCGGTACGTTCAGAACGCGGTACCTTATAAACGCTGCGGGCCTCTACGCCGATGAGATATCGCGGATGGCGGGGGTCGATGATTTCAGGATCCGGCCCCGGAAGGGGGAGGAGTTCATCCTGGATAAGAAAAAAGAGCATCTCACCGATCACCTTCTTTTCCCGCTGCCGTCCGAGAATTCAAAGGGCATCCTGGTCATAAAGACCGCGGACGGAAATCCCATGATCGGCCCGACAGCCCAGGAGTGCGACGACAAAGAAGACCTGTCGACTTCGGACGAGGGGCTCGAGAAGGTGCTTATGAGCGCCAAGCAGATGATCCCTTCGATCAGCGAGGGCGATATCATCGCCTATTTTGCCGGCCTGCGGCCCGTTGCGGGCCGGGATTTTATCATCCGGCATGAGGAAAGAGCGCCCGGCTTTCTTAATTGCGCCGGGATACAGTCTCCGGGTCTGACCGCTGCACCGGCGATAGCCCTCATGATCCGCGATATCTTAAAGAAGCACGGCCTGTCCCTGAAGAAGAAGCGCGTATTTCATAAACATCGTAAAAAGACGGTCCACCTATTCGCCATTTCCTTATCTCACACAGAAAGGCTTATCAGGAAAGATCCCTCATACGGCGATATCGTGTGCCGGTGCGAGATGGTATCCGCAAAAGAGATAAGGGATGCGATAGAGCGCGGAGCGAGGACTCTTGACGGGATAAAGTTCAGGACGCGGGCGCAGGCGGGCCGGTGTCACGGGAATTTCTGTACGACCCGTATTATGAAGATCCTCGCCGCGTCGACAGGGAAGCCTTTGACCGGGGTCACGAAAAAAGGGCTCGGCTCCGAAGCCGTTCGGGAGGACAGGGGGAATGGTTGAGCGAGATCTGGTTATCGTAGGAGGAGGCCCTGCAGGCATGGCGGCTGCCATCTCCGCGTATCAGAAAGGCGTAAGAGACATCCTTATCCTCGAGAGGGATCAGTATCTCGGAGGGATACTGAACCAGTGTGTCCATACCGGGTTCGGGCTGGACTATTTCAAGGAAGTCCTGACCGGCCCCGAATACGCCGACAGGTTCATTAAAAAGATCAGGCAGATAGAGGAGATCGAGGTGAGTTTACGTTCCTTTGTCGTGCGCTTAACGAAAGACAGAGCCCTTACCTTTTTGAAGCCGGGCTCGCTGGAACGGATAAGGGCAAAGGCATTGATCATGGCAACGGGGTGCAGGGAAAGGACCCGCGAGATGGTGCATATTGCCGGGACCCGGCCGGCAGGGATATTTTCTGCCGGGCTCGCCCAGAAGCTGATAAATATCGAAGGGCTTCTGCCCGGTACGCATGCGGTGATCGTCGGTTCAGGCGACATCGGATTGATCATGGCGCGGCGCTTTGTCCTCGAGGGGGCAGAGGTAAAAGCCGTTATCGAGATCCAAAAAAAGAGCCGGGGGCTCATCCGCAACATGGTACAATGCATCGAGGATTTTGACATACCTTTCTTTTACAGCCACAAGATCTCGAAGATCTATGGAAATAAGAGAGTGGAAAGGGTCAGCGTTGTCAAGGTTGACGATAAAGACCGCGCCCTTCCCGGTTCGGAATTCCAGATCGAGTGCGATACGATCCTGATCTCCGTAGGGCTTATCCCTGAGAATGAGCTTATAGAAATGGCCGGTGTCGCGATAGACAAGAAAACAAATTGTCCCGTATCCGAGGAGCTCAACAGGACATCGATACCCGGATTATTTGTATGCGGGAACTCCTTTAAGGTATATGACCTTGTCGATTCTGTTTCGCGGGACAGCCAGCTCGCGGGGTGCCTTGCCGCGGGCTATCTTATTGAAAAATGTAAAAGTAAAGGAAAACCGTTTAAACGCAGATTCCCGCAGATGTAACGCAGATGGTCGCAGATATTCCGAAGGTAATCTGCGTAAATCTGCGTTTCCGCCAAAGGCGGATCCGCTCCTGGCGGAGGATTTGCGTGTATCCGCGTTAAAGAATATTCGATTATTTTGCAGAAATTCAATAGAGGCCTGTGATGAAGAAGAACCTCACGTGTATCGAATGCCCCGCAGGATGCGCCCTCTCGGTGGATATCGAGAACCGCAGAGTGGTTAAGGTGAGCGGCCACACGTGCCCGAAAGGAGAGGGGTATGCGATAGCCGAGATCGAAAATCCCGTGCGGATACTGACGTCAACGGTTCTGGCCGAGGGAGTGTCTTTGAAGATGGTTCCGGTCAGAACAGGCCGCCCTATACCCAAGCGCGTCCTCTTTGACGCGATGAGAGAGATAAAGAAACTGAAGATTTCCGGACCTATCCATGTGGGCGATGTGATCGTTGAAAATTTCTTAGGTTTAGGAGTGGATCTGATCGCCACAAGAGACGGCGTGAGAGAGTAAGCAGCGAATGCGGGACCTCGACTACCGGAGAAAGGGGAAGGCCGCTTCTATTTTCTATTACGTGATAGTGCGGTATAATAATGCAGTATGGATAAAAAGAGTTTCGCGAAAGCCTACGATATAGCGGTGATAGGTGGCGGGGCGGCGGGGTCCATGGCGGCCATCAGGGCCGGGCAGCTCGGGAAGAGCGTAGTCCTGATAGAGCGGAACGACTCCATCGGCAGGAAGATAATGATCACCGGCAAGGGCAGATGTAACCTTACGAATACGGCCCCCGTCGATGTCTTTATAAAAAAATTCGGCTCCAGAGGAAAGTTCCTGAGGTCCGCTTTCTTCCGGTTCTCCAACGAGGACCTTATGGAGTTCTTCCGGTCGAAGGGCTTGGCGCTAAAGGCCGAAAGGCAGGGGAGGGTTTTCCCGGCAAGCGACAAGGCCCGTTCAGTCGTGTCCGTGTTAGAGGAGCATCTCAAGGAAAACAGGGTGGATGTGGTGTACGGCATGCGTATCGTTGACCTTGAATACAGGGACGGCTCTTTCGCTCTCGTTTCTGAAGACGGCGTTCGCCTCGACGCAAAGAAGGTGATCGTCTCAACCGGCGGGGTGTCTTACAAGGCGACCGGCTCGACCGGAGACGGGTTCACCATAGCGGGGCGGCTGGGCCATAAGGTTGCGCCCCTCACACAGGCGCTCGTTCCGCTTAAGACAAAGGAGCGTTGGGTCAAGGAGCTTCAGGGGCTCTCTCTAAAGAATATCAGGATAATTTTCCACGCGCGCGATAAAAAACGCGTCTCCGATATCGGAGAACTGATCTTCACCCACTTCGGCGTATCCGGCCCCCTCGTATTGGATATGAGCGGAGACATCGTCTCGGCCCTCGAAAAGCATAAGGAGATCCGGATGACGATCGACCTCAAGCCGGGCCTTGAGAAAGAGCGGCTCGAAACCAGGCTGGTGCGTCTTTTCGCCGCCAAAGGCAATGTCCAGATCAAGAACCTGATGCAGGATGTGCTGCCACGGGCGATGATAGCCGTTTTTTTATCGTTATTGAAAATAGCGCCCGAGAAGCGCACGAACCAGATAACCAAAGAAGAGCGGTCCGCGATCATAGATATGCTCAAGGCGTTCCCTGTGACCATAGTGGAGTGCCTTCCGATAGAGGAGGCGATGGTAACCGACGGGGGAGTGTCGATGAAGGAGATAGATCCGCGGACCATGGAATCCAAGGTGACGCCGGGGCTCTATTTTGCCGGAGAGGTGATAGAGGGCCGGGCGCCGAGCGGGGGATATAACCTCCAACAGGCGTTTTCGACCGGATACCTTGCGGGCGAGAAGGCCGCAGAATGCGTGCGATAAGACCGGTTATGGAACATGGGGTAAAAGTCCTTCGGACGTTCGCATGCCGGGGAAGATGGATATAATGGGCGATATCGATATAAAAGAGGTGAAAGCCTCGGACGGAGTTTTAATAAGAACGGTAGAGAGGCTCGCCCGGGAGATATGGAGCGAACACTACACTCCGATCATCGGCAAAGATCAGGTGGAATACATGCTGGATAAGTTTCAGTCAAGGAAAGCGATATCCGGGCAGATCGAAAACGGTTTTCTCTACTATGCGGTGAGGAGGGGAGATGATTATATCGGATACCTTGGCGTCCTGCCAAAAAGAGATACGGGAGAACTGTGCATAAGTAAGATATACATACGATCTGAGGAGCGTGGGAAGGGCTATGGTAAGAAGGCAATGGAGTTCATAGACGATGTAGCCAGGCGGGAGAGCCTCGACAGGATGACTTTGACGGTCAACAAGGATAACGCCGGCTCGATAAAGGCATACCGAAGGATGGGGTTCAGGATCGTCGATTCTATAGTGCAGGACATAGGGGGCGGTTTTGTAATGGATGACTATAGAATGGAAAAGCACGTGAAGATGAATAAGAAATAAACGTCGCCGCTCATCAGCGATAGAACCGTATACTATGCATGAGATAATACGGTAGTGACCTTTAACCATGTGGAACCATAACACGATGAAAGCTTTGCTGTTCCATCCGCCCACCGGCCTTTTCCTGAGACAGGATAGATGCCAGACGCCCATAGAGAACAGGTCGGCCATGGAGCCTCCTAACGAGTTGGGCTATATCGCGGCCATGATGGAGCTGTCGGGTGTCGTGTGCAAAATACAGGATTACCCGATGGTCGATGGCACCAGGAAACTATACGTGCGCGACGTGCTCGATTTTCAACCCGATATGATCGTTGTCGCAACAACTGCCGCCACCCTTGACGCTGACATATCGTTCTGCGCGGAGGCCAAGAAAATAAACAAAGATATTGTGACTATAGTCAAAGTACCTTATCTTACGAAAGAAAAAGTAGCAGAGGAGATGAAAAGATTTCAAGAAATCGACATCAGCCTGTTAAGGGAATACGAATATACCATTAAAGAGATCGTAGAACATTTAAGGGGTCATAGTGATTTAGATGATGTAAAAGGCATTGTCTTCAGAAAAAATGATCGCATTATTTATACGGGAGAAAGGGACCTTATTCAAAATTTAGACGAGCTTCCCTTCCCGGCGCGCCATCTCATCGATAATAAACTGTATATCAGGCCCGATACCGGCGAGCCACAGGCCACGGTTCAAACGGCGAGAGGCTGTCCTTATCAATGTATCTATTGCCTGGCACCAAAATTGGAAGGGCAGAGGGTCAGGGCGCGCAGCCCTGAAAATATAGTCGGCGAGCTTAAAGAATGTGTTACCAGATACGGGATCAAAAACTTTTTTTTAAGGGCGGATACCTTCACTTTTGACAAGCAATGGGTGATCTCTTTGTGTAAATCGATAGTCGCGGAGGGGTTGGATATCGATTGGGTATGCAATAGCCGCGTCGATACGGTGGACGAGGAGAGAATGGAATGGATGAAAAAGGCAGGGTGCTGGCTCATGTCCCTGGGCGTCGAAAGCGGCAATCAGCATATTTTGGATAGAATGAAAAAGTCCGTAAGGCTCGATGATTCGAGAAGGGCGGTCGCTCTGTGCAGAAAATACGGCATTAGGTCATATTGTTTTTATGTCTTGGGGCTGCCGTGGGACACACATAAGACCATAGAGGATACCATCAACTTTTCAAAAGAGCTGAACGGAGACTTCTTTCTTTTTCATATCGCGGTTCCGTTCCCGGGTACGGAATTATATGCTCAGGTAAAAGAACATGATCTGTTGGAGCACGAAGAACTTTACACGTACAGCCATTTTGAGCCCTCGTTGCGGACTTTATATCTGTCGTCCAGGGAATTAAAGGTATTGTGGAAAAGGGCGAATTGGGCCATGTACACGAGCCCGCGGTATATTATGGGGGCGCTCTCCCATGTGCGCTCCTTCAAGGAATTTATGAATTATCTTAAATATGGCTTTGGAAAGATAAGAAACCTCATGTAAGGAAGATCCATGGACAATGAACTCATAGGCGTGATCCTGGCAGCCGGAGAAGGGACGCGGATGTATCCCAAGGCAAAGAAGATGCCCAAGGTCCTGCTCGAGATAGACGGCCGCTCGCTTTTATCGCGCACCATCACATCGATGAGGGACGCTCTGAAAATAAATAGGATATGTATAATAGTGGGGTTCGGTAAAGAGCAGATAATGGACAGAACAGGCGACGGCTCAGGGCTTGGCATGAAGATCGAATACATCTATAACCCCGATGCGCATAAGGGCCTGGCGCATGGCATCGCGCTGGCTGAAAGGCATGTGAATAATCCCTTTTGCGTGATGCTGGCGGATGAGGTCTATTTTGATTCCAATCATTCCGGATTGCGTGCATGGTTAGAAAAAGATTTTATCGCAGTGTGCGGCGTCAAGACCGGTGCCTATCCGCATACGATAAAGAAGAATTACGCCCTTGAGATCCACGACGGCAGGATAAGTTCGCTTAGCGAGAAGCCCAGCGTGATAAAGAACGATTATCTGGGGTGTGGAACGTTCTTGTTCACTACAAAGATCTTTGATTATATCCGGATGACCCCCGTTTCCACGCGAACGGGGAAGATGGAGATAGCTGATACGCTCGATATAGCCGCAAAAAAAGAAAAAAAGGTCTATCCCTTTTTCCTTGAGGGCGAGTATATAAACGTGAACAGTTGGGATGATTTTAATCAGGCTAAGTACATACAGAGGTCCAAGGATTTCGACAAGAAGAAGATAAGCCTCATAGTCCCCGCGTATAACGAAGCGGAATCCATCGGCTATGTCATAGATAATTTTAAGGGCAAGGTCGATGAAATAGTGGTCGCCGATAACAGTTCAGCGGATGGTACCGCCTCAATAGCGCGGCAGCGAGGGGCAACGGTATATACTGGTATCTTTAAAGGGTACGGGGACGCGTTGAAGTGTGGTATGGAAAAAGCATCGGGAGACATACTGATACTCACAGAGGCGGATGGCTCCTTTGATTCGCGCGACCTGGGGAAGATACTGGAGTATATGAAAGACGCCGATATGGTCGTGGGGACCAGGACCACTAAACAGATGATCGGACAAGCGGCGAACATGGGCTTTCTGCCGCGATGGGGCAACGTAATAGTGGCGAAATTATTGGAACTTTTATGGTGGGCGACCGATGAGCCCAGATTAACGGACGTGGGCTGCACCTTCAGAGGGATCTGGAAACAGGAATATATGAAGATCAAAGATTGTTTAAGGTCGCACGGGCCTGAATTTTCGCCCGAGATGATAATCGAGGTTATGAATTTCAATATGCGTTTGATCGAAATACCTATTGGCTATGGCGCGAGATTGGGGGGCACATCTAAATTCTCCGGGAACCTGTTCGGTACCATGAAGACCGGCCTTCGAATGATAAGGTTGATAATTTCTAAAAAAATAAGAAGGATGCTTGTGGCGCTGATCCCGGAAAAATATAAGGACTGAGACCCGCGGCTGCTTAGGGGAAGATAGGGTACCCGCCGCGGGAGACCGTGCGTGGTGAGGATAGGGCTCAAAGGAAGCGAACGTAAGTGAAGCTCCACGGCCTTACAGCCGTGGCATCTTTTCTTTCAGGGTCCCGCCGTGGAGCGGAACCCTGAACCGTCCCGCAAAGCGGGGCTGGTTCACGGGTAAAATATGAAAAGGATATCTTTAATACAGCTTAAGGCGGATCATAAAGGCAGGGTCGTAGAGATCGCAGGAGGCGCACAATTACAGAATAAGCTGATGAACATGGGTGTGTATAAAGGTAAGGAGGTCACCAAGCTCAGCCATATCGGCTTAAGGGGCCCGGTCGTGATCAAGGCCGGCAGGAGCATCTTGGCCTTAGGGCACAGCATAGCGGTAAAAGTAATGGTCGAGGTCGAATGATAAAGAAGATCTACCTGATCGGTAATCCTAATGTCGGCAAGAGCGTGGTGTTCTCACGCCTTACCGGGGTTCATGTGATCTCCTCGAACTATCCCGGCACAACCGTTGAGATCTCCAAGGGGTATGTACGTTTAGGGGATAAGGAGATCGAGGTCGTAGACCTGCCGGGAACTTATTCACTAGAGTCAACTTCGAGCGCAGAAGAAGTAGTGGTGTCTTTATTGAAAGAATATCCTAAAAGCGAAATCGCGGTGGTCAATATTCTCGATTCAACTAATTTGGAGAGAAATTTACTGCTCACGCTGCAGTTAATCGAAGAAGGCTTTCCAACGATTGTCTGCTTGAACATGTGTGATGATGCCGTTCACAGAGGAGTGTATCTGGATATTAAAAAGTTAGAAGAAATTTTACAGATCCCCGTGATCTCAACCTGCGCGGTAACCGGAGCAGGCATAAAGTTACTGATCGAACGGATAAAAGAAGCAAGGCCTGCTTTTCGAGATAAAATTGTTCATGAGGCACGCTGGGTGGAAATAGGTAAAATAGTTGAGCAAGTCCAGCACCTGGAACATAGGCACCATACCTTAAGAGAGGTATTGGAAGACGCATCCGTTCGGCCATTGACCGGATTGATAATGGCGGGAGGGATCGTTTACGCGTCGTTTAAGGTCGTGCGCTTTATAGGAGAGTCTATCATTAATAAGATAACCGATCCGATCTTTATTGACCTCTACCGGCCGGTATTGGAAAGGCTGACTCTCTATTGGCAGGAAAAGGGGTTCTGGTTCCATCTGCTCATCGGTGATTTGATTAACGGGAAGATCGATTTTAAACAGTCCCTCGGCGTTCTGACCACAGCCCCTTACATCGAATTCGGCATGGTCTTACCATACGTCATTTCTTTTTATTTTATCCTGAGCCTTTTAGAGGATATTGGGTATTTACCGAGACTGGCGATATTGTTGGACAATCTTCTGCACCGGCTGGGGTTGCATGGCTTTGCGGTCATCCCTGTGCTTTTAGGTTTTGGTTGTAACGTGCCCGGCATCTTAGCAACACGCTCCTTGGAATCCAGGCGCGAAAGGTTCATCGCAGCGACCTTGATCTCGATAGGCGTACCATGCGTGCCCTTGCAGGCAATGATATTTGGATTGTTAGGTAAATTCGGAGGATTTTATGTCGCAGGAGTATATCTCGTGCTATTTTCTTTGATCTTGATACTGGGAATGATCCTAAACCATACCTTAACCGGATATAGCCCTGAGTTTCTGTTAGAGATCCCGCCGTATAGATTTCCACCGTTGCCGACACTGGCAAGAAAGCTCTATTTTCGAGTCAAAGGCTTTTTGATAGAAGCGGTGCCCGTTGTCATGATAGGCGTTCTATTTATAAATATTCTTATATACTTTAAACTGTTTGACTTTGTTACCGGGATAACCGCGCCCATTATTCATAGCCTCTTTGGATTGCCTAAAGAAGCGGTTGTTGCCCTGGTCATTGGATTTATCAGAAAAGACGTTGCCGTAGGGATGCTTATGCCATTGGGGCTTTCCGCCAAGCAATTGTTCATTGCCGCAACGTTATTAGCGATTTCCTTTCCCTGCATTGCCACATTCGTCGTCATATGGAAAGAGTTGGGTTTCAAAGATCTGATCAAGGCGACATTCATCATGGCCGTTATCAGCATCATTGTAGGCACGGTACTTAATTTCATGATAGTGTACTGAACCATTGCGTGCTCATAGGAGACGTGATGTCAACTCAAAGAAGCGCACAGAGTTGTAAAATATTAAGAGTTGCGGGAACAGTGTGTAAAGAACCGAACGTGGTGAGCGTGTTTGCTTGACGCAGAACATGCTGACGGGTTAAATTGAGGCGTGCCTAGAATTGCACGAGTTGTAGCAGCAGGATATCCCACCATATAACAAATAGGCCTCTGTCCCTAATTAGTCCCTAATTAAAAAATGAAAACGTCCTGGAGGCACTATTTTTCAGTCCCTATTTGAGCCACGTTATACGTCACGGCCTGATACTTTGTACGCGTTTAAACGCGATCTTCATGTTCTCCAAAAAAGAGTGTTCATTATATGCCTTAGCTTCGATCAGGGTTAACGATGCTATATTATGTAGTACCCATTTTGGAGCGGCTTCTTCAGCAATTACATCAGAAAATGCATTTCGCCTAAACCCATATTTTTTTCGTAGCGCAACAATATCGTTAGTCAATGGTATCAAGCCAAATTTATGCGCGGGACGATCGGATTTCATTACCGTACGGGCCAAAAATGGGTCCGTGAGACCTAAACGATGAATAACTAACGATCGTGGATGCAGATATGCACTTCGGCACTGTCCTTCAGCGGCAATATCCTCTTTTTGTTGTTGGTATCTTGCGATGGCTGCCGAATACGATAGGAACACTTTTGCAGGAGGATCCGCCCTCGACCTAGGCCTATGATGAGCAGCATCGTTAATCTTTAGAAATGTACGGTGAGAGGGCTCCCCGAATTCTAGAAAAATGGGATGTTGTTGCAGTTGTCGGGGAAAGTTGGAAAGAAATAGTAAGGCGACAAAAATTACCGCTGCATTGATAAAGCGATGATATGCGCGGGCCATCGGTTGTAGCGCAATTTCTGCTATTCCGGAAGCCGAGAGGATGCATAGACAGAACGGAAACGCTAAATATCTAAAGTGACGAGGATCGCCCCCGATCTTAATGACGTAACACAGAACGGGCAGTGCGAAAATTAACATCATGACTCGTTCCTCTTCAAATACATACGCCGGCCCATGCCGCTTTCGTAATGCGAGGTACAGAAGGACGAATAATCCAATAAATGGTATTGTCTGGTAAGTTAGGCAGGTATCATAGAGATACGCAAGTCCTTGAGCGACCCATATCACATCTTTCAGATAGAATGGGTTTGGGAGGAGATCGGCATAATACCATATACGAAACAGTTCGTAGGATCCCGCACCTATCGCACACGTCAAGAACAAAAGCAATGGAAATCGTTTTTTTCTGCCCCACACCCAAAGCAGGGCGATGCAATACGGTATAAACAGTTCATGCCTGACGAGAGGGGATAACCCTACTGAAATGTGCAGCCATGCGTTGCCTGGAAAGAGCAATAGCGCCGCATATGCACCGGCCAGTACTATTATTAATGGTGCTTCAAGGCCTGACGTAAAATAGCACATCACCGCATAGGTGCAGGTCAAATACACGAGCGGCATATTCAATGCGGGTTCCTTATCATGAGAAAGTTGTCTATTGATCTTTATTGAAAGGTACCAAAAAAATGTATAACTTATCAGCCCTACTATACGGATAATGAGCCAATAATTTAAACGAAGAAATCGCAGGATAATCAAGATACCTATCCATAAAGGACTGCTGAATCCTTCAACAAATTCCCCTTTATTATACACAAGACCGATCTTATGAATCACAAAGTTGTCGACATAGCGAAAATATATATAGGCATCATCAACTATCCATCCATACCACATTGTGAGCAGTAGCCCCGCTACTAAGCATGTTTTTTCAATAAATGATATCGAGCCGAACCGTTTTAACATTTTATGTATCGGTTCAATGCGTTGGAATAACGCCGCCTATTAATTTCGACCGCACCATCTAAAAGATGGATCAGCATCACCTTGAAATCGCATCCTTTTTCAGCTATATCGCTCATTAGCTACAATTATAGGTAATGCTTCCTTCCTTAGTCAATGTAAATTTAGATATAAAATAGTAAAATAGGGACAGACACCTATTCTGATTGACGCAGAACATGCTGACGGGTTAAATTGAGGCGTGCCTAGAATTGCACGAGTTGTAGCAGCAGGATATCCCCGCCATATAACAAGCAGGCCTCTGTCCTAATTATAAATTGCGCGTCAAATGTTATTGATTCCACTAAGTCTTTAGCCTGCCACCATTCCCACACATCACAAAAACGATTTCAAGGCCATAATATGATATAATAATAACATAAAATAGGTTAAAATAGGGGCAGGTGTCCCTAATTGCGATAGGTAAACTGCGGAAATCGAATACACATGCTTTTTAGGAAAGGAGAGTAAGCGGTGATGGAAAAGCTGAATGTTGTATTGGGGGATATGGCCTATTTTAATAGATATTCGATCAACAACTATTATGTCCCGCTGGGCGCCGGATATGTCGCCACATATCTAAAGCAACTTTTTGGAAAAGATATTAACATTTCTATCTTTAGGGATCCTGTCCAGCTGATAGACTATGCGAAAGATAATCACGTCAACATTTTCGGGTTCTCCCTTTATAATTGGAATACATCACTGGATAAGGCCGTTGTTAAAAAAATAAGGCGGCTTTATGGTGATTCGGTCCCGATAATTCTGGGAGGCCCTTCTATAGATGTGGATGCTCAGGAACAGAAAAGGATGTTTGAGGAATTTCCCGATGTGAACGCGATCATTGAGAATGAGGGAGAGCTGGGATTCGCGAATATTGTCTATAAGTTTTTGTCCGATCGCAGCAGGCTTTGGGAAGAAGCCGTTGACGGGGTCAGTTTTTTAAAGCAGGGAGAGTTGATCAGGGGCAAGGCAATCGGGTTGACATTGAATTTAGAGAAGCTCGGTTCCCCGTATTTGAACGGATCCATGGATCCGTTTGTCAGCAGAGAATTCCGTCCGCTTCTTCAGACATCGCGCGGCTGCCCTTATACGTGCTCATTTTGCGTTGCCGGAAAAAATCGCTGCACTTTAAGAAAATTTCCTTTAGCTCAGGTAAAGGAGGAGATGCTATTTTTATCCAAGAAATATTCCGACCGGCCTCACTTTACATTCTATATCGCCGACGATAATTTCGGGATATTTCCCCGCGATATCGATGTGGCGGAATATTTAAAAAAATGCTCCGTTGAACTCGGTTATCCGCAGCACGTCTTCTTTTATAGCGATAAAAAGTTTAACGCTACCAGCAAGAAGATCATCGAGGTATTGGGGGACATAAATCAAATAGGTTTAGCCATAGCTCTTCAATCCGATAATCCTACCACCCTAAAGGCTGTCGGGAGGAGTAATTTGTCATCGCAGGATATTAGCCAGGCAATAGCCTGGGCCAGCGAGAAGGGTGTCCAGATAACTACGGAAATGATATTCGGCCTGCCCCATGAGACCTTGGGTTCGTTTGTTGAGCTCTTGGAAAGTTCCGCGAAAAAAGGTTTTGATTCTATCATCTGCCATAACCTGTTCCTTATGAACGGAATTGAATTGAACCGCAGACCGATGAGGGACACGTATGGCCTGCAAACACGATACAGACTGGTAAGCACTAATTACTGCAAAATAGAGGATGAATTTTGTGTCGAATCAGAAGAAGTAGTGGTTGCCAGCACATCATTTTCATTCGATGATTTTTTGACCCTCAGGAACCTGAATTTTATATTCTATGCTATTTACGGAATGAGTTTCTATAAATGGTTCTTTAACGCCCTTATCAGGCTCAACATTCCTTTCGTCGATTTCCTATACCGCTTTATGAATCCGGACAGGAGCCAGAAGTGGCCCGAAGGATACACGCGATTTATCGATGATCTGAAAGAGGCGTTTCTGGGAGAATTGTATCCTACGAAGGATGAATTGAAAAAAAGCCTTTTAAAAATATACGAGGCGCACAATGATGTCGCCGCCCCGTCCAGGCAGAACATCTATTTTGGCGCGCGTCTCATTTATATTGAGAAATGGATACCCGAAGTCCTGTCGCTGCATTTGAAGCGGTTCGATATCGACGCCGCGCAGGCAGACGTTCTTAAGGAGGCGCTTATTATATGCGAAAACGAAAGGATCGACCTCAATCACATTGAAGAAAATAAATCTCTGACAGTTCATTATGATTTTATATCATGGAGAAAAGAAAAATATTTAACGTCGATACAATCTAAAAAAATGCCTCCCACGCGCCTCTTGCTTGCCATAAGACCCTCTGTCACGCAGGAAATAGTGTCGTTTATGAAGGAATGCAAGCATCTTGACGCGTTAGATCTGTATTATACTGCGATCGATGCATTGGTTCCGAGAACAAAGCTGCTTTATGACTTGGATTACGCACGTGAAGTCATGTGAAGGCCGGAATGCAGCTGAGAAAATTAGCAAAGAGGGAACCGAACGTAAGTTAGAAACATGGCTCATAGATCAAAGCAGTTATTTCTCAAGCTTATCTTAATACTTTTTTCTATGGTTTTTTCAGTTTTTTTGGCTGAAACAATATGTTCTCATATTCCATCTTTGCAAATACCAAAAGGGCATCACGAGCTATTTTGCGAGTACGATCCGCTCCTCGGGTGGAGGAAGAAACCAAACGTATCAGCACTGCACAAGACGCATGAATATTCTACGCGTGAGCAAATGAATTCCAAAGGCATACGCGGTCCGGAATATTCTTATTCCAAGGATGAGGATGAATATAGGATACTCATATTAGGAGATTCATTCGCAGAAGGTTACACGGTCGAATTTAAAGATATTTTTTCAGAGGTTTTAAAGGACGAATTAATATCCAAAGGGGTCAGGTGCCAGGTTATCAACGCGGGGACCGCCGGCTATAGCACAGATCAAGAGTTGTTATTTTTTCAGAGTGAAGGCAAAAAATATCATCCCGATCTCGTGATAGTGATGTTTTATGAAAATGATGTGTGGTACAATAACCAGCCAAAATATTGGCGCGGTAATAAGCCAATTTTTAAACACAGCAACGGAAGACTTGTATTATCAAATGTTCCGGTCGCTCTCCCGGAAATATCGGGTATGACAAAAAGCCTAAGAGTAAAGGATCGACAAACGCTGTTCGGTAATATTAAAGAAGATCTTTATAACAGATCTTGTTTTTATAGATTGCTGGTGAGAGCCAAAAATAAAGTTGCTCATCGTATAGTACCGGCACAAAAAGCCACATCTGAGAATATTCCGGAAGAATTTATGATCTGGCAGAAAACAACAAGTCCGGCATTCGATGAAGCGTGGAATATTACCGGGTCATTGATTTTAAGACTGCGCGAAGAAACAACTGCTGACGGAAGCAGATTGCTGGTATTTTTATGTCCACTGAGCGCGAGCATTTATTCCGAAGAGTGGGAAAGCACAAAACAAAAATATGGGCTCTCAGATAACGACTGGAGCATAGAACAAGCGGGAATCAGGTTAGAGGCTTTTTGCGCACGCAATCAGATCGACTTTATTGATCCGACCCCTTTTTTTAAAGCTGAGGCTGATAAACTGAAGTCAGAGCATAAGAGGCTGTATTATGTGATCGATAACCACTGGAATTATTATGGCCATAAGCTCACCGGAAAGATCTTAGCCGATTTTATCGATTCCAGTTATTTGTCAAAAGAACCATTTAGAAAATGACAATAGCTTATTCAAATTCAATAAGTTACAGGAGGGATCAGCTTAAGACGTACATACGCACGTTCGGCTGCCCTTCGGCGCGGACCTCGTGCGTCGCACTCGTGCCTTGCTCAGGATGCGTTAAAAAGAATCGAATAAAGGAATAAGCCCTATGAATAAAAAAGTATTTCTTCGAACTTTTGTCTGGCCGTTGGTGCAAGTACCGCGTGATGATTCTGGGGATTTTGAAGAAGGTAACAGATTGTGAGTAATGGAGTTGTGTGAAATACGTCCTGATTTCAAAAATTGAAATTAAATTGCAAGTATGAATAAAAAGTTACAGGAAATCTTTCAGAAAAACGCGGAGTTTGAAAAAGAAGCGCCCTATAACTTCTGTGACCGGTGGTGCGAGCGGTGTGTCTACGAGAAGCAGATCCGCTGCAGGCTATATCAGGATGAGCTTGAATGTAAGATAACGTGCATCGCCCACGGCAGGGAACCCGACGATCCTGAAATAACCGAAGAGGTAATGAAGCGGCAATACGAAGACGTAGGAGAAAAAATCGAAGAATTTATCGATGAGAATGAAATCGATATTGATAGCATAAACGAGCCGGAGTTCGAAAAGATAAAAGAACACATTAAGTTTGTCGAAAATAATCCTTTAGATAGGACCGTAGGGCAATATCGCAGAAAAGCATCCGACTTTTTGGAAAAGGCATTTTCTAAGAAAGAAACAGTGAATCCCGAGCTTGCGTATGATCTTGAGACGGTATCCTGGTATCATACGCTCCTGCCCGCGAAGCTACATAGAGCCCTGTGTGGTTTTCACGAACCTGCTTGTGAAGGTGACATTGCTCTTTACGATGCGGTCGCGCAGTTTGAAATCTGCAAAAAGGCGATTACGCAGTCTGTTGAGGCATTGCGAAGAATAAATAAAAGCTGCGCTTCCTCCCTGCTGCAGATTCAAGAGATGCTCGCTTTGATTCATAATATTCATAGCAGGATAGAACAGATGGAAGAGAGTATATAGAAATTAATTCAGGTTGACCGTTGGTGTAAGTACCGAGAGATGATTTTGGGGATTATAAAGAGGGTAAATGGCTGGGAGTGAAAGGGTTAGGGTAAAATTAAATTTTTTTTGAGAGTTCATAATATGAAATGAAGTTGAATAAAGTAGTTAAGGTTTCTGACTGTATAAATGACTTAGATGATAAAGGTATAGAGGCCACCGACAAGGTCGGCGGTGATTTGCTGGATATTATTGAAAAAGAAAGGGGGTAGGATAAATGATGCTTATATTTCTTATTTATGGGCTAGCGTTTTTTACTATGGGACTAGCAATATTTATTTTACCCAAGAAATGTAGCGCATTTAAGTTAGCAAATAAATTATGGTTACTTGCTGGTTTTGGCATCTTCCACGGAATAAATGAATGGATAGAGATGTTTATGCTGATTAATAAGCCAGCAGAAATACCTTTGGTGGAATTTACGAGGTTATTTATCTTGGCAGTTTCTTATTTATTTTTGGTTCTGTTTGGTGCAGTGATAGTCTCTGAGGGAAAAAAGAAGGCCTCGGCATTAAAGATGCTGCCGGTGTTTTTATCTCTCGTTTGGATAGGTGCAATCGTATTAAATAAACAACCTTTATTAAGAATTGTCTGGACACGGTATTTGTTAGGCATCACCGGTTCAGCGCTAACCGCCTATGCATTGTTTTTGCAGATTGCAGAGTTTAAAAGGATAAATTTAGTAACAATTATAAAGAGCCTCAAGCTCGGCGTAATTGCTTTTTCGTTTTACGGTTTTTTTTCCGGCCTTATTGTTCCCAGGGCTAATATTTTCCCGGCATCGTTCTTAAATTATGAAACATTTTTTAAGATAACAGGAATTCCCGTACAGGTTTTTCGCGCTGTTTGTGCTGTAATCATGACGTATGCCATTGTCCGCGTTCTGTCTATATTTGAATGGGAAACAAATAATAAAATAAAGAATCTATTGGAAGAGACACGAAATTCTTACAGGAAACTTGAGCAACTAGAAAAAACAAAAGATTCGCTTACTCATATGATAGTCCACGATTTAAACAATCCGCTCATGTCGGTTTCAGGAAGGCTGCAGCTACTGCAGATGGGTCCTGAAGATATGTTTACTAATGAACAGAAGAATAATCTAGATCAAGCGCTCCTTTCGGTGAACGAATTAAAAGTAATGATTAGCAATCTGTTGGACATTAACAAAATGGAGGAGGGAAAGCTTGTTTTGAGATATGAAAATATTAATCTCGAACACCTTTTACAAGAAGTGCTTAATGAAATGAAAATTATTGCGGAAATAGAGGGGAAAAAAATAGCGCTCGAAATTGCTGAAAATATGCCAAAAACTTCAGCGGATAAAGAATTAATAAGGCGCGTTATTGCCAATTTTATTACTAATGCGATAAAACATACACCGAATCAGGGTACTGTAATTGTAAAGGCCTTCTATGAAAAAGAGAATAAGGAGTTTTGTGTCCAGGTTGAAGACTTAGGAGAGGGTATTCCAGAAGAATATTGGGGAAAGATTTTTGAAAAGTTCGTCCAACTCGAGGATGAACAAGCAAAGAGAGGTCGTGGCTTAGGTCTCGCCTTTTGCAAGATGGCGGTTGAAGCTCATGGCGGCAGAATCTGGGTCGAAAGCGAAGTTGGAAAAGGAAGTACATTTTATTTTACAATACCCATAAAGAAAATTGATGAATAAAAAGGTTTATATCAGAACCTTTGGCTGTCAGATGAACTTCCGGGATTCGGAGTTCGTTGAGGGGGTACTCCTTGACGCCGGATACAGGAAGGCGAAATCTGCCGAAGACGCCGATGTCGTGCTCTTCAACACCTGTTCTGTCCGGCAGCACGCTGAGGACAGGGCGTATGCGAACATCTGGAACCTCCGGAAGCTGAAAAAGAAAAGGCCTGAGCTCATCATAGGCGTTATCGGTTGTATGGCCCAGGCGAAGGGAGAAAAGATATTCGAGGACGTTCCTCTCGTCGATTTCACATGCGGGCCAGACAACGAGCCCGGGCTGCCGGCGCTGATCGCGAAGATCGTAAAGGACAGGGTGCCCATCGCTGCCCTCGATAAGATAAGCGAGAAGAGGAGAGATCTATTTCCCGAATACAGAGAAAGCGCCTTCAAGGCGTACGTCTCCGTTAGCTATGGCTGCAATAATTTCTGCTCCTACTGCGTTGTGCCCTACGTGAGAGGCCGCGAACGATCCCGCAAGCCCGGCGATATTCTCCGTGAAGTCAAGGACCTTGTGGCGCGCGGCTACAGAGAGATCACATTGTTGGGACAGAACGTGAATTCGTACCGCGGGTACAAGGGAAAGAGAGGAGATTTCGCGCGCCTTTTGGACGATATCAACAGAATAAAAGGCGACTTCTGGGTGAGGTTCATCACGAGCCACCCAAAAGATGCGAGCACAGGCCTCTTCAGGGCGATGAGGGACCTCGATAAACTCTGCGAGCACCTCCACCTGCCGCTCCAGAGCGGCTCAGACAGGATACTGAAGCTGATGAACCGCGGCTACAAGGCGAAGGACTATCTCGCGCTCGTCGATTCCTATCGAAAACATGTGCCCGATGGCAGTCTCACGACGGACATCATCGTAGGGTTTCCATCGGAATCCGAAGTCGACTTTGGCGATACCCTCGCGACGCTCAAACGCATAGCGTTCGATTCGGCCTACATATTTAAATATTCTCCGAGGCCGTTCACCAAGGCAGCTGTTCTCGACGACGACGTGCCCCAGGAGGTGAAGGCAGCGAGGAACACCCTTCTCCTCGACGTCCAGAACGCGATGTCAAAGATGAGGAACGAGAAATTGATCGGCACGGCGCAGAGGGTACTGTTCGATGGTATCAATAAGAAGGTAGTTGGACAAGTAACAGGCAGGACGAGGATGAATAAGGTAGTATTGGCTGAAGGCCGCGCCGCAGCCCGCCTTATCGGAAATTTCGCAGACGTGAGGATCGAGCACGCGACCTGCAGCACGTTGAGAGGAGCGGTACAATGAGGATAATGCGGCATGCGCTTTTGTCTTCCGCACTCATCTTACTCTGCGCTGCAGATGCGGGTCTCGCGATAGAACTGTCAACCCCGAGCCGCAGGGCGCGGCGTGAAACAGAAGCGGCTGCGAACGTCGTGGCACGCCCTTCCAAGGCATCGACTGCAGAACGTTTGTTCCTCGAAGGGGACTACGCGAGGGCTATCACAGAGGCGAATAAGCACCTCGAATCGCCGGGACCGGATGCGAATAAGGAAGAGTATGCGTACGTGAAAGGGCTCTCGCTCCTGAAGCAGAAGAGGTATCAAGAGGCGAGGCAGGTGTTTGAGGGCATGCGGGTGAGCTTTCCCAAAGGGAGACGTTTTTTTGACGCTCTGCTCAGCATCGGCGATACCTATTACCTCGAAGGGGATTGCGAGAGCGCGCTCACGGTTTACGAGAGGGCCCTCGAGCGCAGCTCATCCGGCAAAAACCAGGGGATCGTCTATTACAGAATAGGCAACTGTTACCGCGGCCTCGGTAATCGTGAAGGCGCTGCCAGGAGTTTCGAGATGGTCAGGACTTTAGCGCCTTTAAGCTTTGAGGCGAGGACCATACCCGACCTGAATGGACTGCCGGCCGAGGCTCCCCGCATCCCGCAGGCTTCCTGCGGGACGGCAAAAGGTCAATTTTCCGTGCAGGTGGGCGCCTTCAAGACGAAGAAGAACGCGGAGAACTTCGTACGCCAGCTCTCGGGGAAGTCGTACGGTGAGCCGTACATCGAGTCGTCCGAAAGTCCGGACGGGACGCTCTATAAAGTGAGGATCGGCACATATGCTGCGCAGGGTGAGGCAGAAGGCCTCGCGGCAAAGCTCAAGAGGGATGGGTACGCAACGAAAGTCTGCCCCTGAGATCGTGTTTATCGTCGGGCCCACCGCGGTGGGGAAGACAGG
>CAYHAE010000020.1:0-34357 GCA_964354545.1 uncultured Planctomycetia bacterium
ATTTTCAGGGATTCAATCCCCGAAATCTTTCAGATTTCAGGGGAGACGTCGCATCGCAGAGACAAAGAGCGAGGCTCCAGTCCCGGTAGGATGGCGAGGCGGGACGTCGCATCGCAGAGACAAAGAGCGAGGCTCCAGTGGAAAAGAAGATAGTCTTGAAGAGCGGCAAGAGGGGCAGGATCGCGTACGGCCATCCGTGGATCTACAGAACTCAGATCGAGAGCATTTCGCAGGAAGGCCCCGGCCAGATCTATGATGTGTATTCTTCGAACGGGAGATTTCTGGGAAGGGGATACTGCAATCAAAAATCGGAGATCACCGTCCGACTCCTCACGGAGAAACAAGAAGAAATCAACGGAGATTTTTTTGCAGGGAGGCTCAAGGCGGCGCGTGAGCTCAGGGAAAAATATGTAAAGGATGCCAATGCGTACAGGATCGTTTTCAGCGAATCGGATGGGCTGCCGGGGCTTATCGTGGACAGATATTCGGAACACATAGTATTCCAGGTCCTCACCCTTGGGATGGAGGCCCAGAAAGAACTTCTCGTCGATTGCCTGCGAGATGTGCTGAAACCGGCATTCCTGTACGAAAAGAGCGATGCGCAGTCAAGGAGGCTGGAGGGCCTCGGAGAGGTCACGAAATGGTGGGGCAAGGAAGGCGAGCGGGAACTTGAGATACGAGAAGGCGATTCGAGGTTTCTCGTTGACATCGTGGAAGGCCATAAGACTGGTTTCTATCTGGACCAGAGGGATTCGAGGGCTGCGATAAAGGATTTCGCGCAAGGCACAAGGGTCTTAGATTGTTTTTCATACACGGGCGGATTCTCTATCGCAGCGTCCCGCTGCGGGGCCCGGAAAGTCCTGGGCATAGACATACAGGAAAGCCAGATCGCGCTCGCAAAGAGGAACGCCGAACTGAACGGCCTCTCCGGTGATTCCGTGCAATTCAGGGCCGCGAACGTATTCGAAAAGCTCAAAGAACTCGATCGGTCTAAAGAGAAGTTCGATATCGTCATCTTGGACCCGCCGTCATTTGTGAAGAATAAGGGGGGCCTCGAGGGTGCGCTGAGCGGCTATAAGGAAATAAACTTGCGGGCGATGAAGATTTTGGAGAGAGGCGGCATCCTCATGACCTTCTCATGCTCGGGCCACATGGACGAGGAACTCTTCCTCCAGGTCATCCTGGACGCCGCGTTCGATACCAAGAGAGGCCTTAAGGTTTTAAGGAGGTGCGGTCAGTCCATCGATCATCCCATAGACCCGTTTATTCCGCAGACATCTTATCTCAAGGGATTCGTATTCGAAGTCACATAGGACTGCCCCTCGCGCTATACTCGTGTGCAGGGCGTCCCGCCCTTTTGGTATATAGAGTTAATGTTTATCCAAAAGGGAGGGACTGCCCCTTGCGCTATAGCCATGAGCAGGGCGTCCCCTTCAGGGACTGTCCCCGCAGATTCTCGTCCCTTCAGGCCGAGAATTTAAGCGTGCGGGGACACGGTATTGCATGGCTGAAACGGGGTTTGCATGGCTAAACAGAGGGATACCTGCCCCTCTGCAGGTAATCTTGTCGTGGGGCGGTGTCTTGAGAATAGTAAGGGGATTGAATGACTAAACAGCGGGGCACCTGGGGATCGAAGCTCGGGATCATCATGGCCGTTGCGGGGAGCGCGATCGGCCTCGGGAATTTTTTGAGGTTTCCCGTACAGGCAGCATCGAACGGTGGCGGCGCTTTCATGATACCCTACTTTGTTTCTCTCCTGCTTTTGGGCATACCTCTCATGTGGGTGGAGTGGGCGCTCGGCCGTTATGGCGGGGGTTTCGAGCACGGGACCGCGCCTGGGATATTCCACACGATGTGGGAGAAGAACAGGTTCATCAAGTATTTCGGAGTGATAGGGATATTCGGCCCCCTTGTCATATTTATATATTATACCTATGTAGAATCGTGGACCCTCGCATACAGCTTCTTCGCGTTCACGAACAGGTATGCCCAGGCCACTGACCAGGCATTGATGCAGAGCTTCCTGAGGGCTTTCCAGGGGTTGGAGAAGAACAGTTTCTTTTCTCATATCGGCCCTGCGTATATATTCTTCCTCATCACCTTTCTCGCAAATACATGGATTATTTACTACGGGATAAAAGGCGGCATAGAAAGACTGTGTAAGGTCGCGATGCCCCTCCTTTTCCTCTTTGGTATGATCATCATGGTAAGGGTGCTCACGTTAGGGACCCCCGACCCTTCCAAACCCTCGTGGAATCTCATCAATGGCCTGGGGTTCTTATGGAACCCTGATTTCGGAGCGTTGAAAGACGCGAAGGTATGGCTCGCGGCCGCAGGGCAGATATTGTTCACCTTGAGCGTCGGGATAGGCGTGATACTCACCTATGCGAGCTATCTCTCGAAAGGCGACGATGTCGTGCTCTCGGGCCTGTCGGCGGCGAGCATGAACGAGGTTGCCGAGGTCATCCTTGGCGGCAGCATCGTGATCCCTGCCGCATTCGTCTTCTTCGGGCCGGACCAGATACGTTCGATCGCGCAGGGCGGCGCGTTCAACCTCGGGTTCGTCACCATGCCCCTCATATTCCAGAAGATAGTCTTCGGGGCCTTCTTCGGCGGGATATGGTTCCTCCTCCTCTTCCTCGCGGGCATCACCTCGTCCGTCTCCCTCGCCCAGCCTGCGGTGGCGTTCCTGGAGGACGAATTTAACATGTCGAGGGGAAGGGCTATCGCTCTCTTCTCTGCGGCGTCATTCATCCTCTGTCAGCCGGCCATCTTCCTCCTGGGGCGCGGCGTCGTGAATGAGCTCGACTTCTGGGGCGGGACCTTCTGTCTCGTCTTATTCGCGACCATAGAGGTCATTCTCTTTGCGTGGGTCTTCGGGATGAATAGGGCATGGGAAGAGATACACCATGGCGCCGATATGAGCGTCCCCGTTATCTATAAGTTCATCATTAAATATGTCACGCCGCTATTCTTATTCTTCGTGCTCGGATTCTGGCTGTATCAGGATGGGATACCCACGATGTTCATGAAAGGCTTTTCGAAGAAGGATACGCCGTACGTCCTGGGGACGAGATGTCTCCTCATCGCGCTCTTCCTTGTCCTTGCCGTGCTCGTGAACGTCGCGTGGCGCAAGAAAAAGGGGGTGCGCGCCACATGAGGATCTCAGGCTGGTTCTTCCTCATAGCGTCCTGGTCCTTCATCGTAGGGTTGACCTGCTTCTGTTTCTACAAGATCTTCGCGAAGAAAAAGATCTCATGAGAGTCTCCGCACATGGCCCGTTTCAGGACATAAAAGATCTTACGCAAGAGGACTTAAGGCGCATCTTAACCGCTTCCGGCCATCCGCCCTACCGGTCTCGCCAGATATTCCGGTGGTTATATCGAGAGGGTCTCGTGCACTTCGGCGACATGCGAAACCTGCCCACCGATCTCAGGGGATTCCTGACCAAAAAGTTTTCCATCTCAAAACCAAGGCTCCTTGACACAAAACGTTCACTCATCGATGGAACGACCAAGTATCTGTTGGGGCTCGGGGACGGCCATGCGATAGAAACCGTCTACCTTCCCGAGAGGCAGAGGTCGACGGCGTGCGTTTCTTCCCAGGTAGGGTGTAAGCACTCCTGCGCATTCTGTGCGAGCTCGATCCTCGGTTTTGCGAGAAACTTAAAGCCGGGCGAGATCATGGACGAGGCCCTGTTCGTACGCTCTGCCGGGAAGCTGCCCGTGACGCACGTCGTCTTCATGGGAATAGGAGAGCCGTTCGATAATTACGATAACGTGATACGCGCGGTGCGTATCTTAAACGACCCGGACGGGATGAACATCGGCGCCCGCAGGATAACGATATCGACCTGCGGCCTCATCCCCGGCATCGAAAGGCTTTCGAGCGAGGACCTTCAAGTCGAACTCTCCGTGTCGCTCCATTCCGCCGACGACAAGGTGAGGTCGTCGCTCGTGCCCATCAGCAAAAGGTATCCGGTGAGGGATCTGATGGACGCGTGCAGGAGATACATAGAGAAGACGAACAGGGTGATCACCTTCGAGTACGTCCTCATCAAGGGGGTCAATTCAGGTAAGAAGTCGGCGGCACAGGTAGCACAAGCGCTCAAGGGCATGAAGTGCAAGATGAACCTCATCGCATACAATCAGATACGGGCCCTCGGTTACGAAGCCCCTTCAACGGAAGACGTCACGAGCTTCCTCAAGGCGCTCATCGCGCGGGGCGTGCGCGTGACCCTTCGCAAATCGAGAGGGGAAGATATAGACGCAGGGTGCGGTCAGCTCAGGATATCGAGGGTGCGCGGTGAATAAGGTCCTCTCTCGGGCGATCTTCATAATCGGTTGGCTCCTCTCGCCGCTTACGTGGTGGAACGACACCTTCGTGAACCTCCCTCTTGCGTATCTATGCGCCTCTGTCTATCATCTCGTTTTTCCGGGAGACTTCGCCGCATACCTGGTCGCATCGTACTGGTTCACGAATATCCTCGGGATAGCGATGCTCTACATCGGCGCGCGCGATTTATTTATACGGGAATTCAGGAAGGAGAAACGGTTGTCGTGGATTCTCACAATCATCGCCTATAGCCTGCTCGTGGTGGTCCTTGCCCGGGCAGGCATCGTGAGGCCCTTTGTATGGACGATAAGATAAGAAAGAGCCTTAAGTATTCAACGCTCGACGGCATCTTCGCGAGCATCACCCAGGGCCTGAGCGAGAACTTCATCACCCCCTACGCCCTCGCCATGAAGGCGGGCGTTACCGAGATCGGGATCCTCTCGGCGCTGCCGAATTTCATAGGCAGCCTCGTTCAGCTCAAGACCGCCTCGGTCACCGACAGGCTGGGTTCGAGGATGGCGCTCATCTCTCCCTGCGTATTCCTCCATGCTCTCATGTGGGTGCCGATGATCGCGGTCCCCTACGTTGTCCATGATAAAAATGCGGTCCTCTATCTTATCGCGTTCTTTACGCTCTATGCCACATTGAACGCGTTCGATGTGCCGGCGTGGTTGAGTCTCATGGCGGACCATGTCCACCAGGATGAGCGGGGGAGCTTTTTCGGCTGGAGGAACAGGCTCCTGGGGTTTATCACTGTCGGCGCCGCCTTCATCGCCGGAGCGCTCTTGAATTGCTTCAAGGCGTTCGCGTTCCTTGGATTCACCGTCATCTTTTCGGCAGCCTTCATCGCGAGGCTCCTCTCGTGGAACTTCCTGAGGAAGATGTACGACCTGCCGCTTGTGATACGAGAGGAGCACAAGTTCGGTTTCGTCGTTTTTCTGGGCCGGATCAGGCATTCCAACTTCGGCAGGTTTGTCATCTTTATGTCGGCGATGAACTTCTCGGTATATATCGTGTCGCCCTTTTTTTCGGTCTACATGCTCAAGGACCTGGGCTTCGATTACATAACGTATACCGGTATAATTCTCGCAGCGTCGATCACGACCCTGGCGGCAACGAGGACGTGGGGCCTCCACGCGGACCGCGTAGGGAACAGGAGGGTATTGAAATTGACCTCTTTCTTTGTCGCGATAGTGCCCTTCCTGTGGGTACTCTCTCATAATATAGTATACCTCGTCATCATCCAGATATTTGCCGGCTTCTTTTGGGCGGGCTTCAACCTCGCGGCTCCTAATTTCATATTTGAGGTCATGAGCCCCGAAAAGAGGACGCGAGGCGTCGCCTATTTCAACGTCATCAACGGGACCGCGCTATTCGCGGGGTCGCTCGCGGGCGGATTTTTGGCGCGATGGCTGCCGCCCCTTATGGGATACAGGATAGTGACGCTCGCCTTTCTCTCAGGGGTCCTGAGGGTATGCGCGGCGCTCCTGTCATCTCAGATCAAAGAGGTGAGGGCGGTGAAGAAGGCGTCCAGCCGCGACCTCTTCTATAGTGTCATAGGGGCGCGCTCCATACTGTAGCCCCTCGCGAGAATAACTCGTGCGGGGCGCCGCGCAGCGTAAGAACGAGGGCGCGGCAGTTATCCGGCCTTTCCATAAAACACCCTTCCTCTAAAAGAGCGTGCGTGATCCATTTTCGGTCTTTTTCACGGAGATCACATTCCAGGCGCGGCTACGCGCCGGAAAAGGATCTTTTTTGACGATATCCGTTGACACGGCCTCCTTCATATGATACACTTAATAGTGTTAATAGTTAATGCAATTAAATATTAAGGAGGTTAAAGATGAGACACACCTCTCTGCCTCAGTTCGCAGACGCGCTCAACGAGATGATACCCGTCTTTATGAGGGAATTCGTGAGGAGGGTGTCTCGTGCCCGCGACCCGCTCAAATTTAAGATCACGCCCCCGCAATTGATCATTCTGAATTTCTTGTACACGCATGGATGTTCGAAGATGACGGATATCGCACGCTACATAGGCGTGAGCACAGCCGCGGTCACCGGCATCATCGATCGCCTGGTGAAGTGCGGCTATGTGGTGCGGGCTGCCGAACCTGACGACAGGCGTGTCGTGAAGGTAAGGCCCACTCCTCGAGGCGTGACGCTCGTAAAGAAGATGAACAAAGAGAGGCGGCAGATGATGATCGACATCTACGGCAAGATATCGCAAAAGGACCGCGACGATTACCTCAGGGTGCTCATGCGCGTCCGGGACAGTTTGACGAGAAAGGAGCCTGTTGCCGAATGAAGTGCACGGCCTTTTTCTTTATAGCGGTCGTAGCTGCTCTCGCAGCGACACGCGCACTATGCGAGGAGATCCCTCAATTTGACAAGGAGGCCTTCATTGCGTCCGCGGCTGCCGAGAAGACGCTTGAGCTCGGGATGGTCGACTGCGTTGCGATGGCGCTTGAGAATAACTCCGAGATCAAGGTAAAGAAGATATCGACGCGCATCGAGGATGCCAACGTGATGATACAGAAGGCGAGGTTCGAGCCGGACCTCTCTTTCGACTTCACCATGGAAGACAATACCGAGCTCTCCGACATGCCGCTTTTCACCCCGAGCCCCTCGAAGACGCGGACCGGAACTTTTAACTTCGGGTACAACGAGAAGCTTGTCACCGGCACCACGCTCGGCGTCAATTTTTATAATCTGCGCACGAGGTCGAATTCAAGGATCCAGAGCGTAAACCCCGTCTTCAACTCGGAGGCGGAAGTCACCATCACGCAGCCCCTCCTGAAAGGGTTCGGCATCCTCGTGAACAAGGCGGACTTCATCATCGCGAAGAATAACAGGCAAAGGTCGCACAAGGATTTCGCGCAGGAGGTGATAGGGGTCTTGACGGATACGAAGAAGGCGTACTATGACCTTCTCTATCGCCAGAAGCAATATGAGATCGCGGAGGTATCCCTTGCGCGGGTGGAGAGCCTCTATAGGGTGATCGAGGCGAAATACGATAAAGGTGCGGCGAGCGATGTGGACGTGCTGCAGATGGAGGCAGAGCGCGCGCGCAAAGAGGGCGAACTCATCGCATCCGAAGAGGCCCTCAAGCTGTCCGAGGACAGCTTGAAATTGATCACCAACCTCGTCGATAATCAGGAGTTCTGGAACGCGCGCATCACGCTCCTCAACGAACCGACGTACGAAAAGGCGGAGATAGGCCTGGTCGACGCGATCATAAAGGCGTTCGACCACAGGCCCGACTACGCGTCGGCAAGGATAGACCTGCGTAATAAAGACATAGCGGTCGCGGTCAATCGGAACGGGATGCTTCCCACAGTGGACCTTATCGGAAGCTTCGGCCTCAACGGCCTCGACAAGGTCTACGAGAAGGACCTCGCCGTGATAGGAGGGGGGCGCTACCAGGACTGGGCCTTAGGCGTGCAAGTCTCGGTGCCCCTGGGAAGCGACGAAGAGAAGGGGAAATATGAGAAATCGAAGTTCGAAAAAAAGCAGGCCCTTATTAACTTCCAAAGGCTTGAGCAGAACATAATACTGGACGTGAGGGATGCGGTGAGGGGGGTCGACATCAATTACAGGATGCTCGAGGCGAATGCAAAAGCGAAAGATGCGCAGGAAAAACAATATAAGGCCCAGGAGGAACGCTTTGCCGCGGGGCTGGTCTCGACCCATGACATACTGGACTATGCCGAACGCCTGTCGAAGGCCGAGGCGGACTATATGAAGAGCATCATCGATTATAATATCGCATTGATAGGACTGGCTAAGTCAGAAGGCATGACGCTTGTGAATGACCATATCACTATTGAATAAGCGCGCCGAGGGACCCCTGCAGGGAAAATACGAGGAGATCCGCATGAAAAAGAACCGTATCTATTCTTTGAAATTCGTTCTCGCTGTCGCTTTGCTCGCTGCGCTCGCGCCGCTCGCAGGCTGCGGGAAGAAGGCCGTGCTTAAGGAGAAGCAGGAGGCGATACCGGTCAAGGCGATGAAGGTCGCTCGCAGAGACCTTTTCAAGGTCCTTGAGTATGTGGGTACGGTGAAAGGACAGGATGAGGCGATCGTCTACCCTAAAGTGAGCGGCAAGATCGCTGAAAAGGTGAAAGAGGAGGGCAGCCTCGTAAATAAAGGAGAAGCGATCGCCTATATCGACAGGGACGAGATCGGCCTCCAGTTTGAGAAGGCGCCCGTCGAGAGCCCCTTGACAGGCGTCGTCGGCAGGGTCTACGTCGACATCGGTTCGAACGTCACTCCGCAGACCCCTGTCGCGTTGGTGTCGGATATGGCAGGGGTGGAGATAGATGTGAATATCCCTGAAAAATATCTGCCCGAAGTCGCTGTAGGGCAGAGGGCGGTCATCAGGGTAGATGCGTATCCCCAGGAGGAGTTCATGGGGAGGGTCACCATGGTGAGCCCGGTCGTTGATACCGAGACACGGGCGGCACCCGTTGAGATAACGATCGCTGACGAGAAACACCGTCTGCAGTCGGGGATGTTCGCTAAGGTCTCACTATTCCTCGAGGAGCGAAAGGATGTCCCGGCGATTTTGAAAGAGGCGATCATAGGGAAGGCCCCCTCTACATACGTATATGTAGTAGACAATAACAGAGCGTTCATGAGAAAAATTACGGTGGGTATTCACCAAGGGCCGTATTTCGAGGTACGCGAAGGGTTGAACGCGGGAGATCTCGTGGTGATCATGGGTCAGCAGAGGCTCCGCGACAATGTGCCCGTGAGCGCTGAGGTAGAGGACGCGAAGTATGATTAAATGCGACCAACAATAGATATTAACATATAGGTCGCATTTACCCTGAGCGATCCTTCGACAGGCTCAGGATAAAGTGGAGCCCCCTCGGCCTAAAGGCCGAGGCTCCCTCCCCAAAGCAGAAATATATTCGCTCGCATTCATCCTCGATCTAAAGCCCGGGGATTTCTGTGGAGGGGATTAAACCAACCTATGTGTTAACATGCATTGTTGGTTTAATTTAGCGGCACCGTGACCGTGTGAGGTACCGATGAATTTACCGGAATTCGGCGTCAAAAAGCCCGTCACGAACTTGATGATATTTTCATCTATCATCATCATCGCGTTCTACAGCTTGACGAGGCTTGGGATAGACATCATGCCTGAGATAGAGCCCCCCGTGGTCAGCGTGATCTCTTCTTATCCCGGCGCAAGCCCCGAAGACGTAGAGATAAAGGTGACCGAGCCTTTGGAGAACCAGCTTGCGACCACGCCGGGCCTGGAGAAGATTACGTCCCGCTCCCTTGAAGGAATATCCGTGATATCGCTCAAATTCAAGTGGGGGACTAATCTCGACGCGGCCTCCAACGACATACGCGACCGCATCGACCTGACCAAGCGCTTTCTCCCTGACATACCAGAGGAGATGGACAATCCCTTCATATTCAAGTTCAATACCGCGATGATGCCCATCCTCTTCATGTGCGTGACTGCCGACCAGACATACCCGGAACTGTTTGACCTGATCGATAACAAGGTGGGAGACGCATTGAGGCAGCTGCCCGGTGTAGGGACCGTGCAGCTGTTCGGAGGATTGCAGAGACAGATCAATATCTGGATAGATAGAGAACGGCTCGAGGGATACGGTTTCTCCGTCCTTGACATCCAAAATTCCCTGAAGCAGGAGAACATAACCCAACCCGTGGGCAGCATAAAGTCAGGCCTCACCGATTATCTCATCCGTCTGCCGGGAGAGTTCGCAAGCCCTGAGGAGATAAACCTTGTCATCCTGGGGAAGCGAGACGGCAAATCCGTGTACCTGAAGGACGTGGCACGGGTCGAGGACGGTTTTAAAGAGGTCACGATGCACGTGCGGTTCAACGAGCGCCGCGGGCTCATGATGATGGTCCAGAAACAGACGGGGACCAATACGGTCGAAGTGGCGGCCCTGATAAAGAAGAGGCTGAAGGCCCTAGAGAAGGCCCTCCCCGCGGACGTCAATGTGTACATCATCTTTGACAGCTCGCAGGATATCATAAACGCGCTCGATTCTCTCAAAGGCTCGCTGTGGTTTGGGATAGTATTAGTGATCTTAGTGGTGTGGTTTTTCCTGCGGCAGCTCGCAGGGAGCCTCATCATAGCCCTCACCATCCCCTTCTCGCTCCTCATCGCCTTCATCTACCTCTTCTTAAAAGGCAAGACCATCAATGTCATCAGCCTCTCGTCTCTCGCTATTGCGAGCGGCATGGTCGTCGACAACGCGATCGTGGTCGTTGACAATGTATACCGCAAACTGGAAAGAGGTCAAAGGCCCCAGGAGGCGTCGATCTACGGAACGTCCGAGATGTTTCTGGCGATAGCCGCCTCGACGTTCACCACGGTCGTCGTATTCCTGCCCATGCTATTTGTCACCGGAGTCGTAGGCATTATGTTCGGAGAAATGGCCATCATCATTACAGTGACGCTCCTCGCCTCTCTCTTTACGGCGGTGACCTTCAGCCCGATGCTCTGCGCGCGCTGGTTGAGGTTCAATCCTCTCTATAAGGCCGAATCACCGTGGAGGCAGGGTCTTAAGAGATTGTATGACCTCTCCGAGAGATGGTTCAAGTCCTGGGAAGACCACTATGGGAGGGCCCTCGCATGGTGCCTCAGCCATAGAAGGATGGTTATCCTTGGCTTCCTGGGAGTATTTGTGCTGAGCCTCATGCTGACGCGCTTTATCGGCAATGAATTCATTCCCGAAGAAGACACGAGCGATATACGCATCACCGTCAGCCTCCCTCTCGGCACGCGGCTTGAGGAGACGGACAAGGTGGCAAAGAGGATCGAGGATATCCTGAAGAAGCGCGTTCCTGAGGCGCGGTACATTTTTGTGAGGCCCGGCACCACGCCGGGACAGGGGAGGGCCATGGGGCAGGCTTCGGGAGAGCACATCGTGATGGCAGGCGCAAAACTTGTCCCTAAAACGGAGAGGAAACGTTCTGTCTTCGAGATTGGTCAGGTGCTCAGAAAGGAGATAGAAGGTATCCCGGGCGTGCTGAAGACGGATATCATGTCAGGGAACCCCATGGGCAGGCTGATCACCGGGATGGGCGGTAAAGCCGTCCAGGTCGAGGTCATAGGACATTCGTTCGAAGAGACGAATGCCGTCGCAGAAAAGATAAAAGAGGCTATAAGGAAGGTCCCCGGGGCGGTTGACGCGAGCATCTCGCGGGAGATCAACCTCCCTGAATTGAAGATCGAGGTGGACAGGGAGAAGGCAGCCACCTTAGGCCTTACCATGAGCACGATCGCCTCGAGCATCAAGACATTCATCGAAGGTTCGACCGCCACGAGATATCGGGAGAAAGGCGAGACCTACGATATCTACGTTCGTTTGGAGGAGTCTTCGCGCTCGAAGATAGAAGATATAGAGAATCTGTCGATCGTCTCTCCGGTCACCGGAAAGCAGGTGAAGCTCGAAAATATCGCCCGCGTCTATGAGGTGGCAGGTCCCGTCGACATCGAGCGTCAGAACAGGGAAAGGGTCGTGAGGGCAGAATGCAACGTCTATAAACGTTCCGCGGGAAAGGTGAGAGAAGATATTAAGAAGGAATTGGACAGGATGGTTCTCCCCGCGGACATAATGATAAATTTCGGAGGCGAGGCAGAGGAGCAGGTAAAGGCGTTCAGGGACCTCGCGCTCCTTCTCCTCTTGGGCATCGCGCTCGTGTACATGGTGATGGCCGCCCAGTTCGAGTCTCTGCTGGACCCGTTCATCATCATGTTTGCTATCCCCTTCACGTTCACAGGCGTATTCTTCGCATTCCTCCTCACAGGCACGACCCTGAGCGTCATCACGTTCCTCGGCATCATTATGCTCATGGGTATCGTCGTGAACAATGCGATAGTCCTCATCAGTTACATAAATATCCTGCGCGCGAGGGGATATTCGATGCTTGAAGCGGTGACGATGGGAGGAAGGGACCGCCTGAGGCCTGTCCTCATGACGACGATCACGACCCTTGTGGGCCTTCTGCCGCTCGCCCTCTCTCGCGGAGAGGGGTCTGAGACATGGCAGCCCCTCGGCATCACCATGCTCGGCGGCCTCACGGTGTCTACACTCATTACGATGCTCTTCGTCCCCACGCTCTACGCGGTCTTTGAAGAAAGGATCAAGAAAAATGAACGGAAAAGGCCTCTCCTCGAAAGACTTTTTTCGAGTTCGAGAGACGTCCTGAAGAAGATCCGTCCACAAAAGAAGAGGTCAGGATGAAGATGGCGATGATCGTCTATAACGAGGCGATAGATGACGAGGTGATGGATATGCTGGGACGCTGCGCGCTGAAGAACTATACGAAGGTCCCGGGCGCCTTCGGCAAAGGCACGGCGTCGGGTACCCATCTGGGGAACGACGTCTGGCCCGGCAGGAACAGCATCCTCTATGTTGCGTGCGACGAAAAAGGGGCGTTACAGATCGTATCGTGTATAAAAGAATTGCGCACGAGGCTTGGGAGCGAAGGGATAAAAGCATTCGTCTGGTCCTTGGAGGAGGCCACGGGCTCGTTCTAATCGCGGGGGGAGAACGAGCGCGCTTGAGATATTTTTTTCTTGAGTGTGAAATGAAAATGTGGTATACTCTACTTTCGTAGTGCGCAAAGAATGTGACGCGGAACAAAATGTGAGGAGGTGAAATAGATGGGAAAGTACGTGAGCGTAATCGTGGGCGCGGCAGTTGCGATTCTCGGTCTCGCGGGTCTCTTCAGATGGAGCAGTGCGTTTGTCACGATGCTGAAGGGAACGATTCCAGCGATGTTCATCATAGGGGGCATTATTGCGCTCATCGCGGGCGTGAGTGAGATCAAAGACGAGATGGCCTCCAAGAAAGAAGAGAAGAAGGAAGAAGAGAAGAAATAATTCTTTTGCTAAAATGATATACGGGGCCCTTATTAACTGCGAATGCGAATGAAGTCGGCAATAAGGGCCTTTTCCGTCTGCCCCGTCGAAAGACCGTTCCTCTTGTCGTATCCCCGACACAGGTAAAAGCCCTTCGTATACAACTACTACTAATTGTAATACAGTATCCGTATCCTACTATATATAGTATTCACCTTGACAAGCGGCACGGCCTGTGATATACTCCCTTACACATGTACCGGGACCTTTTTTGCACGTGTTCAGGCTCTGCGTATAGGCGCGTGCAGATGAGGATGAGATAGATTTTGTGGAGAAGGAGAACCTGTCATGAGAGAAGATGCAGATGTAAATGGCACATTGTCCGAAAATGCGAAGAAGGTCCTCGAGAAGAGGTACCTGAAGAAGGACGAACGGGGCGTCCCCATAGAGGCACCTCGGGATATGTTCCGCCGGGTGGCAAGGAATATCGCGACCGCGGATTCCCTGTACGGTAAGAACCCGGAGGAGGCGGCTTCCACCGAAGAGGATTTCCTTGGGGTGATGGCCCGGCTTGAGTTTCTCCCGAACTCTCCCACGCTCATGAACGCGGGCAGAGAGCTGCAGCAGTTGTCCGCGTGCTTTGTCCTTCCTATCGAAGACTCGATGGAGAGCATATTTGAGACGATCAAAGACGCGGCCCTCGTGCATAAATCGGGGGGAGGTACAGGCTTCAGTTTTTCACGGCTCCGGCCGAAGAATTCCCCGGTCCGTTCGACGGGGGGCATATCGAGCGGTCCCGTCTCCTTCATGAAGGTCTACAATGCTGCGACGCAGGCGGTGAAGCAGGGAGGGACGAGGCGCGGGGCGAACATGGGCATACTGCGTGTCGACCACCCCGATATCCTCGAATTCATCACCTGCAAGGAGAACGACAAGGAGATCACCAATTTCAATATCTCGGTCGCCGTCACAGAGGAGTTCATGAAAAAGGCCGTCGCGGCCGAGGAGTTCGACCTCATCGATCCCCATACGAAACAGCCGGTAAGAAAGGTGAATGCAAAAGAGGTGCTCGACCTCATCATCAAGATGGCACATAAGAACGGGGAGCCCGGCATCATATTCCTCGACAGGATCAACAAGGATAATCCTACCCCGACGCTGGGCGACATAGAATCAACGAACCCCTGCGGGGAGCAGCCTCTCCTCCCGTACGAGAGCTGCAACCTAGGCTCGATAAATCTCGCGCAGATGGCCGAAGACGGAAGGATAGATTGGCAGAAGCTCGCGAGGACGGTTAAGATCGCGGTCCACTTCCTCGACAACGTCATCGATATGAACGAGTATCCGCTCGCGAAGATAGAAGAGATGACGAAGGGGAACCGCAAGATCGGCCTCGGGGTCATGGGGTTCGCCGATATGCTCGTGATGATCGGCATACGCTACGATTCCGATCAGGCGATCGCGCTCGCGGAAGAGGTGATGGGATTTATCCTCAAGAAGGCGACGGAGGCATCGGCCGAACTCGCCTCAGGGCGGGGCCCTTTTCTTCATTTCAAGGAGAGCAGCTATCACATGCAGGGTAAGCCCCCCATGAGGAATGCGACGCTCACCACAATAGCCCCGGCCGGCACGTTGAGCATCATCGCAAACTGCTCGAGCGGGATAGAGCCGATCTTCGCCATCTCGTACGTCCGGAACATCATGGACAATACGAAGCTCATGGAGATCCACCCCTATTTCAAGGAACTTTCGATAAGGAGGTCCTTCTATTCCCCGGAACTCATGGCCCTCATCGCCGAGAAGGGTACGGTGAGAGGGATCGACGAGATCCCCGAGGACGTTCAGAACCTGTTCGTGAGCGCCCATGAGGTCGCTCCCCAGTGGCACGTGAAGATGCAGGCCGCCTTTCAGAAATACACCAATAATGCGGTGTCAAAGACCGTGAATTTCTCTAAGGATGCGACCGTCGAGGACGTGAGAGAGGTCTATCTCTTGGCGTACAGGAACGGCTGTAAAGGCGTGACGATCTACAGGGACGGTTCCAGGGACGAGCAGGTACTCAGCAAGCCGGCCGGCGGGACGGGCAAGGAGGCAAAGCCTGCTGCGCCCGCCAAGATAGTTCCCCGGCCGAGACCGGCGGTGACGCATGGGACAACGACGAAGGTGACCACGGGATGCGGAAGCCTCTACGTGACCATCAACATAGATGAGCAGGGCCTGCCGTTCGAGGTCTTCATGCAGATGGGAAAGGCAGGCGGATGCGCGATGAGCCAGCTCGAGGCGATAGGGAGGCTTGTATCGCTCGCTCTCAGGAGCGGCATCGAGATCCATTCCATCATCGAGCAGTTGCGCGGCATACGCTGCCCCTCGCCGAGTTGGGAGAAGGGCGGAAGGATATTCTCATGCAGCGATGCGATAGCCCGTGCGATAGAAAAGCGGCTCGTGGGAAGGAAGGATAAGGTCGTCCCCGGCCTCTCCGTGCCGCCTGCGGATACCCACCCAAGCGATTTTACTCCCGACACGCATAGCGGGAACGTTTCTCACAAGACGTTGAAGGTCGGGAATATCGTTGGCGTATGCCCCGATTGCGGGAGCGCGCTCTGGCATGTCGAGGGCTGCATGGTCTGCAGGTCGTGCGGTTATTCGAAGTGCGGGTAAGAGAAGCGCAAAGCGTAAGGCGAAAAGCGAAAAACGGTGGAGTCCGTTCGCCGAAGGCGAACACGCGACCTTGAATATAGAGGTCCGAAGGGCACCGCCGTTTTTAGTTTTGCGCTTTTAGCTTTTCCGCCTTCGCCTTTTCAGGCTACGGCGGACCCGCCGAAGCTTAAACGAGCGTAGGCGGGACGCTACTTTTTCGCCTTCCCCTGGCTCGCGACAGCCTCCATAGCTTTCTTGACCTCTTCCGCATCCCCGAGGTAGTAGCTCCTTATCGGCGCGAGATTGTCGTCGAGCTCATAGACGAGCGGGATGCCGGTAGGTATATTCAACGCCACTATCTCCTTGTCGGAGACGTTGTCGAGATGTTTCACGAGAGCCCTCAGGCTATTGCCGTGGGCAGCGATCAAGACCCTTTTCCCGGCTCTAATGGCAGGCGCGATCACCTCTTTCCAATAGGGTAAGAATCGCGTGACCGTATCCTTGAGGCACTCGGTGAGAGGCATCTCTTTTTCAGAGAGGTCCCCGTACCGCAGGTCGTTTCCGGAGTACCGCGTGTCGCTTTTTCCCAACGCAGGCGGCGGGACGTCATAGCTCCTCCTCCATATAAGTACCTGCTCGTCCCCGTACTTCGCGGCCATCTCCGCCTTATTGAGCCCCTGCAGTGCGCCGTAATGGCGTTCGTTCAACCTCCACGAGTTATAGACAGGTATCCACATGAGGTCCGTCTCATCGAGGACGATCCAAAGGGTGCGGATGGCCCTCTTCAGCACCGAGGTGTACGCGCAATCGAAGACGAACCCCCCCTTTTTCAGAAGCGCACCCGCTTTCTTCGCCTCTTCGATGCCTTTCTCAGAAAGGTCGACATCGGTCCAGCCCGTGAACCTATTCTCCTTATTCCATACGCTCTCGCCATGTCTTAAAAGAACGACTTTTTTCATTGTGTCCGCTCCTTTTCTTTCGTGACGCGGGGGTAGCGCGTTTTCCGATTGACCTATTGTATTCCTGACGCAGCGTTTCGTCAAATAGAAATGCTTCTCCGGCTGAACACGTCAAGACCCCTGCCGCGGCACGTCCTTTTAATTTTTCTTGTAAAATCCTGATTTTATGGTACAATTTATACTAATAAAGGGGAGTCGCCTACCTCTGGCGCAGAGGACAGGTCGGCTTGTCCGCGCGATAGAGGGAAAACGTAGTGAAAGGAGGGTGCCATATGAATGAATTTCTGGCAGTTGTAGTTGCGGATCCGATAAAGGCAATGCTCATCAAGATCGGCAGCTATATTCCTGCGATTGCCGGCGCGATCGTGATACTTGTCGTCGGCTGGCTTGTGGCAAAGTTCCTTGAGGCGCTCGTGGTGAGGGTGCTTAAGACCGTGAAGTTGGATGTGGCATCTGAGAAGGCCGGGATACCGAAGATATTGGCACAGGGAGATATAAAGTTCTCTCTATCAGAAATTTTCGGCGTCATCACCTATTGGCTTATGATACTCATCACAATTGTCACGATGCTGAACGCCATGAACCTCACTGTGGCGGCGAGCCTTATATCGAGGTTGGTCGAGTATATACCAAACATAATCAGCGCGATATTCGTGCTCGTGCTTGGTATATTTTTGGCCGGCTTCGTGAGCATATTGGTGAGGACGACGGCGGCGAATGCCGGGATCGCGAACAACAAGTTCCTCGGGCAGATCACGCAGGTGATACTCGTGGTATTTGCTGCTGCAGTAGCGATTGAGCAGCTGCAGATATCCACGGCGCTCATCGGGATCGCAGTCAACGTCATTTTAGCGAGCGTTGGTCTTGGATTCGCGCTCGCGTTCGGTCTGGGCTGCAAAGATATTGCGGCGAAGACCATGCAGGAAATGCTTAATAAGATGAAGAAGTAGCATTTTTTGAGGTGGCGATTTTGATGAAGGGGCGCTTTCGAAAAAGGCGCCTCTTTCATTTAAATGCGACCACAATAGATATTAACATATAGGTCGCATTTACCCTGAGCGATCCTTCGACAGGCTCAGGATAAAGTGGAGCCCCCTCGGCCTAAAGGCCGAGGCTCCCTCCCCAAAGCAGAAATATATTCGCTCGCATTCATCCTCGATCTAAAGCCCGGGGATTTCTGCGGAGGGGATTAAACCAACCTATGTGTTAACATGCATTGTTGGTTTAATTTAGGCGCGGCGTGATACGGGTCGCAGTTACTCTCGGAAGCGAGGCAGGCTCATCGCATGAAGATAGATATCCTCGGGTTGCAGGGCAGCGGGAAGACGTCTGTCTTTGAAACCCTTATCAAGGAATCCGGCGTCGAGATGAAATACGGAACTTATGGTGAGGAGAGGCTGAAGCCCCACCTTGGGACAATAAAGGTCGCGGATGAACGCCTCGCGAAGCTTGAAGAGATATTCACGCCAAAGAAGACCACGTACGCCGAGCTCGCCTTCATCGACAGGCCCGGCTTTGACCTGGTCCACGCGAAGGAGTCGGATGCCCTCATCATAGTAGTGGGCATGTTTCTCGGCAAGTCTCCCGTGAAGGAGATCAAAGATATCGAGGCAGAGCTCATCATTTCGGATCTTGGCATAGTCCAGAATACGTTGAAACGCCTGGAAAAAGAGCTCAAGGGAGGTTTCAGGAAGGAAGACGAGCTTGTGAGGGACCTGCTCGTGAAGGCGAACGCGCTCCTGGAGTCCGGGACAGGCCTAAGGTCGATGGGGCTGGATGAAGCCCAGAGAAAATTGGTGCACGGTTTCCAATTCCTTACTCAGAAAACGATGGTGATAGTCCTCAACATCCATGAGTCCGACCTGGGGAAAGAGCCCCCGAGCGAGGTGATCGAGCTTCTCAAAGGGGCGGGCATCGCATACGTTGAATTCTGTGCCAAGATCGAACTTGAGATTCAGGACCTTGGGGAAGACGAGAGGCCGGAGTTCCTCAAATCTCTGGGCATAGGCACAAGCGCCCGGGACAAGCTGGTGAAGGCCTCGCTTGATGCGCTTGAACTCGTCACCTTCTTCACAGTGAAGGGGGACGAGGCCCGGGCATGGCTCATACCCCGCAACACGAAAGCCATCGATGCGGCCGGAAAGATACACTCCGACATGAAACAGGGGTTCATACGGGCAGAGGCGGTCAGCTACAACGACCTGATGGAGTGTGGCGGTTCGCTCCAGGAGCTGAAGAAAAGGGGCCGGCATCGCCTCGAGGGAAAGGATTACATCGTCAAGGACGGAGATATCCTCGACATCAGGTTCAGCGTGTAGCAGAATACGCAACAGGATGTTTTCGGCAGAGGGCCCGCGCAAGGAGAGCGGGCCTTATCATTTCAAATCCACGCACGACCTGCTCCACGCACGACCTGCGCGCCAATCTCGTTGCATTTCCCCGGATAGTATGCTAATATAATCCCTAATTAAGTTGAGAAAGGATGGCGATGCGTAACCACGGCACCGCGTATATTGAAAGCACAAAGGATGTGCTTCAAACGACGAGGAGGTTTTCAGTGAAGGTGAAAAGGGCCTTGATAAGCGTGTCTGACAAGACCGGGTTGGACGAGTTCGCACGGGGGCTCCACGCTTTGGGCGTCGAGATCCTCTCTACAGGAGGGACCGCGAAGGCGATCACACACGCAGGTGTCCCCGCGATAGAGGTGTCGGAATATACGGGCTTTCCCGAGATGCTCGACGGGAGGGTGAAGACGCTCCATCCCAAGATCCACGGCGGCCTCCTTGCGCTCAGGGACAACCCGGAGCATATGAAGACCCTCGAGAAGCACGGCATCGGCCTCATCGATATGGTAGTAGTCAACCTCTACCCGTTCGAGAAGACGGTGGTAAAAGAGGGCGTGCGATTTGAAGAGGCGATAGAGAATATCGATATCGGCGGCCCTTCCATGCTGAGGAGCGCCGCAAAGAACTTCAAATCGGTCGCGGTCGTGTGCAACCCGTCGAGGTATCCCCTCATCATGAAGGAGCTCAACACGAATAACGGCTCTTTGACCGAAAAGACGCTCGGTCTTCTCGCGCGCGACGTCTTCGAGACGACATCGCGTTATGACGGCGCGATCCATAGCTATCTGAAGAAGGTGCTCCCGCGCGAGCGGGAGGAGGTTGCGTTCCCGGACATAGTGAGCGCACGGTTCAGCAAGATGCAGGACTTGAGGTACGGCGAGAACCCGCACCAGAAGGCGGCATTCTACAGGGACGGGTCGGTGTCGGAGCCGAGCGTCTCGACCGCGGTCCAGCTCCACGGCAAGGAGCTCTCATTCAATAATATCATCGACTTGAACGCCGCGCTTGAGATCGTGAAAGAGTTTGAGGGACCGGCCGCGACCATCATCAAGCACACGAATCCCTGCGGCACCGCCGTTGCGACGACGCTCGCGAAGGCATATCTCGATGCGCTCGACTGTGACCGGCTGAGTGCGTTCGGGAGCATCGTGGGGTTCAACAGGGTCGTCGACCAGAGGACGGCGAAGGCCATCCTTAAGGAGGCGGACTTCGTCGAATGCATCATCGCCCCGGGGTACGAGGAGAAGGCCCTCGCGGCGCTCAAGGAGAAGAAGAACTTGCGGCTTCTCGAGGTGAAGAACTTCGGCTCAATGCCCGAGGAATTCGATAAGGACATGAAGAAGGTGGTGGGCGGGATCTTGGTGCAGGATCGCGATGTGGTGAGGATAAGGCCGGAGAACCTGAAAGTCGTGACGAAGAGAAGGCCCGCGAAGGGCGAGATGAAGTCCCTCCTCTTCGGGTGGGTGGTTGCGAAACACGTGAAGTCGAACGCGATAGTATTATCGAAGGGCACTGCGACCGTCGGCGTCGGCGCAGGACAGATGTCGCGGGTAGATTCGGTGATGATCGCGTCGAAGAAGGCGGGTGGCAGGGCAAAAGGTGCGACGCTCGCGAGCGATGCATTCTTTCCAAAGGAAGACGGGATCAAAGAAGCCAAGAAGGCCGGCGTGAGCGCGATCATCCAGCCGGGCGGTTCTATCCGCGACGAAGAGGTAATAAAGATGGCGGACAAGCTCGGGCTCGCGATGGTCTTTACAGGAATAAGGCACTTTAAACACTGATAGTGCCCCGTAAAGGTTGCATAAGGTTACGTAATGTTCCATAATGTTACATAAGGTTACTTTTCACGATGGTAACCTTATGGAACCTCATGTAACCTGATGGAACTTTATGTAACATCTCTACTATTCTACCATGACCTACCACGAAGTCCTGCGCTATCTAGATTCCTTCGTAAACTACGAAAAAAAAGGATGCGATAACTACAGCACGGTCAAGCTCGCGAGGATGCAGCGTCTTGCGGAGGCATTCGGCAACCCTCATGAGGCGATACGGTCCATCCACATAGGGGGGACGAAGGGGAAGGGTTCCACCGCAGCGATGGTCCACTCGATCCTGCGGCGAAGCGGCCTCAAGGTGGGCCTCTATACGTCTCCGCATCTCATCACCGTACGAGAGAGGATACAAGTGAACGAGGGCATCGTGAGCGAGGAGGATATGGTGCGCCTCGTGGAAGAGGTCAAGGCGGTCGTCGACGCATTGCCCGATGACGCAAAGCCGACCTTCTTTGAGCTCTATACGCTCCTCGCGTTTCTGCATTTCAGGGCGCAGCGCGTCGATTGTGCCGTGTATGAAGTCGGCATGGGAGGCAGGCTTGACGCCACGAATATCATAACGCCGCTCGTGTCGGGCATCACGTCCATAAGTTACGACCATACGCCGAGTCTCGGCACCCGTCTGGGAGAGATCGCGGGAGAGAAGGCGGGCATCATAAAAGACCGCGCGCTCTGCGTGATAGGTCCGCAGGAGGATGAATCGCTCGAGGTGATAGAGTCGACCGCCCGCTTACGCGATGCGCATCTGTTCAGGGTCGGTAAGGAGATCTTCGTCGAGGAGGTCCCTTCCGGCATGCTGGAAGAGGTGTGTAATATCTTTGGGATCTTTGGGGAATACCCCTTGTGCACGCTCGGCCTCCTCGGCGAGCACCAGACGTTCAATGCCGCAACCGCGGTAGGCATTGTCGAGGCCCTGCGGTACTGGGGCATCATGGTACACCAGGATGCGATCCGGGAAGGTCTGCGCCTCGCGAGGTGGCCGGGGAGGCTCGAGATAGTGGCGCGGGACCCCTACATCGTGCTCGACGGCGCACACAATAGGGCGAGCGCGCGTTTCCTTGCGCAGGCCATAAGAAAGAAATTTACGTTCAACAGATTATTCCTCATCCTTGGAATTTCAAAAGACAAAGATATGGAAGGAATAGTGGAAGAGCTCGAACCCGTTGCGCACACCGTCATAGTGACACGGTCAGGGGTGGCCTCGCGGGCGGGAGAGCCCTCGACGATCAAAAAGTATATCAGGCAGAAGAAGGTGATCCTCACGGAGCGCCTGCAGGAGGCCCTCGATGCGGCCCTCGCAGGCGCCTCGGCGGGCGATATGATAGTGGTGACCGGGTCCCTCTACCTGGTCGGGGAGGCGAAGGCGATCTTTTCGCCTATATAAAGGTATGGCGGCACCTCATCTCGATGATACAATTGCGGCTATATCAACCCCTCTCGGAGAAAGCGGGATAGGAATAGTGCGTCTCAGCGGACCCCGGGCGCTTGCCATTGCCGACGAAGTGTTTGTCTCTAAAGACGGCCTTGCGCCCTCCGCGTACGAAACGCATACGGTTCACTACGGACATGTGCGGGATCCCGATGCAACGGCGGGCGGCTACGTCGACGAAGCGATCCTTACGGTCATGCGAGCGCCGAAGAGCTACACGAAGGAGGATGTCGTCGAGATAAATTGCCACGGCGGGCCGTGCGTGATGAGAAGAGCGCTCGAGGTCGTCATAAGACGCGGCTCGAGGCTCGCCGAACCGGGCGAATTTACCAAACGCGCATTTCTTAACGGAAGGATCGACCTCGCACAGGCAGAGGCCGTCCTCGATATCATCAGGGCGAAGACCGATGCGGCGCTCAGGGTAGCGGTGAGCCAGCTTGACGGTGTACTTTCACACGAGGTGGACGGGATAATCGAGAGGCTCTCTCGCATCGCGAGCCATATCGAGGCTGCGATAGACTTTCCTGACGAGGATATAGAGATCATGGAGGAGGCAGATGCGGCCCGCGCGCTTGGAAGCATCCAGGAAGAGATCGCAGGGCTCATCTCGACGGCCGACGAGGGTATCGTATTAAGAGAGGGAATATGTGCGACTATCTGCGGGAAGCCCAACGTCGGAAAGTCGAGCCTTATGAACGTGCTGCTGAAGAGGGACCGGGTGATAGTGACGCCGATACCGGGGACGACGAGGGATGCGGTCGAGGAGACGATAAATCTGAAAGGATTCCCGATTCGCATGGTCGACACGGCGGGCATATCGGACGCCAAGGACATGCCTGACCGGGAAGGCGTCGAGCGGTCCAGGCGCTACATCGAGAGGGCAGACATCGTCTTATTTGTCTTTGACAGCACTCGGCCTATAGAGAAGGAAGACCTTGATATACGGGATATCGTAAAGGGCAAAAAGGTCCTTGCCATACTCAATAAGATAGACCTCCCTCAGGCACTTACCCCCAAAGACGTGCACGCGGTTCTGGACGGAGCGCGTACCGTGAGCGTATCCGTCACGGAACGAATGAATATAGATTTGCTGGAGGAAGAGCTCGTGGGCCAGCTGGAATCCGGTGGCGTTATGCCGGGCGAGGGCGCGGTCGTCACACGCGCCAGACACAAACGGTCCCTCGAAGATGCCTCCGCACACATCCGGGAGGCGATCGAATCTCTCGACAAAGGCCTCTCCGCGGAGTTCGTCGCGTACGGCGTACGGGAGGCGATCCTGTGTCTGGGAACGATCATCGGCAAGACGCTATCTGACGATATCCTTGACCGGATCTTCGGCGAATTCTGCATCGGAAAGTGACGGGCGCCCGGTACTTTCCTCTTGCAATTCACAGGATGCGGGTCTACAATTGGAGGGACCATGGAGCCCGCGGATATGCATAGGGCACTTCTACACACAATCTTCTGTGCGACATCCGTCCGCCACTAAATCTTCAGCGGACGGTCGCCGAAGTCTTGGTGGCGACCGCCGAAGCTCCGCCTAAGGCGGATCTTCTTCAGGCGGAAAATGTTCGTCGGATGACTCACCCCCGGGCCTGCCCGGGATTCTTTGCGGAGGCGGATGGATAGGCAAAGGATAGAAAAGGCAGTGAGAGAGATCCTGAAAGCGGTTGGCGAGGACCCCGCGAGGCCCGATATCAGGGCGACGCCGCGCAGGGTCGCTGAGATGTACGAAGAGATACTCGCCGGCATAAGCGTGGATCCCGAGAAGGAATTGGACGTGGTGTTTGAGAAGGAGCACGACGAGATAATCCTGCTCAAGGACATACCCCTGTATTCCATATGCGAACACCACCTCCTGCCTTTCATCGGCAAGGCCCACGTCGCGTACATCCCCAAAGACAATCGCGTTACAGGATTGAGCAAGCTTGTACGTGTGGTCGATATCCTCGCAAAGCGTCTTCAGGTCCAGGAGCACCTCACCACCGACATCGCGGAGGTCATCATGAAAAAGCTGAAGCCAAAGGGTGTCATGGTGATCATTGAGGCGGAGCACCTCTGCATGAGCATGAGGGGAGTCAAGAAACCGGGGGTCCTTACCGTCACGAGTGCGGTGAGGGGTCTGTTCAGGACCAACGAGAAGACGAGGGCGGAGGCCCTTGCCCTCATAAAAAGATAAGACCGCAATCGAGATAGCTCTGCGATAAGAATGCGATAGAATTTTCTCATTCCACGCCATCCTCAAGAGACAGCCAGCGCACTCCTTACGCACGTCTCGCACGCCGGACAAGAAAAAGAAGGGTTGAATTATTCGTCGTTTGATAATATAATGGTAGCACATTTTGAGGGAATGAATGTCGCCGATACGACAATTTCTGAATAACGATATATTCTGGGCCACGGGTTCGGCATGGATCGTTGCACAGACCATCAAGATGGTCCTCGGGATCATACGAGAGAGGCGGTTTAATTTCCGTTGGTTTGTGGGAACGGGCGGAATGCCGAGTTCCCACGCTGCCGGCGTATCAAGTCTCGCCACTTCTGTCGGCATCGCCTATGGTTTCGACTCCTCCATCTTCGCCATCACGCTCGTATTCGCATTTATCGTCCTCTTTGATGCGGCAGGCGTTCGCCGCGCCACCGGCATGCAGGCCGAGATACTGAACAAGATGCTCGATGACATCTACTGGAGAAAGAAGATGGACAACGAGCGGCTGAAGGAGCTGATAGGGCATACCCCTATAGAGGTGTTCGCAGGGATCGTCTTAGGCATCCTCGTCTCCATGACCTTCTTTTATACGTAATATAGTTTTCGGAAAGGGATCTGCATGCAAAAGAAGATACTTGTTGTGGTGCTCGCGGGCATTCTCGCGACCGCGTGTCTGGTCGTAGTGATCGTGAGGGTGCTCGGACCAAGAGGCGCTCCGCAGGACATGGGCCCCGCAAGCCCGAAATCGATATACGAGGAAACGTCGCAGCTGATCAACCGGGGCGATTACGCGAGCGCCATAAAAAATCTCACCGCGATCGTTGAGAAATACCCGGATACGGAGCGCGCCGAGGCCGCGCTCTTTGCGCTCGGGTCCGTCTATGAAAAGAGGGGCGAACTCCTGAGGGCGAAGGAGATGCTCGAGAAGATAGTGGAGAAATTTTCCGCATCCGGCTCCGTGGAGAAGGCGCGATCCGAGCTCGATAGAGTGAACATCAAAATCCTCTTTTCTCCGCTGCCCGATCTCGACAGCATCACCTATGAAGTGAAACCCGGCGATTCCTTAAGCAAGATAGCGAAGATGTACAACACGACGGTAGAGCTTCTCATGAAAGCGAATAATTTAAAAGACGGCACAATAAAGGCCGGCAGGAAGCTCAAGGTCTGCACGCGGAAGTTCAGCATCGCTGTCGACAAGGCTCAGAATATACTTACCCTTAAATCCGACGGGAAGGTCTTAAAGACCTATCAGGTCGCTACAGGGATCAATAACAGCTCGCCCGTGGGCACCTTCAAGATTGTGAATAAAGTGGTCGATCCTGTATGGTATTCTCAGAACGCGGTGGTGCCCGCGGGAAGCCCGAAGAATATCCTCGGCTCCCGGTGGATGGGGATTACGCAGCCGGGCTACGGCATCCATGGTTCGACGGACCCCTCGTCGATAGGAAAACAGGCGACTGCGGGCTGCGTAAGGATGCACAATAGCGACGTGGAAGAGCTCTATGCGATAATTCCCGTGGGGACCGAGGTCGTGATTCAGGATTAAGACACAAGGCAACCGATTGTAGCGAAAAGCGTAAAGCGCAAAACGTTTCGCCGAAGGCGAATCCGCCTTCGGCGGAAAACCTTACACTAACACGAATTTTCCACGAGGATAGCATGCAGCTTGACGGCCTGGATTTCGAAAAGCCGATCGTTGAACTCGAAAAGAAGATAGAAGAGCTAAAGTCGATCACGACGCGCCAGGATGTCGACTTCTCGAGCGAGATCAAGCGGCTTGGAGAAAAGCTCGACAGCGTCAAGAGACAGGTCTACAACAATTTGACACCATGGCAGCGTGTCCAGATCTCGCGGCACCCCAAGAGGCCGTACACTCTGGACTACATCGATATGATGATGACGGATTTCATCGAGCTCCACGGTGACCGGCGGTTTTCCGACGACAAGGCGATTGTCGCAGGACTTGCGAAATTGGACGGCCGCAACATCGTGGTCCTGGGCCACCAGAAGGGGAGGGATACGAAGGAAAATCTCGTGAGGAATTTCGGCAGCGCCCATCCGGAAGGATACAGGAAGGCGCTCCGGATCATGGGCCTCTCCGCGAAATTCAACCTTCCGATCGTCATCCTCATCGATACCCCCGGCGCTTACCCGGGCATTGGGGCGGAAGAGAGGGGCCAGGCCGAAGCGATCGCTTTTAATCTGCGGGAGATGTTTACCATCTCGGTCCCCATTATCGTGATCGTGATAGGCGAAGGAGGGTCCGGAGGCGCTCTTGGCATCGGCATCGGGGACAGGATATATGTCCTCGAGAACGCCTACTACTCGGTCATATCTCCTGAAGGGTGCGCTGCGATCCTGTGGAAGGAGAGGTCAAGGTCTCCGGATGCAGCGCGGGCGCTCAGGCTCACTGCGAAAGATTTATTGGAACTTGGGTTGATTGATGATATAATAAGGGAACCCCTTGGAGGGGCGCACAGGGACCCTGCGGAAACGGCGGAGAACATCAAGGCTGTTATGCTGCGGGACCTCGCGACCCTCGAAACGGTCCCGAAAGAGAAGCTTCTCGAAACACGATATGCAAAATTTAGGGCAATCGGTGCCTTTAAAGAATAGCAGGATAAGACGCGAAGCGTTTGAGATCCCAAGCGACGGCAGCTATATCAGGAAGGTCTCAGACCGCGTTGTCCGCATCGTGAAGCGTTTCAGCGTGGACGAACCGGTGATATTCGATATCAGGCTGTGCATAGAAGAGGCGTTGAGGAACGCGATAGTCCACGGGAATCGTTCGAATCCAAACCTCCCGGTGAGGATACGTTACTCTGTCGATCGAGAGAAATTCGAGATGGAGGTGGAGGACCGGGGTCGCGGCTTCGACCACCGGAAGGTCCCGGACCCCACAGAAGGGGAGAACGTCTTGAAGCTCGGCGGGCGGGGCGTATATCTGATCAAATACCTCATGGACAAAGTCATATTTAACGAAAAAGGGAATAGGATCAGGATAGTGAAATGCTTACAGGGGGGAAGCGCGCATGAACATAAGGTTCGATAATAAAGGGGATCTCATCGTATGTTATATGGAGGGAGAGATAGATATAAATACCGCCCCATCGATAAAAAAGTCATTCGAGAAGGTGCTGCAGAAGCAGGCGAAGAAGGTCATCATCAATTTCAAGGGTGTCACCTATATCGATAGCTCGGGCCTCGCGACACTCGTCGAGATACTGAAGAATATGAAACAGTACGGAGGAAGGCTCCGATTGACCAACCTTACCTCCAAGATAAAGAGCCTCTTCGAGATCACAAAGCTCGACAGGCTTTTCGAGATACTCCCGGAAGAAGAAGAGGCCCTCTCTTCCTTTAGCGTTTAACGAGGCCGCGTGCGATAGATGGGCATGATGAAGATCATAGAAAGAATAGGCGGGACAGTGCTCGCGACAGTCCACCACACCGTGAGCGTCCTCGCGCTTTTTTTCGAAACCCTCTACTGGTTGTTCACGGGCCCCTTTAAGAAGAAGATCGCGAAACGCGAGAGCATCTTCAGCCAGATGGTCTTTTCCGGGGTCGACTCGCTCATCATCGCATTCTTCGTCGCGTTCTTCACGGGGATCGTCATCGCGATGCAGAGCGCCTATCAGCTCTCGAGGTTCGGGGCCAATATCTACGTCGCTCCCATGGTGAGCATAGGGATCGCGAGGGAGCTGGGCCCTGTGCTCACTGCGCTCGTGGTCGCGGGGCGCGTGGGGGCCGCGATCGCAGCAGAGCTCGGCACCATGAAAGTGACGGAACAGATCGAGGCGCTCGAGACGATGGCGTTGAACCCGATACGATTTCTGGTCGTGCCGAGGTTCCTCGCGCTCCTCATCATGCTCCCGTGCCTCGTGGTCTTCGCCGATCTCCTCGGCATCTTCGGGGGGTTCCTTGTCGGCGTCTTCAACCTCCAGCTCAACCCCTACCGCTATATCACATTCTCCTTTCAATTCATGCTCTGGAAAGACATATGGACGGGGTTGGTGAAGAGCGCTGTATTCGGAATTATCATTTCGATGATCGGATGCTACATGGGGCTCAAGACAAAGGGCGGCGCTGAAGGCGTCGGAAAGGCAACGACGCTCTCCGTCGTCACGAGCTTTATCCTTATCATACTATTCGATTGCATTTTGACGGGGATATTCTATTTCGCTAATAAATAGCCCGCGAGAGGGGCAGGTTTTCATGGAACAAGAGATCGTTATAAAGGCTGAAGACGTAAAGAAGAAATTCGGCGAAAGGACCGTACTCAACGGCGTGAGCCTTGAAATATACAGAGGAGAGACCTTCGTCATCATGGGAGGTTCGGGGTGCGGCAAGAGCACTTTTTTGCGCCATCTCACCGGGGCCCTCAAGCCCGATTCGGGCAGGGTCTCCGTGCTGGGGAAAGACCTCAGGACGCTCGGCGAGGACGAGATGGATAAGCTCAAGAAGAAGATCGGCATGTGTTTCCAGTCCGCAGCCCTTTTCGATTCGATGACGGTCGGAGAAAACGTGAGCCTTCCTCTCAAAGAGCACACGCAGCTCGACAAGAGCGTCATGGATATTGTGGTGAAGATGAAATTGGAACTCGTGGGCCTGCGGGGGTTCGAGGACCTCATGCCGAGCCAGCTCTCAGGCGGCATGAGGAAGAGGGTCGGCCTCGCGCGCGCGATAGTGCTTGACCCCGAGATCGTCTTCTACGACGAGCCCACTGCGGGACTGGACCCGATCGTTGCGGGAGTGATCGATAAGCTGATCATGGATCTGTCGAAGAAGCTCTCCATCACGAGCGTGATCGTCACGCACGACATGAAGAGCGTCTTCTCCATAGCGACGAGGGTGGCGATGCTCTACGAGGGCAAGGTGCTTCAGGTCGGTACGCCTGACGAGATGAGGGGGAGTGAAAATCCGATGGTGCAGCAATTTATCGTGGGGAACCCTGACGGTCCCATTCGGTTTTTCCAACAAAAGGACGATTATCTGGAACAGCTGATGAAGTAGTGCGAGATGAAAGGGAGAGGGAACTATGAAGGTGACAAATGAATTGAAGACAGGGATAGTAGTAGTGGTGGCAATCGCGGTGGCGGTGTTCTTCTGGCTGAAGACTGCGTCGTTCAGCCCGAGCCCCTACAAAGTGAAGACGTACTTTAATTTCGCGGACGGCATAAAGCCCGACTCCCTCGTGAAGCTCTCGGGGATTGAGGTAGGCCGTGTTGAGAAGATACAGTTCATCTATACGCCCGAAACGAAGGTCGAGCTCCTCCTCACCCTGGAAAAGGATGCGAAGGTGCGGGAGGACTCGCTCGTGTACATCTCGACGTCCGGCATCGTGGGAGATACATACATAGGCCTTACGCCGGGCTCCCCTGACAAGCCGTTCGCTAAAGAAGGCGCGGTCCTCGCGAGCGAAGATCCCGTTGAGGCCAGGAAGATCTGGAAGAAGGCAGAGTCGATCGCAGAGAACCTCGATAAGACCCTGTCCGACGTGAGGACGCTCGCCCAGAACTTCACCGGCGTCGCCCAGAACTTAAACAGCGCATTGAAAGATAACAGGCCCCGGATAGACAGCATTGCGGCCAACCTGGAACAGACGGCAGTAAATTTCAAGGACTTCAGCGAGGACATCAAGAAACATCCCTGGAAGTTGCTATCGAAGGGAAAGGAGTGAGCGTCAGCCTCCGGGGCCCTTTCTAGCGCCCTTCGCTTCTCTACAGAGATCATGAAGGTTATCGGTCCGCGAGGACTATGCGTACAGGGAGAATCACAAAAAAGAGCCGCTGGAGAAATATTCGATTGGCATGTTCTCGGCAGGCCCCTACTATGCGTTCTAGATGTCTATTGACCTATCCAGAGTACTAAGACCTTTCCTCTTCATTGCGATCGCCCTCGTCCTTCTCGCCCCGTCCTATTTCAGGACCTTCGACAATTACGAACTGGAACTGCTCGACATCCGTTTCCTCCTCCGAGGGCAGCGGCACACGGTGGACGATGTGGTCTTGATCGAGGTCGGGGACGACACGATAGAGAAGCTCGGCGAGTGGCCCCTCGACAGGGCGTATTATGCCATGATGGTCAAGGCGTTGTCCGAGTCGGGAGCGAAGGAGATCATCTTCGATATCTTTTTTAGCGAGAAGACGGATCACGACCCTCAGCTTGAAGAGGCCATCAGGAACGCGGGGAACGTGTATCTGCCGTTCGTCTTTGAGTTGGCCAAATCCTACGGCCGCATGCGGGCGGGGGAGATCGTTTCCGCGCGCGCGGTCGCCGTGAAGACGCTCGAATCGCTCAAGGCAGCGGCAAAGGGTGTCGGGCACATCAACATAGCGCCCGACATCGACGGAAAATACAGACGCATTCCCCTCTTCATGCAGTACGGCTCCGCGCGGTACCCGTACCTGTCGCTCATTGCGCTGTGCGATTACCTCGGGATACCGCTCGACGATGTGAGGCTGGTCCCCGGGAAGCACGTTGTCCTGGGAGACCGGGCGCAGATCCCCCTCGATGATACATCGAGCATGATCATCAATTTTTCCGGACGATGGGCGTCTTCGTTCACACACTATTCTTTCGTCGATATACTCCAGTCTTATTTGTCCGGGGCGACGGGCCAGTCGCCGATCCTGGACTTGAAGAAGTTTAAAGGGAAAGTGTGTGTCATAGGCCTCACGGCAACCGGCACCGTGGACCTGCACCCCAATCCGTGGGAGACCCTCTACCCCGGCGTCGGCGTCCACGCAGAGGTCTTCAACGGTATCCTCAAGAAGACCTTCATATCCCGCGTGTCCCGAGAAATAAACGCATTCGCGCTCTTTCTCCTCTCGGCGGCCATCGTCTTTATTACGCTGCGGACCCGCCCTCTCATAGGGCTCGCGGCAGCGCTCACCGCACTCGCCCTTCTCTTCGTTGCGTCCGTGCTCTTGTTCGATCTTCTCGGCCTATGGATCGATCTCTTTTATCCGATCGCCTCGTTTTCCGTGTTGTACCTTTCGGCCACGTTCTATAAGTACATCGCGGAGAGGCAAAGGCGTCAGCTTTTGGAGAAGGAGCTCAGCATCGCCAAGACGATACAGGAGAGCTTTCTGCCCAAGAGCCTCCCCCGGACCGAAGGGCTCCAGATCGCGGTCAGGATGTTCACCGCGCGTCAGGTGGGAGGGGACCTCTATGACTTCTTGGAATTCGGGGAAAAGCATCTCGGAGTGATGATAGGAGACGTGTCGGGCAAAGGAGTTCCTGCGAGCCTCTTTATGGCAAAGGTGATAAGCGAATTTAAGTTCTTTGCGGGCGCCCACGCGCGTGCCTCGGCAGCGCTCGCGGACCTGAACAGTAAGCTTGTCGCGGAATCCGCGAGCAACCTATTCGTGACCGTATTCTATCTTATCTTTGACATGGAAAAGGCTCGCCTCAGCTTCTCGAACGGGGGACACCTACCCGCGATCGTGCTCAAGGAGGGCTCGCGCGAGATCGAGCTCATGAACACCGATGAAGGCACGCCGCTGGGTCTCATTGAGGGGCCGTTCTCAGAGAAAAGCCTTGCGCTTGAGAAGGGCGAAACGATCGTCCTCTATACCGATGGGGTGACCGAGGCGATGGATAAGAAACACGCGATGTACGGCACAGAGCGGCTCTGTGCGCTCGTGAAGAAACACAGGCACCTTGCCCCGGAGAAGCTGCTCGGGATCATCCACGATGACGTAAAAAAGTTTGAAGGGAGCGCGGGCCAGCACGACGACATCACGATCATGATAATAAAGGTGGGATGATATGAGACGAGAGAGCGCGAAGAAATACGAAACGGTGAAGATACTTCTGGAGATAAGCCGCCTCATAAGCTCGACGCTGGATTTCGACAAGGTCGTAGACCTCGTGTTGCGAGAATCGCGCAACGCGCTTCAGGTCGACCATGCGTCGCTCTTTCTGGTCGATGCGGTGTCGGGCAAGCTGATGCTCGTGAGGGCGGCCGGGTTCAGCAGGGACGAGCTCGACAATATCAAGATCCTTGGAAGCTGGGAGGCCGTCAATAATCAATTGATAAAGAGGAAGAGGCCGCTCATCGTCAATGACATCACGAGGAGCCCGGCCTTCAGCCGCAAAAAGCTGCCTTTTTTAAAGGAGAGGCTTCCGCTCAAATCCTTCCTGGCAGTCCCGCTCATGAAGGAGAGCGGCGGGATCGTCGGCGTGCTCATCGTGAGCAACAGGACGCGTTCGGCACATGCATTCACAGAGGTCGACGAAGAACTCCTCGTGGCGCTCTCGCACCATATCTCGATCGCCCTCTTGAACGCGAAGCTCTATGAAGACCTCAAAGCGTTCTTCATAAGCACGGTGACCGCCCTCATCAGAGCCGTCGATGCGAAAGACGCGTATACGAGAGGCCACTCTGAGCACGTGATGGCATACTCCGTTGCGATAGGGAAGGAATTGAAATTGGATGAAGACGTGCTTGAGAACCTGCGCCTCTCGAGCCTGCTCCATGATATTGGCAAGATAGGGATCAGCGAGGCGATACTCTCAAAGCCGTCCGGCCTCGTAGGGTACGAAAAGAAACTCATCAAGCGCCATCCCATGATCGGGGCCCGCATCGTAGAGTCCATCGACAATGCGCATCGGATCATCAATGGCATCGCCCAGCATCATGAGTGGTACAACGGCAGGGGTTATCCGAACAATCTCAAGGGAAGAGCGATATCGCTTGAAGGCAGGGTGATCGCCGTTGCGGATGCCTACGATGCCCTCACCACAAAAAGGTCGTACCAGAAACCGTTCAGCTCAAAAGAGGCGTTCTTCGAGATAAAGAGAGGTTCTGGTGAACAGTTCGACCCGACTGTTGTGAACGCCTTTATCCGCTCCTTCTCAAAACATCCCCTCCTGTGGTCGGCGTGATAGGTTTCGCTCTGATGTGCCTATCTGCGGAATCATCCCGGGCTTAGGCGCGAAGCGCCATGTGAAAATATCGGAGATATTTCAGAAATGCTTAAGCGGGGAAAAACCTTGCATATCGAATGTAGAAGTTTCCAGTCAGAGGATGGTGGAGCAGACCGGGATCGAACCGGCGACCTTCTGAATGCCATTCAGACGCTCTCCCAAACTGAGCTACTGCCCCACGATAGGTTATGTTCGGTGGGGCGTCCTTCCGAACTTTACCTGCAGAAGGACTGCCCCACGCTCTATATACTCGCGGTGGGGCGTCCTCCCGCGCTTTACCTGTCGGAGGGCTGCCCCGCACTAGTTTAATGTTCGGCGGGGCGTCCCCGCGAGCGTGCTCGCAGAAGAACTGCCCCGCAGGCTTGCTGTATGCGCAAGACGCTCCGTCCTTTAGCGATAGTAAAATTATACCAAACTCACTGCAAAGCACAAGAAAAATATATTCTTCTTTACTATCGTACCTTCGGATGGCCGAATAGAGATTGAATATGAAGGATGGTATGATATAATAAAAACACATTATACAAAAGTTACTCTGGCGCCGAAGTGACGGAATGGCATACGTGCCGGTCTCAAAAACCGGTGACCGCAAGGTCGTGTGGGTTCAACTCCCACCTTCGGCACCACAGCTATTTTCTATTGACTCATTGCAGGGAGTTGAAGCCAAATTCCGCCGACCTTATGGAAGGAAAAGGGCCTCTGGCCCGACAGGAATTTGGCCGGCCCGGAGCGAGAGTCCTGAAAGACTCGAGCGGAGGGAACTCCCACCTTCGGCACCACAGCTATTTTCTATTGACTCATTGCAGGGAGTTGA
>CAYHAE010000020.1:34457-35210 GCA_964354545.1 uncultured Planctomycetia bacterium
CGCCGACCTTATGGAAGGAAAAGGGCCTCTGGCCCGACAGGAATTTGGCCGGCCCTGAGCGAGGGCTCGCAAGGCCCGAGCGGAGGGAACCAAATTCGCCGATGGCGAATTTGACCTTCGGCACCATAGCTATTTTCTATTGATTCATTGCAGGGAGTTGAAGCCAAATTCCGCCGACAGGCCCTTGCGGTTTTGCATGTAAAGGCCATCCCGAGCGATAGCGAGGGACCAACGGAAGGCGCCGCATATGCCTACAGCGCTCCCATAAGGTCGCGCTGTTTAACGGCATTGCGGCATGAAATTTGCAGTCGCAAATTTCAAAAGGGCCTCTGGCCCGACAGGAATTTGGCCGGCCCGAAGCAGCGTACGGTGCGACGAATAAGGAGCACCATGCTTGTGCGCGCGGCCGAGATGGTGAGGCCGCGGTTCGCAAGGCCCGAGCGGAAGGAACCAAATTCGCCGATGGCGAATTTGACCTTCGGCACCACTAGAACGTTCGGGCTCCGGGGCCGATCCCGCCTATCGCCCTCACGGGCTCGGCGGGACCCCGCCAAGTCCGAAGGACGCCCGGCGGGGAAAGTGCGGCCGCTATTGAAACGTCAGCGGCCGTCCGCCGACGATTTAGTGGCGGACGGAATTGCTTTTTCGTCCTCCGCCCCGCTTCATGCGGAATGAGGGCGGGACTCGCGTCCGAACGTTCTTAGGGAAAAACCTAAATCGGTTTTTCCCTAAGTCCAAAATTTCATCGAAATT
>CAYHAE010000021.1:0-19834 GCA_964354545.1 uncultured Planctomycetia bacterium
CCACTCGGGAAATCTGCGTATATCTGCGTTTGATTCGCGTGAATCCGCGTTCAAAAGTGCCTTTTTCAACATTCTCAACTTAAGAATGTCAACAGGGTCTATTGCGGCATCGACTTTGTAAACCACTTGTTTTCTTTCGAAAAATATTGTACACTACTTAATGGGTCCGGAGATTATTCTCTGGAGGTTAAAAACAATAGGATGGTCGGGCCGCCATCTGACTAAAAGTCAGGGGGCGGTTTTTGTTTTGTAGGGCGTATTTTTTGTAAAAGGTTATCCCAAGGAAATACACACGCAACTTTATTCTCACTACTGTTTATCTATTAGAACGATAGAGACGCAAGAACAAAAAGGAAAGGGTAAATCAGATGTCCAATTTATTAAAAAATTGGCCTGCGTATCTTCTTTTAGCGGGATTTATCTGGTTCATTGTTCATGTGTATATTACGTCATGGAAAAGAGAGAGAGAAAAAAATAATAAAGCGCATGCGGAGCGAAACGACGATAAGAAACAATGATGGCGGAGACGACCGCTTTGATACGGTAAAAACCGCGGGAGGCGCCTATGTCCAAAAATCCGTTAGCAGGCCCGGAAAGAATTCCAAATAGACGAGGTTTATTTTATACATCCGTATCGGTGATCATTTTTTCCTGCCTATACCTTTGTTCGGGTGAAGCGAAAGATGTTTTAGAGAGGTCGCTTAAAGGGATTCAGCTTGGAACAAGCGTGGAATCATTCGAGAATAGTTCAAAATGGAAAGAAGTCGTTGGTCTCGAAAAGACATTTTTCGAGATCGCGACGATACAGATAAAAAATGTGCGAATTTTTAAAATGTCTTCCGGCCGCGAGTCATTCGTATGCGAGTGCGCCCTCGGTAAATGTTTTCAGATCGAACTGATTGCCCCCGCCTCTGAAACGAACGCGTATGTAAAAGAATTCACCGCTAAATATGGTCCACCTGACGAGGCCCGGAAAGGATCCTATATATGGGAAGATAATAACGTTTATCTGGAGATAAAGAAGGGCCCCCATATGAACATTTTCCTGGTAGATAAAATACTTTCGGAGAAAGTGCAAGAATCGAAGTGAAAAGATGGAGGTATTTTTTAGCGCTAAATCAGGGACAGCGACCGCGACCGGTTTTCAGGACCTAAAACTCATTATGTATCGGGTGCGTGTCCCCTAGTCGAGATCGCAGCTGTCCCTGACGCCGTACGCAATCCCTCGACTAAGCATTCAAAAATTTCCTCTGGAAATTTTTGAATAGTCTTCGGGACTGGCGAAGCCGTCCTGAGCGAAGCGAAGGGTGCTCGCTTCCCATATAAATAGTATGAGCTGGCAATACGCAATACTCAATCCCTCGGCTAGGCGTTCAAAAATTTCGCTCAAAATTTTTGAACAGCCTTCGGGATGCTCGTCCTGCACGTAAATAGCATGGACTCGCAATACGCAATACGAAGCATGCTCGGACCACGCGGGAAGAAAGGGGGCTCAGGGCAGGTTCCCGTATTCACGGGCCATGAGCCCGTGCACGAATGCCGCCAGCTCTTTTCTGGACCTACCCGAAGGAAAGACCGGCCGGAGAAAATGTAATTCCGCCTCTATGGAAGGAGACTTCAATAGCCGCCAGACATGGGGGAGGAGCGTCATGCTGCCGTACCAGCACACGGCAGGCCCGCCCGGGGCTTCTCTATAGCGGGTGAGGACCGGAAATATCGGCGCGTTCCCCGTTATCGCGGCTTCAAAAGGGGTCGATTTGAAAGAGAGGATGCCGTTCTTGCCGTCGGTGCTTGTGCCTTCGGGATAGACGATGAGGCACATCCCCCGTTTCATCGTCTTCGCGAAATCCCTCACGGCCTTTTTAGACGCCTGCGTGGATTCCCGGTCCGTCCATATCGGACGGCTTAAGCCCACATACCACCCGAGGACGGGCCATTTTGCTATTTCCGCTTTCGCGGAATAGCGTAAAGGGAGGACCGAGCCGTGTGCGAATATATCGAGATAGCTCAGATGGTTGGACACCACCAGGCCTCCGGAAAGGCGCGGGACCTCTCCCGATACCTCTACGCGCAAATTGACGATCTTCGCGACGCCCTTGCTCCACAATTGTGTGAAGTGGCTTATTTTTTTGATATCTTTCCATCCGCCTTTCAATTGGTAAGGCGCCGTCAATAAGGCGACAAAGACCGACCATAATAATAGAGCAATGATCCTGTATAAGCGGAGAAGAAAAGCCATGTTGTCAGCCTTCGCTTTTTCGATAGTTAAAATGGTGTTTGTAGCGGTGAGGGACCTTATTGATATCGACCAGTATGAAGAAATCGATAGTCCCAAATTCCCTGTCGAGCGCGGGATGCCCGCAGATAAGCCCGCCTAACCTGAGATAGCCCTTGAATATCGGAGGGATCTTCCTCTTGAGAGCGGTTTCATCTGCCAGGACCTTTTCTATTTCATGATCGGGAGGCCTTTCCAGCGTGAATCCCGGCCGCGGGATGACAGTGAAATCTTTGCACACCGAGTATCTCCTCGAGATGTATTCATACAAGGCCCAGCCTATCCCGGGGTCTGTTTCTTCAAGGCTTACGCATCCCAGCATATAAGAGAGGTCCGCCCTGACCAATAGCTCCGTGATCCCGCCCCAGAGGAGAGCGATGACAGAACCATAACGGTACCCCGTGGAGACGCATGTCCTCCCAAGCTCTATACATTTGTCCGCGATCTTGTATAGACCGTGTATCTCATACTCTTTCGATGAATAAAAACCTTTCGCAGAATTGGCGACAAATCCAAGATGAGCGCGGTACGTTCCGACCACCTTTCCCGAGCATTTTTCGAAGGCCAGGAGATGGAGACAGTGTTCGTCAAATTCGTCAAAGTCTATGCCGTACTTCTCCGAGCTTTTAAGGCCCCTCTCCTGCTCAAGGTTAAAGACCTCATACCGGAGGCGCTGGGCCTTTTCGACTTCTTCATGATTTTCCGCGAGCTTAACCAGAAAATGCTCGGTCTCAACAAGTACCGCCGGTTCGACTATCTTTTTTGAGAAATTTTTTATCGGCATAGTGCCTCGCAGTCCGTAGAGATATCCTCTTCTATCCGGCGGAGCGGGAGACGAATTCTATCCATTCCAGGTCAGCGGCGGCGCGAGAATCCGTATATTGACTGTTACAGGAGACGCTCACATAGACCTCTGTGGGGGAAAAGCCCCACGCTTTCTTAAAATCCTCGGCCACGTTGCGCTCTTCGATGAACCACCGGCCGTCCGCGGCATCTTCCTTGTTTCTCAAGGTATACCACTTTACCTTTACGAAACCCGAACCGTAAGAGCAATTACCCTCCGCCCCCTTAGGCGTTTCTGTGTCCCACCTGTACGATATGCTCCTATTATTCAATGTGCTGCCCGCTCCCACATATATTCCTATCGCCTGGTCATCCCTGGCTTTCCGCCTGCCGTCCGCTCCTTCCGGCAAGGTCCTTGCCCTCCAGCGCCACCGCAAAAGAGGTGTCTTTTTAATGTCGACGCCCTTGACCCTGGAGATCAGGCTGGCGCTTGCCTTATCTGCTTCCATATGAAGAAAAGAATTGCTCTCTTTCGGATCGGTCGCTAATGAAAAGACGGCCTGCTTTGTTCCCAGCTTACCCCTCACGGCCCACCCTTTAGGGAGAACGACCTTACCCGCCCCCGGGACAGGGGTAAACTCTTCTTTCCACCCCACCGTGAATTCCTCTCTTTGTCCTACCGGCACTCCTTTTTTAAGGATCGTCGAGATGGAAAAGACGAGGGCTGCACCGACGGCGCATCCGATGACTATGAGCGATATGGTCCACAGGCTCTTCTTTATGGGCATACCTTATTGTACCTCCTGCGCCGAATATATGCAAATGTTATGCGGAAAAAAGCTCATAGCTTTACGTGCCCACACAGTGCTCCCGTCGGCAGACCTCGCATCAAGAAGGGGAAGAATATCCCGAGGTTCCTTATTGACATTCTGCCGTATATACAATAACATACTATACATACATTTCATACACGATGGGAAGAGGGGGTAAAGATGAACGGAATATTCAAGGCGAAGATATATGGCGCCGTGACGGTCGGGGAACGGGGGCAGCTCGTCATCCCCGCGGAACTGAGGAAGGCGCTCAGGATCAAGGCGGGCGATAAGCTCATGGTATTCGCGAAGCTCGATAAGAAGACGATCAGCCTGATGCCCGAGAAGGGCTTTACGGATTTTCTCCGCAGGGCTTCGACCCTCATCTCTCGATTAGAGAATGAGATCCCAAAGAAAAGATAAAGCAGCAATGGTATCCGCGAGAACCCTCACCTTTGCTATAGCGGTCTCCTTTACTTTTGTCACATGCGCGGCGCGGGCGGGCGAGACCCTGCGCTGGGAAGATTGCGTGGCAGAGGCGAATAAGAACCACCCCGACCTCATCTCAGCACAAGAAAAACTGAAACAAGCGATAGCTTCGAAAGAGGTCACTCGCAGCGGCTACCTTCCCCAAGTCACCTCGAGCGCGAGCAGGAATGACAGCCAGGGCTCGGGGTCCGGGTCCCTTAAGAAAAAACATTCGACTTCGTATGCCTACAGCGTCACAGGAGAGCAGCTCCTCTTCGACGGATTCAAGATCTCATACGACCTCTCTCAGGCGGAAAGGAACATACGGGCATCCCGCTACAACTATGATGTCACCTCCTCGAATATTCGGCTCAGGCTGCGGACCGCATTCGTCGACCTCATAAGCGCGCAGGAGCTTACGAAGGTAACGGAGTCGATCGCCGCCCGCAGGAAGCAGAACATGGACCTTGTGAAGCTCCGGTACGAAGGCGGCAGAGAACACAAGGGGTCGCTCATGACGTCCGAGGCGGATCTGTCGGAAGCCGAGTTCGAGGTACAACAGGCGGCGAGAAACATCTACGTGTCGCAGCGCCGGCTCATCAGGGAGCTGGGGCGTAAGGGGCACGACGAGCCGCTCGCGGCTTCGGGGGACCTCGAGGTCAGGGACGCCGAACGGCAACGGCCCGATTTCGAAGGACTTGCCGGCACGAACCCATTCCTTAAGGAGCTCATCGCCCAGAAAGAGGCCGCGCGATACGGCGTGAGCTCGGCAAAAGCCGAGTTCTTCCCCCAGGTGTATGTGTCAGGGAGCGCCGGGAAGTCCGATTCATCCCTTCCGCCGGAGAGGACCCAGTGGTCACTTGGCGGGACAGTGACGCTGCCGATCTTCGAGGGAGGGAGCCGGCTCGCAAACGTAGTGAAGGCCAAAGCGGCGCTCCGCCAGGCGGAAGCCGATGAACGGAGCGGTCGCGACGGGGTCATCTTCACGCTCGCCGAGACATGGATGAGCCTGCAGGACGCGACCGATAAGGTCGAGGTCCAGCGGAAGTTCCTGGAAGCGGCCAAGGAGCGGGCACGGATCGCGGAGGCAGAGTATTCGAACGGGATAGTCTCGTTCGATAATTGGATCATCATCGAAGATAATTTAGTATCGGCGAAGAAGAGCTTCCTGAGTGCGCAGACGAACGCGCTTATCGCCGAGGCGAACTGGGTCCAGGCAAAAGGGGGAACATTCGACTATGACCAGAAATAAAAAGATCATATTGTACGTCGTCCTTGCGGCAGCCGTCGTGATGGCGTTCATTGCGGTGAAGGGGAGGCGCGGCACGGTCCGGGAGATCACGCGCGAAGTGAGCCCCATCGTCGGCACCATCCGGAGCACCATAAACGCCACAGGGACTGTCCAGCCGCAGAACCGCCTCGAGGTGAAGCCACCCATCAACGGGAGGGTCGAAGAGATCCTGGTCAGGGAAGGCGATCTTGTGAAGGCGGGCCAGCTCGTGGCGTGGATGAGCTCGACCGAGCGCGCCGCTCTTCTCGACGCGGCCAGGGCCCAGGGCGCAGACGGCGTTAAGCGGTGGGAGGACGTCTATAAGGCGACCCCTCTCATATCGCCCATCGACGGCGAGGTGATCGTGAGCAAGACCGAGCCGGGCCAGACGGTCACCTCCTCGGATGCGGTCGTCGTCCTCTCGAACCACCTCATCGTCCAGGCCCAGGTTGACGAGACCGATATCGGGAAGGCGGCCGTGGGACAAGCCGCGGATGTCAGCCTCGACGCCTATCCCGAGATAAGGGTGAAGGGCAAGGTCGACCACATCTATTACGAATCGAAGGTCGTCAACAACGTGACCATCTATCAGGTGGACATCCTCCCCGAAACGGTACCGCGGGTCTTCCGCTCGGGGATGAGCGCGACCGTGACCATCACCGCCAATGCAAAAGAGAAGGCGCTACTGGTACCGCTCGAGGCGGTCCGGCGGAATAAGGACGGCGCGTATCTTTTGGTGAGCCGGGGCATCGGCAGGAAACCCGAGGAGCGCGGGATCACGCTCGGGATAACCGACGAAAAGGAAGCGGAGGTCGTCTCGGGTATCGACGAGAAGGACCGTATCGTGGTGGTGAACCAGAAGTACGCGCCGGCGGCCGCCCAACAGCAGGGGCGTAACCCGTTCATGCCGGCACCGCGAAGGGGACAGACGCGTTAGAACGCCCGCTCGTTAAGAGGGGTCCGATGATCGAGCTCAAAGATGTTACCAGGATATATACGATGGGCACTGCGGGCGTCGCGGCGCTGCAGGGCGTATCGCTCGCTGTCGGTGCCGGGGAATTCGTCGCCATCATGGGGCCGTCGGGCTCGGGCAAGTCGACGCTCCTCCACCTTCTCGGTTTCCTCGACCGGCCGGATACGGGGAGCTATTACCTCGCAGGGACTGACGTGACCGCGCTCCCCGATGACCAATCCGCGATTTTGCGGAACTATCTGATCGGGTTCGTCTTCCAACAATTTCACCTCCTTGCGCGGGTTACGAGCCTCGAGAACGTCGCGCTTCCCCTGATCTACGCGGGAAAACGCCATTTGAAAGAGCTCGCGGCGGAACGGATAAAGGACGTCGGCCTCTCCAGCCGCGCGCTCCACCGCCCCAACGAGCTCTCCGGCGGCGAGCAGCAGCGTGTCGCGATCGCGCGCGCACTCGTCAACGACCCTCCCATCATCCTCGCCGATGAACCCACCGGCAACCTCGACTCGAAGAGCCAGGCCGAGATCATGGGGATCCTCGAAGGCCTCAATAAGAAGGGGAAGACCGTTATCATGGTGACCCATGAGGAGGAGGTCGCCACATACGCCCGCCGTATCATACGGATGAGGGACGGGAAGGTCGTCTCGGACGAGAGAAAGGACAAGGGTTTGTCCTCGGCTGAGGCCCCCGCCTCACCGGTGTCGATCGATGAAACCATCGGGGGTCTGCGCGGCAAGATGAAGCGCGCGGAGCTAAGCGATCACTTGCGGCAGGCGTTCGGGGCGATACTTTCGCACAAGATGCGCTCCGCCCTCTCGATGCTCGGTATCCTCATCGGCGTGGCAGCGGTCATCGCGATGCTCGCCCTGGGCCAGGGGGCGAAGGACTCGATCAAGCAGGCGCTCGCCTCACTCGGCTCTAACCTCCTCACGGTCCGCTCCGGGTCCCACCGGCTTCATGGTGTGTCGCTCGAGGCGGGCACGATCACGCGCTTTACCTTCCAGGACGTCGAGGCGCTTGTGAAGCTCGCCAACGTCACGCGCGTTTCGCCGTCCGTGACCGGCCGCGCGCAGATAGAGTACGCGAACAAGAACTGGAATACGCAGGTCCAGGGCGTCGGGGTCGACTATGCGGATATGCGCGCGTCGAAGCCGACGACGGGAAGGTTCTTCACGGAGGACGAGGTGCGGTCGCGCCAGCGCGTGGTCCTCCTGGGGGCGACCGTGGTGCGCGAGCTCTTCGGGACCGACAGCCCCATCGACGCGACAGTAAAAATGAATAGGGTTAACTTCCAGGTGATCGGCGTATTGCCGTCAAAAGGCGTGAGCATGTGGCACGACCAGGACGACACCACTGTCATACCGGTCACGACGGCCATGTACCGCCTCCTCGGGAAGCAGTACATCGACTCCATCGACGTCGAGGTAGGCGATCCGGCCCTCATGGATGACGTCCAGAAATCGATGGAGGAGCTCATAGGGAAACGCCACCGCACGAACGCGGAGACCGAAGGCTCGTTCGAGATCCGGAACATGGCGGACGTCCAGGAGACGCTCTCGTCGACCACGAAGACGATGACGATGCTCCTCGGGTCGATCGCGGCGATATCGCTCCTCGTCGGCGGCATCGGCATCATGAACATCATGCTCGTCTCCGTGACCGAGCGCACGCGGGAGATCGGCCTCAGGAAGGCGATCGGCGCGCGTGAGTCGGACATCATGGCCCAGTTCCTCATCGAGGCGGTCGCCATGACCTTTACCGGCGGGATTATCGGGGTCATCGTCGGCGCGCTCATCGCGACGCTCCTCGCGGTCGTCGCCGGCTGGGCGGTAAAGGTCTCGCTCTTTTCGATTCTCCTCGCGACGAGTTTCTCGATATTCGTCGGCATCGGGTTCGGGATGTGGCCGGCGCGCCAGGCATCAAAGCTCGACCCGATCGAGGCATTAAGATATGAATAGGGGGCCCCGATGCTGCAGCGCTGCTCATGAGGGCTTGAGCCGCATGCCGCAGATATTTTATGTACCCATTGAAAGTGAAGGGCCGGACGTTCTCAATTCAAAGCGCGAAAGTCGTTAGACAGGGGCCGTGAAAGGATGAAACGCTATTTAAAGTATGCAAAGCACGTCAAAGAATTGGGAGCAAAGCAGGCTAAAGTTATCCCTGCAAAGAGCATCGTTGTGGCCGAATGGGTGAGGATAAAATGCCAGTTCGGATGCGACGGCTACGGCCAGTGCCTAACCTGCCCTCCGCATTCGCCCAAGCCCGATGAAACGCGCGCTATGCTGAAATATTATAAGCACGCGCTCCTTATCCGCGGCGACGAATATACCGATATCCGCGCCATTGTCTCGACTATGGAGCGGGAGATATTCCTGGACGGACACTGCAAGGCCTTCGGAATGGGTGCCGGACCATGTCAACTCTGCAATGAGTGCGCCGAATTCTGCCGCCACCCGGATAAAACACGGCCATCCCTAGAAGCATGCGGAATAGACGTATATACCACTATCCGTTCCAACGGATTTCCAATCGAAGTTTTGAGGACTCAAAGCTGTAAGGGAAATTATTACGGGATAGTGCTGATCGAGTAAATACGATTGTAGACTAAAGACTATAGACCGCAGGGCATGGCCTTTGGTCTACAGTCTATAATCTATAGTCTACAGTCTTGCTCCATGCCACGGGCGTGCCCGCGGACGCTCCGCAGGAAATGATCGGGAATCCGGGAATGAAAATATGAAAGAAAAAATTTTAGTCGTAGAAGACGAAAAAGATATAGTCAAGATGCTGGAGTACAATCTCAAAAAGGATGGCTTTAGCACCTTAGTCGCCCGGAACGGAGAGGACGCTATAATAATAACAAATAGGGAACGCCCCGATCTTGTTATCCTGGACCTAATGCTTCCCGGGATCGACGGCTTAGAGGTCTGTAAGGCGTTAAAAAGCGAGAGCAAAACCGCACCTATTCCCATTATCATGCTTACCGCTAAAGGACAGGAGTCGGATAAGGTTGTAGGGTTAGAATTAGGGGCGGATGACTACGTGACAAAACCTTTCAGTCCGCGGGAATTGATCGCGCGCATCAAAGCAGTATTACGCCGCATGAAAGAAAAAGAGATGTTGCCGGATGTAGTAAAGGTAGGAGATATGGAAATCAACCTGTCTAAGATCACGGTCGCGGTCAAAAATAAGCCGGTCGAGCTTACCGCGAAGGAATTCGAGCTATTAAAGACACTGATCAAGGCAAAGGGCAGGGTCCTGTCGAGGGAGCACCTTTTAAATACCATCTGGGGCTTTGACCGTGCCTCGGAGATCCAGACTCGCACCGTGGACGTTCACATAAGAACTCTGCGTAAAAAATTGAAGGGCGAATCAAAGCACATCGTCACCGTGAAGAATTACGGATACAGGTTCGACGATGAGGATTAAGTAATCGATGGCGACCAGGAGAAGTTTCAAATTAAAGCTGATCTTTTCATATATCGCCGTCATCGTAGCATCATTTGGTTTCATCGCCTTCTTTTTGGATAAAAACCTGGAAGAAAATTCCTTCCGCGATATCCAAGCCTCGCTTACTATCCAGGGTCATTTGATCGAGAACCAGATCCCCCCTGAAAGTGTAAAAAAAGAAGACACCATATTTCTCGATACGTTAGTCAAGACCCTGAGCCCGGAGGCAAAGTGCCGCATTACCATTATGAATGGCCAAGGCAGGGTCCTCGCCGATTCTGAAAAATCCCTGGATGAGATCCCGACTATGGAAAATCATCTCAATCGGCCGGAGGTGAGGACCGCTTTAACAGGCAGCACAGGCATCGATACACGTTATTCGCCGACCCTTAAAATAGACATGCTCTATGTGGCCTTGCCCCTCAAAGACAAGACTGAAACCATAGGGATCGTGAGATTAGCGCTTCCTCTGGAAAGCGTGCAAAGGACATTATTTGGCATTAGAAAAATAGTTTTCATCGGACTGCTTTTTGCCTTGGCGCTTGCCTTTGTTTTGGGTTCTGTCGTCGCAGGAAACACTATCAGGCCGATCAGCAGGATGATCCAGGTCTCGCGCAGGTTTTCGGAAGGCGATTTCAGCCGCAGGATAATACGGGGCTCTCAAGATGAGATCGGAGAGCTTGCGCAGACCCTAAACACAATGGCCCAGGACATAGAAGACAAGATCGGAGAGATCCAGACACAGAACCAGAAGCTCGCGGCAACCTTCAACAGCATGATCGAAGGGGTCGTTGTGGTAAATAAAGAAGGCTACATAATTTCGATCAATCCAACGATCGAGAAGATATTCGGCATTTCAAAAAAGGACGTAGAAGGCAAGGCCTTTCTGGAAGCGATACGCAACAACGATATCTCCGAAGTGATCAGCGCCGTTCTGCGGAAGGGGGAGTCCGCGTCATCGGAACTGGCGCTTTTTTACCCTGTGCGCAGGATCTTTGAGGTTAACGCGACTCCCATTTTTGACAACGATGATGTCACGGGGTGCCTTGTGGTCATTCACGATATCACGGAGATACGGAGGCTTGAGACCGTACGCAGCGATTTTATCGCGAGCGTTTCCCATGAGTTAAAGACACCGCTCACTTCGATAAAGGGGTTCATCGAGACGCTTCTTGAGGGGGCTCTCGACGATAAGGAGAATAACCGGGCCTTTCTTAAGATAATCCAGGAACACGCGGAACGGCTTAACAACCTGGTCAACGACCTGCTTTCCTTATCATATCTCGAGTCAAAGGAGATATCGCTCGAGACGGAGGATGTCAACCTGCGGCAGCAAGTCGAAAGAACCATCCTGGGATTTAAGTCCCAGGTGAGGAAAAAGGACCTGGAAGTCAAAAATGAATTGCCGGAGGGCCTTTTAGTCAGGGCGGATAAGGACAGGATCGAGCAGGTCTTTACCAACCTCATCGATAACGCGATAAAATTCAACAAAGAGAAAGGCCTTGTTAAAATTTCCCACCAGGAGATAGACGGTAAGATGAAGGTCATCGTAGAAGATTCAGGCATCGGTATCCCCGAAAAAGATATTCCGCGTATCTTCGAACGGTTCTACCGGGTCGATAAGGCGCGCTCGCGCGAGCTCGGCGGGACCGGCCTCGGGCTTTCCATCGTCAAGCATATCATCGAATTGCACGACGGAAAAGTCGGCGTGGAAAGCACTGAGGGCCTGGGTTCGAAGTTCTGGTTCACCCTCCCGAAATAACTCCCGCACCTTCACAAGAAGACTTTACCCGCATTTTACTCCTCCTTGAAGCGGATTTAATGCCGATAATCCATACTCTTTTCTGAAATTCCGGCACATTTTACATCGATTTTACACCGGCCTTACATGGATATTACATGAATAGAATATACTCTATCATAACAAGGGAGGAAGATATGGTGAAAAAGTGGATATCGATCATGACGGCACTTATCTTTGCGGCCCCCTCATTTGCCGCATCAGGGAAGAATTCGATACAGATCAAAGGGTCGGATACTATGGTGAACCTGGGTCAGGCATGGGCTGAAAAATACATGGAAAAGAACCCGGGTGATTTCGTGGCGGTGACGGGGGGCGGCTCCGGCACGGGGTTTTCCAGCCTCATAAGCGGGACCTGCGATATCGCCATGAGCTCGAGGAATATCAAGGAGAAGGAGATCGCCCTTGCGAAACAAAAGGGTATAGACCCGAATGAGATAAAAGTCGCGCTGGACGGCCTTGCGGTCGTCGTCAATCCGGCTAACGTGGTAGGCAAGCTTACCATAGACCAGCTCGCAGGGATATTTACCGGCAGGATCGCTAACTGGAAAGAGGTAGGCGGCAGGGATGAGAAGATCGTGGTGCTGTCGCGCGAGGTGAACTCCGGGACCCATGTCTACTTCAAGGAGCACGTCTTGAGAAAGAATGATCCTAATAGCAAAGAAGAATTTGCTCCGGGCGCACTGCTTCTTTCGTCTTCTCAAGCCATTGCAGATGAAGTAGCCGGTAATTCCTCCGCGATAGGGTATTACGGAATGGGTTACATATCGGCCAGGCAAAAGAGTGTGGCCATTGCCAAAGATGAAAAATCAGAATACGTGACGCCGACGATAGAAAATGTCTTGAACGGGACGTACCCGATCTCAAGGCCGCTATTTGTGTATACCAACGGTTCTCCGCAAGGCCTGGGGAGGAAATTCATAGATTTTGCGCTTTCTAAAGAAGGCCAGGACATTGTGCTCGCAACCGATTTTGTTCCGATCAACAAATAAATTCTATGCGTAAGGTCAAAGAATTCATCATCGAAAAACTCATCTTGATCTGTGGACTCGCTTCTATATTTTTTGTGGTGCTGATCTTCCTGTTCTTGCTTAAAGAGGGGCTCGCCGTATTTAAAACGGTAAGCCCCTTTAAATTTCTTTTCGGTAAAAGCTGGTATCCGATCTCGGAGCCGCCGCAGTTAGGGATACTCCCCCTTATCCTGGGATCTTTACTGGTCACCGCGGGGGCGGCGGTCATCTCTATCCCCATAGGCGTGGGCTGTGCGGTCTATATCGCGGAAATAGCTCCTCTAAAGATAAAGGAGATCCTAAAGGCGGGAATAGAACTTTTAGCAGCCATACCCAGTGTCGTCCTCGGTTTTATCGGCATGGTGACGCTCGTGCCGCTCGTAAAGACCGTCTTTCACCTTCCGACTGGCTTGACCGCGTTATCCGGTTCAATAATGCTCGCATTCATGGCCATGCCGACCATCGTGTCTATCGCCGAAGACGCACTCTATTCGATCCCGAAGACCTATAAAGAGGGCGCCCTTGCGTTAGGGGCGACGCACTGGCAGGCGATATGGCGGGTAATGCTGCCGGCGGCATCGAGTGGTATCCTCGCCGCGATCATGCTCGGCATCGGCAGGGTGATCGGCGAGACGATGGCGGTGATGATGATCACCGGGAATGCCGCGGTCATTCCGAAGAGCATCATGGCGCCCGTCCGTACTTTAACCGCCACTATCGCGGCTGAGATGGGTGAGGCTGTGGTGGGCAGCGAGCACTATTTTGCCCTCTTCGCCATCGGCATAGTCCTGTTCATCATCAGCTTTGCGATCAACGTGACCGCAGACCTATTCTTACACAAAAGGCAATAATGCGGGATCCGTACAGAACACAAAATATCGCATTTTCCCTTTTATTCCTTGCGACGCTTCTCATCGTACTGCCCGTCGGGATGATCGTTGTCATTATTGTGCAGAAAGGTCTGCCTGCGATAAACTGGCAATTCCTTTCGGATATACCGCGGCAGGGGATGCGCGCAGGCGGCATATTCCCGGCAATTGTAGGAACGATATACCTGGTGACAGGCGCTATTATATTCGCTTTACCGATAGGCCTTCTCGCGGCCATATACTTAAGCGAATATTCAAAAGATAACCTCCTTACCAGGCTTATAAAATTGGCGATCGTCAACCTGGCAGGCGTGCCCTCGGTCGTGTACGGGCTTTTCGGCCTCGCACTCTTCGTGGTATTTTTCAAGTTCGGCGCGTCGATCCTTTCGGGTTCGCTCACCTTAGGGATCATGATCTTGCCGATAATCATCACCACGTCACGCGAAGCCCTGGAGAGCGTCCCGTATTCATTCCGTGAAGTGAGCCTCTCTCTGGGGGCGAGCAAGTGGCAGACGATAAGGCATATTGTGCTGCCCAACGCGATCCCCGGGATATTGACGGGGACCATTTTAGGCTTGGGCAGAGCCGCCGGCGAGACGGCGCCGATCCTCTTTACCGTGGCAGCTTTTTATCTGCCGCAATTGCCCGATTCTATCTTTGATCAGGCAATGGCGTTACCGTATCATCTTTATGTCATCTCAACGCAGGTACCTAACGTTGATGAAAAGACACGGTATGGAACCGCGCTCGTGCTGCTTGCGCTCGTCTTGTTTATGAACCTGGTGGCGATAATTATCCGTTACAAATTCAGAAAAAGGAAAAAATGGTAACCGTTGAAATAAAAGACCTTACTGTCCGGTTCGGTCCCGTTTATGCCTTAAAACAGGTAAGCATAGAAATCCAGGCCCACGAGATATTGAGCATAATCGGTCCTTCTAATAGCGGCAAGACCACTTTCCTGAGAACGCTTAACCGTCTGAACGATTTGGTTGCGAATATCACGATGAGCGGAGAGATAAGGCTTGAGAATGAGGATATCAGGAAGATCGATACGGAGCTATTGCGCAAAAGAGTGGGCATGGTGTTTGCGCTGCCGCTGCCGCTTCCGCTATCGATATATGACAATGTGGCGTACGGCGTAAGGATGCACGGTGTAAGAAGCAGGAAGGTTTTGGTAGAGACGGTCGAGAAGGCATTGACAGAAGCCTATCTCTGGGAAGAGGTGAAAGACAGACTATATGACTCGGCCTTCAAATTATCCGGCGGCCAGCAACAGCGCCTCTGCATAGCGCGGACCCTTGCCGTCGAGCCTGAAGTGATCCTGTTCGATGAGCCCTGCTCGGGCCTCGACCCGATCTCCACCGCGAAGGTAGAGGACGCGATGGTCACGTTAAAAGAGAAATATACGATCGTCCTGGTGACAAATAACGTAAAGCAGGCGGCGCGGGTCGGCGATAGAACGGCGTTCTTTTTAAACGGGGAGCTTATCGAATTGGATAAGACTGATAAGATCTTTACTGCACCGAAGGACAAGCGTACAGATGGCTACATCAGAGGGAAGTTCGGATGATGGCGAAGATAATAACTAAGGACCTGAATCTCTGGTACGGCGCCTTCCATGCTTTAAAAGGCATAGGCTCGGCCTTCGAGGCGCATAGGATCACCGCCATAATCGGGCCTTCAGGGTGCGGGAAATCGACCCTGCTTCGGGTCTTCAACCGCATGAATGATCTGATAGAAGGAGTGCGTACGGTTGGGGAGGTCCTTATCGATGATGCGAATATCCTTGATCCTCACACAGACTTGGTGACGTTGCGCAAGAAGGTAGGGATGGTATTCCAGCGCCCGAACCCGTTCCCGCTGTCGATATACGAGAACATCGTTTTCGGGGAAAGGATCCACGCAGACGGCATCACGCGGGATACGCTGGATGAAATAGTGGAAAAAAGTTTAAGGAGCGTCCTTTTGTGGGACGAGGTGAAGGATAGGCTCAACGAGCCGGCCTTGCGGTTATCGCTGGAGCAGAGGCAGAGGCTTTGTATCGCGCGGCTGATCGCCGTCAAGCCGGATGTGCTGCTGATGGACGAACCCTGCTCAGCCCTCGACCCGCAGGCAACCGCGAGGGTCGAGGAATTAATGCGTGAATTGAAGAACAATTATACTATAATAATAGTGACGCATAACATGCAGCAGGCAGCGCGGGTCTCTGACGATACCGGCTTTATGCTCTTGGGTGAATTGATAGAGTTCGGCAAGACAGAACAAATTTTTACCGCGCCGCGCGATAAGCGCACGGAGGATTATATCACGGGGAGGTATGGATAGCTCGTATTGCGTATTGCGTAGTGCGAAATTTTTCCGCAATACTCAATACGAAATCCGTCTAACGACAGGAGAAAAAGATGGAACGGCACATAGACCAGGAATTGAAGGAGCTGAACAGAGATATTTTGAAGATGGGGGCGTATGCGGAAGAGGCTATCTATAAATCCGTCGAGGCGCTAAAAAATCGCGATAGAGAACTGGCGCGGAGCGTGATCGATAACGATACCAATGTCGATAAATTGGAACTAGCCGTAGATGAAAAATGCATAGACCTCATTGCGCGATACCAGCCTATGGCCAAGGACCTCCGCCTTATCACCACCGGTATGAAGATAAATGCGGAACTCGAAAGGATAGCGGATATCGCGGTGGATATAGCCCAGCGCACGCTTGAGATCGCGGACAAGCCGCTCTTGAAACCTTTGGTGGATATCCCGAAATTGACGGCCGTGGCGCAGAACATGGTGAGGATGGCCATAGATTCGTTCGTAAAAGGCGACATAGGGCTCGCTAAAAAAGTCCTCCTGTCCGATACCGAAGCCGACCAGCTGAGGAATTTGATCCAAAAAGAGCTTGTCGAGGATTATATGGTAAAAGACGGCTCCACGGCCCCGAGGGCCGTCCAGCTTCTCCTGATCGCGCGTTTCCTGGAGCGCATATGCGACCACACCACGAACATAGCCGAAGACGTGATCTACATGGTCCAGGCGGAGGTCGTTAAACACCATCCCGAAAAATTGAAATAGATGGATGTGCGTACCTTTGGACCGCCCTCCTTCCCGCAGGAGCAGCGCGCTGTTAGGTCGACAATAGTAAGCCGTCTTTTTATCCGCCTTCGCACCTGCCTCACCGTTAGGCAGGGAAGACCCCGGGCTTGCCCGGGGATGAATGCGACATGGTGCTTCGGCGGATGTCACATCGCAAGGGGGTAGGCGGATAAGTGCGCCGAAGCATATCTTCACTGAATCACATCTTTGGCGCAGGCAGGTATATAAAGGTACCACGCCTGCGTGCCGAAACGTCTGCCGGTAGGCACTTCGGCGTGCAGGCACGTGACCGCCCGTGGGGTTCCATTGACAAACATTCCTAATTATGGTACACTATTTATGTAAACGCAAAGTAGCGTTTAAGAAGGGGAACAATGGGGCGTTCGAAAGAGCGCCTTTTTTAATCCCCTCTGCACCCGCCTGCCGGCAGGTGCTTCGGGGAGGGAGCTCTAGCGTTTAGGCCGGAGGGGCTCCACTGAGGCCGCAATTTATGGAACGAAGTGAACATAAATTGCATGGCCGAATTAATCCCGAGCGAGTGCGAAGCCTCCCCGAAGGGGAAGCGAGGGATCTTTGTGTTCCTCTTCAAAGGATGATGATGTCCTTTTTGGCAGTGTAAGTTGCCGGAAAGGACGTATCTATTTCGGGACAAGGGCGTTCTGTGCCGGAGAGAGCGGCAGATGAACGCCTTTTTTGTTCATTATTGAGAAACGTAAAAGTAAAAGAAAATCATTTAAAAAAAATATTCTATTATTTTTGAGGAAATCAATAGAGGTGGTGCACGATGGATTTCAGGGTATTGCTCGAAAAGATAACGCCTGCGCTCAAGTTTATCGCGCGGAAGCACGTGCTCTACAGCTCCTACGATGAGGAAGACCTCTATCAAGAGATGTGCCTCTATCTGTGGCAGCATTATGGGCGCGGGCTCCCCATAGGTATAAATGAGTCCTATGCGATCAAAGGATGCGAGTTCCATCTGCAGAATTTTTTAAGAAAAGGAAGGCAGAAGGTAACGCTCTCAAGCCTCGATGAGCTCATAAGTCCCGAAGGGCTGACATTGGGCGATATACTTGAGGACACACGAGAGGCCTTTGGCTCGAGGATAGAAAGCGAGCTCACCGTAGATGAGATAAAAGGCATGGGCTTGACCGACAGAGAACGATCGGTCTTGTCCTGCCTCCTCAAAGGATATACGGTGCGCGAGGCCGCAAAGGAACTCGGGATCTCGCACGTCATGGTGGTGAAGTACAAACAAGGGATAGTAAGAAAATGGCGCAAAAAGAGGTTACCAAATGCATAGGATTCTTACTTGTGTAAGTGTCGATAGTTCTTAGAAGCATCGGGATTTAAGGCCGTTTAGACGAAGGCGTCTTATTAATCGAAGTGAGATTAAGGAGACGCTTTCTTTTTTTATCCGCCTTCGCGCAGAAGACCACGGGTATAAACCCGTGGATGTCCGCCACCCGCCGCGGTCGGCGGCGAGTGGCGAGATCTCGCCGATTTATGGCGGAAATGTGACTAGGCGCTACGGCGAGATGCCGCCATCGCGTGATGAAGGCGAGCGTAGGCGGGTAGATATAGAAGGTAAGGGGGGATGACATGATAAATTCCGGAGACACTGCGTGGATCTTGATGTCGACCGCGCTCGTGATGCTCATGACCGCTCCAGGATTGGCGTTCTTCTACGGGGGCCTCGTGAGGAGGAAGAATGTGCTTGCTACTATGATGCAGTCGTTCTTTGTGCTGTGCCTGTTGAGCATTCAATGGATAATGTGGGGCTACAGCCTGTCGTTCGGGCCCGACAAAGGACACTTTATCGGAAGCCTAGCCTGGTTCGGCCTGAAAGGCGTAGGCATGGCTCCGAATCCGGACTACGCGGCGACGATCCCTCATCAACTGTTCATGGTATATCAGATGATGTTCGCTGTTATCACACCCGGCCTCATCACCGGGGCGTTCGCGGAAAGGATGAAGTTCTCTACGTATGCCGTATTTACCCTATTATGGGCTACCTGTGTGTATGACCCGGTATGCCACTGGGTATGGGGAGCGGGCGGATGGCTCAAGAATATGGGCGCATTGGACTTCGCCGGAGGCACGGTCGTCCACATGTCATCAGGTATATCGGCGCTCGTATGCGCGCTTGTATTAGGTAAGAGAAGAGGATACGGCAAAGAACCGATGCCTCCGCATAACCTGCCGCTGGTCGTGCTCGGCGCGTGCCTTCTCTGGTTCGGGTGGTTTGGTTTCAACGCAGGAAGCGCGCTTGCGGCGAACGAACTCGCGGTCTCGGCTTTCATCGCGACGAATACCGCGGCAGCAGCCGCTGCCCTTACGTGGATGTCCATTGAATGGAAGATCATAGGAAAACCGACGATCCTTGGGGGAGCGACGGGCGCTGTCGCAGGCCTTGTCGCGATCACGCCCGCCGCAGGATTTGTGTCGCCCCTGTCTGCGATATGTATCGGCATGATCGTAGGGGCGGTGTGCTACACCGCCGTCGCGGTAATAAAGCTAAAATTAAACTACGACGATAGCCTCGATGCTTTTGGCGTTCATGGCATAGGCGGTACGGTGGGGGCTTTGGCCACAGGGCTTTTTGCTCAAAAAGTGATCAATCCATCCGGCAATAACGGCTTATTCTTCGGAAATCCCGGACAGCTCGGGATACAGGCCATAGGTGCCCTGGCCACTATGGCCTATTCCATAGCGGTCACCTTTATTTTATTGAAGGTCCTCGATGCCCTTATGGGGCTGCGGGTGTCGGATGAAGAAGAGGTCGTGGGCCTCGATATCACACAACACGAGGAAAGCGCCTATACGCTGCTCGACTAAATGAAAGATCCTTCGTTTCGCCTTATGGAAAATATATGAAAAAGATCCTTCAGCGCCTACGACGCTCCCTTGGGTCGCGTCGTTTCACGGCGCTTCAGGATCAATTTTGCTTCGCAAACGTGGTGAGATCCTTCGCTTCGCCTGATGGAAAATATATGAAAAAGATCCTTCAGCGCCTACGACGCTCCCTTGGGTCGCG
>CAYHAE010000021.1:19934-34991 GCA_964354545.1 uncultured Planctomycetia bacterium
TCGTTTCACGGCGCTTCAGGATCAATTTTGCTTCGCAAAATTGAGGAGGTGAAAGATGAAACTGATAATAGCTATTATTCAACCGCACAGGCTTGAGGATGTGTTGCAGGAACTCGACAAGAAGGAGATCTATCTTAAGACCGTCTCGAATGTCCTCGGGTGCGGGAGGCAGAAAGGGCGGACAGAAGTATATCGAGGAAGAAAAGAGACCGGTAATCTATTGAAGAAAGTCCGGCTTGAGATCGCGGTCAATGAAAGCTATGTCCAGCCGACTATAGACGCGATCGTAAAAGGCGCCGAGACAGGGACCATAGGAGACGGCAAAATATTCATCCTGGAACTAAAAGAGTGCGTGAGGATACGCACGGGAGAAACGGGTTCTGTAGCGATCGGTTAAAAAAGAGGTTACCAAAACAGACACGTTTTTACTTATAGAAGGTAGAAGTTGAGGTGTAACCAGCAGAGCACAACGTTTGTGCAAAGGCATATTAAAACAAGGGTGTTTTAAAGCCTGGGGGCTATGACACCCTTATTTTTTTCATATAGAAGAAGATCCTTCACCAGCTAAAATGCTTCCGCTGGTCGCATTTTTGACGCTGGTTCAGGATCAAATTTGCTTCGCAAATTTGAAAGGAGGCATACAATGGCAAAGAAGACGCAGAAGGACATCTTGAAGCTTGTAAAGGAGAACGATGTAAAATTCGTACGCTTATGGTTTACCGATGTGCTTGGACAGGTAAAGAGTTTCGCGATCACCGACAAGGAGCTGGAGGGCGCCCTCGAGAACGGTATGGGTTTTGACGGCTCCTCCATCACGGGTTATCAGGACATAGAGGAATCCGACATGATCGCGATGCCCGATCCGGACACCTTTGCGATCCTCCCCTGGCGGCCGACCGAGAAGGCTGTCGCCAGGATGATATGCAATATATTTAACCCCGACAAGACACCGTATGAAGGCGACCCGCGTTACGTGCTGAAGAAGGCCCTCGACCGCGCGCATAAGATGGGATTCGACCACTATTATTGCGGGCCGGAGCTCGAGTATTTCTATTTCAAGTCAGACGCGGCTACCGACATACTGGACAAGGGAGGGTATTTCGACCTCACGACGCTCGATGTCGCCAGCGACCTGAGGCGGGAGACCGTATTGGCCCTTGAGAAGATGGGTATCGACGTCGAATATTCCCACCACGAGGTGGCGCCGTCTCAACACGAAGTCGACATGCGCTATAAAGATGCGCTCGAGATGGCGGATAGCGTTATAACCTATAAGGTCGTGGTGAAGGAGATCGCGAGCAAGTTCGGGGTCTATGCCACGTTCATGCCGAAGCCCCTCTTCGGCGAGAACGGGTCGGGCATGCATACGCATCAATCGCTCTTCAAGGGGAGCAAGAACATGTTCTTCAACGCGAAGGCCGAAGATTACCTCTCGGATACCGCCCATTATTTTATCGCGGGCCTTTTGAAGCACGCGAAGGAGATATGCGCCATATTCGCGCAGACCACGAACTCATACAAGAGGCTGGTGCCCGGATATGAGGCGCCCGTCTATGTGGCATGGAGCCGCAGGAACAGGAGCGCGCTCATCAGGGTGCCGCTGTATTATCCCGGCAAGGAGAAGGCGACGCGGTGCGAATTCAGGGCGTGCGACCCGGCATGCAACCCGTATCTCACCTTTGCGGCCATGCTGCATGCCGGATTGGAGGGGATAGAGAAGAAATATAAAGCGCCCAAGCCCATGGATCAGAATCTGTATCACCTGACTGATGCGGAGAGGAGGCAGAAGGGTATCGAGACACTGCCGGACAGCCTGGGGCATGCGATCGCGATAACCGAGTCGAGCGAGCTGGTGAAAAAGATCCTCGGGAACCACATCTTTCCGAGGTTCATCGAGCTGAAGAAGAAAGAATGGGACAATTATAGGATCCAGGTCCCTCAATACGAGCTCAACAAATATCTCTCGGTCCTGTAAGTGACGGAGTTGCAGTCCCGCCCTTTTGGATAGTCAACGATCCGTTAACGCACCAAAAGGGCGGGGGCTATAAATTTTTTTCCTCGCAGATGCATAAAACGTATGCACCTTTACTATGGACACTATTTCGGATATGATAAATGAGAGTTTTTATACCGTAGCGACAGGGCATGTCTACGATGCCATAATATCGCATATCGAGAAGATGGTGATAATAAAGGCGCTGGAACGATCGGACGGCAATCAGGTCGAAGCGGCAAAGATACTGGGGCTGCACCGCAACACGTTAAGCAGCAAGATAAAGAAGTTAAATATAGAGGTATGGAGATTTAAGAAATGAGATTCACGCGCTTTCCTGATAGACAGGGATTATACGATCCGCAGTTCGAGCACGATTCTTGCGGCGTAGGATTCGTCTGCAACATAAACGGCAAGAAGTCGTACGACATCATAAGACAGGGTATCGAAGTGCTCGAACGCTTGAGCCACCGCGGTGCCGTGGGGGCGGATCCGGAAACAGGAGACGGCGCAGGGATACTTTTCCAGATGCCGCATAAGTTTTTGCTAAAAGAGTGCACGAAAGCCGGCATCCCTTTGCCCGAAATAGGGTTTTACGGCACCGGATCGGTATTTTTGCCGACCGACGATAAGGATAAGAGATCCTGTAGAGACACATTTAAAAAGATCATTGAAGAAGAAGGGCAGGAGTTCCTCGGGTGGCGCGACATTCCCGTCAACAGTTCGGTGATAGGCAAGGGCGCGCGGGATACCATGCCGTTCATATCTCAGGTATTCATAGGAAGGAATGGAAGTCTGGAGGACCAGCTCGCTTTTGAGAGGAAGCTCTACATTATCCGTAAGCAGGCCGAGAATGCGGTGAGGGCGTCTTCCATAGGGCAGCGGGCCTTCTTCTATATTACGAACCTCTCATCGCGGACCTTGAGCTACAAAGGGCTGCTCAAGCCTTCTCAGCTGAGAGGCTTTTTCCCTGACCTGAAAGACGAATCTCTTGAGAGCGCACTGTGCCTTGTCCATTCACGCTACAGCACGAATACATTTCCCACGTGGGACCTCGCCCAGCCGTTCCGCTTCCTCGCCCATAACGGCGAGATAAATACCTTACGCGGGAACGTCAATTGGATCAGCGCGAGAGAACGGGTGCTCACAAGCGGGCTATTCGGCACGGATATCGAGAAGCTGAAACCGGTCATCGTCAAGGGAGGAAGCGATTCTGCCACGATCGATAATGTCTTTGAACTTTTGGTCCTGTCAGGCAGGTCTCTCGAACATGCGATGATGATGCTCATACCCGCAGCGTGGGAACACGACCGCTTTATGAGCAAGGAGCTCAAAGATTTTTACACATATCACGCGTGCTTCATGGAACCGTGGGATGGTCCCGCTGCGATAGCCTTTACGGACGGAAGGAATATCGGGGCGGTGCTCGACAGGAACGGCTTGCGCCCCGCCCGCTATGTTGTCACCAGGAGCGGTTTCGTCGTGATGGCGTCCGAAGTCGGCGTTCTCGACATCGACCCCGCAGACATCGAGGTCTCAGGAAGGCTTGAGCCGGGCAAGATATTTCTCATCGATACCGAATCAGGGCGCATTGTACATGATTCCGAGATAAAGAAAAGCGTGTCGGTGCGCTGCCCCTACGGCGAATGGAATGCCGGGAACATGGTCGATCTCGACACGCTCACGAGCGGCGGCGCCCGCCGCCAAAGGTCCGAAGACATACTGCCGCATCTTAAGGCCTTCGGCTACTCGCGGGAAGACCTGAAGGTGATCATAGCGCCTATGGCGGAAGACGGTAAAGAACCCGTGGGCTCTATGGGCAGCGACATCCCCCACGCCATTTTGTCAAAACAACCTCAGATCCTCTACAGCTATTTCAAGCAGCTGTTTGCACAGGTGACCAACCCCGCCATAGATTCTATAAGGGAGAGACTTGTGATGAGCCTCGAAAGCTTTATAGGTCCCGAAAAGAACATCTTGGAGGAGACTCCGGGGCATAGCCATAAACTGAGGGTGGGGGATCCCATAGTGACAGACGAGGAACTTGAGAGGATACGTGATATCAGCTTGAACGGTTTTAAAGCAAAGACAATATACGCTTTCTTTGACGCAGGAAGCGGTGCGGAAGGTTTCCTGCGCGCGCTCGAGAGGATCTGTTTCGAAGCGGAATACGCCATCGAGAAAGGGTACTCTTTTATAATAGTGAGCGACAGAGGGGTCGATAAAGACACTATCGCGCTCCCGTCACTTTTGGCGACAAGCGCCGTGCACCAGCATCTGGTGAGAAAGACCATACGTTCGCAGGTCGCGCTCATAGTCGAAAGCGCGGAACCCAGGGAGGTGCACCATTTTGCCCTGCTTTTCGGCTACGGCGCGGATTGCGTGAATCCCTATCTCGCCTATGAGACAATAGAATATCTTATCGAAAAGAAAGAGATACGCGCGGACCTTAAGGATGCGCTGAAGAATTACCATAAAGCCCTCACGGACGGCATATTGAAGATCCTGTCAAAGATGGGGATATCTACCCTGAGGAGTTACCGCGGCGCGCAGATATTCGAGGCGCTGGGTTTAGACAATGAATTTATCGACAAGTATTTCACCGGGACCGTGTCGCGGATCGGAGGAGTCGGCCTTGAGGGGATAGCGGATGAGACTATAAGGCGACACAGAGAGGCATACCCCCAAAGAGATACGGAAACGCCCTATCTGCCAAGCGGCGGGGTATACCAATGGAAGAAAGACGGGGAATTTCACCTGTGGAACCCTGAAAGCATCGCGGCGCTTCAGGATGCCGCACGGGATAATGACTATGCCCGATATAGAGAATTTGCGCGGATGATAAACGATCAGTCGTCCAACCCCGCGACTTTAAGGAGCCTGCTCACGTTCTCCGCCAAAGGCGGATCCGCCTCAGGCGGAAGGAAGAGGGATCCCGTCCCTATCGATGAGGTCGAGCCCGTTGAGAACATCATGAAACGTTTCGCCACAGGGGCCATGAGCTTCGGTTCGATAAGCAGGCCGGCGCACGAGACGATCGCTATCGCCATGAACAGGATAGGCGGTAAGTCCAATACCGGCGAAGGCGGCGAGGACCCTAACAGATTTGTGACCCTGCCCAACGGAGATTCGAGGAGGAGCGCCATAAAGCAGGTCGCGTCCGGAAGGTTCGGCGTCACGACGAACTATCTTGTCAATGCCGATGAAATACAGATAAAGATCGCGCAGGGAGCGAAGCCGGGCGAAGGGGGCCAGCTGCCGGGGCACAAGGTAAGCGAAGTGATCGCGCGGACCAGATATACGACTCCCGGCGTTACGTTGATATCGCCCCCGCCGCACCATGACATCTATTCGATCGAAGACCTTGCGCAGCTGATATTTGACCTGAAGAACGTCAATCCGCGTGCGCGCGTGAGCGTCAAGCTCGTTTCGGAAATAGGTGTCGGGACCGTCGCGGCAGGCGTCGCAAAAGGCCATGCCGATATGATCCTTATCTCCGGCGGGGACGGAGGGACAGGCGCGTCTCCCCGGAGTTCGATACGATACGCCGGGCTTCCGTGGGAGCTGGGCCTTTCCGAGACGCACCAGACGCTGCTCTTGAACAATCTGCGCTCGAGGGTCCGCATACAGACTGACGGGCAGATGCGCACCGGCCGCGATGTCGCGATCGCGGCTCTGTTAGGGGCCGAAGAGTACGGCTTTTGCTCAAGCGTTCTTGTGGTGATCGGCTGCGTCATGTTGAGGCACTGCCATCTCAACAACTGTTCGGTCGGCGTGGCTACGCAGGACGATATTTTGCAGAAGAGGTTCAAGGGAAGGCCGGAATATATAGTGAACTATTTCCGCTTTGTAGCCGAGGAGCTTCGCCAGATAATGGCACAGCTGGGGATAAGGACCATAGACGAGATGATCGGCAGGACAGACCTTCTCGAAGTGAACGGCGACATCGTTCCCGCAAAAGCGAAGAGGATAGATTATTCCAAGGTCCTCTATATGCCGGACCTTCCTGAAGGCGTCGGGCGATACTGCACATCTGTACAGACAAGCGGCCTCGATGCCGTTCTCGATAAAGAGCTCATCACGATGTGCAAGGACGCGTTTGACAGGAATAAGCCGGTGAGGATCTCGGCCGAGATCAATAATACGAACAGGGCGACCGGCGCAGCCTTAAGCGGCGAAGCCTTGAGGAGATGCGGCGACGGCGTATTGTTAGAAGATACTATCGTATGCAGGTTCAGGGGCACGGCGGGACAAAGCTTCGGCGCATTTCTTGCGAAAGGCATCACCTTTGAGCTGGAGGGGATGACCAATGACTACGCAGGAAAGGGCATTTCGGGCGGAAAGATAATCGTATACCCGGACAGAAGGGCCCGGTATAAGCCCGATGAGAATATAATCATAGGCAATACCGCTTTCTACGGCGCCATATCGGGCGAGGCGTATATATGCGGTGTCGCAGGAGAGAGGTTCTGCGTAAGGAACTCAGGGCTGCATGTCGTTGCGGAGGGTGTCGGTGATCACGGGTGCGAGTATATGACAGGCGGAAGGGTGATCGTCCTGGGAAAGACGGGGAGGAATTTTGCCGCCGGCATGTCAGGCGGGATAGCCTACATCTATGATGAAGAAGGAACGTTCAAAGACAGATGCAACATGGATATGGCCGAGCTGGAGAAGGTCAAAGAGGGCGATAGGGATACGATATACAACCTGCTTCACAACCACTTCACATATACCAAAAGCAAGAAAGCAAAAAAGATCATCGATAACATGCACGGGGAGCTGAAGAAGTTCGTCAAGGTCATGCCGATAGAGTATAAGCGCATCCTGGAAGGGATAAAGATAGAAGAGGAGCTTGATCTGGTGGAGGCGTTCGATGGGTGACGCGAGAGGTTTCTTGAAGGTCGCGCGACAAGACGGAGAGTACCGTGCGGTCTGTGAGCGAATCCGGGATTTCAAATATGTCTCCAAAGTGCGCTCTGAGAGACAATCGCAGGAGCAGGCCTCGCGATGCATGGACTGCGCGACGCCGTTTTGTCACTGGGGCTGCCCGGTAGGGAACTATATCTCCGAATGGAACGATCACATGTTCCGCGGCAGATGGGAGGAGGCGCTCACATTGCTGGAAGCCTCGAACAGCCTGCCCGAGATAACGGGGAGGGTGTGTCCTGCAATGTGCGAATATGCGTGCGTGCTGGGTTTGAACGATGACGCGGTGACCATACGCGAAAACGAACTTGCGATCATAGAATCCGGCTTCAAAAATGGATCGATCAAAGCAAAACCGATAAACAAAAGGACAGGCAAGAAGATAGCGGTCATCGGCTCAGGCCCGGCAGGCCTCTCCTGCGCCGCGCAGCTTAATAGAGCGGGCCATAACGTGATCGTTTTCGAACGGGACGACAAACCGGGAGGCATACTGCGCTACGGGATACCCGATTTTAAACTCGAAAAACACATTATCGACAGGCGCATCGATATATGGAAAAAGGAGGGGATCGTCTTTAAGACAGGCGTGGACGTAGGGAGAGATCATCCCGCCGGGAAACTTCTGAATGAGTTCGATGCGGTCTGTTTGGCGGGCGGCGCCCGTGTCCCAAGAGATCTCACGATAGAAGGGAGAGGGTTGAAGGGTATCTATTTCGCGATGGATTACCTCTGTCAGGCCAACAAGAGGATGGCAGGCGATAAGGTACCGCAGGATAAGAGCATAGACGCGAAAGATAAAAAGGTCGTTGTCATAGGAGGGGGGGATACGGGAGCGGACTGCGTAGGGATCGCGCACAGACAAGCCGCGGCGTGCGTGGTGCAGATAGAAGTCATGCCCAGGCAGCCGGAATGCCGCGGCGGGGACTATCCCTGGCCGAAGTATCCCGTGCTCTTAAAGACAACGTCGAGCCACGAAGAAGGCGGCGAGCGCCATTGGGCAGTATTGACGAAACGCTTTGTCGGAGAAAAGGAGCGCGTAAAAAAGCTTGAGTGTATCAAGATAGAGTTCACCGAAGGTGGCGCGAAATCGTGCCTTGTCATGAAAGAGGTCCCGGGAAGCGGGTTCGAGGTCGAGGCGGACATGGTCATCCTTGCCATAGGATTTTTACATCCCGAACGTTCCGGCCTGCTCGCCGGGCTTGGTGTCGTATACGACGACCGCGGCAACGTGAGGACGGACGCGGGCTATAAGACTTCCGTTGAGAAGGTATTCGCCGCAGGCGATATGCGGCGCGGCCAGTCATTAGTAGTATGGGCCATTTCAGAAGGCAGGCGCGCGGCCCATTGCATCGATACATACCTGATGGGCGAAAGCGATCTGCCCTTTATGTAAAGGACGACGACGATGATAAGCACGGGGATAAAAGGCTTAGATGCGGTCATCGCGGGCCTCAGGACCGGCGACAATGTGGTCTGGCAGATCGATGACATAAAAGACTACATCGGCCTTGTCACGCCTTTTGTGCGACAGGCGCTCGCGGAGGATAAGAAAGTAATATACATGAGGTTTGCGTCTCACAAAGAGCTGCTGGAGCCTTCACCCCGGATAAAACGGTATGAGCTCAATGCCGATGCCGGATTCGAATCCTTCACGGCAAAGGTGAATACCATCATCACCCGGGAAGGCGAAGGAGCCTATTATGTATTCGATTGCCTCTCAGAACTTCTTTCGGCGTGGGCCACCGATCTTATGATAGGAGACTTCTTTATGGTCACCTGTCCCTATCTGTACGAGCTCAAGACCGTCACCTATTTTTCGATATTGCGCAATAGCCATTCTTATAAATCGATCGCCCTCATACGCGAGACGACCCAGCTGCTTATGGATGTCTACCATTGCGAGGGCAGCTTGTATATACACCCCCTGAAGGTGTGGAACCGGTATTCGCCGACCATGTTCCTTCCCCACCATAAGGAGCTCGAGAGGTTCGTCCCCATCACCGACAGCGTCGACGCCGTTAAGATACTCTCGTATATCCGCGAGAAAGGAGCGGAGAGCGCAAAGAGGAACCTCGATTACTGGGATCGCCTGTTCCTCGACGCAGAGGAGCTGATCAAGAGCTCCGCGTCGCACGAGATGATACAGGATGCGGTAAAGAAGCTCTGCAGCATAATGGTGACGAAGAACAAGCAGATCCTGTCCCTCGCGACAGAGAATTTTTCGCTCGAGGAGCTCATCGATATAAAATCCAGGTTGATAGGGACAGGTTTTATCGGCGGGAAGAGCGTCGGCATGCTTTTGGCAAGGAAGATACTGTCGAAAAAAATGCTTGAGTGGCAGAAGCTCTCGGAGCCGCACGATTCGTTCTATATCGGGTCGGACATATTCTATTCATACATAGTGCAGAACCACTGGTGGAAGCTGCGGATGCAGCAAAGGACGGAGGAGGGTTATTTCACTATCGCAAAGATCCTGAAAGAGAAGATACCCTACGGGGTATTCTCCGAGGATATCATGGAGCACTTCCAGCAGATCATAGAATACTTCGGCTCATCGCCCATCATCATACGCTCGAGCTCTCTTTTGGAAGACGGGTTCGGGAACGCGTTTGCCGGAAAATACGAAAGCATATTTTTAGCGAACCAGGGCACACCCGAACAGAGATATATCCAGTTCGCGGAAGCCGTCAAGAGGATCTATGCGAGCACGATGAACGAGGACGCCCTCGTCTACAGGAAGCAGAGGGGGCTGGATAAACTCGACGAACAGATGGCCCTTCTTGTCCAGAGGGTTTCGGGGGCGCATCACAAGGACTATTTCTTCCCCGACCTTGCGGGAGTCGGCGTGTCCCATAATACCTATATGTGGAATGAGAAGATGGACCCAAAGGCAGGGATGCTCAGGCTCGTGTTCGGGCTGGGCACAAGGGCGGTCAACCGCGTTGAAGGCGATTATCCCAGGATGGTCGCGCTTGACGATCCCCTGCGGAGGCCGTATGCGGAGAAAGACGACCTGAGGAAATTTTCTCAGCACAAGGTCGACCTCATAGATGTAAAGGAGAACGCGTTTAAGACCGTCCCCTTTGGAAACCTTATAAACGAGCGGTCGTATACGGATGCGGACCGCGTCGCGGTAAAAGACGATGAGGCGATGCGGATGATGAGCGAGAGAGGCGCGGGAGACAAGGAGTACTGGATAGTGACGCTCGACAAGGTGTTCGGCGATAATAAATTAGCCGAGTCCTTCAGGAAGATATTGGGATTGCTTGAGGGGACGTACCGCTATCCCGTTGAGATAGAATTCACGGTGAACTTCACCCCTGACGATAAATTCAAAATAAACCTTCTGCAATGCAGGCCGCTGCAGACGCGGGGGTTGGGCCATAAGGTCGCGATACCTGGCCGCGTAAAAAAAGAAGATATCCTTTTTGAATCGCTCGGATATTTTCTGGGGGGCAATATCTCACAGGAGATCGAAAGGGTCATCTATGTCGATCCGGCGGAGTACAGCGGACTCACGGAGTCGGACAAGTATGAGATCGCCCGTATCGTGGGGAGATTGAATATCGACATTAAAGATAGAGACGCCTTGCCGACCCTTCTCATGGGGCCGGGGAGGTGGGGCACCACGACGCCGTCGCTGGGCGTGCCGGTCAAATTCGCGGAGATAAACAATATCGCGGTCCTTACGGAGGTCGCTTTCCCCGCCGGCAACCTCATGCCCGAGCTGTCCTTCGGGACGCACTTCTTCCAGGACCTGGTGGAGACGAATATATTCTATGTGGCGCTCTTTCCCGACAAAAAAGACGTCGTGTTCAATCACGGATGGTTCACAGGATCGAAGGACCTGTTCGCTGGGCTTATCCCTCACTCCGCGAAGTATAAGAGCGTTATCGGCGTCTACGACGTGAGCGATAGAGGCTTGAGGATAATGTCAGACGTGATATCGCAAAGGATCATATGTTTTTCGGGCCACAAGAAGTCTAAACACGAAACGCCGCAATAAGAGCGGCACTGATATCGTGCGCGCTCCCCGCCTCAACCGCAAAAATTCCTATTGCGCTCCTACCTTTCCGCACTATATGGTATACTATCCCTGTTTCCACATAAGGAAATATACGCTTACACTGACGACGTAGGGGCGCGAGTGGCAAAGATCAAAGTGGATCTTCATGATATCTTTAACAAGGGACAGTCGATCGATAGTGAACTCAGCCGGGTCATGAGCGAGGCCGTAGAGAAAAAGATCTCCCTGGTTGAGATCATTCACGGCAAAGGTAGCGGACAATTAAAAAAACACGTGTTACGATTTTTGCAGCAACCGGGTATAAAAAGGCTTTACCACCGAGTGGAAAAGGACGATAAAAATTTTGGAAGGGTTTTCGTGCATTTCAGATTTTAAGAGAGGCTCATTATGGAACCCCTAAGGTCTGCCCGCGGACGCTCCATCGAAGGATAGCCATGAACGTCCTCTTCGTCTATTCGCTTGACAGCGGTGTGTTGCCGAACGGTTTGCTCGCGTCACAGGAGCTGATACAGTTCGGCATTTCTCATATATCGTCGATATTAAAAAAACACGGCCACCGCACAGGATTGACGGTCGCGAGCCGGCTCTGGGGACGGAAGGCCGCCAGGCTCCTGGAACGATCGATCGATAGTTTTAAGCCGGATGTGATATGTTTTTCCGCCATTGCAACACAGTACGGTTTTATTGCGGGCCTTGCGAAGGACGTAAAGCGCTCCTACCCGGACATATATCTGGTGATAGGGGGGGTCCACGCGACATTGAACCCGGAGGAAGCCGTATCGGCAGATTTTGACGCGCTCTGTATCGGCGAAGGGGAGCGGCCTATGGTTGAATTTATCGCACAGCTGGAGGATAGGAAGGTCCCTTCGCGCATCCCTAATCTTTGGATAAAACGCGGGACCGACGTAGAAAAGAATCCGCCGCGTGAATTCATACAGGACCTCGATAGCCTGCCTTTCCCGGATCGAAAGATGTGGCAGGGATGGATGTCTGACAAGGCGCCGCGGATGTGCTCGGTCCTTTTGAGCCGCGGCTGCCCGTTTGACTGCAGCTACTGCAGCAATCATGCGCTCAAGAGGACAGCCCCGGGAGCCTATATCAGGAGCAGGTCGCCTGAAAATGTCTTAGAAGAGATAAGGGAGATCGTCGCCGAGTTCCCGACCATAAAGGAGATCTACTTCGAGACCGAGACCCTTGTCCTGAACAGGAACGGGTGTCTCGCGCTGTGCGCGCAGTTGGAGCGCCTCAACGCGGCGCTCGGACGCCCGCTGTCGTTCGGGGCGAATATCAGGATCGTCCCCGGCCTGGAACTCGAAAGCGTCTTCTCCGCATTGAGGAGATGTAATTTCAGGTTCGTGAATATCGGGCTCGAATCGGGAAGCGAACGGGTGCGCCGCGAGATCCTGAGGAGGCATTACTCGAACGATGACGTGATCAACGCCGTCGCCTCGGCCAAAAGGCATGGGTTGCAGGTCGCCATGTTTAACCTCATAGGCGCGCCCGGAGAGACCTTCGATGATTTCAGAGAGACGGTCGCACTCAACCGGCTGTGTAAGCCCGATTGGCATCTCACGTCCATCTATTTCCCGTACCCGGGGACCGACCTGCACCGTGTGTGTAAGGAGAGGGGGATGCTGAGAGCGCCTCTTGATCCGAGAAAAGAGCGGCAGAAGGCCGTCCTGGACCTTCCCGGATTCCCAAGGAAGCGGATACAGGAAAGCCTGCGTTTTTTCAATTACTACGTGTACCGGGGATTCGATCCGGACGATAGAATTTCGGTCTCATTATTGTACTTTTGGAATGTGACGGTAAAGAGGTTCCATAAGAGGGCAATACGTTTTTTGAGCCTGAAGCTGCACAATCTTTTCATACGGCGGAGGGAACACGCTCCCTGTGAAGAAAAGAGAGATGAGGCTGTCGCCGCGTGCATCAGCGGAGAAACGAGGTCCGCGGACCGGACGATGAAAATATGAGAGCAGGCCCGCCATGAAAAGCAAAAAAATACTGATCGTCGATGATGAGAAAGATTTCGTTGAGACGGTGCGAAACTTTCTTACAGAACGCGGCTACGAGGTGAGCGCGGCGTACGACGGAAGAGACGCGCTGGAAAAAGCGAAAGAGCTCCCCAGCCTTATCCTCCTGGATATCAAGATGCCGGATATGGACGGTTTCGAAGTCCTCCGGAGGTTAAGGAGCGAGCACATCACCACGACGATCCCCGTCATTATGCTGACCGTTAAACACGAGACGGAGTCCATCTTTGAGGCGAAGGACTTAGAGGCGACGGATTATCTCATGAAGCCGATCAGCCTGGAAGAGCTATGGACAATGATCGGGCGATATCTCGATGAAGACAAGGTGAGGCCGTTGAACATATAGAGAATGCGGTCTCGTGAGCATGTCATGACGGTTGAGGAGGCGCACTATGAATACGAGACGGTTAAAGGCTTCTCTCGCGGCATTTCTGCTGGTCTCTTCCCTGGCCCGCGCTGAAACCGGCAGCGGCGCCGGCGCCGAGTTTCAAGCTCCGCGCGAGAAAGAGAAAAATGTAGACCAGCCCCGGCCGTATAGTTACCCAAAAAATACGGTCGACGTCAAAGCGGGCAGAGGCTTCGAGATCTCTTTACGGTCCGGCAGGAAATCCGGATACGAGTGGCAGCTCGCCGGGGGATTCGATAAGAATATCCTTGAACTCGTGAGCTCAGAATACATAGCGGATCAAGGCAAAGCGGCCGGCGCGGGCGAGAAAGAGGTGTGGACCTTTAAAGCCCTCAAGACGGGAGAGACGACCGTTTCTTTCAGATATGTGCGCCGCGGAGAGAAAGAGGCCGTGCCGGCAAGGAAAGAGGATTATTTCATAATGGTAAAGGAGTAGCCCTGCGATGCCTGGCTGGGATCCGCCTGTTGAGTGTCCCAAATGCGGCAGTAGCGATACTCGATTCGTAGAGCCCCGGTATGAAATGTCGATCTATGAATGCAATGTCTGCGGCTGTCGTTTTGAGGTTGAGGGAGAGTGACACAGGGTCTTTTCGATCCTCCCCCCTACCCAGGTTTAACACCTGTATAATAAATTCTACACGATATACTGTCATAGTGTGTCATACCTTATCCTATCTCTTTTTCCTGTAAATGGTTATAAATTGTAAATAATGTCATTTTTTGGCACGGGTTATGCTTATAGATAATATAGAGGGAGTGTGTATACTTATTAAAGAAAAGGGGTGGTAAGATGAGAAGGCCGGCTCTTGCGTTGTTGATCTGTTCGGTGCTAGTGACCCTCTGTCACACCGATGAGGCCGCTGCGATCATGATAAATTTCGATGACCTGCCTTCCGGCGTCAACATCGACGGCGCTGATGCCTCACATCACTACTTCGACGGCAACGTAATATTCAGCAATTCTGACGGAGGGCTCGTGACCCGGGAGAAATACCCGGGAGACCCCTTTACCTCTCCCCTATCCATACTTCCCGTCTTCTATTATGTTTCGGGCAACAAGAGCATTGCCCAATTTTCTATCGGCGGGGTCAACTATGTTTCGGTGGTCATGGGCGATTATAATTCCGATGAAGATAATATCTATCTGCGGTCATACGACCGCTATAATAACCTTCTTGCCGAGGACAGCGATACGGTGCCCGATTGGCTTTACGGCGGGAGCGCCCTCTCCGTGTCGACCCCCGGGGCCGATATCAGCTATGTGGAATTCTGGGGTGCAGGGTTAAACAACAACAGCGTCTATTTTGATAATTTCGAGTACGGCGTTGTCCCGGAGCCCGCCTCATTCATGCTATTCGGCATAGGCGGTCTTGCGACGGCTCTGGTTACGCGAAAACGAAAAGCCTGATCCCGCGCCGCATACTCCGCCACTTCTTTCTTCCGCTCACGTTCCGGGGGTATCCGATCTTCACGGTCCTTCCCGCGTTTTAATCCCCTCCGCACCTGCCTGCCGGCAGGCAGGAAAATCCCCGGCTTTCAAGCCGGGGATAGGAAGTTGCGGAATGTGTTTCTGCTTCGGGGAGGGAGCTCTCGGGCCTAAAGGCCGGAGGGGCGCCACTGTAATCCCAAAATGATAATGTCGTATTATGCCAAAGTAGAAGTGTCGTATTTC
>CAYHAE010000022.1:0-31089 GCA_964354545.1 uncultured Planctomycetia bacterium
AGTCGAATGACGCCCAAACGCTCTTAGGGAAAAACCTAAATCGGTTTTTCCCTAATATTCCTTTTCCCTTATGTGGAAGCGGAGAGGAAAAGCCTGAATCAGTTTCCCTTTAGAGATCCCTTCCCTTATATGGAAGGGCTTAGTATGGGACGTTTCGGGCTACGGCCCCGAAAAGTGTTGAATTGCTTTTCGCCCCTCCGACCCGCATCATGTCTATAGCGGGCGGTCCCGCGATCACGCCGGAAATCCCAGGCAGATTTTGCTTGGGATTTGTTGTCCTCGGAGGTATAATTAAAAAAACAATTAAAAAGGAGCGCTTCCGCACCGCCTATGGCAAGGACTAAGATAATCTGCACGCTTGGCCCCGCGTCCTCAACCCGGTCAGTCTTGAGGAAGATGATGCGCGAGGGGATGGATGTCGCGCGCCTCAATTTTTCTCACGGCACGTACGACGGCCACAGGGCCCTCATCGCCATCATCAGGGAGCTCAACAGGACCTATCGCCGGCGCATAAGGATACTGCAGGACCTGGAGGGCTTCAGGATCAGGGTGGGGCTGCTGGGGGACCACAAGGTCCTTGCGCTTGGACCGCGCCAGGCAGTATGGCTCGTCCAGGGTGATTCCGCGAGAGACGCAGCCGGAGGAAGAAAGACCATACCGTTTGACTACGAAGGCCCTCTTCGGGATATCAAGGTCGGCCACCACATCTACATCGACGACGGCACCATCTCTCTCGTCGTGAAAGGCGTAGGGCCCGCGCGCCTGGAGGCGGAAGTGGTGGTAGGCGGCATTCTCAAAGAACACAAGGGGGTCAATATCCCGGAGGCGCACCTGCAGTTCTCAGGCCTCACCCAAAAAGACAGAGAAGACATTGCGTGGGGCATCGAGCACCGCGCGGATTACATTGCGCAATCCTTCGTGAGAACGCCGGACGATGTCGCTCAGGTGAGGGAGCTCGTATCCGGCCGGGCGCCGCAGTGCAGGATCATCGCAAAGATAGAGAATAGAGAAGGCATCCGCAATATCGACGGGATAATCGACGTCTCGGACGGCATTATGGTTGCGCGGGGCGACATGGGGGTCTCTGTGCCCATATACGAGATCCCCGTCATTCAGAAAGAGATAATAAAGAAGTGCAACCAAAAGAAGAAATTCGTCATCACCGCGACCCAGATGCTCGAGAGCATGGTGGAACACGCGCGGCCGACACGGGCTGAAGTGACGGACGTCGCGAACGCGATCTTGGACGGGACCGACTTTGTCATGCTCTCGGCCGAGACGGCCGTCGGCAGGCATCCTGTCGAGACGGTGCGCATGATGGATGACATCGCCCTGTTTACCGAGAGGTCGCGGTACTATAAGAAGAGAACACTATAGGATATATCGATGGACATGCGCCGGACATCCTTTTTAGCGTTACTCACTGCGCTCGCCGCGCTCCTCACCTCATGCGCAACGCCGACCGTGCCCTCTCACCCCGTCCCCTACGGCGTTGAAAAAGTCTCCGTGCCGCTCACCGCGCCGTTTGAGCGGCGCGATGTGACCCATGTCGTGGCGCCGGGAGAGACGCTATGGCGTTTAAGCAAGATGTACGACGTAAAGATCGAAGATATCATGCGCGCCAATAACGTGACGGCGCCCCAGGCCCTGGAGATGGGCCAGCGGCTTATCATCCCCCGCGCGGTGCCGCTGCGCCTCGTCATCCCCCTCTATCCGTCAGATAAGTGGAAGTATATCATCATCCATCACAGCGCGACCGACGCAGGGAATGCGCTCTCGTTGTTCCGGCTGCACCTGAGGAGGGGGTTCTGGCACGGGCTTGGCTACCATTTTGTCATCGCGAACGGCACGTACGGAAAAGAGGACGGGCAGATCGAGATATCCCCGCGCTGGGTCCGCCAGGAAGACGGGGCGCACTGCAAGGCCTCCGGCATGAACCACATGGGCATCGGCATCTGTCTTGTGGGGAACTTCAGCAAGGAGAGCGTCTCCCGGAAACAGCTCGAGTCGCTGGTGTACCTCGTCAATACCTTGCGGGAGCACTACCGCATTCCTCTCAAAAATATCATGGGCCACGGCAATGTACAGGGCGCGGCCACCGAATGCCCCGGCACCCGTTTCCCATGGAAAGAGTTCTTCGATAAGCTCGGCGCCATGTCAACAACATGAGGGGCTGCCCCCGTAGGGGGCGCCTACGAAGAGGCTACAAAGAGTCGGGCTGCCCCCGTAGGGGGCGCCTACAAAGAGGCTACGAAGAGTCGGGCTGCCCCCGTAGGGGGCGCCCTGCCCACGAGCATAACGCGAGGGGACGCATGAGACCATGGTCATAAAAGATACCGCGATAGAGGTCGTTCAGGGCGATATTACAGAACTCGAGGTCGACGCGATCGTGAACGCCGCCAACAATAAGTTGATCATGGGAGGCGGTGTCGCGGGCGCCATTAAGAAAAAAGGGGGAAAGGCGATCGAGGAAGAGGCCGTCGCGAAGGGGCCGATACGGATAGGGGAGGCGGTCTTCACTTCCGGAGGAAATCTCCGCGCGCGCTATGTCATTCACGCAGCAACGATGGGTATGGACCTCCGGACCGACGAGGTCAAAATAAGAAACTCCATGAGGAGCGCCCTCGTGGCCGCCGAGGAGCTGCACATACGATCCATCGCCCTGCCGGCATTGGGCTGCGGGGTGGGCGGCTTTCCCTGCCTGGCCGCGGCGAAAATTATGGCGCAGGAGGTGCTCAGGCACCTGAGCGAACGCGCGTCTCATTTACGGAAGATAGTATTCTGTCTCTACGACGAGGAGGCGCGCGGGAATTTTGAAAACGGGGTGCTCCGATATCTCGAACATATAGTCGGAAGACTCCGGCCCTTTATCACTGTGGACGCCATCATAGAAGTGGGCGGCGGGATCGTCGTGATCGAACGGTCAAACCCGCCTTTCGGGTGGGCATTGCCGGGAGGGTTCGTCGACTACGGCGAGAGCCTCGAAGAGGCAGTTGTCAGGGAAGCAAAGGAGGAGACCGGCCTCGTCCTCAAGGACGTGAGGCAGTTCCATACCTATTCTGCCCCGGACAGGGATCCGCGGTTCCACCTCATTTCGACGGTATTTACTGCGAAGGGAATAGGCACGCCGATGTCGGGAGACGATGCCGCGTCGCTCAAGGTGGTCTCCCCGGACGAGGCGGCAGGGATGCCGCTTGCCGCCGACCATAAGAAGGTCCTTCAGGACTATATCAGCTTTAGAAACGGCACGGACCCTTTCACATAGGAACGGGACACTAACATAAGGAGAGAAAGCCATGGATGAGAAGACGGAATTGACCAGGGCGTTCACCACTGCGATAGAGATGGAGAAGCGAGGCTATGAGTTCTATATAAAGGCCGCGAAGAAGGCGACGAACGCATTCGGGAGGAAGGCGTTCGAGGCGCTTGCCGAAGACGAGAACCGTCATATCGACGCGATCCGCGGATACTGTCTCGGCATCGCAAAAAAGGACGCGACGCCGGAACTCTGCACCGTGATGCCGGCCCACAGGCCCATCAAGGAGCGGGTGATTTTCGGGAAGCACGAAGCGGAGACGATGAAGGGGGTAAAGGCCGGAGCGGACGAATTAAGGGCCTACGAAGTCGCGATGAAAATGGAGAACGACGGGTACGACTTTTACGCGAAGGCCCTGAAGGCCGCGCGGGATTCGAACGCCCGCGAGCTCTACGCCTTCTTATTGGGAGAGGAGAAGACGCACTACGAGCTCATATCGAATACCCATGAGTTCCTCAAGGATCCCGCCGCGTGGTTCATCAAGGAAGAGAAACCTATCGTGGAGGGATGACGATGGTCCTCGTGAAGCTTTTCTGGGAGTTTTTCAAGGCGGGCTTCTTCGCCTTTGGCGGAGGCTACGCGTTGATCCCCCTCATCCAAAAGGACATCGTGGAGCGGTACCGATGGCTCACCGCGGACGAATTCACAGAGACCGTGGCCATGGCGGGGATGGCGCCCGGTGTTTTCGCGGCGAATAGCGCCGCCTATATCGGCTATAAGGTTGCGCACGTATGGGGCGCCCTCGTAAGCATCCTCGGCGTCGCCCTCCCGTCGCTCTTCGTGATCCTCGCAATCGCTGTCTTCTTTCCTCAGTTCAAGGATAACCCCATGGTCCGGTCCGCGCTCGAAGGGCTGCGGCCGGCAGTCGTCGGCCTCATTATCGTTGCCGCACTCACCATAGGCGCTGCCCACATGAGTTTCAAGTCCGCCCTCATCGTCCTCCTTGTCGTATGTGGAGTCTTTTTTTTGAAGCTCCATCCGGTGGTTGCGCTCTTGGCCTCGGCCATCGCGGGCATATTATTTTTTAGATAGGGAGCTCATATCCGTCGTCCAAAAACCCTTGACCACGTATCCTTTCTCATGTATAGTGGGACGTGAATGTAAAGAGAAGGAAGATCTCGCATGAAAAAGGTCGCCATATTGGTGGAAAGCTCATACCAGGACCTCGAGGTCTGGTACCCTTTCCTCAGATTAAAGGAGGCGGGCGCCAGGGTGCTCGCTGTCGGCACAGGGTCAGCGAAGGAATACAGGGGGAAGTACGGTTACCCCATAGTGGTAGACCACGACATCGACGAGGTGAAGGCGTTGCAGTTTGACGCGGTCGTCATTCCGGGAGGTTTCGCCCCCGATTACCTCAGGCGCTATCCGAAAGTGGTCGAGTTCGTGAGGGAGATGTACAATTCCGGCAAAGTCGTCGCCTCCATATGCCATGGCGGCTGGCTCCTCGCCTCGGCAGACATAGTGAAAGGGAAGACCGTCACCTCGTTCTTTGCGATCAAGGACGACCTCGTCCATGCGGGAGCGAATTTTGTCGATAAGGAGGTTGTCGTGGACGGCCGTCTCATCACGTCGAGAAAGCCGGAGGACCTGCCGGCGTTCGTCGCAGAAATACTCAAGGCGCTGGGATAACCTTCAATGAGGACCGTCATCTATAATGCGAGAGCCGTTCTGCCGGGCCGGATTATGGAAGGCGCACGCATCGAGGTTGACGGGGGCAGGATCGCCTCGCTCTCAGCGGGGCGAAAACGGCCTTCTCGCGGAAAAGGGTGCCTCGCGCTCAACGCGCGCGGGAACTTTGCCTCACCGGGGTTCATCGATACGCACATCCACGGGCTCCCGCGCGAGATATTTGAACATGAGGCGCGTTTTGGGACAACAGCGGTCCTCCCCACCGTGTCGTGTACCTCGCGGGAGGGGCTGCGCTCGTTCGTAGACGCGGTAGAGGATTTCGTGAGCGAGGACCCGCGCGGCCGGAACGTTGTGGGTCTTAGGCTGGAGGGGCCGTTTATCAATCCAGCGAAGGCGGGCGCGCAGGATGCGCGTTTCATTCGAAGTCCGGGCATAAGGATCTTGCGCGACGTACTCTCGCTCAGCAAGGGCCTCTTGAGGATAATGACCATCGCCCCTGAGATGCGGGGCGCCCTCCCTCTCATAAGGGAGCTGAAGAGGCGCAGGATACTCGCCTCCATAGGCCATTCGAATGCGACCTATCGTGAAGCACGGCAAGGGATAAGGGCAGGCATATCTCATGCCACCCATACGTTTAACGCAATGAGACCCTTCGAAGGCCGGGAGCCGGGCGCTGTCGGTGCAGTGCTGGAGTCGGACGATGTGTGGGCCGAGGTGGTCTTGGATCTAGCGCACGTCCATGAGGCGACCTTCAGACTGCTTTTGAAAACGAAGGGGGTCGATCACGTTATCCTGGTAACGGATTCGCTCACATGCGTCCGGCCTTCGCAGAGGCCGCCCAAGGTGAGCCGCACCAACGGGGCATATCGATTCCCGGACGGGCGGATCGCGGGCTCCTGCGTGACCATGAATCGTGCGGTAGCGAACGCGGTGCTCGCAGGAGGGTTGTCGGTCGCGGAGGCGGTACGCCTCGCGACCGTCAATGCGGCCCGCGCCCTCGGGATCGAGAAGAAAAAAGGGACCCTCGGTACGGGAATGGACGCCGATATCATTTTATTCGATGAACGGTTCAATGTGACGCTCACCATGATAGGCGGGCGTATCGTCCATAGCGTGAGGGAGCGGACGGGATGAAGATCAGGGTTCTCTGCGTACTGGTGATATCCGGTCTTTTCATTTTCCAAGGGCCGGCCCCTTTATGTGCCCCTTCGGAGCGCCCGCCCGAAAAGGTAGCCTCCGACGGCAGCGAAGCGGCTCAGACGCAGAAAGATACCGCGCAACCCGCTGTCCCCGTAGGGGACGCCTACAAAGAGGCTACGAAGAGTCAGGCTGCCCCCGAAGGGGGCGCCCTGCCCACGAGTAAAACGTCAGGGGCTGTCCCCGTAGGGGACGCCTACAAACAGGCTACCGCGAGTTGGACAGTCCCCGAAGGGGGCGTCCTGCCCACGGCTATAGCGCAAGGGGCTGTTCCCGAAGGGACCGCCCTGCCCACGGCTAAGACGTCAGGGACTGTCCCCGTAGGGGACGCCTACAAAGAGGCTACGAAGAGTCGGGCTCCCCCCGCTGAAGACAAATCGCTCACAAGGGAACAGACGCCTGAGAAAAAGGGCCCTGAAAAGGAAGCCGCTGCCGGGAAAGAGAAGGTCATCGAATCCCTGCATGAAAGGATAAGGCTTCTCGAAGGCGCGGAAAACAAGGACAAAACAGCGATAGAGCAGCTCAGGAGGGCGGACAAGAAAGAGGTGAAGAAAGATCTGCGGGCAGCTCCGGGAGCGTCCGCGGAAACCGGAAAGGCCAAAGAAACGCCAAAGGTCGAAGGCAGGGGAGCTGTCCCCGCAGGGGACGCCCTGCCCACGAGTATAGCGCAAGGGGCTGTCCCCGCAGGGGACGTCCTGCCCACGAGTAAAGCGCAAGGGACTGCTCCACCCGCGCCGAAGAGGACGTCAACAAGAACGGTGCCGGCAGGAGTCGCTGCTCCCGCCTCAAAGCAGGGTGAGAAAGGCCTGAAAAAAGTTGAGGAAGGGCCGAAAAAAGCAGAAGAACCGAAGAAGGCTGGTCCCGCAGGGACCGCCCTGCCCACGAGTATAGCGCGAGGGGCTGTCCCCGCAAGGGACGTCCTGCCCACGGCTAAGACGTCAGGGGCCGCAGAAGGGCTGAAAAGGACCACAGACCGCAGACCACAGACTAAAGACCAGAGGCTAAAGACCGAAGAACCGAAGAAAGCAGAAGAACCGAAAAAGACTACAGACCAAAGACCAGAGACCAAAGACCAGAAGCTAAAGACCGAAGAAATGAAGAAAGCAAAGGAACCGAAAAAGACTACAGACCAAAGACCAAAGACCAAAGACCAGAAACTAAAGACCGAAGAAGCGAAGAAAGCAGAAGAGCCGAAGAAGACGCAGCCGGCAAAGCCGCTCGAGACAGTGGTCGCTGTGCCTGCAAAGGTCGAGGAACCAAAGAAAGAAACGTCACCCGCGATCGATACTGCAACGAGGGCACGGGAGGCATTCTGTCGCGGCATAACATACTCCCAGCAGAAAGAGTATAGTAAGGCCAAGGGCGAATTTGAGAGTGCCCTCGCGCTCAACCCGGACTTATTGGCTGCGAGGATAGAGCTCGCTCGCTCCTGCGAAGGCCTGAAAGAGTATGATAAAGCGTTGGAGCACTACGCGGGCATTACGTCCCGCATGCCGTACGCAACAGGTGTCTATCTCAAAATGGCGGAGATCTATGTCCAAAAGAAAGACGTTTCGCATGCGGTGAAGGTGTTGCGGGAGGCGGTCGCATTGAATCCTGCGGCAGGAAGCCTCCATGAGCGGCTGGGGATCATCTATTATGAGGCGGGCGAGCCCGAGCGCGCGAAAGAAGAATTTTTAAAGGAGCTCGCGGTCAATAACGATGCGAAAGGATCGATAGGGTATCTTGACCTCATGAGAAAGGCCGCCGCCGGAGGCGGGGCCTCCAAAAAAGCGTCAACAGGCAAGGCTGCCGCCGGAGGCGGCGCCGCCGAAAAGGCTGCGACACGCAAGGCGGCCGCTGCCGAGAAGAGTGCGGCGAGGAAGACCCAAAGGCAAGAGACGGCGAAAGAGAAGGCAGGGCCGGCCGCCAATTTTGGAACGAGATCAAGGACAGAGAAAGGTGTTCTATAATGTGCGGCATAGTAGGGTACATTGGCAACAGGAACGCTCAGGACGTCTTGATGAAGTCCCTCGCGCGGCTCGAGTACAGGGGCTACGACTCAAGCGGAATCGCGACGATCACAAACGGACGTGTGAGCATCACGAAGCGACAGGGGAAGCTCAAGGTCCTCTCGGCCGTACTGGCGAAGGCCCCTATGAGCGGGTCCGTTGGAATAGGGCATACGAGGTGGGCTACACACGGCGTGCCGAGCGAGGTCAACGCGCATCCGCATGTCGACTGCCGGTCCAGGATAGTCGTCGTCCACAACGGCATCGTGGAAAATTACCAGGAGCTTAAGAAGGCGCTCATCCGCGAAGGACATAAGTTTGTCTCGGAGACCGATACCGAAGTGGTCCCCCACCTTATCGAAAAATTTTACAAGGGAGACCTCGAAGAGGCCTTGAGAAAGACCGTCAGGCTCTTAAAGGGCACCTACGCCCTCGCGGCGATATCGAAGGACGAGCCGGGCAGGATCGTCGGGGTGAGGTGCGATTCGCCGCTCATCCTCGGCGTGGGGAAGTCGGAGAACTTTCTCGCGAGCGATGTCCCCGCGATCCTCGATTACACAAAAGAGGTCATCTACCTCGACAACCATGAGCTCGTCTCGCTCGACCGGGGCGGATTCAGCATTAAGGATCTCGCAGGCCGCACCGTTTCGAAAAAACCGTCCCGGATAAGCTGGGACATCTCCCAGGCCGAGAAGGCCGGATATAAGCACTTCATGCTGAAAGAGATCTTCGAGCAGGGCGATGTGCTCGAGAAGATACTCGATGAAAGGATCATACGCGGGAAGATATGCTTCGGGGAACTGAAGATAGAAGACGCCGAGCTGAAGGCCTTCAGCCGGTTCTCCGTCGTCGCGTGCGGGACCGCCTACCACGCGAGCCTCACCGGGAAATATATGCTCGAGGAGCTGGTGCGGCTGCCGGTCTTCGTTGACACATCGAGCGAATTTCGGTACCGGGACCCGATCGTAGGAGAGGACACCCTCGTCATCGTCGTTTCGCAGTCAGGAGAGACCGCAGATTCGCTCGCCGCGCTGAGGGAGGCGAAGGCGAAAGGCGCGAAGGTCCTCGCCATATGCAACGTCGTCGGCAGCTCCATCGCGAGAGAGGCGGACGGCGTCATATACACGCACGCAGGTCCCGAGATCGCCGTTGCCTCCACAAAGGCCTATACCGCGCAGCTCGCGATATTCTACCTCTTCACCCTTTACATGGCCGTACTGAGGAAGCGCATCGACAAGAAACGGTATGCATACCTTGTGCGGGAATTGCTGGATATGCCGAGCGTCGTTTCGGGCCTCCTCAGGGAGTATAGGTCCGAATATAATGCGATCGCCGCCTACGCGAAAGATTTCAAGAAATACTATAAACAGAAACATAACAAGAGCTGCTTCCTCTATCTGGCGAGGAACATCAATTATCCGAACGCCCTCGAAGGCGCGCTCAAATTGAAAGAGATCTCGTACATAAGCGCGGAGGGCTATCCTGCGGGAGAGATGAAGCACGGTCCGATCGCGCTCATTGACGAGAACCCGTGGGTCGTCTGCATCGCGACCGCGTCAAAGACGTACGACAAGATGCTCTCCAATATCCAGGAGATAAAAGCGCGCGGCGGCATCATCATCGCGGTAGCGACGGAGGGCGACAGGAAGATCTTGCAGCACAACATCAACTATCTCATCGAAGTCCCCGAGGTAGAGGAGCTCTTCTCACCCCTCGTGGTCGTGGTGCCGCTGCAGCTCCTCGCGTACTATGTAGCGCGGGAGTTCGGCTACGATATCGACCAGCCGCGGAACCTCGCGAAGTCGGTGACGGTCGAGTAAAGACACAAAGACACAAGACACACGGACACACGACACAAGGACACCCGATTGAGCGGAACCCTCTACATCGTCTCAACTCCCATCGGCAATCTCGCCGACATCACCCTGCGCGCGATAGAGACGCTCAAATCCGTTGACCTGATCGCGTGCGAAGATACCCGCCACACGAAGATCCTGCTCGACAGATACGGCATAAGGACACCGACGACGAGCTTCTACGAGTACAATAAAGTCCAGAAGGCCGATTACCTCCTGCGGGTCTTGAAGGAGGGCAGGACCGTGGCGCTCGTATCGGATGCCGGCACTCCCGGCATATCCGATCCGGGGGCTACCATCATCGCCCTCGCGATCGATAACGGGATACCCCTCATGGCCGTTCCGGGCCCTGCCGCTCTTGTCGCGGCGCTCGTCGTCTCAGGAAAACCCACGCACCGGTTCACATTCGAAGGGTTTTTACCGACGAAATCGGCGAGCCGCAGGAACCGCCTCACGAAGCTGAAAGAGGAGGGCAGGACCGTCATCCTCTACGAATCCCCGCACAGGATCGAGAAGCTGCTCGCGGATGTCGCGGAGGTCTACGGCGACGTGGACGTCGTGCTCGCGCGCGAGCTCACAAAAAAATTTGAAGAGGTACGGCGTGCGAAGGTACGCGCCCTCCTCGACGACCTCCGGTCCAGGAGGCCGCGGGGGGAGTATATCGTCGTGCTCTAGGCGCGGCAAGACTGGCACCAGCCACACATCAATGGTAAATCCCAATTTCAAATACTACCAAATCCCAAATAATCTAAAAATCCCAAATCCAAAAAATATTATTTATTGGGATTTGGAATTTGGGATTTATTTGGTAGTATTGGTAGTATTGGGATTTCGGATTTAACATACGTCCTTATAGAACCCCGCCGTATTTAGTTGACAGATGCGCATGGGCGTGTTATACTTTAACGGCAGAAGCGAAAAAGGTCCTTTTAATTCGGTCCAGAGAGGCCGGGAAAGGAGAAGCGTGATGGAGACGGGAGCCTTACCTATCAAACAGATGGGTAGGGTTTTTTTATGTGCGCGGACAAGTCTTGGTCACTTAGGCCGCACAGGAGCTCAAGACCAAAGACTATAGACCAAAGACCAGAGACCTTGCGCGAAGGTCTACGGTCTATAGTCTACGGTCTATGGTCTTCGGTCCTTTGCCGATGATCGCGTAAGGGAGGCAGTCTTCATGTCAAAGAGCGGCTCAGTCATATTGGACAGGGACGGGATAAATAAGGCACTCGACAGGATCGCGCACGAGATATTGGAAAACGATAAGAACGGGCACCTGATGGCCGTCATAGGCATCAAGAAGAGGGGGGCCTATATCGCGAAGCGCCTCGTCGATAAAATGAAGGCGTTCAGCGGCAGGGAGATGTACCTCGGCGCGCTCGATATCACCTTCTATAGAGACGACCTCACGAAAGTGGCCGACCAGCCCGTGGTGCACGCAACGGAGATAGATTTCGACATAGAAGACACACGCGTCATCCTCGTCGACGACGTGCTCTATACCGGCAGGACCATACGGTCTGCCCTTGACGCCCTCATAGACTTCGGGAGGCCGGCGAAGATCGAGCTCGCGGTGCTGATCGACCGAGGCCACAGGGAACTCCCGATACGGGCGGATTATGTCGGCAAGAACATCCCTACGTCGACGAACGAAGTCATCCAGGTGAAGATGGCCGAATCCGATGCTGTCGACGAGGTCATCGTGGAGGTTGAATCATGACCGCATGGACGAAGAAGGACCTCCTGGGGCTGGAGTACCTGAGCCGCGAAGAAATAGAGCTCATCCTCCACACCGCCGATTCGTTCAAGGAGGTGACGACGCGCGAGATCAAGAAGGTCCCCGCGCTCAGGGGCAAGACCGTCGTGAACCTCTTCTACGAGCCGTCGACGAGGACGCGCATGTCGTTCGAGCTCGCGGCGAAGAGGCTCTCGTGCGACGTGATCAACATCGCGGTCGAGGCGTCGAGCGTCATAAAGGGAGAAACGCTCATAGACACGGGGAGGAACATCGAGGCCCTCAAGATCGACATCATCATTGTCCGCCATGGGTCATCGGGGGCGCCGTACATGCTCTCGCGCGCGGTATCCGCAAGCGTCGTCAACGCGGGCGACGGGTGGCACGAGCATCCGACGCAGGCCCTCCTGGACATGTACACGCTCAAGTCCAAATTCAATCGCATCGAGGCCCTCAACGTGAGCATCATCGGAGATATCGCACACTCCCGCGTCGCGCGCTCCAATATATGGGGCCTTACAAAACTCGGTGCGCACGTGACGGTGTGCGCACCCGCGAAACTCCTTCCGGAAGGCATCGAGCGGTTCGGGGTCAGGGTCACGAGCGACCTCGACGATGCGCTCAAGGACGCCGACGCGATCAATGTCCTGAGGATGCAGTTCGAAAGGGATTCGGCCGAGGCCTTCCCGTCAAAGGTGGAGTACTTCAACCAGTATGGCATCACCGAGGAGAGGCTCGAGAAGGCAAAAAAGGACATCCTCGTCATGCATCCGGGGCCGATCAACAGGGGCGTCGAGATGTCGAGCGAGGTCGCCGACGGGCCGCGGTCCGTCATATTGGAACAGGTCACCAACGGCATCGCGGTGAGGATGGCGGTCCTGTATCTCGTCGCCCACGCGAAGGACAGGAGATGACGTACCTCATAAAGAACGGAAGGGTGATAGACCCGCTCGATAAGATCGACGATCGCCTCGACGTGCTCATCTCCGGGGGGAAGGTGGCATCCGTCGGGAAGAACGTGCAGGCGAACGGACGGGCCGATGTCATAGACGCGCAGGGGAAGATCGTTGCCCCCGGTCTCGTCGACATGCACGTCCACCTGAGGGAACCGGGCCGCGAAGACAAGGAGACGATCGCGACGGGGACGAGGGCTGCCCTCAAAGGCGGCATCACGGCCGTCGCGGCGATGCCCAACACGGAACCGCCCATCGATTCGCCTGAGATGGTAAAAAGGGCAGGCGAGCTGGTGAGAAAGAAAGCGGTCGCGAACGTCTTCATCGTGGGCGCCATTACGAGACGGAGAGAAGGCAAAGAGCTCACCGACATAGAGGGAATGAAGAGATCGGGTATCGTGGCGATATCGGACGACGGGTCGTCGGTTGAGGACGGGAAAGTGATGCGCTCCGCCCTCAAAGAGGCCTCGGCGCATTCGGTCCTCCTCATATCGCACTGCGATGATAAGAGGATATCGGGAAGGGGCGTCATCAACGCGGGGTACTATGCCACGGCGCTCGGCCTGCGGGGCATCCCGAAGTCGGCGGAATATGAGTTTGTGAGGCGCGACATCGAACTCGCGAAGAAGCTGAAGGCGAGGCTCCACATCGCGCACGTGAGCTGCAGAGAGTCATGCGCGCTCATACGGAGCGCAAAGCGGTCGGGCGTCCCGGTCACCGCAGAGACGGCACCGCACTACTTCATGCTCACGGAGGAGTGCTGCGCGACGTACGATACGAATACGAAGATGAACCCGCCCCTGCGGACAAAGGACGATATCGCGGCGATACGGGACGCGCTTGCCGACGGGACCATAGACGCGATCGCCTCCGACCACGCGCCGCACGGGAAACACGACAAGGATGTAGAGTTCGACAAGGCCGCATTCGGCATCATAGGCCTTGAGACGTCGCTCGCCCTCTCCGTGACGGGGCTCGTCGAAGAGAAGGTCATCGACTGGCCGACGCTCATCATGAGGATGTCGTGCGGGCCCGCGCGGATCCTGGGGATCACACGGGGAAGTCTCAAGAAAGGTTCCGCCGCCGACATCACGATCATAGACCCCTCCCGCGAGCGGGTCTTCGAGGAACGCGGGATAGTATCGAAGAGCAAGAACTCGCCGTTCATAGGCTGGACCCTCAAAGGCCTCGTGACCGAGGTCTTCGTGGACGGTGAGCTTCGCGTGAAGGACAGCGGCGTATGTGTATGAGGCGGCGAGAACGTCACCATGAAGTTCATCGTCACAGAGGAACTCGGCAGGCTCGCGAAGTGGCTTCGCATCATAGGGTTTGATACGCTCTATTACGGCAAGGCGGACAAGAGGGACCTTGTCTTGAGAAGCCTCAGGGAAGACAGGGTGATAGTGACGAGGAATTCCGCAATGTCCCGTTTCACGGGGGTGCGTCTCCTTCGCCTCGACACCGACTTCGTCGAAGAACAGCTTGAACGGGTGCTCAAGGGGCTGAACATCAACGTCGACAGGGAACGGCTCTTCTCGCTGTGTGTCGTGTGCAATGAGAAGCTGGAGGAAGCCGACAGGGAGTCCGTCAAGGAGCAGGTCGCGCCCTACGTCTTCGAAACCCAGAAGGCCTTCATGCGGTGTCCCGCGTGCGGCCGTATCTACTGGAAGGGGACGCACTGGGCGCTCGTGAACAGGTTCCTGGATAAAATAAAAGCGTAAAGTGCAAAGCGTCCGCTATTAAGGCGTCAGCGGACGCCCGCCAAAGTTTCAGTGGCGGGCGAAAAGTGTAAAACTAAAACACAAAACTTAAAACTTCACATTTAAGGTCGCGTGAGCGACTCCACAGTTTTTCGCTTTACGCTTTACACTTTGAGCTACCATAGCTATCGCAAAGGACCTTATGCCGTACGTCGCGGACTTTCACATCCATTCGAAATATTCCCGCGCCACGAGCAGGGATATGGACATCGAGCACCTCGTGAGCTGGGCGAAGGTAAAGGGCATCTCGATGCTCGGCACAGGCGACTTCACCCATCCCCAGTGGTTCGCGGAAGTGAAGAAGAATCTCGAGGACCTCGAGTACGGCGTCTTCGCCTATAAGGGGATAGATTTCATTCTTACCGCGGAGGTCTCGAGCATCTACTTCAAAGCGGGAAAGACGCGAAAGGTCCACACCGTACTCTTCGTCCCTACATTTCGAATCGCGGAAGAGGTCAATAAGATACTCTCCGAGTACGGCAACCTGTCGAGCGACGGGAGGCCCATCCTCAGCGTGGACTGCGCAAGGCTCGCGAAGAGGCTCTTGTCGGTGAGCGAGGACATCATCATCGTGCCGGGCCACGCGTGGACGCCGCACTTCGGCATATTCGGCTCGAATTCAGGGTTCGACTCTCCGGACGAGTGCTTTGAGGAGATGACGCCGCGGATCTATTCGATCGAAACGGGTCTTTCGAGCGATCCCCCGATGAACTGGAGGTGGTCCCGGCTGGACCGCTTCACGCTCATCTCCAATTCCGATTCCCATTCTCCCGCGAAGATAGGCCGCGAGGCGAACGTCTTTCGCGAAAGGATCGGCTACCGGGACCTCATTCACATCCTGAAGACGAAGGACAAGGCACGGTTCCTCTATACGGTGGAATTTTTCCCGGAAGAGGGGAAGTACCACTGGGACGGACACAGGTCCTGCGGCGCGAGACTCTCGCCCCAGGAGGCGGTGCGGATACACAACCGGTGTCCGCGGTGCGGCAAGAACGTCACCATCGGCGTCATGCACAGGGTCGAAATGCTCGCCGACAGGCCCGAGGGGTTTGTGCTGGAGTCGAGCCCCTCGTACAGGCGCATGGTGCCGCTCGCGGAGATCATCGGCGATGTCCTGGGAGTGGGCGCCGGGTCGGCCACCGTATCGAAGGAGTACGAGCAGCTCATAAAGAACATGGGGAGCGAATTCTACATATTGTTGGAAGCGCCGGAGGAAAAACTCACGGAGGGATGCCCGCCGAAGATCGCGAAGGGCATCCTCAACGTCCGCAACGGCGCGTGCGAGGTGCTTCCGGGATACGACGGCGAGTACGGAAAAGTGAAGGTCTTCAAAGAGGGCGACGCGAATATAGAAAAACAACTGAGCTTCTTTTAAAGCGAGCGTAACAAAGCATAATGAGATTCATGCACAGATGTGTACCTAAAACATCGTTTCCGAAGGCGTCTCTGCTCACATGAGGCAGGTAAAGGCGAAGGTCCTATCGAATCGGGAGATAGCACCGCGCTGCTTCCGGATGGCGCTCGGCGCGCCGTCGGTCGCACGCGGGATGCGTCCGGGGCAGTTCGTCCACGTCCTCAGTTCGGAAGGTTACGAACCGCTCCTCCGCCGCCCTTTCAGCCTCCACCGTATTTCGAAAGAAGGCATCGAGATACTCTATAAAGTAGTGGGAAGAGGCACGGAGCTCCTCTCGCAGAAAAAATGCGGTGAAAAGATCGATCTTATAGGCCCGCTCGGGAACGGGTTTACCTATGACCTCACACCTCACACTTTTCCGCCTTCGCCTTTTCAGGCTACGGCGGATCCGCCGAAGCACGTAAGTGCGGAGGCGGAACACTTTACACCGATTATTGTCGCGGGGGGGATGGGCGTCGCCCCGCTCCTTGCGCTTGCGGAGAAAATAGCGTATAGCGTAAAGCGTAGAGCGTATAGGAAAAAGGCGGCCCTGCACGTTCTTATCGGCGCGTACACTAAAAGCCATATCCTTTGCGAAAAGGAATTCAAGAAACTCGGTTTCAAAACACATATCGCCACCGAAGACGGTTCAAAAGGAAAGAAAGGTCTCATCACAGAAGTACTAAAAGATTTACTATCCGCTATACGCTACCCGCTATCCGCTCGGCTCTACACGTGCGGCCCGTACGCGATGCTGAGAGAGGCCGCCCGCCTCGCCGCCCGGCACGGGATCGCCTGTGAGGTCTCGCTCGAAGAGAGGATGGCCTGCGGCGTCGGCGTCTGCCTGGGCTGTCCGGTAAAAGTTCGCGTCTCGTACGCCGTACGCAGTACGACCGAAGGGAGTCCTGAGCGAAGTCGAAGGACGCCGTACGCAATACGCAATACGCAATACGAATACAAGATGGTCTGCAAGGACGGACCCGTATTCAACGCAGCCAACGTCGTATGGAGCGACACATGACACACATGAAAAGGCCGATCGGCACCGCGATAGGATACGCTCTTATTGCGATAGCGCTCGCAAGCATCTATTCTATATGGCGCTGGGACATCGTTTCTTACGGCCGCTCACTGGCTAAGAGGGCAAAGTCCGAAACCGTGAGCCGGCCCCGTATAGACAAGGGCGAGCTCTACCTCTATCTCGGCTCATGGGGCCTGAGGATCGGGGACGGGAAAAAGGTCGAAGCGCCCAAAAAGATATTAGCGGGGAAACCGGTCACCCTCGTATTTTCCATCCGAAAGGAGACCCCGCTCAAGGTCAAGCTTTTATACGTGAGCGTCTCCTTTCCCCTTACCGTAGAAGTCTCCTCGGAGATGATGAACGGGCTTGTGTGGCAGAAGACGAGCGGGAGCGATATCAATGAATACTGCTTCCCGGTCCATCAGTTTTCGTCGGAGGGCAAAGAGATACCCCTGCCGGGCCTCGTCGTCACGTTCGGTTCGCCGGGCCCCTGTAAGATGAATTACTATATTTCGCTTGATGGATATCAAAAGATCGCGGATAGCTGCGCGTTCGAGGTTCAATAGACCGTGAAAATGGATCTGCGTGTGAAGATAGGGTCACTGGAGTTAAAGAATCCGGTCATGGCCGCGTCCGGGACGTTCGGATGCGGGGAAGAATACGGAGAGTTCTTCGATGTGGGGACGCTGGGCGCCGTTGTGACGAAGACGATCACCGTGATGCCGCGGGAGGGGAATCCGCCGCCGCGCGTCGCAGAGACGCCCTCCGGTATGCTCAATTCGATAGGGTTGGAAAACGGCGGGCTCGACGACTTCCTCAGGAAGAAGGTGCCCTCGTTGCGGAAGCTCCGCACAAGAGTGATCGCGAGCATCGCGGGCGACGACGAACGCGAGTTCGGCACGCTCGCCGCAAGGCTTGACCGGGTGCAGTGCCTCGACGCAATAGAGCTCAACCTCTCATGTCCGAACATACGCGGCCGGCACGCGGGAAATAAGAAAATGATCGCCCAGGACGCGCGCGCCGTCGAGAGGATAGTGCGCGCCGCGAGAGGCTCGACGGGGCTCGTCCTCATCGCGAAGCTGTCGCCGAACGTCACCGATATCACCGAGATCGCGCGCTCAGCCGAGAGCGCCGGCGCGGACGCGGTCTCGCTCGTCAATACCTTCCCCGCAATGGCCGTCGACCTCAAGACGCGCAGAGCCCTCCTCGGGAACGTGACGGGGGGCCTGAGCGGGCCTGCGATAAAACCCATCGCGCTCAAAATGGTGTGGGACGTCTATAATGCGGTGAAGGTCCCGGTCATCGGCATCGGCGGGATCATGACGGCCGAGGATGCCCTTGAGTTCATCCTGTGCGGCGCGACCGCCGTGCAGGTCGGCACCGCGACCTTCGTGAACCCGAAGGCGCCCCTTGAGATCATACAAGGCATCGGGCGCGGTCTCAGGTCAATGAAGGTAAAGAGCGTGAAGGAGCTGAGAGGAAGGGTGCGCACATGACACGGATGAGCGCGGAGGAGAGGCTGATCATCGCGCTCGATTGCGACGCTGCGCAGAAGGCGCTCGACATCGTGGACGCGCTCGGATCGAAGGCGCGGATATATAAAGTGGGCAGTGAGCTCTATACCTCGTGCGGCCCCCGTATCGTCGAAGAGATCCATCGGCGCGGGCGCAGGGTATTTCTCGACCTGAAATTCCACGACATTCCCGCTACGGTTGCCAGGTCGGTCGCCTCGGCGGCGAGGCTCGGGGTATTCATGGCAAACATCCACGCCTCAGGCGGCGAGGAGATGATGAAGAGCGCCGCCCATGCGGTGAGGATCGAGGCGAGGCGGGCCGGCGTCGTACCGCCGAAGCTCATCGCGGTCACTGTCCTCACGAGCCTCGACAAAAATGGCTTGAAGAAAGTCGGCATCGGTGGTAATATAAGGACGGTCGTGCTGAGGCTCGCGCGTCTGGCTAAAAGGGCCGGCCTCGACGGTGTCGTATCTTCGCCTCACGAGATAGAGGTGATCCGCAAGGATCTGGGCGAAGATTTTTTAATCGTCACTCCCGGCGTGAGACCGTTGTGGGCGGCGTCGAATGACCAAAAGAGAGTCTCGACGCCGGGCGAGGCGGTCTCTCGCGGCGCGGATTACATCGTCGTGGGCCGCCCGATCACCGGGGTCGAGAATCCGGCGGTCGCGTGCGAACGGGTTTTAGAAGAGATGAGAGGAGCGGAGGGCCATGAAGAAGAAGGAAGAGGTCTTAAAGGTCTTCGAAAGACGTAGCGCATTCCTCACGGGCCACTTCAGGCTCTCGAGCGGTCTCCACAGCGAGCGGTACCTGCAGTGCGCGCTCATACTCCAGGAGCCGAGCCTCGCGAAAGAGCTGTGCGAAGAGCTCGCATCGCGGTTTCGGAACGATAAGATAGACGTCGTTGTCGGCCCTGCGCTCGGAGGGGTGGTCCTCTCCTATGAGATGGCGCGTCAGCTCGGGGTCCGCTCTCTCTTTACCGAGCGCGAGAGCGAGAAGATGGCCCTGAGACGGGGGTTCTCGATCCAGCCGGGAGAACGCGCCCTTGTGGTGGAAGATGTGGTGACGACGGGCGGGTCTATCGCGGAGGTGATAAAGCTCATCGAGGACCTCGGGGGCAAGGTCGTGGGCGTGGCCGCGCTCATAGACCGCTCGCGCGGTATAGATTTCGGAGTGAAGCTCGAGACGCTTGCGAAAGTACCGATCCAGACCTATTCCCAGGATTCATGCCCCATGTGCAGATCAGGCGTTCCCATCGTAAAGCCGGGCTCGAGAAGATGATCGATACGCAGCAGGAGACGATCAGCAGGGTAAAAGAGGCTGAGGAGAAGGCCCGGGAGATCCTCAAGGCCGCGCGCGAGCAGTCGCAAAAGATGATCCTCGACGCAAAGTTTGACGCGAAAGAGCTCTTGAATAGGAGAGAGACTGAGGCGAGGGCCGCCGCAAAGGCGATCGCGGAAAAAGCGAGGTCCGCGATGGCCCGGGAGGTTGAGAAGGTCTGGCAGAATACGAAGGAAGAGAAGGATGCGCTCGACGCAAAGGCCGCATCCCGCCTCGATAGGACATCGGCTTTCATCGTAGAAAAGGCGCTCCACGCATATGGCGGTCGCACGACTCAATAGATTAAAAATAGTGGCCTACAAGTCCCTGAAGGACGAGTTGCTCAGGTTCCTGCAGGAGGAAGGCTCGGTCGAGATCATAGACCTGTCGAGCCGCGCGGGCGAGGGGATATACTCGGTCGGGCACGAAATGAGAGAGGGCGGACCTTCACGATTCGCAGAGTTTGAGAAGCCGCGTGAAGAGCTCGCGTGGCTCATCTCTTTCCTGGGGACGTGGGACAAGACGAAGCGTTATATCGTGACGGAAGAGGAATTCCGCGACATCGCGGGACATTTCGACCATTCCACGCTCTATGTGAAATGCAGGAAGATCGACTCTTGCGTGAAGGAGCTCGATGACAAGAAGCGCGCCCTCTCGCTTGAAAGGGCGTCATTAGAGCCATGGAAGGGCCTCGGGGTCGACCTTGCTGACATCTCGAAGACCGCATACACCGTGCGCGGCCTCGGGATCATTAAGAAGGAGTCGCTCGAGCTCCTCCGGCGCGCCTCCGAGGAAGAGGGCCTTGACCTTGCATGTGAGACCGTTGCAGGATCGGGCGAAGATGCGTACCTTCTCTATATATTTTTGAGGCAGGATGAAGAGAAGATATCCGGCCTCTTCACGCGGTACGCTCTCACCTGCGCCCACTTTCCCGGATATTCCAAAAGCCCGTCCCTCATCCTCGAAGAGATCGACTTAAAAGTACAAGAGCTTGAACGCACGCGAGAAACGGCGCTCGCAGGGATCGGCGAGCTCGTGCAGGAGAAGAAAAAAGCCTTTATCTCGTACGACCATCTCTCCGCGCTCAATTCAAAAGAGCTGGCACTCGCGAAGGCCTTGAGGACGGACGAGGTCTATCTCATCGAGGGGTGGGTGCGAAAACAGGACGCAGGGAAGCTCAAAGCCCTCCTCGAGGCGCGGTTTTCCGAAATAGAGCTTTCGCTCGGAGAGCCGCAGCCGGGCGACGACGTCCCCGTCATCCTCGAGAACCCGCGGTTCCTGCAACCGTTCGAATTCATCACCCAGATCTATGGGCTTCCCGCCTACCACGAGGTCGACCCGACGCCTTTTATGGCGCCTTTCTTCTTCATCTTCTTCGGCTTCTGCATCACCGACGCGGCATACGGCATCATCCTCGCGCTCGTCGCGCTCCTTGTGATGAAACGATTCAGGATGGGCGCGATGGGGACCCGGTTCTTCGGACTCCTCCTGTACGGGGGGATCTCGACGATCCTCCTCGGCGCCGTCACCGGCGGATGGTTCGGCGATCTCATCGACGTCGCCGCCTCGCGCGACGGAGCATGTGCGTCAGCCGTGAAGGCGTTCAAGGATAACCTGGTGCTCCTCGACCCCATGAAGGACCCGATGCGGCTCCTCATCGTCGCGCTCATGCTTGGCGTGGCACAGATCTGGTTCGGGAACCTCGTCGCTGTCTACGGCAATGTGAAGAACAAGCGCTACCTCGACGCCCTCCTCGACCAGGGTTCGGCCTTCCTCTTCCTCTTCGGGTTCTCCGGCCTCATCCTCATATTCCTGAGAGCTCTCACAAGTTCATCCGGTCCGCTTTTCGGCTGGGCGTCGGCGCTCGGCGCGCTCGCCGTCATCGCCACGCAAGGGCGGTCCAACCCGACTATCGGGTCGAAACTCTTCTTTGGCATCTACACGCTCTATAACCTTTTCTCAGGATACCTCAGCGATGTGCTCTCGTATTCGCGACTCTGGGCTCTCGGCCTCGTCACGGGCGTTATGGCGTCGACGGTGAACCTCATCGCGATCCTCATGGGCGGTATGGTGCCATTCGTGGGCGTTGTGGTGGCCGCCGCCATACTCATCGGAGGTCACGCGGTGACGCTCGCCATGAACCTCTTGGGCGCATTCGTCCATCCTACGAGGCTTCAGTTCGTGGAGTTCTTTTCGAAATTTTTCAAAGGCGGCGGAAGACAGTTCAGGCCGCTGCACATGGAACGCAGATACACGACCGTACGGTAAGCAGACATACGTAGGCGTCCTCGCAGGGACGCCGCAAGGAGGGATGTATGGAATTGGGGCTCATATGGGCGATATTGGGTGCGGCGATTGTGATGACGATTTCAGGCACGGGGTCGAGCATAGGGGTCGGTTACGCCGGTCAGGCGGCAGCCGGCGTGGTGACCGAGGATCCGAATAAATTCGGCCTCTTGATACCGCTTGTCGGCATACCGGGGACTCAGGGGTTCTACGGTTTTCTCATCGGCTTCCTGGTGCTCAATAAAGTTAACCTCTTGGGGGGCACGGTCAAGATCCCCACGGAGTCTCAAGGGCTGCAGATCCTCTCGATATGCACCTTTGTGAGCATCGTCGAGGCGATATCCGCCATCTACCAGGGCAAAGTATCTGTGGCGTCAGTCGGCGTAGTAGCGAAGAGGCCCCAGGAGGCGGGCAAGGCGCTCGTCCTTCCGATATTCGTCGAGATATACGCGATCCTCGGGCTCGCCGCGGGCTTCCTGCTCCTCCAGGGGATCAAAATGTAACTTCATACAGGCACACAATGTCACTCGACAACATCATACATCGAATTTTGAGCGACGCGAATGCGCAGGCGGAGGGGTTCGTCAGGGACGCTGAGGCGAAAGCGAAGGAGATGCTCGCGAAGGCCGGGGAGGAGTCCCGCGTGCTCGCCGACCGGATAATGGAAGATGCAAGGATCCGTTCGGAAGAAGAGGCGAAGAGGTCTCTCGTGATAAAGGGCCTTGAGGTCAAAAAGGAGATCGGGAAGAAGAAGCTCGCCCTGATAGACGGCGCGTTCCGCGCGTCGTACGGCCGGCTCCTTTCGCTCGACAGCGTGCGATACCTCGATATTATCGAGAAAGGGATAATGCACATACGGGAACGTGAGGGGAAGATCCTTTTCTCCAAGAAGGACTCGGACAGGATCACGTCGGACTTTGTCGACCGGGTGAACAAGACCCGCGGACTGCGGTTCGTGTTCGGGGGCTATTTCGATTCGGAGGACGGCGGGTTCCTCCTTGTTCAGGACAGGGTCACCATCGACATGACCTTCTCCACGGTCCTCAAAGACCTGAGGGAAAAGGTGATCTTTGAGGCGGCCGCCTTATTATTCGGATGATCACCGTCAGTAGTGTTTTGCCACGTTATTTCGGATGATGCAAAAACCCGGTATAGATACGAGATATATTTATGCGGTCGCGAGGATAAGGGTCCTCGAAACGCGGCTCCTCGGTGACGCGTCTTTTGAACGGCTCGTCGAACAGGAGACGCTCTCCGATGCCGTGAGGGTCTTGGGCGAATTTCCGGATTATGCGGACGCGGCCTCTCTCGCCAAGGGGAAGGCCGATTTCGAATCCATCCTCCGCGCGGTGCTCAAGAGGACATACGACCTCATTCAGGGCCTCCTCGCGCAGAAGTCCCTCCTCGGCCCGTTCTACGTGAAGGCAGAGATGGTCGAAGGGGTGCGGGAGCTCGACGCATCTGCGATAGACTCGACCGTCTACGCTGCGTTCCACGGCGCATGGAAGAATAACCTGTTCCTAAAGGGCTATATAAAGACCGCGATCGACCTGGAGAATATAAAGATCTGCATAAGGACGAAGGCCCTCGAGTGGCCCCGGGGCGTTGTCATGAACGCATTTATCGAGAACGGCTACATCCCGACGGGTTATTTTAGAAGTAGCATCGGCATCGGTCTTGCGGATTTTTTCAAGGCCTTTGAATACAGGCGGTATGAACGGATTATGCGGGAGGGCCTCGAGCGTTACGAACGCGCGGGGGACCTCTCCCCTCTTGAGAAATTATGCGACGATATGCTCATCGACTACATCACACCCGCAAAGTATCTTCACTTTGGGGCCGAACCCCTCATATCGTATGTCCTCGCGAGGGAGTTCGAGGTAAAGAACGTGCGATCGATACTCGTGGGGAAGGCGAACGGTTTTAAGCCCGGCCAGATCCGGGAGGTTTTGAGGAAGAGCTACGTCTAGCGTGAGGGGGTCTTCGAAGATGGCCAAGATCGCGTTTATAGGTCCGCAGGATCTGCACGGCCTCTTCAAGAGCGTGGGGATGGACGTCTTCGACTGTGAGGGTGGGACGGTCGGGCAGGTTCTGGTCGACCTTGCGGAGAAGGGATGTCAGGTGATCTATATCGTCGAGTCGCTCGCGCGGGATGTCATTGACGCGATCGAAGAGCTCATGCGTGAGCGCGGAGTCTCTGTCGTCATCATGCGGGACCATAGGTCACGCCTGGGGCTTGGGATGGAGCTTGACAGGCGCGCCGCCGTCGACGCGGTGGGCACAGATGCGATATTCAGTACGGGAGAGGGAAAATGATAGAAGGCAGGATCATCAAGATATCCGGGCCGCTCGTCATCGCCGACAGGATGGGGGGCGCGAGGATGTATGACATCGTGAGGGTCGGGAAAGAGGGGCTCATCGGGGAGATCGTCGAGTTGAAAGAGGACGTCGCGTCCATACAGGTGTACGAAGAGACCTCAGGTATCATCCCCGGCGAGAGGGCGGTCTCCCTCGAGGAACCCTTATCGGTCGAACTCGGCCCGGGGCTCATCGGATCGATATTCGACGGCATCGAGAGGCCTCTCGATATCATCAGGGCGCAAGAGGGCGACTATATATCCCGCGGCGTCAACGTGCCTGCGCTCAAGAGAGAGAAGCGCTGGCACTTCACGCCCGTTGTAAAAAAAGGAGACGCAGTGACCGCAGGCGATATCCTGGGAGAGGTCGTCGAAACCCCGAACATCGTCCACAGGGTCCTGGTGCCTCCCGGCATAGAGGGAAAAGTCGGCGAGATCCATGAGGGTGACTTTACCGTTATAGATCCTATTTGCACGGTGACCGGGGAGCGCGAGGCCTCTCAGGTCACCATGCTTCAGAAGTGGCCCGTGAGGATACCGAGGCCCGTGAAGGCGAGGATGGAGCCGAAGGAGCCTCTCGTGACGGGCCAAAGGGTCATCGACATGTTCTTCCCCGTTGCGGTGGGAGGCACCGCGTGCGTGCCCGGGCCGTTCGGCTCAGGCAAGACGGTGATCCAGCACCAGCTCGCGAAGTGGGCGGCGGCCGATATCATCGTCTACGTCGGCTGCGGGGAACGGGGAAATGAGATGACGGACGTGCTGATGGAATTCCCCCACCTCAAAGACCCGAGGACGAAGAGGTCTCTCATGGAGAGGACCGTCCTCATCGCGAATACGTCGAACATGCCCGTTGCCGCGCGCGAGGCGTCTGTCTATACGGGTATCACGATCGCCGAGTACTATCGGGATATGGGCTACAACGTCGCGCTTATGGCGGATTCTACCTCCCGGTGGGCGGAAGCGCTCCGCGAGATCTCGGGGCGCCTTGAAGAGATGCCCGGCGAGGAGGGGTATCCCGCGTACCTCGGCTACAGGATAGCGGAGTTCTACGAGAGGGCGGGGAGGGTATCGTGCCTTGGGTCACAGGAGCGGGAAGGGGCGCTCACCGTCATAGGCGCCGTCTCGCCTCCCGGAGGGGACCTCGCGGACCCGGTCGTGCAGAATACGCTCCGGGTCGTCAAGGTCTTCTGGAGCCTCGAAGACAGGCTCGCGAACGCGCGCCACTTTCCCGCGATCAGCTGGCTCGCGAGCTACTCGCTCTATACCCGCGTCCTGGAGGAATTCTTCGATACGAAGGTCGCGGCCGATTTCGGTAAGGTGCGCAACCTCGCGATGAGGCTCCTGCAGGAGGAATCGGAGCTCGTGGAGCTCGCGAGGCTCGTGGGGATAGAAGCGCTCTCGGCACACGAAAGGCTCATCCTTGAAACCGCGAAGTCCGTGAGAGAGGACTTCCTCCATCAGAACGCGTTCCACGATGTCGATACCTACACCTCTTTGGAGAAACAATACAAGATGCTCAAGAATATCGTACAGCTCTTCGAGGATTCCAGGGCCCTGATAGACGACGGGGTAGCCCTGCAGGATATCCTCGGGATGCCTGTGCGGCAGAGGATAGCACGGATCAGGTACATTGACGAGGACAGGATCAACGAGCTCGACGAGATACTGGGCCAGACCAGGAAAGAGGTCGAGAAGCTCGGCACCGTGCGGGAGAATAACGATGCATAAGGAATATCTCACCGTATCCGAGATACGCGGTCCCCTGATGTTCGTAAAAGCGATAAAGGGGGTCGCGTACAATGAGATCTGCGAAATAGAGCTCAAGAGCGGCGAGGTCCGGCGGGGGAAGGTCCTCGAGGTGAGCGATACGGCGGCGCTCGTCCAGGTCTTCGAGGGGACGAGGGGCATCGACATACCCGGCTCGAAGATACGATTTTTGGGAAGAGGGATCGAGCTCGGCGTCTCCCTGGACATGCTGGGCCGGGTCTTCGACGGGTTCGGACGTCCGAAGGACGACGGGCCGGAGGTCATCCCCGAGAAAAGGCTCGACATAAACGGCAAGCCCATCAACCCGTATGCGCGCGCCTATCCCCAGGAGTTCATCGAGACGGGGCTGTCGACCATCGATGCGATGAACCCTATAGTGAGGGGCCAGAAGCTCCCGATATTCTCGGCGAGCGGGCTTCCCCATTCGCGCGTCGCGAGCCAGATCGCGCGGCAGGCCCGCCTCATCACTTCTCCCGAAGCGAACGGCGGGCAGGCGAGCCTCATCGATAAGAGCGAGAAGTTCGCGGTCGTCTTCGGGGCCATGGGGATCACGTTCGAGGAGGCTCACTTTTTCATCTCCGATTTCAGGAAGACGGGCGCGATAGAGAGGGCAGTCCTCTTCATCAACCTTGCGGACGACCCCGCGGTCGAGAGGATCGCGACGCCGAGGTTGGCGTTCACGTGCGCCGAATACCTCGCATTCGAAAAAGACATGCATGTCCTCGTGATACTGAACGATATGACGATATACTGCGAAGCGCTGAGGGAGGTCTCTGCCGCGAGGAAAGAGATACCGGGCAGGCGCGGGTATCCGGGCTACCTCTACACGGACCTCGCGACCATCTACGAGAGGGCGGGGAGGATCCAGGACAAAGCCGGCTCCATCACGCTCATGCCGATCCTCACGATGCCGGAAGACGATAAGACCCACCCTGTTCCTGACCTCACGGGATATATCACGGAAGGGCAGATAATGCTTTCGAGAGAGCTCCAAAGAAAGGGGATCTATCCGCCGATAGACGTCCTGCCGAGCCTCTCGAGGCTCAAGGATAAGGGCATAGGGAAAGGCAAGACGCGGGAGGACCACGCCGACGTCCTCAACCAGCTCTTCGCCTGCTATGCGCGCGGGAAAGAGGTGAAGGAGCTTGCGGTGATACTCGGCGAAGCGGCCCTGAGCCCCACCGACAAGCTCTACTCGAAATTCACGGAGAAGTTCGAAGATACATTCGTAAGACAGGGGGAGTACGAGAGGAGGACCATCATCGAGTCTCTCGAGATCGGCTGGAAGCTTCTCGGCACGTTCCCCAAGGCCGAACTCAAGAGGGTGAGGGAGGAGCACCTCGCGAAATACTATAGAGGACAATGATACTCGACGTAAAACCGACAAGGATGGAGCTCCTGCGGCTCAAGAAGCGCGTCGCGATCGCGAGGCGCGGCCACAAGCTCCTGCGCGACAAGCAGGAAGAGCTCATGCGGCACTTCATGCGCCTCATCAACGAGACGAAGAAGCTCCGCGATGAGATAGAAGCCTCGACCGAAAGGATATTCACAAGCTTCCTGAGGGCCCGTTCGTTCACCCCCGCTGCCTTCCTCGACAGGTCCATCTCGTACGGCGCAGGTACGATGGAGATCGCGATGAAGCAGGAGAGGATACTGAACCTGACAGTGCCCCGCATCGAGCTCGTGCGCATGGCGGAATATCCCGTCTACAGCCTCACCCTCACGACAGGGGACCTCGACACGAGCTTCAGGCAGTTCCGGGCCCTCCTGCCGAGCCTCCTGCGGCTCGCCGGGCTTGAGCTTTCGATAAAATTGCTCGCGGATGAGATAAAGAAGACGCGCCGCAGGGTGAACGCGCTCGAGTACATCCTCATCCCGAACCTCGTCGAAACGGTCAAATACATCACCATGCGCCTTGCCGAGATCGAGCGCTCGAGCCTCACGCGCCTCATGCGCGTCAAGGAGCTCATCGGGAATCGGTAAAGCTCATTGACATAAAAGAACCATTATGTTATATTTGTAGTTAATAACATTATGGTTCTATAATGAAATCTAATGAGCGGAGAATTGCGCGAGAACTGCGTACACGTGGCTTGTCATTGCGTGCCATATCAGCCGAAGTTAAATGCTCCAAGAGCACGGTGAGCAGATGGATACGGGATATAGCATTAACGGAAGATCAGATAGACCGCTTAAAGTCCAACCAAGATAGAGCACGAGCGAAAGCTGCCAATCATCCTAATAGCCCAAAAAGAAAATGGGAGATTTTTAGATCTCAAATTATTAAAGAAGCATCGAGAGAGATTCCTCGAGGATGCACGCGTGAGACGCTGAAATATATCGGAACAGTTCTTTATTGGGCCGAAGGTTACAATGCATCGAGAAATGCATTCACCTTTTCGAATTCAGATCCGGCGATGATAAAGATTATGATGAAGTTTCTATTGAACGTGTGCGGGGTTCCCGGACGTAAATTGCGAGGGAGGGTTAATATTCACCCACACTTGGATATTGAGAAAGCAAAGAGATATTGGTCTAAAATAAGCGGCATTCCATTACCCCAATTTCACAAGCCGCTTCTCAGCGTGAGCAAGGCGAGCAAACACAAAAGAGATACGTTACCATTAGGCACATTTAATATAGTTATATCAGATGTAGCTCTTTGCTCAAGAATAAAAGGGTGGATCGAAGGCATAAAACAATGGGGCAAGTAGCTCAGCTGGTTAGAGCATTCGGCTTACATCCGAAAGGCCACAGGTTCAAATCCTGTCTTGCCCACCACTAGAGCGTTTGGTCTTCGGGGCCAATCCCGCCTATCGCCCTCACGGGCTCGGCGGGACCCCGCCAAGCACGAAGTGCGCCCGGCGGGGAAAGTGCGGAGTTGCTTTTCGCCCCTCCGACCCGCTGCATGGATATAGCGGGCGGGGCTCGCGCCCAAACGCTCTCAAAGGGAAACCTAAATCGGTTTCCCTTTGAGGAACCCTTCCCTTATGTGGAAAAGGCGTGTAGGGGCAAGCGAGTGCCGGGCGCGAAGTAGGGCACAGCTCTTTCATGCATAAAGTATTGCGTTTTTCTTCGAGGATGGGTATAATTTAAGTTACATAGGAGCGGAAATTCTGTCCCTTGCCTAAAGGTTCCGAAAATTTCAACGAAATTTTCGGGACAGGCTGCGGGACGAAAATTCGCTTCACGAATTTGGGGACGTAGTTCAGCTGGTTTAGAACGTCAGATTGTCGATCTGAAGGTCGCGGGTTCGAACCCCGTCGTCCCCGCCATTCCCTCCTGGGGTCGGTCTCGGCTACCAGAGAGAAGGGCGAAGTATAAGAAACTAAAAGGTTTGCGTCTTTTAGAAAAAAGTTCGAGCCGATTTTTTTCAAAATTTCTCTCTTGGCGTTTGGGTTTCCTTGCCAAGCGACATAACCCACTTCATTACATATACTTACAAAATTTTTGGAGGGTTCGAGCCACCCGCCACTTATTTTCTCTATCTCGGCTAGTTTCTCCTTCATCTCCTGCTTCTCGTCGAGTAATTTCGCTTTCTTCGCTTGATACTCCTCAGTGGAAAACTCTCGATTAATGTAGAGATCTATCAGTCTCTCTATCTTCGCATCGCATTCCGCAAGCTTCTGCCGCAACTCGTCGGATAGAGAAAAGGAGGCTTTGCTTTCCTCGTGCGATAACTCCTCTAATCTATTTACTATTTTATCTTGTGTCTCGTCATCAATATATATTTTTAAGATTGCCTTATCGATCTGGGAAAGCAAAGCCCCCTCTCTAAGAAACTTTTTGCTGTCGCAAGGTCCTCGTTTCTTAGTGCAGTGGTAGTATGTATGGCCTTTCTGTATCTCGGCTGTAATGCTGCATCCGCAACCCGAGCACGTCATGAGACCGGTAAAAGCGAACTTCACCACACCATGTTTTACCGGTTTACTTTTCATCTCTAAAACATCCTGGGCTCTGGCAAAAAGTTTCTTAGAGATAAGCGGCGGGTGGCTCGCCTCGTGGAGCTCGCCCTTGTACATGAAAACACCATAATAGATAGGATTTCTAAGTATTCTGGCGAGCTCTGTCTTTCGGACAGGCTTGCCCGCCCGAGACGTAAAGCCTATATCCGCCATCTTCTTCTCGAGATCAGCGATCGAATAATCACCGGAAGAATATATCTCGAAGATTTTCTTGATATATATGGCCTTCTCAGGATCGGGATATATGGTATGGTTCTTATACTCATTGAGATATCCTACAGGAGCATATCCAGGCCACTCACCGCGGCGCAGCTTCTGTCGTAGTCCTCGTTTCACGTTCTCCGAGAGCGAGTCGATATAGTATTTACTCTGTCCGAAAGCGATAGAGAGCATAAACTTGCCCTGCGCTGTGGCGTCGAAGCGATATGTCGGGAAGCGCAAGTCAGCTATCTTGCCTATATCTATAAAGTATATGATTTTCCCGCCATCCACACTGTTGCGGGCAAGCCTGTCCGGGTGCCATGCCAAAATACCATCGGCGGTCCCTGCCTCTATCTGCTGAAGCATGAGCGAAAAGATTGGTCTCCCCGGCTCTTTAGCGGTCTTTGTCTCCACATACTCGTCCGCTATCAGCAAGTTCTCACGTTTAGCGTATTCTCGTAGTTCATTTAACTGTGATTCGATAGATAAAACCTGTCTATCCTCATCATCAGTGGACTTTCTCGCATACAAGTAGTATTTTGGCATGGCACCACCCTCCAAAAATTTTGTACTGCGGTCGCTTGGCAATGATATTTTTTGAGATCTATATTTATCTCGAAAAATATCTTATTCCGCCGTAGGCGGAATAAGGAAACCCAAGCGCCAAGAGAGAAATTTTGAAAAAAATCGGCTCGAACTTTTTTCTAAAAGACGCAAACCTTTTAGTTTCTTATACTTCGCCCTTCTCTCTGGTAGCCGAGACCGACCCCAGGAGGGAATGGCGGTGGCTGACCGACATTATCCGAACTTATTTTAGAGGGAACCCTCTAAAAT
>CAYHAE010000023.1:0-2418 GCA_964354545.1 uncultured Planctomycetia bacterium
TTATTTCAAGGGAACCCTTGAAATAAGATCGAACTTCGTCCGTTAGCCGGAGCCAGTTTAGGTGAGGAGGCCTTTCGGCTACTAAGTCGAAGGGCCTTCTTGTTGTAAATAAAAGACTTCTGTCTTTTAAGATAAAATTCGAGCCGAGAATTTTTAGGAAATCTCTTTTGGCGGCGGGGTTTCCTTATTCTGCCGTAGGCGGAATAATATATTTTTTGAGATCACGATTTATCTCAAAAAATATCTTTGCCAAGCGACCGCAGGAAAATTTTTGGAGGGTGGTGCCATGCTAAAATTCTACCTTTATGCAAGAAAGTCTACGGATGAGGATGATAAACAGATCTTGTCCATAGAATCACAGATAAATGAGTTGCGGGAATTCGCGAATAAGGAAAAGATAGAGATAGTCGATGAGTTTATGGAGGCCAAGACAGCTAAGGAACCTGGGCGGCCAATATTTTCTTTCATGCTTAAACACATAGAGGCCGGGGTTGTCGATGGAATTTTGGCATGGCACCCGGACAGGCTTGCCCGCAACAGTATCGATGGCGGCAAGATAATATATCTCATAGATACTGGTAAGATAATTGACTTACGTTTTCCGACGTATCGCTTCGATAATAGTGCGCAGGGCAAGTTTATGCTCTCCATCATGTTCGGACAGAGTAAATACTATGTCGATAATCTATCCGAGAACACAAAGCGAGGCTTGCGGGAAAAGCTCCGACGCGGTGAGTGGCCCGGATGGGCGCCGCTTGGCTATCTCAATGACTATAAGAACCATAGCGTCATCCCTGACCCAGAGAAAGCACCGTTTGTGCGCAAGATGTTTGAGTATTACGAAACAGGCAACTATTCTCTCGAGGAGTTACTCCTAGAGGTGCACGGGTGGGGTATTTGTGGCAAAGCGGGCAAGCCTGTCCGAAAAAGTTCGCTGGCGCATCTTTTAAGAAACCCTTTCTATTATGGTGTCATGAAATTCAAGGGCGAACTTTTTGAAGCGAGCCATCCGCCGCTTGTCTCTAAGAAACTTTTCGATACGGTGCAGGTCGTCTTGCAGAAGAAAGCTAAGCCCATCAAGAAAGGTGAAGTTAAGTTTAGCTTTACAGGGCTCATCACGTGTGGCGAGTGTGGCGCAAGTATCACGGCAGAGAGACAAAAAGGCCATGTTTACTATCGATGTACCAAGAAACTCACGCGGTGCTCACAAAAGTTTCTTAGAGAGGAGGCTTTGCTCTCCCAGATAAATAAGGCGATCCTCAACGTGTTTATAGATAATGAGACGAAGGACAAAATGATTGCTAGATTTAGTGAGTTAGCGAGCGAGGAGAGCAAAGCCTCCTCTTTTCTATCTCGCCAGGCGCATGATACGCTCAAAGGATTTGACGATAAGATAGAGCGGCTTATCGATCTATACATTACGAAGGAGATATCACAGGAAGAGTATCAGCGGAAGAAGGCAAAGCTACTCAACGAGAAGAAGGAATTACAGGGGAGGTTGGGCGAGATAGAAAAGACAAGCGGCGGATGGCTCGAACCCTCCAAAAATTTTCTAACTACTTGTAATCAAGCAGGTTGTGTCGCTTGGCAAGGAAACCCCGCCGCCAAAAGAGATTTCCTAAAAATTCTCGGCTCGAATTTTATCTTAAAAGACAGAAGTCTTTTATTTACAACAAGAAGGCCCTTCGACTTAGTAGCCGAAAGGCCTCCTCACCTAAACTGGCTCCCCCGCTAGGACTCGAACCTAGGACAACGTGGTTACAAGTGACCCGGAATTACTTCCGGACTTGGACTATATCATTGCCATATCCTCATGAACGAGGACTTAGGCAGCGGGTATATAGTCTCTGCACATTTAGCCGAGGCTTGCTATCGCAGGCCTCGCGCATTTAGCTCAGGATCGCCGCCGGCTTCACGGTACGGTTTCCCTGAATTAGCCCGCTTTTTCAATCCCGCTTTCACGGGAAAGCTGCCATAATAAGATCCCTCGCCTTTACTGCTTAAAAAAGCCGCGAAGGCTCGGGATCAATTCCGCCGAAGGCGGAATTGACAGCCACGCGCTCTACCAGCTGAGCTACAGGGGAGTGACTCTCAAAGAACGATATGCTATCGAAACTCTTCGGGAAGGATGATCCTTCCCGCGATCAATTTTTTAATGAATATGCAGCTCTTTTGTCGTTTGAGGAAATACTCAATCTTTTTTGCGCGGTTTCGATCGTTATAGTCTTTTTTATAAACAAGCTTTGAATTTTTATTTCTTTTACCAAAGCTCGTATCGCCTTGTTGATGCTCCAGAAGTCGTCTTTCTATATTGTTCGTTTCGCCAATATAATATTTACCAGTATCTTCACTTTTTATAATATATAAGTAGTGCATATCTTTAGTCGGATGCTCTATGCCGAATGTAGCGATTCGGAG
>CAYHAE010000023.1:2518-28260 GCA_964354545.1 uncultured Planctomycetia bacterium
ATGTCATGCTTCGGCATCCCGAAGTATCACTTCCCTGAATCGCATCATTCGGGACCAGCTGAGCTATGCCGAATGTAGCGATTCGGAGATGTCATGCTTCGGCATCCCGAAGTATCACTTCCCTGAATCGCATCATTCGGGACAGGGGAGTGTGATATCAAAGAACGATATGTGTAAATGTTCCGCTAGAAGCGGATCCGCCTTCGGCGGAAAAGTGAAAAGTGTAATGTGTAAAGTTAAAAATGACTACGCCTTGGATAGCGTTTCTTTCTTGAGGAGGTCGTCCCACACTCGCTTGACCTGGGCCTGGAGTTCTTCGACGATAGGCTTATTCTCTTCCTTTTTCAAGTGGGAGAACCTGTTCTGCACGTTGAGAAAATCGGTGAGCGGTTTCATCTCTTTCGGCTTATAGTTCACGGTGTATCTTCCGTTCTCGACCTCGTAGAGCGGCCAGAAGCAGGTCTCTACCGCGAGCTTCGCGATCTCGATGCCCATATCCGTAGGGAAGACCCATCCGAGCGTGCAGGGCATGATGACGTTGATGAACTTCGGCCCCTCTATCGAGAGTGCCTTCTCCACCTTCTTCACAAGGTCGTTCCAGTGGCTGGGGCTCGCCTGCGCGACGTAGGGGATGCTGTGCGCGACCATTATCTCGGTGAGGTTCTTCCTGAATCCCTTCTTTCCGACCTGCTTTTTTCCAACGGGGGAGGTCGTCGTGTACGTCCCCTTGGGCGTCGCGCTCGAGCGCTGGACGCCGGTATTGTGGACGACGATCCCATCGGCAATGAAATTATGTTCACCCTCGACCCTGAGGTCCAACGTTGGCTCCTTCCCAACGTGCTTGATCGCTTTCACCTTCTCAGTGTTGAAGTATTCATTGTCGATAAGAAAATTCTGATATCTGTATTGGCTCGAGTACTTTTCCGTCTTCCATTTCCTCTTCTTGCTAAAACAAATATATCCATACGTGGAATCCTTCAGAAGAGCTCTGTAAACACACTTCGTCCCCTTCGTCTTCGTCTGTTGGTGGATCTTCCCGGCCCTGTAGTCCATCGTCTGGATCAGGAGACGCAGGGTCTTGAGCAGGTCATGGCTTGCGGAGACGTAGCGGGAACTGTTGCCCGTTTCATAACCGTCGGACAACATCAGACCTTCGACAAAACCTTCCTTCTCTTCTTTCGGCAGCGTGAAAACCCAGCCGGGTACCGTTTTGTGCTTTGCCCCTGACTTGAACCCGAGAGAATCTATGAACCGCGCAAGGTTCACGGAGTTCACGTAGACGTACTCTTCGTCGCTCCTGCTCACCGAATTGCCGAACACTCTCGGCTGTAAAATCTCGAGGGTTTGCCGTGCCTCAGACCCTTGTGGAACAGCGAATCCCACTTCCGCCTTCTTCGGCCTGACCCATCCATCGCCGACGTATATTCCCAGATATTTCATTAGGTCCGAGCTCGAGCGGTCCGGGATATTGATCCGATTGATCTTATTTACTTTATAATCACCCTTCTCGGCTTTCTTAAAATTGAAGGTGTGAGACCTCGCCGCAGGGGTATTCTTCAAAGCGACGACCTCGTCACCGACTTTGATCTCAGCAAGCGTCTTCCAGACGAACCCGTTCGTCTTTCCCCGGCCATTCCTCTTGAGCACGAGGAAAGGATGGTTTGACGTCGCCTTGATGGAGTGGTGGAGCGTCGAGAGTGCATAGACATCTTTTACGCCGTTGTCGAATACGCCTGAGCACTCCTTCAGGACTAACCGGTATGTCTTTTGGTCAAACGCATAGACGAAGTCACCCGTCTTTACCTCGGCGATCTTCTTGAGGCCATCTTCCGTCATTATCATGGAATCAGTGCTGAGGCAATTCATGTAAGCCTCGTTGTCGTAACAGTTGCTAATCACGAATTTGCCCTCTGGGACGAATACATGACTTGTAGTGACCGTAAGATCGTATACGTATTTAGAAGTAGCGTCTACCTTTTCTATTTTTCGGATAGGATCGAGATAAAAATCATCTATGAGAAAATCTCTTATTTTATATAGTAAAGGCTCTTTATTGACAATATGCTCGAGCCTGTGCACATATTCCTTAATTTTCTGTTTTGTAGCACGCCGTCTGCCTGCGGCGAGAGAATAGATATTTCTCTTTTTATCTACTCTCGTGATAGAAATATTATGTTTCTTGCAAACTTCCTTAAGTAATTTTCCGCATACTTTCGGCGCCAAAGAGAAATACTTACCTCGCGCTTTCCGGCTTGTTATCAACATTTTGACTCGTTCCATCGCAGCTTTCTTTGCGGGAGATCTGCTTCCTATAAATTCTATGAATTTTGCTATATCTTCTATTGAAGAGATGGTAATATCGAACCTTCCCTCTCTTTTATCTTGAAATCCGGCAATACCCAACCTCCTAAGCATAAGACGAAGTCTATCTGCCAATTGCATCTCGACGGTTGAAAGGATGATCCTTGCTTCTTGCGAATGTCTGTGTTTCAGAATGCTGCAATGGCCGTCACCGTCAAAATATCCCATGAGGAACGCGGCGATCAATGGTTCTGGAAGTTTTATTAATTCTTTCGGGTCTTTTTTAATATCGAATCGCTTTGCTAACGTATAGATAATAGGATCGCCCACCGTCACATACCAGACCCCGTTCTTATCTTTAATCTTATTGATCTTTCTTCCTCTGAGCTCCTTGCTATACGCATCTTCGAAAGCCTTAATCAGCGCTATATCTTTATTGATAAACGTTATTCCATAATTCCGCTTCCGTATATATCCGTCAGCGCATATTAGTCCGAGTAAATATAATAAATCCTCGTTTAACCGCGGCTGGCCGATCCTTACCGCGCCTCCGCCCCTTACGGCACATTTATCGACACCGTCTCTTATCTGTTCCCACTTTAGTGCGGGCGTCAGTTGGCAAATCCGCTTCAAATCATAGAGATTCACTCTCCTCGATGCTTCTGTGAATTGCCAGGACTTGAACCGCAGCAATTCCGCCGCTCGTTTTATACTTCCGAACTCCCCGCACAATGCTTCGCTTATGTGATCCTTCGTTGAAGGCGATAGCGGTACCGAGATGCCTCTATTTTCTGATACTAAGTCTATCACATAGAATTTATCGTGATTAAAAATGTGTATTTTTCTGGCGGCGTACACTTCATCCCCCGCCTTTACCAGCGCCGCCTCTTTCCACTCGGGACCATTTTCGCCATCGACTAACACAGGATGTTCTTCTGTTAATTTTAATATTAATCCTGAAGAGGTGGTAAGTTTAACCAAGGTCTGCGGCGAATTCTTACGCTGGACTCTTACAGCTTCCATGGGCACAAACTCTCTGCCATTCCAGGAGAGAAGCGACTTCTTGACCGGCAAAGATGTCACCTCGCCGTTTTCACTGCTCGCTTGATAAATTTGAGATGGCCGCATGTAATGAGGAGTAAGCGGAATGCACCCCTTCTCTGCATATTGTTTAATGGTCTCCTCAACAAACTCGCCTATTCTTACGATCGAACCATCTTCAAGGATTATTTCCGTCTCCGGAGGAAGGCAGACGTAGAGCATGTCGTGGCCCCGCTCCATGGCGCCCGAGAGGGACTGCAGGCCGATGTCATATGTCCCGCCGTCGCCACCGAAGGCGATGAACTTTATCTCGTCCTTTACCTTGCCGCGCCTCCTGAGCGCCTGGTACGCGGCCTCGACCCCGCTCAAGGTCGCGGCCGAGTTCTCAAAGGCGCTGTGGATGAAAGAGCAGTTCCACGCGGTGAAGGGATAGATCGTGCTCGACACCTCGAGGCAGCCCGTCGCGCATGAGACCACGAGCGGCTTCGTCGAGGCGATCGTGACGAGCTTCACGATGATCGGCGCGGTACAGCCCGGGCACATCCTGTGTCCCGGCGCCATCGCCGATTCCCGTTTTGAAAGCTCTTTTAGCGTCGCCATCTATTCTCCTTCGCACTACACGCAAAAAACCCGGTATTGCTTCGGAGGAATTATCCCAAAGGGGAAATAGTCCTGCGAAGCAATGCCGCCATTTTAATTGGATTTGCGTAGCAGACTATTCCCTCACTCCCATGTAGGTGAGCTGCCGTTCGACCTTGCCGGCCTTTGCGACGCGGATCAAGTCCTCGACGACCTGTCTCAGGTCGCCCAGGGTGACGTCCCTTCCGCCGAGCCCATAGATATAATTTACGACCGGCGCCACCGACTTCCCGTAGAGCGCGGACTGGATCTCCGTAAAGAGCGGCCCCGATATCCCGTTGAGGGCATCGGAACGGTCCAATACGGCGGCCGACTTAAGGCCTTTAAGCGCCTTCACGAGCTCTTCTTGCGGGAACGGCCTGAAGACCCTTATCTTCAAGGCCCCGACCCTCACGCCCCTGGCCCTGTATTCATCTATGACCATCCTGAGGGTCCCCATCGTCGAACCGAGGCCGACGACGGCCATCTCGGCATCCTCCATCCGGTACGGCATGACGTTCGCGTACGCGGTGCCGAAGGCATTGTTGAATTCTCCGGCGACCTTCTCGATGGCCCCGTACGCGTTCCTCATCCCTTCCGCGATCTGGCGCCTGTGCTCGAAGTAGTAGTCCGTGAGGTCGAGGAGGCCCACAGTGATCGGCTTTTTCGTATCGAGGAGATAGTGCTTCGGTTTATATTCGCCCACAAACTTTTTGATCGCGTTGTCATCGCGGATAACGACGTTCTCCACGCCGTGGCTGATGATGAAACCGTCGAAGTTCACCATCACCGGCAGAAGGACGGACGGGTCTTCCGCGATCCGCACCGCCTGTGCCGTATTATCGTATGCCTCCTGGGCGTTCTCGCTCCACAGCTGGACCCAGCCGGAGTCCCTGCCTCCCATCGCGTCAGAATGGTCGCAGTGGATATTGATGGGCGCGGAGAGGGCCCTGTTCACGAGGGGCATGACGATCGGGAGCCGCAGGCCCGCGGCGATATAGACCATCTCCCACATGAGCGCGAAACCCTGGCTCGAGGTCGCGGTCATCGCCCTCGCTCCCGCGGACGAGGCGCCTATCGTCGCGCTCATCGCGCTGTGCTCGGATTCGACGAGGACGAGCTCGGTGTCGATCTCCCCGTCGGCGACGAATTCGGAGAATTTCTCCATGAGCGACGTTTGGGGCGTGATCGGATAGGCGGCGACGACGTCCGGGTCTATCTGCTTCATCGCGTACGCGACCGCATCGTTGCCTGTCAATGCTTCTGCTTTAGACATCCGGCTATTCCTTTTTTACGTTTCTATTTCTCTGCTTCCGACTCCTTGATCATCGTGATCGCCTTCTCGGGCTTCACGGGACATATCCTCGAACAGAGGCCGCACCCTTTACAGAAACCGTAATCGACCCCGCACACCTTTCCGTTCTCGTCCGTGAGGATTGCGAAGTCCGGGCACACGTACCAGCACTGCGAGCACTGGATGCATTTCTCCTTGTGCCAGACGGGCCTGAATGCCCTCCACGAGCCCGTGTTGTAGTTGCGGGACGTCGCCTTTTCGGGGATCATCCCGCCTATCGGGATCTCTTTCCATCCCGGAGCCTTACCCATTATGCGCTCCCCACCTGGTTATCAACCGTCTCTTCAGACCTTACCTCGTCCGCCGCTGCCTTCATCGCCCTCACGTTCGCCTCTATGACCTCAGGCCTGAATTTGCCCGCGTATTTCTTCTTGAAGTTCTCTATCACCGCGTCGAGTTTCAGTATCCCCGTGATCTTCACGAGCGCCGCGACCATCGGCGTATTCGGGATGTTCCTCTTAAGCTCCCGCAGGGATATATCGGTCGCCGCAACGGTATATACCTTGAACCGCTCCGCCCGGCATCTCTTCTTTATGTCCTGGGGCGCCTCGGTCGTATTCACGATGAGGATCCCGCCGTCAGAAAGGCCGTCGCAGACGTTGACCGCGTCAAGCAGGGTGGGGTCGAGAACCACCACGACATCGGGGTTCTCTATCTGTGAGTGGATATAGATGGGTTCGGGGCTGATCCTGTTGAAGCTCTTCACCGGCGCCCCTGCCCTCTCAGCTCCGAACTCCGGGAACGCCTGCACAAATTTGCCGTCATAGACAGCGGAGTCCGCGACTATCTTTGCGGCCGTTACGGCGCCCTGTCCTCCCCTGCCGTGCCAGCGGATCTCGATCGTCTCTTTCATATGCATTATGTCTTTATACGCTCGCGCCCTTCGGCGGCGGGGGAGGCGGTGCCGGAGGTATCGCCGTACTCGCGACAGGGACTGTTTGCGAAAGGGCAAGATACATTGACATGAAAGCCCCTATCATCACGATCCCCAGATAACTGTTGAAGATGCTATTGACCAGTCCTATGATGACCTGCCCGGCCTTCATCGGCAAGGCGATCGTGACGATGCCGGTGATGAAGCCGGCGACAAACCCGACGCCGAGGGAGATCAGGATGAGGAGCAGGAGCAGCGCCAGGATCTTCCAGAACGATCCCTTCACCACGCGTATGCTGTTCTTTATGCCCGCAATGAGGCCCGCCTCATTGGACACCATCGAGTAGGGCGCCAATGTGAGAAGCAGGATAAAATAGATACCGGCGATGCCTAAGGCCGTGGCTATCACAGATGCAATAACGGTAACCGCCGCCTGTTTGAGCGGCACTGTGGACACGATGAGCGTCGCGGCGATCAGCGCGACGATCAGGACGACGAAGATGATGAAAAGCCCGAGGAGGAACAGGCGAAGATAGTATTTCAGACCGTACGACGCGAATTTGCCCAGGAGGGTCGATCCCGTCTTTATGTGGTCTCTCACGACGCCAATGGTACCACCCTGCATGAATATGCTCACCAGCATGAAGACTATCGCGAAGGCGTACGCAGCGGCCGGGAGCGGTGCAGGGGCAGGGAAAGGAACCGGTGTCGCTGCAGGCGCGGGAGAAGCTGCTGCGCCCGTTGCAGGCGCAGGTGCTATTGCTGCCGGTGCGAGGGCAGGTGCTGCCGCAGGAGGGAGAGGGGCCGGTGTGGGGATGAGCGGAATGCTGCCCACGGCCCATACGGCATTGAATATGAATAGTATAAGGACTAACCCTATGCTCCGCGTCCCTATTCCGAAACCCTTTCTGATAGCTTCCATTATGCCCATAATATCCTCCTTTTGCGAGGGAAACTACACCACCCGTATAATTTCATATCTTGAAACTATAACAAATAAAGCAATTCGTGTCAAGGGATTACTTCCCCTGCCCGAGCCCTTCGGGCCGCAGCGCTAGCCACCTGCAGTGATCCGGCGCCTGCACTCCACGTGGAAACTAGGGAGTGTGGCTACTAGGTGTAACTATAGCAAGCGCCTACACTCCACATGGGAACCCGGGAGTGTGGCTACTATGTGTAACTATAACAAGCGCCTATACTCCACATGGAAACTCGGGAGTATGGCTACTATATGTAATTATAGCAAGCGCCTGCCCTCAAAGGCCTTGAAGATGGTCGCCCCATCCGCATACTCAAGGCTTGACCCAACAGGTATGCCGTATGCGACCCTCGTAACCTTGATGCCGAGGGGATTGAGCTCCCTTACGAGATAGAGGGCGGTCGCTTCGCCCTCTGTATTGAAGTCCGTGGCGATTATCACCTCAGTCGGCTTTTCCCTTTTTATACGCTCTACCAATTCCCTTATTTTAAGGTCATCCGGTCCAATGCCGTCCAGCGGGGAGAGGCTCCCCAGCAGGACGTGGTAGACGCCTCCGTAGTTTCCGGCTTTTTCGATAGCGACTATGTCCTTTGGCTCCTCTACGACGCAGACAGTCGATTTGGTTCGCGCGGGATCGCCGCAGATCTTACATATCTCTTCATCGCTCAGGTTATTGCATATCTTACAGAACCTCACGGATTCCTTCACGTTAATAATGGCCTTAGCAAGTCCTTCGGCTTCCTGCCGGGAGGATTTCAGGATGTGGAAAGCGAGCCGTTGGGCCGTCCTGGGCCCTATTCCCGGAAGGCGTCCTATCCTCTCGACCAGATTTTTCATGGAATCAGGAAAGCTGCCCGTCATGGCTTATCCTTTGGCGAGACCTTCTCTCTGGATAGCAGTTGTCCGTCGAATATATCGATCGCGTACTCAATAGCCGGATCTATCTTCTTCGACGCCTTTCCGCCTTCAGGCCGCGGCCCGTTATTTCGATTCACGTTGTTCATTCCGCTGCGCGGTTCCCGGGGCGGGGAGGGGGCATCGTCACTCCCATCCTCGAGGACGAGGAACCGTACCCTGTAAGCGGACGTGAGGACTTCGCTGATCGACTCCTCGATGAGCGCCTTATTCTCTCCGTTCGCTTCGAGGGACTCTTTATGGAACCTGCATGCTTTCGGAAATGAGATCACGATGGTGCCGTTCTCTACCGCGTGAAGGGTCCCCTCCTGGAGATAGGAGGCGACGGAGATCTTCTTTGCGTTAATGTTATTCAGCACCGCCTGCCATGAGCGTAAGATCTCCCCGAGGCTCTTATCCCGGCCCTCCGCGTGCGTGACCGGAGGTCCGGTCGCAGGTTCCTCCGCAGGCCCCACCGCGGCTTTAGCCGGAGGTCCGGCAGGGTCTTCGTTCGGAAGTTCGGCGGGCGGCGCGGCCCGGAGAGCAGCGCTCGCGGGACCCTCCTCCGCACGGCGCGGTGTGACGGGCGGCGAGGGGCGCGTTGCGAGGGTGCCTTCCAGGCCCTTCAGTCTTTTGAGGATCTCGTCCAGGGATACGATATGAGAACGTTCGCAGAGTTTCACGAGCGCGATCTCAAGCGGGATCCTCGTGAGGGACGTCTTCTTCGCGAGGTCTATAGCGCCGGAGAGCGCGTAGAGAGAATAGAGGATCTCTTCGACCGAGAAAGGCTCGCCCGCGCGGATCAGCCGCGCGACGGTATCCGAAGAGGAATCCGCAAGCGAAGGCGCGCTTTTCGCAACCCTCGCAACGAGGACGTTCCTCAGATGTTCGACGAGGTTCGTCAATAACTGGACGGGGTCTTTCCCGTTACGGATGAGTTCGTCCACTATCTGGAGGGCTGAAGAGGCGTCCTTGGACGCGATCGCATCGACGAGGCGGAAAAGGATATCCGCGTCCACCCCCCCCAGCATCTTCGTGACATCGTCCCCGGAAACCTTCCCCTGGGTGAAGGACGCGATCTGGTCCAGCATCACTTCCGCGTCCCTCATGCTCCCGTCCGCGTGTGCCGCGATGAGCGCAAGGGCCTCATCGTCGACGGAGAGGGCCTCCTTTTTGGAGATCTCTTTCAGGCTTTCGATTATCCCGGCATTCGATATGCGTCTGAAGTCAAAACGCTGGCACCGTGAGAGTATAGTGAGGGGGACCCTCTGCGGCTGGGTGGTCGCGAATATGAACTTCACGTGAGGCGGCGGTTCCTCGAGCGTCTTCAGGAGAGCGTTGAATGCCTCCGTCGTGAGCATGTGGACCTCGTCAATGATGTAGATCTTGAACCTCGCCCTCGAAGGGGAGAACTTCACGTTCTCCCTCACGCTGCGGACCTCGTCGATGCCGCGGTTCGATGCGGCGTCTATCTCCAGGATGTCGAGGTGTGAGCCCCGCGTGATCTCGAGGCAGTGTGTACACCGGTTGCATGGCGCCGGTGTGGGCCCGAGTTCGCAGTTGAGCGCTTTGGCGAATATGCGGGCGGTCGTGGTCTTGCCTATGCCCCGCGGCCCGGCAAAGAGGTATGCGTGGGCGACGCGGTCGAGCGCGATCGCGTTCTTCAGGGTCGTGGTGATGTGCTCCTGGCCGACGACCTCGTCAAAGGCCTGAGGGCGATATTTACGTGCAAAGACTACGTATGCCATTGTATATTCAATGAGTTGCAGACAGCCTATTTTAGGACACCCTGCAAACGTATAGGATGTACATTTTTAGGACGTCTATGTTAATTTGAAACGCAAATTATGGCGGAGAGGCAGGGATTTGAACCCTGGGTACCGGCTTTAACCAGTACAGCGGTTTAGCAAACCGCCGCCCTCGGCCACTAGGCGACCTCTCCGAATTCTTATCGATCACTTTGTACGCACCTTAGCGCGTCAATGACACAATAAGGCGTATGACACTATTTATCCGCCTTCGCACCTGCCTCACCGTCAGGCAGGGAAGACCCCGGGCTTGCCCGGGGATGAATGCGACATGGTGCTTCGGCGGATGTTCCATTATATCGTACACGTCTTCTTCGCTATTACGAGCATTTGCCTGCCTAACACCCTCCACATAAAGGGTATGCGCAAATACGCTTTGACCAAAAACAGGGCCTGAGGGATCGCGCTCTTCGTAGTGTATGGCAAGAATCTGGGTATCGACAGCACGATCGAGAAACCGGTGACCTGCAATATCTCACACACGCTTTTGTCGCTTAAAGGAATATGATGGTCAAAGAAGTCCCAGTATTCTCCGCACAGATACCGGATATTGGGCCCTAAGACCATTACCCGGCCTTCCGGTTTCAAAACCCGAAAGGTTTCCAAAAGAGTTTTCACAATATCGTCTTTAGATACAAGGTGCTCTAAAAAATTGCTCATAAACACAACATCGACGGAGTTATCCTTCAAAAAAGATAGATCTGTGGAAGGGCCTATAACAACGTCGACATCCGTATGCGCGTATTTACGGGTAGTTTCGTTTATATCCAACGCATATTTTTTTGAACCTCGTATGTTGTTGATAAACTCGCAGTAACCCGAACCGATGTCTAACACAGTGGAGTCGACCGGAACATGTTTTTGAAAAAAATATCCGCACAATATGCGCCACATATCGTCTCTTTTACCGCACGTTTTCTCCGGGAACCTTAGTTCATATATTCTTTGGATATCCATACGTCCCTTCACGGCTCTTAGAAAAATTTATCCGTTTTCGCACCTGCCTCACCGTGAGGCAGGTGCGAAAACTCCGGCTTGCCCGGGGATGTGTGCGGGAGAAAAGACCATTTAAATACTTCTCCTTATATTATGTATCATTATAACACGCTCGCAGGAATTTCGATAGAAAAAGGTCTTGTGAAGACGCAGCATCGGCTCGCTTCCGTGCAGAACGTAATTATATCATATCGTGACCCTTAAGGAGAAACGGTTCTCACGCATCCTGCGATGATCTCAGCGTCCGCAGTCTCCCGCCCAGGGCATGGTGTTACCCCGGGGAGGGATCGCGGGCATCTCCCGTATATTTGTATAAGATTATCTTTTTTGGCGCACTTATTGTATGGACCTTCGTCAAACCCATATATTCGTCCGGCCCATTTAGTAATGAAGAGAAGAGGTCGCCGGCATCCTTTATGGTGCGCACCGAGAACTCATCGACGACGAGATAATCTATATGTGTCTCCTTCATATAATGAAGCAATGACCGAAAAGTCCTGTATGGTATTAAAGGCGGCCACGCCATATGGATCCCTCCGGAATAGAAAGAGGCGAAAGGCTGAGTCGAGCAGATCCTTTTTTGTTCAATGTCCGCGATGTGCGCTCCCATCCACAGCCCCATTGCCTTATGCTCTGTCTCCGGATATGGCACCGGACCAGAAGTGTCGACGGCGGTTATATGAGCCGCACATATACAATAGGCCCCTACTGCAACGGCACCTAGTGCGCTGTACCCTCTTTGCCGCGCAGAAGGCAGCCGTGAGCGGAGGAAAAGATAGGCGTTTTCAGCCCCTCTGCCCGCCCATAACAGGAGCGCCGGGATAGCGCATATGAAGTAGCGCGGCCGGGTGTTCCCGAAAGGGTAGATGGCGAGAACGGCGAGGCTCCCCGCGATCAGGATGTCCGCTCTTCTGTTATCGGGCCCGGCCGCCTTTTCCCGTAAACCAAGGATAATCAGCGCCCAGGCAAATACCCCGAGAGGACGCAGGGTATTAAAGAAAAGCTCCGTAATCATCTTTATGGATCCGGAGAAATATCTCCCGGACAGTTCCCCGAGGTGCGCATGAAGATTTCTGACGTACAATAAAAATTCTTCATTAGAAGGAAGCGTTCCGTAGCTTTTGCCCGTCTTCACATACTCGTAATATTGCAGGGTTATGATCTTCATGGTGGGCGTCCAAATCCCGGTGTTGAGGCGCAGGTAATAAACATAGGGGAAGACGAGCGCTATCACGGTAACGGCGATGCATGCGGACGCTACAACCCTTGCGGGAACGCGCCCTTTTTTCAGAACAGGGATCAGGATCACGATCGCCATAAACAATAGTATGTTGTCCGGACGAGTTAAAACGGCACACGCAAGCAAAGCGCCCGCAGCGAAGGCCCTCTTATACGGTACCGCTTCATCCTTAATGATGGCGAGCGCGCAGTAGAGGCTGGCGATGACGAGCGCTGTGTCAAGCGAATGGGGATAAATGCGATGCGAGTAGGTCAACAGGAGCGTATTGGTAACGAACATGATGGTCGATAGGTGCGCGGCACGCCTGCCGTATCCAAGATAGGCCAATTTAAAAAAGAGGACCGATGCGGCCGCAAAGGAGACGAGAGACGCTGTGCGGGCGGCCGCCTCCGCATTCCGTATGAACATATAGAAGATGCCCACCACGAACGGATAAAAGGGCGGGAACCATATGTGCGGGCGGCCGCTGAACGTATATCCCTGGCCGCAGGCCAGGTTCTTTCCCAAGATCCCGTATCTGAAACCGTCAAATCCGATGAGCGGATCGTGCGCAAGCAAGGCCCAGCTCGCCGCAAGTCCGAAGGCCACGTAGGATACGATGAGCGCTTTATCGCTGATCTTCATGCACCATCTTCTTTCGAGCCCCGAACCTCAGGTACCGGAGCGTCTTCCAGAAGCTCATGATGAACTGCGCGGTATAGCGGCATGTGTTGATCTTCGATCTCCCGCGCCTCTCGCGATAATCTATCGGGACGTAGTGTATAGTGTGGTTATCGAGAAGCATGGCAAACGTAATGGTCGATGTAAATGAAAAGCCGTTGGGCAGGATAGGATAATATTTCTTTGCAACATCTTTCCTCATGATCCTGAAGCCGGAGTTAATATCAAGGACCTTCTGTCGGGATGCGCAGCGCAGCATCATGTGCACAAGATGCTTGGCGGCCCTCTGGTAAAGAGGGAAAAGGGACCTCCCGGACCTTACCCTCGCTCCGACGACCATATCGAAGCGGCTTATGAGGGGAGCGAGGTTCTTAATGTCGTGAGGAGAATATGTGCCGTCGCAGTCGATGATGCAGACCATGTCGCCTTGTGCTTCGTTGATGCCGGTCTTGAGAGATGCGCCGTATCCCAAATTGGCATTGTGGCGGACCACCTTCATACGGCACGTCCTTAGGATGTCCGATGTCCCATCATCGGAGCAATCATCGACGAGGATGCATTCTGTCTGCATGCCGAGTCCCTCACACGCTTCGTTGAGTTCGTCGATGAAGCCTTTGACGGCCGACCTCTCATTGTACACAGGTACCACAATGGATAGCATTTTCGCCGCTTTCGTCATCCGCGTTTTCAGGCCTCACCACGGGCAGGGAGAGGCCGCCGGAACACGAATATTCTCCTCAGCGCGACCGCGCGCAACACCCGCTCAGGGAGGGTGCGCTCAAGGCATTCATTGAATGCGGTGAGCAGTCTCGGGCCGCACGGGATAAGTACGGTCGTCTTTTCTCTCTCGAGTGACAGCCGGGCCTCCCGTGCCATGCGCAGGATCGCGCTCCTCCTCAGGAATCTATGGGGGCCCTCGCTGTGGTGCAGGGCCAGTATCGCCGCAAGCCGGTGGCCGAGCTCCCATATTCTATTCGGAGTGGTGAGAAGCAGCCCGCCGCCGGGCCTCAGTATCCTTGCAAGCTCTTTCAGAAAGCGCCCGGGTTCGGGCATATGCTCGATGGTCTCAAAACAGAGGATCGCGTCGAACTCATGGTCCCGGAACGGCAGCGGCAGAGCGTCGAACAGCACCGCCGTGGAATTTATGGAACGCTCCTCACACCTTCTCCTGCAGATATCAAGCATTCTCGGCGATACATCCATGCATACGGCACGCGCGATTTTGCCGCCCGCATGAAAATGGATGGTCCCGTTGCCCGTTCGGCCGCAGATGTCGAGTACGTAAGAGTTGTCAGGGATGGCGGAAAGGTTCATTCCGTCAATAAAACGCCGTGCATATGAATACGTCTTTTTGTTGATCTCGTCGTAGTCGGCCACGTCATCCCAAAACCGTCCGACCTCTTTGTAGGTCCATTGTCTCCGGGTCGCGTATCCATATTCGCGCGCGATACGATGTACGATGCGGGGAAGACCTTTTTGAGAAAAGTCAATTCTCATAGTGTTTCACACAATAGCGGTCTATAAGAGGGTTGATCTTCTTCTTGAGGAAGAGCGGCAATGCATAATAGCACTTCCGCGCGGTCCTTTTCACAAGGAGCCGCAGCGTCCCGTCTCCTCTGTCGACGCTCCCGGGGAAACGGTTATACGTATAGATCTCCGCGCACGGGCGCCGCCTTTCGATCGTCTCCTGCCGCTCCAAAGGATATCCTATGGCAAGGTAAGCCACCGGAGCGTAGGCCGGTGCGATGTTGAGAAGGGACCGGAGGTCGCCGGGTCTCGGCAGGCGGCAGATCCAGCAACAGCCGAGCCCCCGCGCGTGCGCGCCAAGGAGGATATTCTGCGAAGCAGCAGCTGCGCTCTGCAGCCAATCGCGATAGTCGTCGTTCGCCGACCTGCGGTCGTAGCACACCACTATCCCGACCGGCGCCGAGGCGATTATCGGGCTGCCGCCGCGGTCCACGATCCTCGTTTTAAGTTCGACGTCATCGATGACGATAAAACGCCAGCCCTGGACATTGCAGTTCGAGGGTGCCCACTGGCCGAGCGCGACGAGTTCCTCGATGGTCTCGCGCGGCACGGGCGTGTTTTTGAAAGTGCGGATCGAACGGCGTGAACGGATCGCGTCATCGACATCCATGGACAGCCCCCCGGGATTTAAGGTCTCGCGCCGGAACGGCGCGCATGGCAGGACAGGGTGAGGAAGAAAAAATAGGGAAAAGTACGGTGGAATGGCGGCTTTTCGGTATCAAGGTACGATGGTCCTTGGAGGTTGCCCGGATCATTCTACTCTTTATCCGATGCGGTTTCCCGGCGTCTTTTTTCAAAAAAACCACGGATAAGAGATCCGCATTCTTCTTCCAGGATCCCTTTTGCGATAACGATCTTATGGTTGAGGCCTTGTTCGTTGACATCTACCGCAGAGCCGCATGCGCCGGTTTTCGGGTCAGATGCGCCATATGCCAGCCTTTTGACCCTCGCGAGCACGAGCGCGCCCGCGCACATAAGGCACGGCTCTATTGTAACATACACGGTCGTGTTGAGCAACCGCTCGTTGCGCAAGTACCCGGCTGCTTGGGTGATCGCGATCATTTCAGCATGAGCGGTCGGGTCCCTTAAGAGCCGGATCTGATTGTGAGCCCGCGCGATTATCTTGCCGTCCTTGACGACGACCGCACCGACCGGCACCTCATCGGCGTCGAAGGCCTTCTTCGCTTCCTTGAGCGCTTCTGACATGAATATCCGGTCGATCTTCGACATTAAAAATCCTTCGTCGAAAAGCGTCGCGGGCCCTTGTGGCAAGCCCGCCTTTTCTTTTAAACCTCTTTTTTATTCGATCCTCGGTGATAAAGTATCCCTTGCCTAAGCGTCCCGAAAATTTCGGTAGAAATTTTCGGGACAGGCTTCGGGACGAATTTCGCTCATAGATAAAACTAAAGCGAAATTCAGTGGCGCGCCCGGGCCGGTCTGCTTCGCCGCCCGAAACGCAAAATTATGGTACGGCTACACAGAACCTCTGCTATTCCTACGAAGCCCTACCAGAACTTTACGCATTGAAAGACGTAGTAGAATGGCGCGCCCGGGCCGGTTCGAACGGCCAACCTACTGGTTCGTAGCCAGTTACTCTATCCAATTGAGCTACGGGCGCACCTAAACATAGCTTAGCACAATAATTGCTGAGCCTACACGTATATAACTTATAGAGGGCGAAGTCCGCCGTAGCCTTACCAGCGCTTCGCATGCTCTAGGGCGAAGGCGGAAGCTACGGGCGCACCCTGGAGATAAAATAACACAATGGAATATGAAAAGCAAGGTTTTCATGTTATAATGCTGAAGGAAATTGAAATTCTGGATTTTCTATTATATCATTACACCTAAAGGAAAGGTGCCGGAGCGGTCGAACGGGCACGCCTGGAGAGCGTGTGACCTCCAAAAGGGGTCCCAGGGTTCGAATCCCTGCCTTTCCGCCATTCTTCTTCGCCGCATCGTTTTCACGATGCGGCTTCGAAGGAATTGGCGAAGTAGAATGGCCCGAGAAAGGTCCTACGAAGCCCCACCGGAGTTTATGTAGTGAAAGGCGAAGTAGACCCTGCCTTTCCGCCATACTTCGCCATTATGAATGTTATTCATAGAAGTAGGCTTCGTATGGCAGGCCATAATCTGAAGAAAAGAATTTTACCTGACGAAGCCCGAAGGGCGTAGTCAGGCCTACCTCCTCCGCCATATTTAAGCAGTTTTCCATCGAGAAAATAGAATATTACGGAGTCATATTGAAAGATGATTTTTGTATCTGTTCGTAGGATTTCAGAGTATTTTTGACGTCCTATAGGCACATTTTGGGCACAGGAAAAATTATAAAGAAGACCTTGACAAAACAAGTTATAGCTTGTATACTTTATAGTGAAGGTTGATATGCTTCAAGGCGTATATCACTTTATTGATGAAGATGGATGCCTACCGGTCAAGGAGTTTATTGATTTTTTGACAGAAAAGGAGCAGGCAAAAGTATACGCATATATCAACGAGTTGAAGAATCAGGGCCATAATCTGCGCAGGCCGATGGCGGATTATTTAAGAAATGGCATATATGAGCTGCGGCCTAGGGACAACAGGATATTTTATTTTTTTTATTTACGCGATCGTGCGATATTGGTTCACGCGATAAAGAAATATGTGAAAAGGATACCAGAAGGCGATCTTAAATTGTGTATTAAGAGGAAGGCCAAGGTAGAAGCTTGTGGTGCTAATATAGAACTGATCGAATTGCGAGGTGGTAAGAATGGGAAAAGTTAAAATAGAGAATGTGGATATCAGTTTAAAAGAGAAACTGAAAAAGAAAGAGTTTAAGCAGCTCTATGAGCTCGAGTGCGCAAAGGTTGCTTTGGCGCAGAAGATCGCTGAGATGAGGGAAGAAAAGCATCTCCGGCAGGCTGATCTGGCGAAGCGGCTCGGCGTCAGCCAGCAGTTTATTTCTCAGATCGAGACCGGAGAAGAGAAAAACCTTACACTTGAAACCATGATCAAGATAGCGCGGTCATTCGGGCGGGGCTTGAGCATTTCTTTCCCCAAGATTTCCAGCCGACGAGCCTCGCGTTTAAAGGTGGCGTAGCGTTATAATAATAGAAAAGTAGTTGCTGTAGCCTGGTTCCAAAATATGGGATCAGGCTTTTTTATTTCCGTGGTCCGGCAAAATCCTTTCATAGATTTCACCAGACTTTAGGACTTTAGGGACGTTCCCCGAAGGGACAGGCTTTTGTGTTATAACCGTATGATTCTCAGAGTGATATAACTGCTGTTGCAACTTATTGAATTCTCTGCTGTTAGGTTCTGATAGGGTGGCACTTTAGGGAACGTCCCCGATCGACTAGCGGGGCAATCCTCACATTCCTTGAAGCAGAGAAAGATCAAGCGTAGTCAAATGAAAGGAAATATGAAAGCAGCCATAAAGGGATTGCTTATTTCTTCACTATTGTTACCATTACTATTTGCAGCCGGCTGTAAAGAAACAAAGCAAGAGGCAGGGAAGCCCCCAACCTTCAAAAGCAAAGAGGTTATTATCACTAATGAAATAATTATTCCAAAAAATCCCGGCGAATACCAAAATGACGGCATGTCTTTGAGACGTTACTATTTACCTTCTCATAATTCAATATTCTCAACTTACGATTAATATCCTTCTTGGCCCGAGTCATAACATATACCTCCCTCAGGACCCATTTTACCAAAACTGTCAACCGAAGTCAGGATTTTCACATGTGTGTTAAGATACAAAAAATTAATATTATTGGCCTTGTCTATGTGCTAATAATCATTATAATTATATGGTTTAGATAGAATATATTATATCTCCGTTTCCCTGCACCTGGAATATAAAGTATTAAGCGCTTTGAGAAAAAGACATGGCAAAGTATAAACTACTAATTAAAATAAGCGCGATCCTCACCGTCCTGGCAATGCTCGGATTCGACATCGCCTGGGCGTATCCTCTCCAAGACCTCCAGACCTCCTCCTGTAAGCTTGCCACTCAAAGCATCTTCAAGGCTCTGCGCGATAAAGATGTGGAAGTTACGGCTGATATCGAGGCAGAGATCACTTTTGCTGCGGTCTCGGCCTTGCGTGGTATCGATGTGGCGCGTTCGATGAGCCGCTGGAAATGGTCGATCGACGGCACCGAGAAGGGCCGGGCCGTCAAGGCGATCCGGATCCTTAAAGCCGAGAAGGTCGCCGCGGAAGAAGGGGATCAGGGCGTCGTCGAATTCTCCGTCAACGACCGGCAGGGGGCCGCGCGCCTCTTCCGCGCGACCTACAAAGGACCGGCGCCGAATCGGCTCAAAGACAGGGCGCTTATAGAAAACGCGCTGGCCGGTGAGCTTCTTATCGAGGAGCTGCTGCCGGATGCCGCTTTAGCCCCCCGTGAGAGCCCGGAGCCGGATGCGGCGCGTCCCGATGGCGCGGGTAATACGCCGCCGCGGTCTTCATCGAGCGGGCGCGAGGTTCACCCGGCGGAAGGTTTGCCCGCCGGACCTTCGATGAGCGAGGGGGAAGGAGAGGGCCATCGCGACGACAAGAGGTTGCGGCACGAGGAGCGGGCGCTGCTTATGGCGCTGTCGGTCTCCTCCGAAGCGTTCGTTCCGATCTACGTTGCCCTCGCAGGGCGCGGCGAAGAGGTTGGTCTTAAAGAGTACGCGGCATTCTTTAAAAGCGCGCCGGTATACCTGCGCAGCGAACTTCGCCGCGCCCTTGAGGAGCGCAGCGCCGCCATCGCCGAGCAAGGCGAGGATGGTGATCGTAACTACATACAGGATATAATGGCCAAGCTGGGGGATGTAGCCGAGTACGACAGCAGGGAGCGCGCTCGCCAAGCCGCCAACGTTGCCTCCGAGAGCCATAAGAAAGCGGATGAGGACGAAAAGGTTCGCGCCGCTCCGGCCACCGCTTTAGGGCGCACGTATGTCGCCATGGTAAACGATGGTCAGGAGGTCGATCTCGCGGAGCTTGAAGCAATGCTCGAGGATCCGGACGCGTATAACCGCGCCGCCGCGGTGATCGCTCTTGGCAGTGTCTACACCGCTATGATAGACAATGGCCGGGACGTCCGCCTCGCGGATCTCGCGGGGGTTAGGTCCATGTGGATGGATGGAGACGACTCATTCTTCCGTAGGCGCGATCTCGACATGAATACCCTGCGCCATTTGTTACGATCCAAGTTCTTGCCTCATACAAGGGTAGTCAAAAGGCTTGGACGGGAACGCGATCAGCTTGATACTATGCCGGACGAGGATCTATTGGCTGCCCTCAATGACCTCATGCGGATGCCGGACCTTTATAAGATCGGTGAAGGCCTCTTTGTGTATCTCGATACCGATTCACGAGAATTATTAGCGAGAGCGCGAGGGATTGGGGACGCCCTTACCGATCGGGAGCTTCTGCAATTGAACAGGGCGTTACTTCAGGAATGGTATCGAGACACAGTGCTCAAAGGAAGTCACGGAGCACCCTCTGTTGTCCGCGCAGCGGTTGCGACCGCTCTCGAAACCTCCTGCGCCGCCCTGGCCAACCGCAACCGGGAAGGCGATCTTAAGGATCTCGCACAATTCCTTGATACCGCTCCCATAGATCTCTGCAGAGCCGTTATTGGCGGCGTCGAAAAGGGGTATGTTGCCAGAGTCGACCGAGGTCAGGAAGTTGATTGTACGGTGTTGGAAGAACTGCTCAAGGACGCATATGGGCATCTTCGAAGAGCCGTTGCCACCGCCTTAGGGAATGTTTATGCCGCTATGATCACCCGGGGCGCTCTATCCGTATCGGACAGATTTCTCCCTTATTTATTCGCGATGGAGAACGACCAATTCGGTCATCTCGGATCGTCACTATTTTTCAGCGGCTCCGGATCCCGCGCGCTGACCGCCGATGCTATCTTTTCCGATCCGGATAGCATCTTCGACCGATATGCCGTCGCCAATCTTGATCCCCGCGCGCTGAATCGGTTTGATGTCGAGCCGTTGACGGCCGACCGCGCGATCAGGGCCTTCCTGCGTAATAGTCTTGAGCCCGTTATGATACAGACATCCGGGCTTATCCTTGGTTACGCCGGTACGCGGGGGATCCTCCATGGTTTGATACCATCTGGCCAGCTGTCGTATGTGGGAGGGGAGCTTAAGAGGGAGTGCGTTCGGGAAGATGCTGAAGCGCTCCTGAAAACATTTGGTCTTGATGCCGGGGGGCGGGGAGAGGAATTGTTGGAAAAGAATGGATTCCGATATTTTACCCCCCACGATGGGCCGTATAGCGGCAGGACGCTCATCATTCCGATCGTCTTCGACTCTCTTTTAAGCGCTTATCGGGGCAGTCTTGAAAATGACCATGTGCAGGCAAACCATTTTTCGCATGACATAGCGGTGGCGATCGGTTTCGCGCTTGATGGAGGTGATGCGGCGAAGTCCGATGGTACGGCCGGGCAAGTCGCTTACGGCAGAAATGCTCTCCATGAGCTTGATCTCGGGAGGATGAGGCTCGAGGGGAGGGATCAGAGGGATCAGGAGCACGAGGGCGATTATATTGAACTGACATTTCGCTGTAGTCCGATGCTTGGCTACGACTTTAAGAGGACGATCCTTTTATTTGACGACACGTATGCCCGCACTATCACGAGGCTCATGGAATGGCAGCTCAATGAGCGACGCGCCAAACAGAACATCCTCAACATCTTTGGCTGGCTCGAAGCCGGTGCGGTCGATACGGCGGCGCTTCCCCGGGCCGTCGATCGATTGCGGCAGGAGGTCAAGGCGTTGCGGACTACCTGTCATCTGAGAGATGACTACAAAGAGGCGGTCTTCGGGTATCTTGATGACCGGTTTTTTGAAGAGTTGGCCCCCGCCCTCCGACAGGATCCGAGCCGCCAAACTTTAGTGGCCGAGCTCACCAAGGCCCTCCATCGCCACCCCGAAGTAACCAGCATTCCTCCACGCAACGGTGCCTCCACGGTTCGCGTTCAGCATCCCTGGATCGAGAAGAACCTCACCCTCCTCGACTATCTCGAAAATGAACGGGATATCCGCGCCGGGACGTTCGATGAGATCGATGTGAGCACCGTGAATCTTGAGGACTTGAACGAACCCTCCGCACATCCTATAGCTTCACCCGGAGACGAGGGTCCAGGAGCCAGCAAGAAAGGGGATCCGCGCATCTCGTCGCGCGGCGTCAATACGCCGGACAACCGTGCGACGAGAATAAGGAGCGAGCGCATCGAAGCGAGCGCGGATATCGGTTACGCGACTCTTGAATTTTATGTCAGCAGGATAAAAGAAAGATTGGAAAGGATTCGCACGGATCCCTTGACGAGGTCCGGGTATGACCCGGAGGCACTCCTGAAGGAAGAGCGCTCGCTTGAAAGAGCATTGACCCAGGCGCGCCGAAGGACCGGTGAGGTCCGCGATCGCATGAAAGGTGACGGCAGCACGATGGCGCTCGTCAAGGCGCTTCGCGAGACCCCGGGATGCGTCGTTGCGCGCGCCGATTTGCCGAGCGACGAACAGGAGCTTCTGAAGCTTGCCCTGGAAGATCTGGAGACGGAAGCCGACGGCCTCGAAGGCGGCGAAAAGATCCTCTTCGTCCGGAGGAAGTCCTGGGCCGCCTCCCTTTTGCTTATGGAGCGATACCACGGCGTGCACTGGGGGTACTGGACGGAGGACGGCTACGCAAACCAGATCGGGGTCGCCCTCGAGCCGCGCGAGGGGAAGAGGAATTACCCGCTCTGGAAGTGGCAGTGGGTTTACACGATCGTACATGAGGTAATGCATATACAGGACGATAGGGAGGGACGGTCTCGTCCGAGAGCCCTGTATGAGGTGGCTCTGCATAGCGTCCTTAACGAGGCGACGACCGATCTGCGAGCAGTCGAGCATCTGATATCGCGCCTGCCGAAGAGATGGGAGTTTCAAAGATTGCTAACCAAAGAGGGCTTCGTCGGGCCTATACTACCGAGCGAACAGCCCCTGTGGCGGGAAAGGATCATGGCAGCGGGCGGGTATCAGAATGAGAAGAAGCTCCTCAAGGTGCTGGACGACATCAATCAGGATAGTCCGGAGGCTATCCGGCGCTTTGTGCATTCGGGCGATTCGGGGCCGATCCGGAATATCCTGGGTGAAAAGGCCTGGCACTACATAGCAAGGATGGTCCGGGAGACGTGGAGCCATAACCGCAACGATCTTGCGCGTCACATCGGATGGAACCTCTCCCTCTATATGGCCGAGAAGATCGCGGCCTCTGTGCGCGAGACCGGGGCGGTCGATCCCGATACTATGCGCAAACTCCGGCTGGTCGGGAGAATATACACGGCGAACTCCTGGGCGCGCTTAGAAGAGGCCGAAGACGCGGAGCCGACACTGAGTCCGCTTGAACTGAAGGCGAAGGCCGATGTCTTCTCAAGAATCTGTCTCGATATGATCGAGCAGGATCCGCAGCTGACCTTGTTAGAGATGGAAAGACGCCTCGTGGAGCTATCGGATAGCGGGGAGGTTGAAGCGCGCCTTCGAGAGGCTTCTGAAGAAGTGCTATTGAGCGAATCCACGTCGAGCGGGGATGCCGCGGAGGCGCCCGATCAGGGCCGGCGCGCGTCGACGAGCGGGGCGGAGCCGGGCTTCGAGATCATAGAGAGGTATCTCGACGGCCTGGAAAAAGCTTTGACGCGCCACCGGTCAGGGCGCACATTGATAGAAACGGGCGCTATCGATCCGGAGCAATTTTGCACGGAGGAGATAAGACTGGAGGGGGCATTGGCTGAAGCGCGGAAGAGGACCGCAAGGCTGCGCAAGCATATGGCCACCGGCAGCATGACATCTCTCTTCCAGGCGCTGCGGGAGGCCCCGGGATGTACGATCGCGCGCGGCAAACTTCCGGACGATGTCCAGTTGCTCGTAAAGGAGGTTATGGAGGAACTCGGCACGGACGCCGAGGATCTTGAAGGTGGTGACAGGATCCTCTTCATTCGATCAAGATCCTGGGCGCTCGATCTTTTAGGGCTTAGGAATATTGCTAATGGCGGCGGTTTCCACCAGCAATGCGAACCGGCCGAAAACAACGCTACGCAGATAGGGGTCGTTCTTCCACCGCGCGGGCCGAAGAGGAACCTTTTATCCTGGGAGTGGGATCGAGTGCGCGTGATCGTGCACGAGGTGATGCACAAGCGCTATGATGACGAGCGGCGGCTTGAAAGGAGAAATGTGGTTGAGCATCGCCTTCGGATCTCCCTGCGGGAAGCCATGACAGAGCTGAGAACGGCCGAACATCTGATCTCCTTGTGCACGCGTGACGAGAATATGTTAATGAGATTATGGGCTCCTTTCCCTTACGGCCAATATCTTACCGGGAGACAGAGAACGGACCCCGCCATCGAAGAAAAGGTCATGACCAGCGCCTCCTATAAAAATGAGATCCGGCTCCTTAAGCTTCTAAGGGGTATCGATGCGCGCTGCAGCGCAGCGCTCGAGCATTTTGTGCGTGAGGGCGATTCGGGGCCGATGCGGGAGATCCTGGGCCCTCAGGCATGGCGAAGCCTGGTGCTGCTGACCAACACGATGTCGACAGAGCGTGAGATGTGCGATGATAGGTATGGCCGTTCTTTCTTGTGGAGGATCTATTTCTATGCGGTCGAGAAGCTTGCTGATGCATTTCATGCGAACGGGTCTGTGGATGAAGAGACACTGAAACTGTTTGAGGCCTGCCAGGTAGTATTCAATGCGTCGCCGTGGACGATCGTTGAAGATGATGGTAAGAAGGGCCGGCTATACCCTCTTGTGATGGAGGCGCGGTGTCAAGCGCTTACGACGATCTGTATAGAGATGATCGAGGAGACGCCAACGATCACCGCGGAGGATGTTCAGGCTCATCTTGGGAGACTCCTGTTGACGCGCGAGCTCGAGGAAAAGGTCCTACTGGCTCAAGCCGATCTCCTGGACGGAAGGGGGTCGTCGAGCGGGGTCGACACGTCACGTGACGCGTCGATCGAAGCGGCCAGGGGCGGGGGAGCGGTTCGCCAGTCCCTCGACGGAGCTCGGGACGTTTCGAGGGGCGGTGAGTTGGCCGAACCGTTCGCCAGTTCGCCAGTTCACCGGTTAAACCGGCACACCAGTGAACCGGCAAACCAGCTAACCGACGTCTCTCGGGGTTCCTCGACGGGAACAGACGAGACCGACGCAAGCGCCGGCGCGGAGCCATTCCTGCGCGCGCTCTTCGGGGCCTACGCGAAGGTCTGCCGCGAGCATCCCGGCGAGAAGATCCTCATCGCCGCCGACCTCTCGGGCCTGCCGAACGATGTCCAGTACAAGCAGGCGACCCAGAAAGTCGCCAAGGCCCTGCGCGCCATTGCTGATAAAGACGGCGTTAATGGTAACATTATTGTGATGGATGACGCGAAAGGAGAAGGGTTCCTCGGCCGGGTAACAACAAAGATGCGCGACGAGAGGGTCCCGCGCGCGAATGTCGTCCTCCTGGCAAGGTCCGACGTCTACGATCACGAGATGGAGAAGGCCGCCTATGAAGAGCTCGCAAAACCGGACGGTGAAAGGCCCGGAGCGTGTATCGCCGTCGCGGACATGCGCGAGATCTTGGAGGCCGCGAAGACGGATACTGCCGCCTATACCTGCTACGACCTCCGGATCATCGAGATGCTCGCCCTGGCGGTCCGGCAGGCCTTCAAAGGAGAGGCCGCCAGCACGCCCGAGATCGAAGTGAAGCTCGATAGTAACTCCCGCATTATCCGCCTCATACCGCACGCGCGTCGCCTCAATCCGCAGGAACTCATAGACCGCGCCCGGCGCCAGAGCGAGTTCATCAATACCCAGGCGTAATAATCAACCTACAAGGTTAAGCAAGGCGCGCGCGATTTTTCGGCTTCTACTTGACTAATCAACAGTTGTATGCGCTCGTGTCCAAATTATGATTGAAAAAGCCTAATCCAATCCTTATGATGCTGATGGTTAGCAGCCGTCAACCCGCCGACTCTCGTCGGCAGATAAGGAGGATTAGGCCATGGCTCACCATCATACACTATCGGGGCAGATGATGCAGCTGTTTCCGGGATTTGAATTCCAAAAAGCGCCCCCAAAAAAGAATTTCTTTTTCTCTTTTTGCCCCCTTTTCCGCCTTTTGCGGATCCGCATACGTACCTTCGGTTGTCAGATGAACGATAGAGGTTTTGATTTTAGTGCCCATCCTGTGCCCATCCAGAGCGAAGCTCACCATCACCGTACAGAACTAATAGAACTAATGGAATGCTGTAAGTAGTTGACAAGAAAGAGGTAATATTGTAACCTATTTACCGTTGGAGGGTTACGGATTTATGCTTATTTGACTCCCTATCTCTTGCGCCATTCTGCTACGCCGTTCAACGTAGATCCTTATGGTACGGCTTCGCAGAAATTATTGATGGCGAAGGAGAATGGCCCGAGAAAGGTCCTACGAAGCCCCACCGGAGTTTATGT
>CAYHAE010000024.1:0-27165 GCA_964354545.1 uncultured Planctomycetia bacterium
TTTCCCCAGCGAGGAAAATTGTGCTCGCGAAAAATCGCTCGCTCTCCCTCGCATACATTTCTTTAGCGGGCTCGGGAGCCATGCCCGCTCGCGATTTTTACGTCCCGCTCAATGCCGCCCCTCGGGGGCCCCGAGAAGAGACGGGATAGCGTCGTTGTTTTTGCTTACCACACGCTCAACAGGTAAAGCGGGCGGGTGACTGAATAACGCACGCAGTACGCTGTACGCCGTACTGCAGTACAGTCTATGGTCTCTGGTCTATAGTCTGTGGTCTGTCTTAGCGTTTAGGGTATAGAGGGAGAGAAGGCGATCAATTCTCCTGCCAGTATGCCGTGTCGTATCCGGAGAAGGGGCCGTTCTGCGTGAGAGCCTCATCGTAGTGGAACTGTATGTTGCCGCCTAAGGTGACGGTGTTTCCGACCACGGCGCCGAAGACGCTGGCATTGCCCGACATAGTGACCGCCGATTGCGGCGCATAGACAGTGCCGTAAAAATCACTGAGGCCCGCGTAATTTAGGGTCGTCCCCGCACTCAGCCCGTAGATGCGCAGATTAGTAGGATTTGCGGTCGCATTCACTATGCCCTGGCCCGCGAAGTTGCCGCTTCCGCCTATATAGATCTCCGCTCCTTCATTCGTGACGATCGATGCCTGTCCTGCTACCGAGACGTTTGTACGCACATAGATGTGTGCCGTATTGCTTAAGGTCAGCGTAGACTGTCCATCCACTGTAATGCTCTCATATATGTAGTTCCCCGTAGGTATTATGGGGGCCTGTTGTCCCCCCACGCTTAAAGGCCCAAGATTGGGAAGAGAGGCAAAGTAGTCAGGTAAGGGGGGATTTACCAGCTCGACCTCGTTCCCCGAGTAGAATGTTTCTCCGGTCACGTTCGAATCGGCCCCTGAAACGGAACCGTTGGGCCCGATGAAGATATCGCCCTTCACCCTCGCGTCCTCCGAGATCGTAAATGCCCCGTTCGTCCCCACGTCGCCGTTACTTCCCGCGGTGAGCGGCGTATAGGGCCCTGAAGCGGAATTGTAGCTGTCAACCAAGGTATTCCCGGAGAGGGAGACCGAGGTATACGCGAATATCCCGTTATTGAACAGGGCGTGAGGGAAGATCTTTACCTTGACGGTCTTCTGCGCCGTCGTGGCGGTTGAGTTTGGGACGAAACCGGTCGATGTCACAAGATAATTGCCTGGCGAGGTATTCAGGCAGGATATAGCGATGTCGCCGGCCGCCGTCCCCCCATTATCAGAGAAGGAAGAAAGGGTCAGCGTCTTCGGATTCGCGCCCGCCCATCCTGCAAATGAGGCGCCATTGTGGATGACTTCCCACGCGGCGAGGTCCGCGCCGGCGTCAGCGAGATTGAGGGCTTTCAAAGACATGAACGAACGGGATGTCCACGTGAACTCATTCATGGACCAGTTGATCAGGGGAAGGAGGACGATAAGAAATACCACAGCGATAAAGATGGCGCTGAAGAGCACAGAGGCCCTTTTTTTCAAAGGAGAGTTCTTCATCGGACAAATTCCCATTCGTAATTCATCAATTTCACCGTAGTGCCCGGGATCACCCGGTACGCTTTTCCCAGGATGGTCTCGACGATCGAGACCCACAGGGTGAGATGGGTGATCGTTGATTTATGGGCGATGGCAGAGAAGGATGTCCCGTCATGAGCGAGAGCGAGCGACTCAATGGACTTTTTGAATACATCATTATACGCCGCCCTCGACGAACCGCTCCCCGGTATCACCGTCTTCCAGAGGTCCCCGCCCTGGAGCCGGTAGACGATGTAATCGAACCTGTGGTTCACGTCAATGATGTTCCCCGACGCGTCGATCGAGGGGACCTTCAATACGATACAGTTGTCCGCCGTCGTATAGCCGGAGTACGCATCCATCACGCGGATCGCGATCCTGCAATCTTTAGAGATGAGGTCGATGGCCTCGCGCCCCTTCAGGTAAGAACCGAGGTAGCTCATGAGGACCTTGTAGTCCTGGTTTAAGGCAACGAACGCCTGTACCGCGATGGCGACCGCGATGAGCTCGATGAAGGTGACGACCAAGAATTCCGTGAGCGTGAATCCGCGTTTCTTCCTGCGTATCATTTTTTATTGATCCCGCGTTCCGTCATCAGCGTGACGAGGGTTTTGCTCGCCGGATTACCGACGAAGTCCGTCCAGTCCAAAGTGAAGGTGATCCTGATGATCTTATCGTGCCCGTCATAGGGGGCCTTCATGATGGTGCCTGCCGCATCGGTGAGTGCGGACATACTGCCTGAGGTGAATGTCCCGCCCAGGGACTGGATGGATGCGAAGGGAAGTTCCCGGACGAGGCTCACCTGCTCCTGGAGGACGAGGCTCGCCGTCCGCAGCTCCATGACGCGCCGCAGGTGGTTGAAGGATGTCATGAGAGCGCTGAAGAACGTGACAAAGGTGAAGGCGATGAGGACAATCGCGACGAGAGTCTCGACTATGGTGAAGGCTTTGGTGTGTGACGGTTTCATATCGTTCCTCCGGTATGACCGTATTCAATGTAATTATACGTGTGGCGGCATGGAAAAGCAAGGGAATTTAGCGGTTAGGGTATAGGGTTTAGGGCCGTATTGCGTATATCGTATTGCGAGTCCGTGTAATTTCCATATAGGACGAGCACCCCGAAGCCTGTTTTAAAATTTCGAAGAAATTTTAAAACGCTTAGGCGAGGGGTTGCGTATTGCGAGCTCATGCGGCCCCCTCTCGGGGTTGTGTCTCGCGGGCTGCCTGCCTCCGGCAGGCGAGCACAATTTTCCCCAGAGCGGTCTATGGTCTGTGGTCTACAGTCTATAGTCTGTCTTAGGGTATAGGGATTAGGGTGTAGGGGATTGCTTCGCTTCGCTCGCAATGACGGCACCTGTCATTGCGAGGAGTCCCGAAGTTTCGGGACGACGAAGCAACTACCCTAACCGCTACACGCTATTCGCCATTGCCCCAAAGATTTGTCTTGGCAAGGTAAGAGAGCTCATATTATAATACAGGACTAGCGCCCTATTATATACACTATGGCATTCATTGATATAAAAACGAGGCTTCTGAAATTCATAGACCACTGGGCTGGCGGGCCCTTGTGCATCGCCTTGGGCGTCCTCCACAGGGTCACGCATCCCTTCTACCGCACCTCACTCGAGATGCCGATCGGCCGCGCTCCCCGCTCCATCGTGGTGATAAAATTTTTCGGCCTCGGCAGCATACTCCTCTCCTCGGCGCTTCTCAAGAGCATCCGCGAGAAATACCCCGCCGCCGCGATAACTTTTTTTACGTTCGAGGGCAATGCGAAACTCGTGCGCTCGCTCAAAATGAGCGACGAGGTGAGGACGATCGACGTCCGCAACCCGTATACGCTCGCGCGCTCCCTGCTCGGGAACCTGATCTATTTCAGTTTCCATAAGCCGGAGATAAGCATCGACCTCGAATTCTTTTCAAAATTCAGCACGATGATGTCGTATCTGACAGGCGCGAAGTGGCGGGTGGGATTTTACGCCGCGAAATTCTGGAGGAACTCCCTCGTCAACGTTCCGGTCTATTTCAACTACGCGCGCCACATCCTTGAGATCTACGGCATGGTGGGGAAGGCCGTCGGCGTGGACGTGCGGGACCTCACCCCTTTGAAGATCCCTGTGGGCGCGGACGACGAGGGACGTATCGCAGCGCTCCTTGCCGAAAAGAAGGTCTCCGAGAGCGATCTCCTTGTGGGCGTGAACATCAACGCGAGCGACCTCGCGTACTGCAGGCGGTGGCCGAAGGAGAGGTTCGCCGAGGTCATCAACTCGCTCCTGAAAGAATACAAAGGGATGAAGGTATTTTTGACCGGAACCGCGAACGAAAAAGAATATACCGCGTCCATTTTCCGATTCCTGGACGGAGATATCAAAGAGAGGGTATTCGACGTATCCGGCATCTTGAGTTTCGGGCAATTCATCGCGCTCCTGAAGAAGGCCCGCCTCTTTTTGACGAACGACACGGGTCCTTTCCATCTCGCCAAGGCGCAGGGGACATCCACCGTATCGATCTGGGGGCCCGGGTCACCCGACCTCTACGGGCCCTACGGGGAAGAAAAGGATGCGCACATGGTGATATATAAGAGATGGCCCTGCAGCCCCTGCCTCTATATCTACAGGACGGACGCGGGTTATTTCTGCAGGAACAGGGCGCCCTGCCTCGATAATATCGGGAGCGAGGACGTGGTACGCGGGGTGAAGAGGGCCCTTGAAGGAGCGCGGGAGAAAAGGGCGCATTGATAGCGATGGTGACGTGTCCCGTATGCGGGCATAAAGACACTCCTGTCTATATGGACTTCAAGGGCCATCCCTACAGGAGGTGCGGGCAGTGTTCGCTCGTATTCCTGGAGCCCGGCGAGACCCGGGGGGAGGATACGGCCTCATACACGAAGGATTACATTCAGAAGAGAGGGTGCGATCTCCTCGATTCGAATCTCGCGAAGGCGAAGAAGGCGACCGCGGCGCACTACCTCAGTCTCATCGAGCGGTTTACCGCGAAAGGGAACCTGCTCGACGTAGGATGTTCGACCGGCATCGCGCTCAAAGCGGCGCAGGAGAGAGGGTGGGAGGTCCACGGCGTAGAGGTGAACGCCCACGCCGCGTCCCTCGCGCGGAAATACCTGAACACGGAAACAGTTAAAGTGGGCTATCTCAACGACGCGATGTTCCCCGACGGCTTCTTTTCGGCCATCGTCATGTTCGACGTCATCGAGCACGTGCCCGACCCCGTCGGGTTCCTGGAGATCCTGACACGCAAATTGAAGCGCTCAGGCATCCTCTTCATCCTCACGCCCGACATCGCGAGCGCGAGCGCCGCGCTCTTGAAAGAGCGGTGGCCGCACTTTTTTTTGGACCACGTGTGCCTGTATTCACGTACGTCGATACGGGCCCTGCTGGAGCGGTGCCGGCTCCGCGCGGTGAAGGCCGGCTGGGCGGTCAAATTCATCACGCTCGATATCGTACGCCGCCACCTGGAGTGTCATCCCGGAATATTCATGTCGAAGGCGGCGCTCGCCTTCCTTCGAACGATGCGCGCTGCGGATAATATCATATTCCCTTTCAATATAGGAGAGATGTATGCAGTGGCTCAAAAAGAGTGACGGTATAAAGGAGAGCAGGAAGGACGCGCTCAAGGACCTTTCGTTCATAGCCGCCATCTTTCTTGTCGTCGCGGTTTCCCACCTCCCCCTGGCGAAAACGGAGCTCATGTCTCCCGACGCGTCGGGATATCTCGATATGGGGAAAAACCTCTTCTCCGGAAAGGGCGCGGTCATCTCCTTCAACCTCTATCAATATTGGCCGGGGAAATACTACCCCTCGCTCCCGTACATGCAGCCGCTCTATTCGGTGCTCGCGGGGCTCGTGTGGGCGCTGTTCGGCCTCAAGGCGGTGATAGGGCTCAACATCATCCTCCTTGCCGTCAACTGCGCGGTCTTCTATATGGTCATACGGTTCAATGCCGACCCTCTCACGAGCCTCCTGCTCGCGCTCTTCATCGGTTTTTCCAAGAATTTCGTTTTCACCGCGATCTTTCCGTGGACGGAACAGCTCCACCTCCTTTTCCTCCTCACGGCCATATTCATCTACCTTAAGTGGGAGCGGTCCGCGGTCGCGATAGGAATGCTGTTCGGCCTCAGCTACCTCGTCCGGGTCGCCGGTTCCTACAACATCGTCGCGTTCGGTATGGCGCTCGTCGCCCTCAAGGGCTTTTCAAAAGCCGCCGTGAAGGAATACATTAAAATGACAACCGGGTTTTTGCTGATATTCGTACCCTATGAGCTCTTCTGTTACCTGAAATATAAAGCCTTCTATGCCGAATACCTGACTGCCGCCAGGATATACCGGGCCGCCGAGGTCTTTCCGGGCGCATTCTATAAAAAGGGAGTGCCGGTATTGAATATGCCTGCGTTCAAGATCGACGCGAAGACCCTGTCGTTGAACGCGTACGTCCATTTCATGGATTACGTGGCCGCCTTCAGGCACATAAAGTTCGCCCTCGTCCTCGTGCCGGTGTACGTCATCTACGACCTCCTGAAAAGAAAGGGCGCACTGTACGTCATCTTCTTCTTTCAGGGCGCCGGCGTGATGTTCTTTTACATCGCGAGCCTCGCGTGGCTTCCGGAGATAGAATCGGTGCGCTACTCGCTTATCCCGATCATGATGCTCGGGAGCGCGGGGTTCTTGTATGCGAGAGAAATTCTCGGCACCTTTTTCCCGGAAAAATTGAAAAAGTCATTCCCCGCGCTGTTTCTCATAGTCCTCGCCTGTTTCGTCTTTGTCGAGATACGGGACTATCTGCCTTTCCGGAGCTATTATATGAATAGCTACCGGAAGGAATACGGCGGGTATCGGCAGGCGAGAGATGAGATGTACGCATGGATCAAGGCGAATACCGGCCGCGACGACCTCATCGCATCGCACCTGCTCGCGGACCCGTGTCTCTTCGAGAGGCCCGTCGTGAGCTTGCCCTCGGGCAAGGCCGTCAACGACAAGAACGTAAAGGATTTTCTGGGGATCTACGCGCCGGCGTATGTGCTCACGATGGAGGCGAACAAAGGCTTTATCGATTTTTTAATGAACATTGGTTTTACGGACGCGAAGAGGTGCGGTGGCTTAGTGCTGCTCAAGGGGATCAAATGACGAGTACGTAGAGAAAGGAGGCCGGATGTGGGGATAGTGATAGTGATCGTATTGGCAATAGGTTTTATAGCCGGGCTTTCGTTCATCCAGGCGATCGAGAGGCGCTACCTCGCACCGGTCATAGGCGTTATCGGTGTAGCGATCGTGTTGGCCGCCATCGCCTCGACCGTCAGGGTCGTTCCCGCGGGATACGCGGGCGTGGTCGATTTCTTCGGCAGGGTCTCGCCGCAGCCGCTTACGAGCGGCATCAACTTTGTCAACCCGCTCGCGCGGGTCATCAATATTTCGGTGAGGACCCAGGAGGAGAAGGAGACGATGAGCGTCCCTTCCAAAGAAGGGCTGAACGTCTCTCTTGATGTCTCGGTGCTCTACAGGCTCGATCCGGCCAAGGCGGTCGAGGTCTACAGGACGATCGGCCCTCATTATGAGGATGTGGTCTTGAAGCCTCAATTCCGCGCCGCCGCAAGAGGCGTGACCGTGGGACACGAAGCAAAGGCGCTCTATACATCCGAAAGAGAGGTGCTCACACAGGTAATATCCGAGTCCCTGCGCGGCCTTTCGGGCGACAGGGGTATCATCATCGAGCGCATCCTCCTTCGGGCTATCACGCTGCCGCCCACGGTGAGCAACGCGATAGAACAGAAATTGAAGGCCGAACAGGAAGCGGAGCGGATGAAGTTCATACTCGATAGAGAGAAACTCGAGGCGGAGAGGAAAAGAGTCGAGGCAGCGGGTATCCGTGACGCCCAGGCGATCATCAACCAGAGCCTGACGTCCCAGTATCTTAACTATCTCTGGATCAACACGCTCAACCAGAACCCCAACGTCATATATGTCGCCACCGAGGCGAATATGCCGTTATTCCGCGTAATAAATCCGGAGGAAGAGATTCGCAACCTGAAGCCTGTTCACAGCAAAGAGTAGTAAGACTATTCCACCGCGTCCACCGCGTCGGTGGACACGGTGCGCATTTTTAACGCTGGCTCGAGGTCAAATTTTCTTCGAAAATTTGAGGAGGTGAGGAGATTGTGTGATAAGTGCGGATGCAGAGACAAGAAAAAGCCTAAGAAGTAGCAACCTATTTAACCGCGTCCACCGACGCGGTGGACACGGTACGATGGTTGTGGCAGATGAAAAATTCATGAGGCTCGCGATCGAGAAGGCGCGAAAGGGCATCATGAAAGGACAGACGCCCTTTGGCGCCTGCATAGTGAAAGGCGGGAAGGTGGTGAGCTGTGTCCACAATACCGTGTGGAAGACCACCGACATAACGTCGCACGCCGAGATCCACGCGATCAGGGTCGCGTGCAAGAAATTGAGGACGATAGACCTGTCGGGCTGCATTCTGTACTCAACCTGTGAGCCGTGCCCGATGTGTTTCAGCGCGTGCCATTGGGCGGGGATCTCAAAGATAGTATACGGGGCAAGGATAGAAGACGCGAAGAGATCGGGGTTCAGCGAGCTTACGATTTCAAACAAAAGAATGAAAGGGTTCGGCAATAGCCCCATAAAGATAGTAAGCGATTTCCTCCGGCAGGAAAATCTGGAACTTTTTAAGTTATGGTCACAGCAAAAAGACAGACGCGCATATTAGGGACGTTTTCAAATTCCATCCCAGACCTGTCCCCTAGACAATACTTAATGTATCGAGAATGATATTTTTTTCTCCTAACACTCGTCCTCGGTAACTACTCCAAGGATAATCCTCCGGTTTCAGCACTTTCTTTGCCCTTACAGGATTAAATTCAATGTATTCTATTACATTGAAAAGATACTCGTCCTTCAGGACGACGTAGTTCTTGTACCTATTCTGCCACAAATGCCCAACTCGGTTATACTTTGAGTTGAACTTCATAGCGTACGATTGACTCAGGTCATGCATAAATCGGCTCATTCCTTGTGCTCCTGAAGGTGATTCGAGTAAGAAATGAACGTGGTCATCCATAAGGCAATACGCATAGATGCGGCAATCGTACTTAACCTTGTACTTATGGACCGAATTCAAGTAGAATCTAAAATCGTCGTCATCTCTAAAAACTGTCTGCTGTTGATTTCCCCTTGCCACAATGTGATTGCAGGCGTTATCGATAAAAAGTCTCGCCGACCTTGGCATTTACACCACCTCCTTCTATATATAATGACGTATAAAAAGGAAAAATTCTTGCAAAAATCTTTAAAAAATAGAGCTGCGATAGGGTATAATATGCTTAGTACAACAACCTGCGGGACAGGTCTGGGATGAAAAATAGGGACAGGTCTGGGATGAAAAATAGGGACAGGTCTAATCTTAAAAATGAAAACGTCCCTAACATCCTAACGGTGACGGTGAATCCGGCGATCGATAAGATGGCAGCGGTGAGGAATTTCAACGCAGGTCACGATCACCGCGAAGAAGATATATGCGTGACCGCCGGAGGTAAAGGTATCAATGTCTCCCGGGCAGTAAAGATCCTCGGGGGCGCGACCACCGCGACAGGGTTCGCAGGGGGCGCGGCCGGCGCGTACATACGGAACATGTTGGACGAAGAGGGCATCGAGAACGATTTTTACCGCATCAGCGAAGAGACGAGGACGAACCTTACCATCATCGACCCCGCCCGCAATAAGGTGACGCGTGTCCTGGAACGCGGCCCTCTGGTTACGCTTGGCGAGGTGAGGATGTTCAAAAGGAAATGTGCCCTGCTCTTACGAGGGCGCGACTATGCGGTATTTTCCGGCAGCAATGCCAATGGCGCGCCTCCTTCTCTCTATCGGGAACTCATTGAGCTCGCGCACGGGAAGGGGGTGCGGACGGCGCTCGATACGAGCGGAAATCCGTTCGTGCAGGGGCTGGGAGCGCGCCCATTCCTGGTGAAGCCGAATTTGGAGGAGGCCGAAGCGGTCGTGCGCTCGCCGCTGCGTTCGCTGCGGCGGATCAAGAAGGCGCTCGGGTATTTCCTTGACCGGGGCGTCCGTATAGTGATCATATCGTTGGGCCCTGAGGGGGCCATTGCTTCCGACGGAAAAGAGGCGGTGTGGGCGATCCCTCCGCGGATGCATGGCGCTCATAGCGTAGGGTGCGGAGACGCCCTCATAGGCGCGTTCCTATGTTCCTATCATAGGGACGGGGATCTCAACGAGTCCATGCGTATAGCGGTCGCTGCAGGCGCGGCACGCGCGCGCGCGGCAGGTGTAAATTTCTTTACCCGGCCGGCCCTTCGGAAATTGGCTGCCCGGATAGAGGTGAGAGATGTCTGATCGACGCGCCCGCGGCTCTCGCGCGCTCTTTGTCGTATACCTCATGCTCACCGTCTTCTTGACCGGCGGCATCGTGATGCTCATAGAGATAATCGGCGCAAGGGTTATCGCGCCGTTCTTCGGTTCAAGCATATTCGTGTGGACCTCGGTGATAGCCGTGACGCTCCTCTCGCTCGCATTGGGGTATTTGGCCGGCGGGAAAGTCGCCGATAGAGCGCCCGCTCCCCACGTCCTTTACGGCGCCACGCTCGCATCGGGTATCTACCTTCTGCTCGTCCTCTTCATCAAAAAGGCAACGCTCACCATGGGCGCTCAATTGGGGCTGAAGTCAGGCGCCCTCGTCTCCAGCTCGATCCTCTTTGCGCCGCCGCTCTTCCTGTTGGGCACGGTGAGCCCCTTTGCCGTTAAATTATACACAGAGCAGATGGAGAGCCTCGGTTCCCACGTCGGCATCCTCTATTTCCTGTCCACGATCGGGTCTTTTTTGGGAACTCTTCTCGCAGGGTTCATACTGATACCGCAGTTCGGCGTTTCTAAGATCCTGATATTCACCGCCAACGTCCTCATCGGTATATCGCTTGTCTATTTCCTGGCCTTCTCCAGGAATGTGAAGTGGTTACTCGCGGCTGCGATCGCGCTCTCGCAGGTCTTTTTATTTCATCAGGAGGGGCTGTCAACGGTCTTCGTCGAGGGTACTCGTTGGCAGGAGGTGTACAAAACGGACAGCCTCTATGGGCGGCTCAAGGTCATTGAAGCCCGCGGGAGGGACAGGTACCTCATCATGGACAGCGCCAATCAAGGCGGCGTCAATATCGAGAGCGGGGTGTCGGTTACGCTATATTCGCATGTGGTGGATGTGCTCGCGACGATGGCCTGTCCGGACATGAAGAACGCGCTTGTCATCGGGTTAGGCCCGGGGGCGGTCCCAAATTCCTTTTCGAAGAGAGGCGTCCACACCGATGCGGTGGACATAGATCCCGAGGTGGTCCGTCTCTATCAGAGATACTTTGCCCGGTATGGCGACGCGGGGAATGTCTCCCTATTCATAGAAGACGGGAGGTGCTTCATAAGGAAGACGCCGAAGGTGTATGACGTTGTGGTGATGGACGTATTTTTGGGCGACAGCTCTCCCTGGCACCTCCTGACGCGCGAGGCATTCTCTGAAATCAAAAAGGTCCTCACTGATAAAGGGGTCCTTGTGATCAATTTCATTACTATACCGCGAGACGCCCTCGGCGTAAGGATAATGGGTGCGATACATAAGACACTCTCGGCAGAATTTCCTTATGCCTACACCTTCAATGGCACAGGCTTTCTCCGCGGAGGGGCGCAGAATGTGTTTTTCCTGGCATCCCTGAAGAAGCCATCGTTCAACTTCTCCACAGTTATCCCTATCCCGCTCGGCTTTACAGGGAAGCTCGAGATGGTTTTGCATGACAGGCAAGATCGCGCCGCAGACGATGCCTTCCTATTGACCGATGACTATAATCCGGTTGAATTTTATAATGCAAGGGCAAAGGAGGCGTGGCGCCGCGAGATTGTAAGGTCTCCCGAGAGAGAGATCATGTGCGACTGACCCTGTGTGCCACTAAAATGTAAACAAATAAAAAGGCAGATTCCGTTCTATTGAATCTTGTTTCCTAATATGATATACTTTATTATTGATAGAATATAGTAATATAACCCGATAAAGGTAAACTATCCGAAAGGATAGGGCACAAAGCTCGTAGAGCCTACGCCTCTATGCGGATCACGAGGTAAGGTAGTCAGCTGCCGGGGAAGAGGTTAATGAGCCGCTATGCATTAAAGGCAGATTTAATCTCATGTGCCTTATTCCTAAAGGAATAAGGTTTTTTATTGTTACATCACCGTGGGCGAGATACGGCAACAATCGGTAAAAAGCGAGAAAGAGGCATGCATGAGCCCATCCCGCTTTGAGGAGGTGCGTTGTGATCAGAAGATCGCTGCGCCATAAGAAAGGGTTCTCGCTTCTCGAAGTGCTTATTGCGACGGTCATTATGGCGATCGGCTTGACCGGCGTCGCATTGGTCTTTTCCAACGGCATTGTATATATCTCTAAGATGAAAGAGATATCAATTGCGATGCAGAACACGCAGGAGCAGATGGAAAAGGTGAGAGACAAGGGGTTCTCGCAGATCTCAACCACAACGTTCACTCCCACCGGAAGCCTGAAAAACGCGCAAGGCAACGTGACCATGGATTCTCTTTCCACTTATATGAAAAGAGTGACGGTCACTGTAAGCTGGACCTCATATAGGGGGCAGCAGCTGCAGAGGAGCCTCGTGACGTTAGTGACGCAGGGCGGTCTCAGCAGATGATGATTCGCGAGCGGCCGTTGTGCGATATCCCGTGCATAGGGCGGAGGATATACAAGATGGAACGAACCACCTATAGTCCTAAGAGCGCGCGAAAGATCCGCCGGGGTTTTTCTCTCGTTGAAACGATGGTGTCGGCAAGCCTTTTGGCCGTCGTCATGACCGGGGTTGTTTCTTTGTACGTGATGGGCAGTCAAAATTTTACGGCAGGCATTGCTTCCCTTAGCGTTCACAGCGATGCGAGGCTCACGATGGACTATATTGCACGAGATATCCGGTGGGCGGCCTCTGCGACGGTTTCCGGAACCTCGGGCTCCAATACGTTAACCCTTGCAGTCCCGTCACTGGATAGTTCCGGAAATGTGAGCGATCCGGACGCTGATAGCGTGTATAATGACGACACTATCATTTATCGGCGCAACGCCTCAGACGCGGCGCAATTGGAGCGGGTTGTAACGCCCGGCACCGGAAGTTATCGACCGGGCGAGACGAGGACGCTCGCTAAGAATATCGATTATTTGTACTTTAATATCGATAGCGCTAACCCGAAAGAAGTTGCTGCAGAGGTAAGAACGAAAAAAACAACATTTGGAGGCAGGAACCCTGCTACGGAGACTTTGAGCTCCACAATAAAGATGCGCAATAAGACGTAATCAGGCGGATACTATGGGAAAGATGATCGGGCGGATGAACAGGTTTTTGAGCACGCGGGGCAGAAGGAAGGGCCGGAAAGGCAGCGTCCTGGTAATTGCCCTTCTCTTTGCGTCTGTATTATGTGTTATGTGCGTGGCGTACATGGGACTCATAGTCTCCGAAGCGAAGATAACGCCGAGGTCTTTCAGTTCGGTAAACGCCCTTAATCTCGCTGAAGCCGGGGCGGAAGCGGCTCTCTGGGAGCTCAAGTACAGCGGTGCGGATTTCACGAATGGTGAGGGGTGGAGCGGAAGCGGCACGGCGGCAAACCCTTACACTAAAACCGCAAGCCTCCAAGCCGCGGACGGGACTGCGATAGGAACGTACTCAATAACGGTGGCCGATGTCAGCACCGCTCCAAAGATAGAAGCGACAGGCTATGCGCCGAGCGCCGCTCAGCCGGAGGGAGCGAGGAAGGTGCGGGTGGTGGTGAAGAGAGACTCCTCGCCCTTTGATTACGCGCTCTTCAGCGACAGCACTCTCACAATGACAATGGACGGGAACGCGAGGACCAATAGCTATAATTCGGCCAACGGCACGAACCCCTCAACCTTCGACAGCCACGGCCATATAGGAGGCAACAGCAATATCTCTCTCGGAGGGAATGCCTCGGCCTGGGGAAATGCCACACCGGGACCGGGCTGCACCGTGAGCCTGGGAGGTAACGCATATGTCACCGGGTCAACAACGTCGGCAAGCTCTACGATGAGCCTCCCTGCGATCAACACCACATCGTGGCCCACCGGCTCCTCCCCCCTCACCGTGAACGGCAACAATACAGTGACCCTCACCGCTGGCACCTACGCGTACACATCGATAAATGTGACCGATAACGGAATCCTGGTGCTTGACGGGAACGTGAAGCTCTATGTGAACGGCGGCGTGAGCGTGGACGGGAACGGCGTAGTATCTATCTCCAATAACGTAAACCTCTGCATGACAGGCAATCTAAGCATATCAGGCAACGGTTTTTCCAATACGAGCCACCTCCCTTCTAATCTTATGATATATTCCACGGGAAACAGCGCCGTGTTCTCGGGGAACGCCCATCTCTACGGCACCCTGTATGCGCCCAGCGCCGCTATCAACCTTGCCGGCAACGGGGACCTCTACGGTTCCGTGATAGGCAACTCGGTGAGCATGACCGGCAACGGGAACATCCACTATGATGAGGCATTGAAGAACGTGACGACCATACTGCCGGGCACCTATAGCGTTGCGACGTGGCAGGAGAAATAGTTCTTCTTCTTGAGATGTGTCACAGGACACAAAAGGTGAATACTATGGGAAAGATGATCGGGCGGTCGACAAACGTTTTAAGCACGCGGGGCAGAAGGAAGGGCCGGAAAGGCAGCGTTCTGATAATTGCCCTACTCTTTGCGTCTGTCTTATGCATGATGGGTGTGGCGTACATGGGACTTATTGTCTCTGAAGCATATATGACACCGAGGTCTTTCAGTTCAATCGCCGCCCTTAATCTCGCCGAAGCCGGGGCGGAAGCGGCTCTCTGGGAACTCAAGTACAGCGGCGCGGATTTCACGAATGGCGAGGGGTGGAGCGGAAGCGGCACAGCGGCAAATCCGTATACTAAAACCGCGAGTCTCCAGACTTCAGGCGGGGTTACGGCAGGAACGTATTCTATATCGGCGGCAGATATCACCACCGCTCCAAAGATAGAAGTGACGGGGTATGCGCCGAGCACCGCTCAGCCGGAGGGCGTGAGGAGGGTGCGGGTGACGGTGAAGAGAGACTCCTCGCCCTTTGATTATGGCCTCTTCAGCAATACTAACCTCACCATGAGCGGGAACGGGAGATCCAATAGCTATAATTCGGGCAATGGCACGGACCCTGCAACCTTCGGCAGTGACGGCAATATAGCGAGCAATAGTAATATCACTCTGAGCGGGAATGCCGCAGTCTATGGGAATGCCACCCCGGGGCCGGGCTGCACCGTGAGCACAAGCGGCAACGCGTTTGTGACAGGGTCGACGGCCCCGGCAAGTTCTACGGTGAGCCTCCCTGCGATCAACACCTCATCGTGGCCCACCGGCTCCTCTTCTCTCACGGTAGACGGCAATAATACGGTGACCCTCTCCACGGGTACTTATGCATACACATCGATAAACATAAGCGGGAACGGGATACTCACGCTCGGTAACAATGTGAAACTTTACGTGGGCGGCCCCGTGAGCGTGAGCGGGAACGGAATAGTATCGGTCTCTAACAATGTGACCCTCTGTACGACGGGAAACTTGAGCATATCAGGCAACGGTTTTTCCAATACGAGCCACGTCCCTTCTAATCTTATGATATATTCCACGGGCAGCAGCGTCTCGTTTTCCGGAAACGCGCACCTCTACGGTGCCGTGTATGCCCCTTCCGCGACTGTCCAGCTCACCGGCAACGGAGATGTCTATGGGTCCATAATGGGCAATTCGGTGAGCGTGACAGGCAACGGGAACATCCACTACGATGAGGCATTGAAAAACGCGGCGACCATACTGCCGGGCACCTATAGCGTTGCGACGTGGCAGGAGAAATAGTTCTTCTTCTTGAGATGTGTCACAGGACACAAAAGGTGAATACTATGGGAAAGACGATCGAGCGGATGGACAGGTTTTTGAGCATGCGGGGCAGAAGGAAGGGCCGGAAAGGCAGCGTCCTGGTAGTTGCCCTCCTCTTTGCAACTGTATTAAGCATCCTGGGCGTGGCGTATTTAGGGCTCATTGCCTCTGAAGCGAAGATAACGCCGAGGTCTTTCAGTTCAGCCAACGCCCTTAACGTCGCTGAAGCCGGGGCCGAAATCGCTCTATGGGAACTCAAATACAGCGGTGCGGATTTTACGTCGAACGAAGGATGGAGCGGTACAACGTCGAAGACCAAAACGAGCAGCATACAAGTCGCGGACGGGACTGCGATAGGAGAGTATTCCGTAACGGTGACAGATATCAGCACCACTCCAAAAATAGAAGCGACAGGCTATGCGCCGGACAGTACCCAGCCGGAGGGAGCGAGGAAGGTGCGGGTGGTGGTGCGCAAGGATACCTCACCTTTTGATTACGCGCTCTTCAGCGGCGGCAGCCTCACCATGAGCGGCAATGGGAAAGCCAATAGCTATGATTCGACCGTCACCACGAGTCCTACTACTTTCAACAGTAACGGCAATATAGGCAGCAATAGCAGTATATCCTTGAGCGGGAATAGCGGAGTCTATGGAAATGCCACGCCGGGGCCCGAGTCCAGCGTGACCATAGGCAGCAACGCATATGTCACAGGGTCAACAACAGCGGCGAGCTCGACAACGAGCCTTCCTGCGATCGACGCCTCATCGTGGCCCACCGGCACTTCTGAGCTCAGGATAACCCAAAGCACTGAATCGGTGTCCCTCATTCCCGGCACTTACACGTACACATCGATAAGCGTGAGCGGCGACGGAAACCTCTCGATCGGTAGCAACGTGAAGATCTACGTGAGCGGTTCTGTGAGCATAAGCGGGACAGGGACTGTCGCGATCGCTGACGATGTGGTCCTCTGCGCGACGGGAGATGTGAGCGTATCAGGCAACGGTATTTTCAATACGGGCAAGATCCCCTCTGACCTCGTGATATATTCCACGGGCAGCAGCATCTCATTTACCGGCAACTCAACATTCTACGGCGCCGTGTATGCCCCCAATGCGACAGTGCAGCTCGCCGGCAATGGAGATGTCTACGGTTCCGTGATCGGAAATTCGGTGAGCGTGACCGGCGACGGAAGCATTCACTATGATCAGGCGTTGAAAAACCTGGAGACCATACTCACGGGGACCTATAAAGTTGACCTGTGGCAGGAAAAGTAGACATCTTCTCCGCCCTCATCCCCACAACCCGACCCACAATCTCAATCTTGAACGCTTAGCCGAGGTATTGCGTATATCGTATTGCGTATTGCGCAGTAATGGTAAGTCACCACGTCACCAAGACACCACGTCACCACGTTCAATGTTTTTACTGGTGACTTGGTGACCCGTCAGCTCTGACTCGCGACCTGAGACCTGCGACATACGACTTGTGACAAGCAACGCCGTACACAGTACGGTCTATGGTCTCTGGTCTATAGTCTGCGGTCTAGAATAGGGATTGCTTCGGTCCCCCTTCGCTTCGCTCGGGGTCTAAAGGAGCATATAAAAAAAGGCCACCAGGAGATCGTGCAATCTCCCCGTGGCCCCTAATAGTTTAACTTATAGGGCAGGTTTCGAGGTGTCTATTTCTTGAGCATGGTACTGGCCACCAGTGATAATAGAAGAAATGCGTTAGAAGTGGCCAACATTCCCTGTGCAGAAAAACCTATAATCGATGGAGCACCGTAAAAACGTCCGATCACAGCTACCACGGTCCCCACAGCGCCTAAGATCGCCAGGATCATAATAACCATCTTCATTATTTCTCACCTCCTTGCGATAGTCTTTAGTGGAGCCCCTCCGGCCTAAAGGCCGGAGCTCCCTCCCCGAAGCAGAAATCACAAATGCCGCATTCATCCCCGGGCTAAAGCCCAGGGATTTCTACGGAGGGGATTAAATCACGCCGCGCTCTTACGTGCGCGCTCATGCGGTATGTCCATGAGCCGCCTACGGGGTGCGTGATTACTAATATAGTATACCACCTTTTCATAAATAGTCAACCGAGCCCGCATCAACGGGTTATCATCATCCTATCATGGCGGATCAACCGGGTAAGCGGGGGTAGTGTAATGACTTGACATAGATTAAATCCAATTGATATACTCTATGAGTAGAGGCCGTCTCATAAATGTCCACGAACGGCCTCGTATTGCGAGGAGTCCCGAAGTTTCGGGACGACGAAGCAATCCCCTTACGGGGAGGCTTCGCACTCCAAAAAGAGATTGCTTCAGCCGCTTCGCGGCTTCGCAATGACCATTTATGCGACAGCTTCTAGTCCGTATCGCATGCGCGGGCGGCTGTCAACGCAATACGGCACAAAGATGCGAGACACAAAGCTCACGATCGGCACGATCACCCCCGGGAGCATACGCCCGTACGGAGTGATAATCGACTCCCGATGCGTGGCCGATGACGGCCGAAAGAACAATTTCGGCATTTTACTGCGCGAACGCGCTCGAGGGTGGAGGATCGGCTACCTCATCGTCCGCGAGAGGGTGATGAGGCGCCTTGAGCGCCACCCTGATTCTCTCGAGACGTTTGAACCCGTCAAAGGGACGGCGGTCATCGCGCTTGCGTCCCGCCGCGAGAGGTCCCGTCCGAAGCTCTTCCGTCTCGATAAGCCTGTCGTCATAAAAAAGGGCGTGTGGCACGACGTCGCGGCAGTCTCGAAGAGAGCGGACATAAAGATTTTTGAAAATAGCGAGGTCAGGACGGACTACTGCGATCTAAAGTCCCCTATCAGCGTAAGAAGCTAATGGAAATAATCAAATATAAGCTGAAAGAGACCCCCGCCCAAAGGACCGGCCTGATAGGTTATAGGGAGGACTTGAACGACGAACAGTATGAGGTCGTCACAAAGGCCGACGGACCGTGCCTTGTGCTCGCAGGCGCGGGGTCCGGCAAAACGCGGACCCTCATCTACCGGGTCGCGTATCTCATCGAACACGGAGTCTCGCCGCACCACATACTCCTCGTCACCTTCACGAACAAGGCAGCCAGGAACATGCAGGACAGGCTCGAGATGCTCCTTAAGTCAAAGCCGACGGGGCTGTGGAGCGGGACATTCCACCACATCGGGAACCGCTGCCTGCGCCTCTACGCGAAAGAGCTCGGGTATAACGAGGATTTCGGCATACTCGATGAGGAGGACTCGCGGGACCTCATAAAGGTGTGTATCAAGTCGCTTGACATAAAGACGCGCGACAAGAGGTTCCCGAAACCGGCGGTTATCCAGGCGATCATAAGCTACGCGATAAATTCAAAGCTCACCGCGGCCGCCGTCGTGGACAAGATCTATCCTTATTTCTTCCCCTTCACGTCGCAGATCGCGCGGGTGCAGCAGTTGTACGAGGCGCGTAAAAAGCAGTCGAACAACATGGACTATGACGACCTCCTCGTGAAGTGGCTCCATCTCCTGGAACATGTCCCCCGTGCGGCGGAGAGGTTCCAAAAACAATTCAGGTATATTTTAGTGGACGAGTACCAGGATACGAACGTCCTGCAGTCGCAGATCATCGCTCATGCGGGCGGCCAGCACAGAAATATCCTCGTCGTAGGGGACGACGCCCAGGCGATCTATTCCTTCCGGGGCGCAACGGTAAAAAATATATTGGATTTCCCGAAAGCGTATCCGGACGCGTTGGTCTTCAGGCTCGAGACCAACTATCGTTCGACCCCGGAGATCCTGGAGCTCGCGAACAGCTCCATCTCAAAGAACACGGAGCAGTTTGAGAAACACCTTAAAGCGGTGCATCCGCCGTTCGAGAGGCCGGTCCTCGTCGAGCCTAAAGACCTCTACTACCAGTCCGCGTTCGTCGCCCAGAGGATCCTGGAGCTGAGGGATGACGGCGTGGAGCTCGCTGATGCGGCGGTCCTCTTCAGGGCGCACTATCAGGCGGCAGAGCTTGAAATGGAGCTTGTGAAGAGGGGGATACCCTATGTGGTGAGGGGCGGGGTGAGGTTCTTCGAACAGGCCCACATAAAAGACGTCCTCAGTTACCTGAAGATCGCGGTGAACCCGTTCGATGAGATATCGTGGCTGAGGGCCCTCGCGCTGCAGCCCGGCATAGGGATGGCCTATGCGGACAAGCTCTTCAGGGAGTTCATGGATTCGAAGAAACCGGTCGACTTTGTGACGCGGGCGCAGTTCGGAAAGGTGCTGCCCGAGAAGGTGCAGGCGGGATTGAAGAGTTTCAAAAAGATAATAAGGCCTCTCCTGGACGAGGACCTGCAGAAGTCCCCCGAAGACGCCATCTCCTCGATACTCGAGAATGGGTACGAGGATTACGTCCTCGCCAACTTCGAGAACGGGAAGGACAGGCTCGACGACCTGAAGGAGCTCGTCAATTTCGCACATGGGTACAGATCCGTAAAGAGCTTCTTGACGGATGTAACGCTGCGCGAGGGTTTCAAGGGAGAAACGGTCAACGGCGCGCCGTCGCACGACGAGTGCCTCGTCATCTCGACGATACACCAGGCGAAAGGGCTCGAGTGGAACGCGGTCTTCCTGATCGGCCTGTGTGAGAATCAGTTTCCCCATCTGAAATCGATGGAGGAGCCGATGGAACTCGAGGAAGAGAGGAGGCTCTTCTACGTCGCGGCGACCCGGGCAAAGCAGAGGCTCTACCTCATCCACCCCCTCACGCGGTACGACCACCAGATGGGAACGGTGATTGCGAGAAAGTCTTTATTTTTAGAAGAGCTCCCGAGCGACCTTTACGATGTGTGGGTGCTCGAAGAGCCTGAAGAGGAAGAGCACCGGGAGGGGATCGAAAGGGTCATCGATCTAGACGATTCTGGGAACTGAACACTTTTTCAAGATACTTTTATCGTACTGCAAGTTATCTCATAAATACCATTGCGAGCGAAGTTAAGCAATCTTAAGGGATTGCTGCGTCGTCCCGAAACTTCGGGACTCCTCGCAATACGAGGCCACTGCGGATATTTATGAGATGGCCTCTAGATGATGAAACCCTTCGCGATATAGAATAGGTCCTTCCAGAGGTAGTAAATGAGGTAGAGCCAGAACGGCGGCATGACACGGCGCACCTCAAAACCCACATAGTCGCCGTTCACCCCCACCCGCACGTAGTGGAGGTAGCCCCCTTCCCATGACGGCTCGGTGGGGAGCATCCCGCCGCCGCCCGTCACGATATACCGCACCCCTTTGAATTGCGCCTCTTTGAATATATGCTCATGCCCGGAAAAGACGATATCGACCTTGTAGTCTTCGCATAGCCGCATAAAGTGCCTCGGCCACTGGTTTGTCTCGACCCGATACCATGATTGCTGATGCGGATTGAAGGGGGGTTTGTGCATGAAGATGAACCGGTGGGCGTACGCCATTCCGTTTTTGAGCTCCCTCTCAAGCCACGCGAACTGCGCCTCCGAGACATTCCCCTCCTCATCGTTGATGACGATGAAGTAGGAGTTCCTGCTCCCGAAGGCGAACTCGTCCTTTCCCATGTATTCGCCAAAGGCCTTCTTCCCCTCGTTATCAAAGTCATGGTTGCCGACCACGGAGATGACGGGCATCGACACGAGGGACATCAGCTTCGTATAGGCGCGGTAATGGTTGCGCATTCCCCTGAACGTATCGTCGCCTACCACGAAGAGGCTGTCGATGTCGACCTTCTCGAACCTTCTCTCCCTATTGATGTTCCGTATGATCTTGAGCGTCGCCGGATCCGTGACAGGGAGGCCGCTCTCCGTGTCGCCCATCACGATAAAGGAGAAACGGTCGCCGGCTTTCTTGCCGAGCGCCTCTGCCGCCGCCTCGTTTGTCTTCTGGCCGCCTCTCTGGGGACACGCGTAAAAGATGAGTAACGGAGCCGCGGACAAGAAACCGAGTGCGAGGACGCACGCGGACACGATCGTAAGCTTTTTCATGGCCACCTCTTTTCGTGAGGGTCTTCCGAGATATGAGTTGTCCTCGTCTCCCGGGAATGCTACAATATATGCACATTGTACCACTGATGTACGTGTATCGTCAACATTCTAACCCGACTTGATGCCGGGGGGTGAGGAGATGGATGTCCTCAAAAGATATGTCGTAGGGGAGTTCGCGGGCGCGTTCGTGTTCTCACTCTTCATCTTCACGCTCGTCTTCACGGTCGGCAATATCATGCAGGTGGCCGACCTCATTATCAACAAAGGGGTCGGCATCCTCGACGTCTTTAGGGTATTTTTTTTGCTGATGCCGTCCCTTCTCACCTTCACCATCCCGATGTCGGTGCTTCTGGGGACCCTCCTCGCATTCGGGAGGCTTGCGGGGGACAGCGAGATCCAGGCGATGCTCTACAGCGGCATAAGCATCTACAGGATCACCGTGCCGGTCATCATCCTCGTCCTGGTCTTGAGCATGTTCTGCGTCCTCGTGAACGACCGCGTCGCGACCGAGTTCGGTTTTGAGGCGAGGAGGGTGCTCAAGGAGGTCGGGGTGCAGAACCCGCGCGCGCTCATTGAGCCGGGCGTCTTCACCCGTTTCGGGAACTACGTGATATTCGCCTATGGGGTGCAGAAGAACGAACTGAAGAACGTCCGCGTGTATATTCCGAAAGAGGGACAACCGACAAGGACCGTGATCGCGCAGACAGTGGCGCTCGACTTCGATAAAGAGAAGAACGTGCTCCGCCTTAAGATGAGGAACGGCACGAGCCAGGAGCAGTCTTCCGCAAATCCGAACCTGTACTACACCCTCAACTTCAAGGACTACGAGATGACGGTGAATGTCGACGACATCGTAAAGGCGACGAGGATCCAGAAGAAGATGCGGGAAAAGACGATCATGGAGCTCCTCCAGGATATCCGCTCGGTGAAAATGGAACGGATAGAATTCAAGCTCTTTGAGCTCGAGATCCACAAGAAGGTCGCCCTCGCGGCCTCATGCCTTGTGTTCGTAGTGATCGGGATGCCGCTCGCGATCAGGATCCACCGCAGAGAGAAGGCGACGAGCTTCGGCATAGGCCTCGCGCTCTTCGGTATCTACTGGGGGATGTTTCTCGCCGGCATCGTACTCGCGGAAAACGGAAAGGTCCCTTCGTGGCTCGGTGCGTGGCTCGCGAATATCGTCACCGGAGCGATGGGCGTGCTGTTTTACTGGCAGGTCGTAAGGAGATAAAACGGGTTACCGGCGGGACACGGGAACGTATTTCAATGTGAGCTTTGACATTTGTCATTACCTTCTGTACCATTCTGCGAGGATCTTTTGGGCAGGCTTGTTCTGCGGCGTATAAGTTTTGCTGTTGAGCCCTCCGGCGTCAGGATTCGTGTTCCATCGCCACCAATAGATACCCGCCAGCCATTCTTTCCCCCACACCGTTTCCAAGAGCGCCTTGTAGCAGTCCGCCTGGATGCGCACGTTCGCGCCGCCGGGTGACTTCTCTTCCCATGGCTTCCCTGCGGCGCCGGCCGTACTCGAATAGCCGACTTCCGTAAATATGATCGGCTTGCCGAGAGGCACCGCCCACGATTCGATTTTTTTCATCCAGTTGTCGCACGCTGCTTTGATCTCCGCGAACGGCGGGTCTTCCTTTTGAGATAGGGGGAAGTAGGCGTCTATCCCCGCGTAATCGATCTCCTCCCAAAACGCGACCTTCTCGAACTCATCCCAGTTCGCCGCATAGGTCAATGGGCCCCGGTAGACCGTTCGCACGAGCCGTATCACCTCTTTCCAGCGGTCCTTCAGATCGGATGTCCCGGCGAGTTCGGTCCCTATACAGAGGATGTCCACACCCGTCTTCTCCGCGAGCGCCGCGTAATGGGAGATGAATTTCCTGTAATCGCTGAACCACGCGTCCCAGTCCTCTTTCCTGTAGAAGAATATGTCGCCGCGCCACGCGCCGTCAAAGGTCTCGATGAGGTCGACGTGGGGTTTTAGCATCACCTTGAGCTTCAGCTCGTGCGCCTTTTTGATCGCATGGACGAGGCTCTCGTCACTGGGGGTGTTTTCCGTGGGTTCTATGCGTGCAGACTCAAGGTTTCTTTGGTACCACGTGGTCACGATACTGATCCAGTCCGCGCCCGTTGCGGCGAGGGACTCAAGGGCTTTGTCGGAATAGGGCGATAAGTACCTCTCTTTGTCCCAGGCAACGTAGCACATGCCCTTCTGGAACTTCTTGCCGCTGTCGTTCGGAACGTAGGCACCGACCTGAGGCGGGGAATAGTAGTGAGTGAAGGCCAGCGCCCCGAGGAGGACAAGAAGGAGGGCCGTTTTCTCGACCCGTATGGAAAGGAGACCGTTCTTTTGCATGCCCGCTCCCTATCTCTTGCAGCAGGCCGTTCGTGGAATAGGGGCGGCAAAAAATAAGCCAGCAAAATAGGCTGGCTTTACCTAGTGATGTCCAACTTCGGTAGCCTGCCGTTCCGGGCCCTTGGCTTCGCCAAAGGCGCGGACGCACGGTTTTGCGTCCCATTCTCACGAATGGTTTGCCACGCTGGAGATATGATCTCCAACGTGTACCCCCGCTATTTCTAGTGGGGTACCTTTCGGTTGACTCTATCAGACTATTACGTCTGATGCTTATCAAAGAAACTAAATTTAAACCTCAACATATAACTATACCTTATTAAAGCCGAAAAGGCAATGGGGAATATTTAACTTTTTTGTTACCTAAATCAGTTAGAAATAAAAGAGTCACCTTTAGAATTTGCTTTCACCAAAGAACTAATGTATATTTATATGGTTTATAACTCGGGCATACCTAAAAAAGGACCTCCCAGGATATGCCACTGGAAAAGAAGATTATCTCAATGCTGGTCGTGATCAGTTTTGCAGTAACCCCCCTCACGGCGCAGTTTACACACCATAGAGCCCCACGCGATAGTTCGGTCTCCAAGAACTCTTCAATGATCAGGAGCCCATTATCCCCTCCGAGCACGTTCCAGGAAGACCTTACCGATGGATCGTCGAGAGAATTTGTGCACTCGATCCTCCACGACATGAAATTCATGACCGTCGTATTCGCGATCAGCATATATGTCTTGGAGGATAAGACCCCTATGCGGCGGCTCGCGAGGGCCATGAGGTTCAAATTCAGCGACAACAGCGATTTTCTCACCGGAGTCGGCCTGGAGTCCGTGAAGTACGAGGATGGCGTGCTTCGCATACCATACCAGAGAGACGGGAAGAGGTATGTGGTGACGGTCTCATCGAAGGAAGAATCACCCGATCAAAGCAGCGAGGCCCCGGAGCAAGAAGGGCCCGAAAGGTTCGCGATCCGGATCTCAGAAAGTCCCGATATACAAGAGATGCTCACCACGCATAAAGAACCCCTTCCTTAATTTACCCCCAATATAGCAGATTAGGTCTCCTACGCGATGCCCATCGCTCGTTACACCCGCCCACCATCCCCTTGACTATAAGCGTATTATCTGATAAGCTTTGATATATATTTTCACAGGTTTCTTTTGCTCCGTCGCGTCGAGCCTTCGGCGAGCGGTGCGCGTAGGAAAAGGTGATCTATGGGGAAGACCTTCGACATAATCATAATCGGCGGCGGGCCTGCGGGATTGACAGCGGGACTATACGCGTCGAGGGCGAGGATGGCGACGCTTCTCGTCGAGAAAGGCCTATGCGGCGGCCAGGTGTTGACCGCAGACCTTGTGGAGAATTTTCCCGGATTCCCGGCCGGAATACAAGGGATCGAGTTAATGGAGAAGATGACCGCGCACGCAAAAAAGAACGGCCTTGAAGTAAAGGCAGCGGAAGCGGTCAAATTAATTGTTGAAAAAGGATTGTTTAAGGTTATAATAGATACAAAAGAAGAGCTCTCCGCCGTTTCCATTATAGTGGCGACCGGCGCTCACTGGAGGCCCATGGGAGTTCCCGGTGAAGAGGAGTTTCGCGGAAGGGGTGTGTCATATTGTGCTACCTGTGACGGGCCGTTATTTAAAGGAAAAGAGGTTGTTGTCATCGGTGGAGGAGATACTGCGGTTGGAGAAGCGCTCTTTCTCACGAAATTCGCGAAGAAGGTAACAATTGTACACCGCCGGGATAAACTGAGGGCGGCACAGATCCTGCGGGAGCGAGTCCTTTCAAATAAGACTATAGAAGTGCGTTGGAATTCCGTTGTCACAAAAATCTCCGGAAAAGCCACTATTGAGAAAGTGACCCTTAAAGACGTACACACCGGCAGAGAATCGGAACTCCCTTGCAGCGGCGTGTTCGTGCTCATCGGGATTAGTCCGAATTCAGAGCTGGTAAAAGGGATTGTCGATGTCGATGAGGATGGGTACATAGTGACTGATGAAGACATGAAGACATCGGCTGAAGGCATCTTTGCGTGCGGTGATATAAGAAAGAAATCATTGCGGCAGATAGTTGCAGCTTGTGGGGAAGGCGCGGCAGCTGCTTTTTCCGCCGAACGTTACGTGGAAAGAGTCAAGTAAGAACAATAGATTCAAGGAACATGTGGATAACTTGTGGATATCTTCCTCAATGATTGTTGACAATTCGAGGTCTTCAAAACTTTACCCGCGCACCAGTCCCGCTTTGCGGGACGGTGCGGGCTGTCCGCCATCAGGCGGACGCGCCCACGGTTTTGGCGGAGTCCCGAAGAAAAAGGGGCCACGGGCGTAAGTCCGCAGGGCTCCACATTTTGCGCCGTACCCAAAATGTAAAGTTTTCGCGACATACCGTCTTAGACATCCCTGCAGGACTCAACAGTCGTCTGTGCTAAATAGCCACTTTGAAGTTATTCATAGATGCGATACTATGCCGAGGTAGCTTCCACCTTCGTCCTGCAGCTTTGTGTGTTCAGCATTTTTTAAGATACTATATACTTTCTCACGGAAGGAAGGAAAACAGTCCCGAACGAAGTGAGGGACGTTAGAAGGAAACCATCAGGGTTTCCTTCTAAGGAGCCCAGTCTTTGACGTAGCGTGGGCGACAATGCCGAGGTAGCTCAGTGGTAGAGCGCTGCCCTGAAAAGGCAGGCGTGGGCAGTTCGATTCTGCCCCTCGGCACCAATTTCGCGCTTGCGCGCGAAATTCCAAAGGGGAAAACGTAGTTTTCCCCTTATGGCGTTCGCGTGCCCCAGAAAGAAAACGAGGACTCGCTCACTGTATCCCCTTTCCTTAAATGAAAGGTTTGTGGGAAAACAGCACTGACCTTGATAAGAGGAGAAGGGGGAATTTATCCCCCTTCTCCTCTTTGGAACACCATAACCCCCTAAAGCTGTATCCTTTTTAGATGAGGCGAGGGCAGAATCGCAAAAAGGGGTCTTAGGGGAAAAGACCGTTTTCCCCTAAAGGCAAGATTCTTCCCTGCGGAAGGAAAAGGAACTGCGCGCCCGCAGGGCGAGCGTTAAGGAAAAACCATCAGGGTTTTTCCTTAAGGAGCGAAGCGACGATTCTGCCCCTCGGCACCACTAGAACGTTCGGGCTTCGGCCCCAAAAAGTGAGGAGTTGCTTTTTGGGCCTCCGCCCCGCAGCCATGGAAAAGAAGGCGGGACTAGCGTCCGAACGTTCTTAGGGAAAAACCTAAATCGGTTTTTCCCTTATGTTGAAGCGAGGGCAGAATCGCAAAAAGGGGTCTTAGGGGAAAAGACCGTTTTCCCCTAAA
>CAYHAE010000025.1:0-25261 GCA_964354545.1 uncultured Planctomycetia bacterium
CTTCCATGCGTTCTGGAAGTTCGTTAAAATAGTGCTGTAGAGCCCGAGCTCGGTATTTCCCTGCATATCCGCCACGATATCCACGAGTGCCTTCAGATGGTCCTGTACGCGCCGCTGAGCGACATCGGACGCGTCGGCAGGCGTTTCGAGCTCTGTGCAGAGCGGTTTTCCGTGATACTGTTCGAGGGCTTTCGGGGCCTGGCTTGTTATTGCCGCGATGTATGCCTTGAGCCCTTCGGTCGCGGCAGCGATGTCGAGCTTTGACTCAACGTATCTTGCTGCCACTCGATAGAGCATCTCAAAGGACAAGTCCATTGCGAGGTCGCACACCTTTTGGCCTTCGATCTCAGCCTGATCCTGTGATAGCCGATCCCATATATCCGCCATTGTGCCGGCAAGTCCGGGAGTTTCGTCATTGAGATGCGCGAATATGTCTGCGGGCCCCACGCTACCATACGCGCGCGCTATGTCGCGGACCGTCCGCATCGTCGTTTCCCGCGTCCCCGTCTTATTGACGGAGGCAACGCCCTCTTCCAAATCCACATTGACCTTCGCGGTCACGCGTCCATGCGCAGTCTGTTCCATGCCTTCGATGGCAACTCCCTGAGGCCTGTTCATCGGCGTGATCTCCAGCGAATGTACGGAGAGATGGCCGCCTAACACGCTGTAGGTGACTCTGGTACCCGCCGCGAGCGGCGTAGTCCTGCCGGAGGCTTGTCGAAGCACATCTGCATCTACTCTCGCCCGATTCCCTGCCGGCCCGATGGCGATGGAGCCGTCGGCCGCGACAACCGCGGTCTCGGCCTTCCTGGTTGACACATGGTCTGCGCCCTGTACCTGAACAGGAGGATGTTTCACGTTCTCTTCCACCGAGTGCACGGTGAGAACACCGTCATCCATGCTGTACTCGATCCTCCCGATAGTACCCACATCAGATTCATCTATCCCTGTGGCCTGGGCAAGCTGTGCCGTGGTCAGCTGCAGCCGCACGTCGCTTCGATAGCACTCGATTACCTTGTTGAACGCCAGGAACCCAAGCGCCCTATTATCATCGGCATTCTCAGAGACCGCTGTATGGAGGGCTCCGATGTTTATCTTTCCCCTCTCAGACTCATCAACCCTTTCTGCGATGCTTACCATCCTCGCGGCGACCTCAGCGGTCGGGGCTTTGCCGTCCTTGCCGAATCCCATCAGCTGGAATATTTCAGTTATGTTCGCCCTTGCATCCGTACCGTACTGCTGTGCCCTGCGCTCCACGTCGCCATATGCAATGGGCCGCCCCTCTTCCTTCTGGGTCTTCAGCAGGTCCCGGGCCGCCTGCTCCGCGCCGATCTCGGACGCCGCGAATGTCTCGACCGCGTTCCACACATTCTTCGCGCGAGCTTCCTCAGCTTTACCATAGGCCCACGAAGCTATCGCCAGCGTCACGCCTAATTTCACTGCCAATACGATGCCTGCCCCGACTGAAGTCGCCAACAGCGATACCGCAATACCCGTGAGTATCGTAAGCGGACTCTTGGACAGTTCCACAGCCTGCCCCGCCCTGCCGGCAGTTGCAGGTAACAGGTTCATCAGTTTCGGCATCGTTACGACCATCACTATGCTCGCTGCCTTCCATAGGCCCACAGTGATCCCCACGTGTGGCATAAGGGCAAGCAGAATGGCTACGCCTGCGTACGGGGCCACGGCCTTGGCCCATGTAGGCATCTTATACGTCCAATTGAACCTGATGAATTCAGCGGCGCTATTGAGCGCAACCTCCATCCGGGACGGCTCTATGGCCTTCGCGACCTCCGCCATGGTTCCCGTTATCAATCCGCAACGGCCGAGCGCGGCTGCGGACATCCCGGTCCTCGACATCACTGTGAGACTGAGCTCTGCCTCCTGCATCTTCTGGTACGACGTCCGCCCCGATTCCACCTTTTCCGGATATTTCTGCGCGGCCTTGTCCGCGAGCTTCGTCGGCATCTTGCCCGCGTGTCCTGTCGCGATGAACTGCAGGAACGCGAGTTTCGGTTTCTCCGAAAGCCCTATCCTGATCAAGTCCCCTACCGTCAGTTGGTGGGCGTATTTTGCCAGACTGCTGACGCCGAGCGCGCTCTTAAAGACTTCCGCTATATTCGCGACCCCTTTATCCCCCATCCTCGGGTCGAAGAATCGCACAGCGGCGGCGGGCGATACGCCGAACCGCCTGCTCAATTCTTGTGAGGAGACTCCATAGAACGCCTTCTCGGCCTTTTCCGCGCCCCTCGACACCCACCACGTACGCGCACCCGCCCATATCCTTCCGAAGAAACCGGAGGTGTTTATCTTGGCCACCGCGTCCATCTTCTCGTCGCGGGCCTGACGTGCCGTATCTAACCTATCCGCCTCTCTGAACAACCGCCTGGCTTCCTTCTCATCGGTAGCATTAGCGATGATGTACATTGGCAGCGCGACAGGATTCTTTCTGTCCGTAGCTATTCCTATCGCCTCCTCCACAGTCGGTTCCTTTATTCCAAGATGCGTCTTCGCATTCAACTCCTGGATGAGCGCACGCGTTCCCAGGACGCCTTGGGCCGCGTCGATATCGAGTCCCGGGCTCATCGCTGCCAACAGCATCGCCATCAGGTCAGTGTCCTTGGTCTTCACTGAAGTAATGACAAGCCTTGCTGTCCTGTCGTTACCAGGCACGCGCTCCAGCCTGTATCCGACCGTCGTTCCCGCAGGCGGCGTGAACCCGAGCATCTGCGTAAGCTTATCCAGGGCTATCCTGTACAGCTCACCTCCGTCGGGCGCGCGTATGACGATGCCGCTTTCTTGACCCGTCGTACCGGTCCCGGACGTCGACCCTCTTCCTTCAGCTGCTGGAGTGGCCCCCTGTGGAGATGGAGGAACGGGAATTGCTGGTTCTGTCACTGTTGCGGTGCCGGATATCGGCTGCTCTTCCCACTGGCCCGGTATTGTTCCCCACGCAAAACCTAACGGGATCTCTACCGGCGCGGCAAGCATGCCTTCCATCTGGTCGAACGAAGGTATACTCGCATTATCCGCTAAGGACTGCATGAGGCGTTGAACAGCTGCTTCCTTTACCTTCAATTCTTTCTTCTCGTCCTCATTAGCGGCATTGGTTATGCTTGCCTGGATCGCGCCAAGGATAAATCCCGCCCAGCTGTACGCAGCTCCGACGGCACCGGTGAGCGTATGCGTCGTATCATCACTCTTTTTCGCCTCAACCCCGTCTGTACGCGCCCTCTCGCTCTCGTTGACGGCCGCATCGACCTCCTCGGTCGTCCTGCCTGACTTCGGCGCGAGCTCTTTCACCGCGTCTTCGGAGGGCCGGACAGTAGCCGCCCTCTCGGCTGACCGGCCGAATGTACCCACTGTCTGGCCCAATATGCCTTCCCGCGCAAAGCCCTCGCTTATCAGGCTTATGATATCCTTCGGCTGCATCTTCGAAAGAGGCGTCTTTGCGATATCGAATATATCTTTACTGCCTTCTGCCAGGTTCAGTTTCACCCACCTCGAATTGGTGTCACTGTTCCAGCTGAATAGCTCGTTATCCTGCTTCAGGCAATCCTCGACAAAAGACCTCAGTTCGCCCTTGAGCTCTCCTCTATATTGTCTCGCCGCTTCAGCGAACGTTTCGAATATGTGGGTCAATGACCTTTCGAGGACTTCTATGCCCCTGGGCCTGGCGCCTGCGGCCCACGACGTGTTCAGTATATCATCCACTCCGGACCTCGACTGGAACCGCGTCCTCATCTTCTCGACGACGCCCATCTGCGCCTCGTCTCCTCCGACCATCTTCAGCATGAGCCTGAACCTGGTATCGATGATCGACGCCCTCGTATTGTCGACGAGGCTGTTGACGAGCGATATCTTTAAGTATTCTCCCTCAGTCGCCTTGATATCTTCGTAGAATTTACTGAACTCGATATCGCCGCGCACACCTTTTTCCTTCGCGTCAACGATCCATACCTCCTTCGCATGCCAGCCGTATTTACCCATGTTGCCGATACCCCTGTCCCTTCCGAGGGTCTGTTCGATATTCGTCATAGGAGTATTCCTATCGGCAACGGTGATCCATTTCACGGCCGTCTCTTTATAGGAGAGCCATGTTTCGAGATGTTGTGCCAGTTCGGGATCCCTTGATCTGACGTCTTCGACCGCATCTTTTGTGAGCACTCCGTTATCCAGTATGTCTGTCGACAATTCTCCTCTTTCAATAGCTGCTTTGATAGCGTCGCCGGAAGACCTCACCGTGTCAGGAATAAATATGGCCCCCTCGAGGTTCAGGCCCGTGCAGCCGCTCTGGTCCAAAAGTATTATTCCTTTGTACTGTTCGCCTGCGGCCCCGGCTTCCATCCTTTCCCGTATCTTTGTCTGGAAAGACACGGACGGATCGAGGGCATCCGCCTGCCAGCATTCGCCTACCACTTTCTCCCCGTTCCTGTAGAGCTGGAAACGGTTGCCCGGCTCCTGGACCCATACATCCACATTGGCACCCGCCTTCCTCGCATGCTCCAGGATCGCGTTTACCACCGCGCTCCTATCCATCCTCGCTTGCTGCGCGACAACGTATAGCCTGTCGATAACGGTCCTTCCGTTTACGGTTTTTCCTATGCGCGTTGTTGCCAGTGTCTCAACGCTTGGCCCGCTCCATATCTCGCCCTTAAGGAGCCTGTTTGAGGCGTTCTCCATATACCGTGCGAACGGAGCGCTGTCAGCCTTTCCTATCGCCTGCAGAGCGCCATAATATTCGAGGAGTTCGGGCGTGGCGGTCATCATGGTCCTTCCGGCGAACTCTGCGAGTATCTCGAGGTCCGTGATCTCTATGGATTCTCCGCTCGTCCTCACCTTCTCAAGGTATGCCCTTGCCTTCCCGGATTCGTACGCGCCGACGCATATCCTTCCCACGATCTCCCTTGCGCCCGCGATGTTCCAGGAGGACCAGTACATGTTCTTCTGGGCCTCGCCCTCGATGGTCGGCATTATCTGTTCCTCGCCGGTGTCGCGCGTACCGAGGGCGTAACCATCATGCGCGTCCCCCTGTTTCATGTTGAAGAGCGCGTCTTCGAAACCTTTTATCGCGGCGCGCACTGTGGAGAACTCGACGTCCCCTTCGAACGCCTTCAACGTGGCCTTTTCCAGGGATTTCAGTTCCTTGAATTCATAGCCGTCGAAGCCCTTGCTCTTGGCGAAGTCTGTCCAGTTGTGCCCTTTCGCCCACCTGAAGAATTCCTGGTGGAACTGGGGCGTGAATATGAACCGTCCGCACTCCTCTCTCGCGTAACTTCCCATGAGCTCCTTCTCCACAAAATCTTTGAACGTCTTATTCCAGCCATTTTTCAGCTCTTCCGTAAGTGACTTCTTTCCCAGCCACTCCTGATATTTTTTAGAGATGAACTCATGTACCGCGGAGAGGGCCTCTATCTTCTCTTTCCCTCCCTCTATCTCGACCATCGGGGTCTCGTTACCGCCGAGGATAAGGTGCGGGGCGTACGGCAATACGTGCGCCTCGTCATACACGGCCCACCCCTTATCGGTCAAAGAGGTCACGAGGTCCTGAGCGATCGCGCTCTGCCTGTCTGCGCTCATCTTCAGGGATTTCATCGTCATGATGTCCATGACGAGTACGTTCGCGTCCTTGAGCGCCTTCACCAGTTCTTTCAATTCTCTGCCGGTCACCTTCGCGTCGCCGATGACCTTGGCGACCTCTTCCGTGACCCTCATTATCCTATAGCGGACCGTCACATCTTGTCCGTTCACTCTCAGCGTTATCTCGGCCTCTGCCGCCTCGAGACGGACACCGTCCGCTACTACAGAAGACAGCTCTGCCTCGATCGCCTTGCATATCTCGGTGAACGAGGACATTGCCCTGCTCTCGTTCATGAGCTGGTTCACAACTCTCTCGATGAGAGGATTCTCGCCCCTTCCGAACATCGCGATGATGAAGAAGCTCAGGATGGGCCCTACAACCGTGGTCTTTCCGGCTCCTGTGACCATCCTGAGCAATTGGCTCGAGCCTTGCAGGGCATCGAGCAGCCCCTTCACCTGGTCGCTTGCCCTGATCCTCTTGCCTGAACGCGCTTCCACTGCCTCGATAATACCGTTCAGTATATCACGTGCCTCTCTGGCCTCGGGTGTCGCGCCGTCCTTTGCCTTCACCCTCCCCCAATCGTCTCCTTTTTGCGCATTCGGGTGGTCAACGACCTCAAGATTATCCTTCGCATTTATGCTCGCGAGTTTCTCTTCTAATTGTTTAGAGGTCCTCACCGCGAAGCGAGCGTCCGCTCCTTTGACAAAGAGCACCCTCTCAAAGTCCTTGACCTTCGCCGCCCTCTCGTTCCACTGCAAGGCGCCGTTCTTCCCGGTGATGAACCTTGCCCGGCCTTCTCTAAAGATCTCCGGCACCGCGCGTAACAGCGCATCCGCCACTCTGTCCGTGATAGCGCGGCTTCGCGTGCCGTCGATAAAGCTTGACAGCTGGCCTATATCTGTCACTGCCTCGAGCAGGGCCTTCGCCTCGCTCATGCTGAGGTTCTTTTCCGATATCTCTCTTTGCAGTGCGCTTGCTATCCTCTTTGCCCTCTCTTGCCCCTTCTTATCGAGCCGATCAAGGCCTTTGGCCTCCGCCCATGCCCATCCTCTGAGATTCACAATCTCAATATGTGACTTGATGAAGGATCCTGCCCTTTCGGCCATTTCGATCGCGCGCGCTTTTCCAAGGACGCGGTCAATGAGCCGCATGAGCGGCTTCTCTATCCCGCATCCCAGATCGAGCCTCTCTTCAGCCATCCTCTGGGCCATTCGCGGCTCGCTTAGCTTCAGCTCACCTGATTTTATTCTGGCCCTCAGATCTTTATCGAACTCTTTCAAATACGCCTTCGCGAGCTTCGCATCTCTAAATGCCCTTCCCTCGATGATCGACTGCGCCCTTTCGCTCAGCTCCTTTGTGACGGTGAGCGATCTTCCTTTGCCAAGTTCAACTTTGTCACCTTCGCCCTCCGTTTCTTCCATTTTGCCGAATCTTGTCTTGACAAGGACATCGGCTGAAGCCCCGGAGAGTATCCGTTCGGCCGCCCTGTCTTTAAGAGCTTTGTCGATGACGAGGATCTCTTTGCCCTCCAGCTCGCCCATGAGACGGTCAAGAGGAGACTCCTCGGAGCCTGTTATTGCCCTTTCGGCCGATTTCCCGCTTAGACGGCCCCAGACCGCGCTGACCGCATTCGCGATCCTCGTGACCCAGCCCGGTCCCGCCCGCCCCGCGGCCTCGGTCACCACAACGCTTTCTCCCACTGCCTCACCGAACGCGATGGCGAACAGCGTATCCCCGCTGCATTTTTCCAGGATAACGGCATCGTTGAGCGCCTTCAGCCGAGTGATCGCGCGGAACAAGAACGTCATATTTTCGCCGAAGGTGAGCTCCACGCCCTCCGTTTCTTCCATCTCCCTGCGGATCTCCAAAGCCCTCGCCATGGTCCTCTCTGGGTTCAGGCCTTCATAGAGTTTTCGCGCGGCGACGTCCGCGAGCCCTTCGACCCTGAATGACACGCCCGCAAAATCTCCGCCGAGCACTTCCACTCCGTCGATCGTCTCGTTTCCGAGGTCGTCAGCGGTGAGGACCGCCTCTGCCCCTTCCCGTGTCATCTCCCTCGCCGCCGTCTTGTCTGCGTAGGAGCGCGCGGCCGCCTTCATCTCGTCGGTGATATCATAGCCGCCGACTTTCGTCTTCTCCGCTGCTTTTTGCTTCGGTGTCTCGGCCTCTTTTTCTCCTAACACCTTTAGGTCAACGGGTTTCGTGCCCGCGTCTCTGTCTCCTGAGCCTGAGGCTCGGACCTTTTCAGGTGCCTGCCCGGCCTTTTCTCCAGAACTCGACTCTCTGCCCGTAGAAGGTTGCCGTCCGGATTCCTGCTGCCGATCGTACGCCTCGACAGCTTCATCGATGGCCTTTTGGAAGTCACCGGGTTTCACTTCTTCCGAACCCAGGTCGATACGATCAGACTCTGCGCGCCCTGCTGCCGCTTCCAGTGCCGCCTCTCCTCCGAGCTCCGCGACCGCCTCGTCGATTTCTCGTTCCCAGTCGATGCGCCCCACATCCTCGATCTCATAAGTCCTTGGCCCTTCTTCCGCCGCCGCTCCTCCTCTTTCCGCGAGTATCTGCTGGATATTCTTATTGTCTCCCAGGGCTCTGTAGATCTCGTATGCCGACTTGCCCGTTGCTTTTGCGTCAGTGATCGACGTCATCTTGTCCATGGATCTTCTATTCAAGGGCGCGCGGCCGGCCAGTATGAAGAGGAAGGCCCATGGGAGTATCTGAACCCCAAAACTGGATAGCCCTGCCTCGCCTTCTTGGCCCGCGCTTAAGACTTTCGCCACTGCTTCGAAGAACGAAACTATGAGTGAGACGTAGAAGATGGAGTTCAAATGCATGGTCATAGGACTCTTAAGCACATATGCAGACAGTCTGAGGGGCCGGAATGTAAAGCCCTTTATCTTGAATTCGAACCTCGCCATACGGCTGAGGATCGATTCTCCTGTCAAGCGAGTGCGAACCGCGTTGAAGAGATCCGATTTAAAGTTTTCTGCGAACCGGCCAAAGAGACCCTTGCCTTCAACTCTCGAGAAGAGGGCCCTCACGACCGCGGAGATGAGTCGGATTGTGATACCCACGGGCGCAAGCGCGAACCGTATCAGCGCCGTGAACGTCCACTGCTCTGGGATATAGAGGACCTTCAAGGCAGTCGGCACACTGATCTCTTTTGCCCCAAGGTCCAGCTTTGCTTTCTCCGCATAGCTCGCCGCCTTAAGAGTAAACAACTCGATCATCGGCCCTATGACGAGCCCCTGTTTCCAGCCCTCAGGAATGCTCCTGAGCAGGGCAGCGAAGCCTTCCTTTGACCTCCACAGCGAATATTTTTCGACCTTTCCATTTTCGTTGAGCACCTCCACCTTCATCTCTACCCAGTTCCAGCCTCCTCCGCTCATGTAGTTGCCTATTGTTTCGAACAGGGACTGCCAGAATGAGTTGAACACGCAGAATAACGGGCCCAGTATGGTGAACGAGAGTGCTGTTTTGAGCGAAAATGCCATGAACCCTTGGCCGGTATTTGCCATCATCTCTGTGAGGGCCTGAGAGGCGCCTTTCTCAATACCGCCTTTACCTCCGCCGAAGAGATGCCCCAGCCCGCGAGGGCTGAGCACATATGACAACACCAACCCCCACATCACACCCGATCCCACAATGCGCCAGAAGTCCGCTTTTTTCTTTGAATCAGCATCGCGGCCAAAGCCAACCTTGAAGGCGCCCCCGAGACCATCGAACCCGTAGTAATGGACGAGGTGGACAAAGACGCTCAATGACACGATCGCGATCGCCCTCGCGACTCCGACCCAGAAACCTTGTGCATTTACGATGACGGAGAAGAGCGTCCCCTGCCCCACGGAAAGGCCGAGCAAGCCTATGGCAAATCCGATGCCGAAATCGGTCAGCAATGTCCCTCTGTTCTTCTCACCAAACCACTTTCTGGCTATGGCGCCGCCGGCCATGGCCGTAAGCCCGGCGATCACAGGAGTGACAATGCTTCCTATAAGGCTGCCGAGTTTCAATAGGCCCGCTGCCGTCCCCATTGTAAATCCGAGCAGGAACCCGATACCGGCATCCCTCAACGCATCCTTCAATGAATAGTCCTTATTCGTGAGCCATCCGCGAGCAACGTTGACGCCGGCCCCTATCAAGCCGTGGACCACTCCCTGCAATACAAAGGACCAGCGGCTGCCTTCTACGGCCGCCCTTGCTGCCGACGCAAGCCCCGATACCGCTGCGAGCGCGAAGAACACGCCGGCGTACAGCGCGCCTGTCTTGGCCGAACTGACTATCCCGGCAAGGTAGTCCCCCCAATTCCATTGCATAGTCGAATTTTCGAGAACATATTTCTGGATGAGGAACAGCAATGGATGCGCGACCGCCTGGATAGCGCCCCACAGGAGCGCGGCCCTGAACATCGTGAATCCGAGCCTTCCTGCCCAGCTCATGCCCTCGGCCGCAGCTCCCCTTATCACCGCAGTCCCCACGGCTCTCAAACCGGCCAATATCTTCGCGCCGGCGCTCGCGCCTTCCACGACCCTCGCGCCTGCGTACACCTCTCCGATGCCGGTGAACATGAGCAAGATTATTACTATGGCGAATAGGACCTCAATGCATATTTCGAGATTGCTCATGTCGCCAATATTCTTGCTGCCTAGACCAATCAGAGGCAGGATCCTGCAGGCATCGACTATCTTCACCCACCAGGGCAGGCTGTTCCGAATCCTGATAGTATCGTTGACCTGCTCCATCCAGAAGCCTCTCCTCTCCGTGAGCGTTACCATATGTAAATTCTCACCCTTCGAATCCTTCCAAACCTCCGTCTGCCATATATCATAGGAATCTCCGTTGACCTCGACCATGAGCTTGAAAGTGTCACCCTCTGATTCTCTCTTCCACTCCAGGTCGTTTTTGCGTGTGTCGATGCCGAATAGCTGCCCTTCTCTGAGCATATTGAGTATCTTGATCTTCTGGTCCAGCGAGAGGCGGTTCAGGAACCTCACTGTCAATTCGTGCACAATGGTGCCGTCCTTCTTCACCTTTGCGGTCTGGGCTATAAGCTGTATGCTGAAGCCCCATATGACGCAGTCCAGCGTTCTGCTATCGGCGCCTGTCGCGATCCACGCCGCATCTAACCACTGTTGTAGAGTAGCCCAGTTCGCCCACCCAATGTTGCCTATATCGGCACTCGCCCAGAGGGAGCGCTGGCCCTTCTGTTTTACCTCTCCGTACGTCATGTCAAAGCCGTTGAGGATACCCCTTGCCCCGTAGTAATACCCCGACCCATCGATATCCCACCCGAGGACAGAGCCTGTCGTCTCCATGACCCGCGCGAGCCGGCCTCTCGCGTTATGCGGCGTGAGCCCTGTGATATCGCTGTCGATGGCAGAGATCCCGTACACGAGCCGCTTCGGCTCCAGGGGCCTCCAGCCTACCACCGTCTTGCCGTCCTTGCTCATCACCTTGTACACCGCAGGGATGATATCCCCGATGTAGACCTTTACTCCGTTGATGGTCCCTTTGATCGATTTCACATAGACCCACTGCTCCAGGAAGTCCCTGTACTGGCTGTAGTATTTTCCGCGCTCCTTCATCCGTATCGCCTCGAGCACCTGGCGCGCGTTGTTCTTGCCGAGCCCTCCGGGGATTCCCGTCACCGCAAATCCGCCCGTGAGGTCGCCCGATTCGTAGCTGAACTCGTCTCCCCACCATCCCAGGGTGCCCCAACTATTAGTCGCGTTATTCCATACCCACCTGGATTCCCATATCCTCATAAAGCCCGTCGTGTACCCTATGCCTCTATCGTCAAAAGAGTAGATCTCCATCGACCTGAGCAGGGCGCTCGGCTTCATTATCTCCCACTGGCCGAACAGGTCCGAGCGCTCATTGATATACCCCTTGTCGATGTCCTCGTAATTCGTGTAGCCGAAAGGCGATGTCGACGGGAGCGCCCTCCCCTGCACGCCTCTCCGGTCGGAATAGATGCCCCTTTCGGTCGCGCCGTACACGAACTCCCTGGAATAGTCGCGCGCGATGGTATCCATCTCCCAGGAGATCAGGCCGTCCCCGAACGCCTTGGACCTTACCATATTGGCCTGTTTATTGTATTGGTACTGCCACGTGATGCCCTCGACCACATCGGCGGTTTCGTAGGGCCGGTTCACCTCAGCCATCTGCCAGTCCCTGAAGGTCCAGTTTTGGATGGAGTCGCCGTTCATGACATAGAGCGCCTTGAGCATCCTGCTCCCCGCCCTCTCGAGCGCGTCGAAGGTCTGGTCGTTGGTGAACTTATGGATATCCATGGTATAGAATTCCTTGAACTGCTCAACCGCGTAGGTGTGCAGGTTGAGCCTGCCGCCCGCGGTCCCCGACTCCATATCCGTCCAGCTTGTCCCGGACAGGCCGTTCTCAAAGTAGTCCCTCGAGGAGCCGATGATGGCCTCGAATGCCTCTTTCTCCTTTACGGCGACGTGGAAGGTGTCTCTCCAGAGGTTCTCGAGCGAGCCGCCGCTGACGGAACCTTTGGTGATCACGTTCCTCATAAGCGTCGGCGCTAACGGATTCGACCGATTATAGTAGAGGTTCTCCGTCATCAGCGTGTCTTTCGCCGCGTTCAGCTGCAGGAGCGCGTTCACGAACCCGGCCGTCTTCGTCTTCATGACCTTGTACGTATCCGTTGAGCCGTAATCTATTTCGCCTTGTAAGTCGATGAGCGCCGTTCCCCACGCGGTGGATATCGTGCCCGCAGGCCTCCCGTCAGGCCTCTTCAGCGTCATCTCCTTTATCTCCTTCAGCGTTTCCTGGTAGAGGGCCACGGAGTACTGGTCGATAAGGGTTTGGGCGGCGGGGTTATATGTGTTCTTGATCTCGCCATCGAGCGAGTCCGTGAGGTTCGATATATCGAGCATGGATTCGGGCACAGAATTCCGTATGTCGTCTCCTCGCAGGAACCACTTGTCGCCCAATTCTCCCAGCACTTTCTTTTCCCACGTCCCCTTCGGCTGTACCCACCCGCCGCTCAATAGCTGGATCGAATCGTGGTACCTGTCGTCCCCGATGACCTCATACTGGTACTGTCTCATGGTCCTCTCGTTCACTGCCGTGGCTTCGGACGCCTTATCTTTGTACTGAACGGTCAGGGTGTTCTCTCCTGTAATGCGGGCGTACTCCTTGCTGAAGATAGTCGCGTACCCGTTATCGAGAAAGGCCTGGCCGACCAGCTGCTCTATCAATTTTCTTCCGATCTCGGCATACGTGAGCCTCAATCCTTTCGTTGCCCTCAGCCTCTGGTACTCCGACATGATCGTGGGATCTCCCTGAGGATCCGGGTTGACATCGGGCCAGTAAAGGCCGGTGGGCACGGTTGCGGGAGAGACCCCGTAATAGGGGAGGTTCCTCAAGGTATACTCGCCGCCGAATATCGGGTTCCACCAACTCGCGGTCTTGACGTCACCCGCCTCTTGATTCAAACCGTATTCCCATGTGCCGACGAAGAGGTACTGGAGCAATTTCATGAGCGTCTCACAATACTTGTAGTAGTAATCGTCCACGATATTCTGCCTCGTCATCTCGTCCCTGAGGCCATATATCGCCATCGATAGCTGGTTATAGAGTATCTTGATGTTGTGGAAACCGTTGCCTGCCATCCTGATGAGCTGATACGCCTTGGAGACGAGGGCCTCTCCCAATTGCTCGGCGATCGTGTTATAGGATTCGGCGAGAGGGTCGACCGCGTTCTTGAATTGCGCGTAATTCGGGTCGTACGGTATCCACGTCCTGTAGCCGAAGAACGTGTTCAGCAGATTGTCTACGTTCTTTACCTTCCTGAAGAGCGTCGTGATATTCGAGTAATACGTATTGACTTCGCTGGAGACGCCTGCATCATAGAACGACCAGAAGTAGTTGTCCGCCGCCTGGAACGCGGAGATCGCCTGCCACAGTCCCGTGCCTGTGTGGCCTGTCCGGACACCCTGGAGGGCGGCTGTGATATTGGTGATGTCCTTCACGTATTGATAATGGAAGACCGCGCCTTCGTACTTGTCTACTACGACATCGAAGATCGAGTCGTACCTCTGCAGGAGCCGCGTAAGCTCTTCTCCCTTCAGGAACTCTCTGCGCTCCTCCGCGTTAAAGTACGGCGTAACCCTATGCACAATGTCGTAGAGCCGCTGGACGTCAGCGGCGTTTTGGAACTGGGAGAGAGGGCACGTACCCGTTCCGACATCCGGGACGATGCCGGTCAGGTCGGATATCTCGCCCAGGAGGTAGGCCTCCACCGCCAGCCTCATCAACGTCCTCGACTCCCTGATGCCCTGTATATTCCTCGCGTACTGGCGGGCGTCAAATCTCCCCTGCGAATAGCCGACCGCGTTCTCGTAGAGCAGGTTCGCGTGGTAGGTCTCGATATCGTTGTAGGCCCACGCCAACCTCGCGCTTCCGATCCCGATCTTTGCGGCATAGAACCTGTAGAGCGCCTCCTCGTTGACGTCGAGGACATCCCTGGGCTCCTCTTCGGCCTGCTTGTATTCCGTTTCGACATATACGTTGTCGTTGAACTTGCCCGTGTAGTATTTGGTCTCCACCATCTGCTGGTCTTCCTTTGTCATCTGACTTTGTGTCAACTCCCCCCAGCCTCCGGGGACGTTAAGGTGGTAGATCTGATCGCCTATCTCGATAGTCTGCGTTTCTTTGTCAACCCTGTATGACCTCACCCCGTCGCTCACGTTCGCCCTCATGATGAGATTGGGATCGTAGACCGCTGAGTCCCGGTAGTTCGTGAAGTCTTCTTCAGTGGCGAAACTGAGGGAGAGGGTGAACTTCTCGAAATCAGGGTTCAGCGCGCCGTCGCGGTCCAGGTCCACCCATATTCGACGGGTGTCCATTACCCACTGCCGCTCGTCCACGTAGTTCAGCACCTCCTGCTTCAAGGGCCTATATACCTGCAGGTCGAATTTCACGAACTCTGAGTTGAGTTTCTGCACCTCTTCGTCGTATTCTTTCTTTGCCCGTTCCTTCTCGAGCTCTGTCCTCAGCCTTATCGCCTCCCTGATGGTATCCGGCGTCGCGTTCGCGGTGAGGTCCGCGAGCACGTACTCTCTCCACGTCATCAGGCTGTCGATCGGCTTCTCCACGATGCCCTTGTAGCGGCGCGGCATCTCAAGCGTCAACGGAGGCGGTATCCTGCTGGCATCGTATCCGGGAGCGCTCGGGTCATCGATCACCGCGACGTCGTTGGTGTCGTCATTGTCGGCATCGATGTAATACCATCTCTCTCTCCCCGAAGCCGGATCGTATTTCTTATACATCGGCCTTTGCCTGTTCGTGGTGGGCTCGTAAGATTCTATCTCCTCTCCCAGATTTGAAGCGATCTGTTCTATGTCGAACCGTTTCCTCATGTCCTCATACTGCTGCAGGAAGCTCGCGGCGAGCTCGGTGTACTGGTACATGGCATTGGAGACTAAAGCGGCCTTGTGCGTGCCGTAGGCGGTGAAGAAGTCCGGATTGATCCCTTGGCTTATCGCGTCCTCGGTCCACTCCCTCTGGGCGTCCTTGGGTTCCAGGGCCTGGAGCCCCTGCGCGATGAACTCCGCCTTATTCAGGAAAGTGCGATAGTTTTCGAGGTCTTTCACGTTGTACTGGGCGCCTCCCGTTCCTATGAGGTCCTCGAAGTAGCGGATGAGTTCGTCCATGGCGGCGTTTATCTTCGTGAGCTCGGATGCCGTGAGGGCCTGTGCCGGTCCTTCAGGGTATACGTCGGAGCCTTCCTTCCACAGATCGTAGATATGGTCTTCAAGGTAGTTGCCCGCGGTGAACGGCCCCCAGCTGAGGCCGGGATCGGGCCTCAGTTTCGGATCCGTAAGGTCGAACGTCTTATAGATGGCGCCGGGCACGACAGAGAGCTGCACGAGGCTCTCTAACTCCTGTTCTTTCCTCAGTACGTCCTGCGCGAGGTCCGTCTTCGCCTTGTTGAATTTCCAGAAGAGCTTCACCACTTCAAATTCGTACCTGTCGAGAAGGCCCGGCTTGTAGCGGTCGATGGCGGGGTCGGGCGGGTTGTTGGCGGTATCGATGTTCATCCTCCCGTCCCCTTGAATGACCCCCTGCGCCTGGAGCCACTCCCTGAACTGCTGCATCTCGGGCGACACCTCTTCGGGAGCGGTCTCCACCCTGAACTCCGACCCCTGGCTCCCGAGCACTCCCGCGATCCACATGGGCGTCGCGTATTCTCCGCCTTTCGACGGTTCCGGCGTATCCGGAGCCTCCAGCTGGCCGATTATCCTCGATTGCCTCGCCGAGGCATTCGCGAGGGTATTCTGCAGCTTCAGATCTGCCTGCTCCTTCTGCTTGGAGATCATGTAGGCGAAGTCCGCCCTCGCCTTCTCTATGAACTCGTTCGGGTCCTCTTTCTGCGGCCTGACCTCGAGCGCAAACCCAGACGGGTCTACGACGGCCACGCCGCTCGCCGTCATGTCATCCCACGTGCCGAAGACGCTATAGCCATCCGGAAGGGTGCTGTTCACAGGCCGGCCGCTCTCGTCCAGGAAGATATACCACGTTGCCGTGCCGCCCGGTTCCTCTACCACTAACGGACGCTTGACGCTGACCACTCTCGTTGTGCCTCCCTGCGGGGTGATCGTGGTGAGCCTGTCCTGAGTGAGGGCCGGGTCGACCGTGCCGGGTATCGGCTGACCTGTGAACGGATCGTTCGCCCTCAGGAAATCCTCCATCAGGTAATTTTTCCTATTCCTGTACTCAAATACCTTATCGACTATTTCGTTGACGAAGCCGCCCTCTCTCCTTACGCCGCCCGAGGGAGCGGGAACGCGCCGGCCTTTTATCTGATCCTCGACCCAGTCTACCCATGACCTGACCTCAATATCGTTCTTATAGTAGCCGTCGACATCCTCCATCACGGGATTCCCGTCATTGTCAAAGACCCTCATGCCTGCCTCGTCCCTCTTTTGTACGCGTCCTCCTTTCAGGAGGGCGATGGTATTGTCCAGGATGCCGTTATCCTTCTTGGCCAGATAATCGAGGAACCCGTCGAGGGTGAACGCGTTCCTGTCGAATGTGGACTCTCCCAGGTCCATCCTGCCGTTGTTGTTCACATCGTTCCACCAGTAATTTCTCATCTTCGGCTTGCCGTTCACGTCGTAGTCGACGACCTCTACATACTGCTCCCCGGGATCCTGTACGCCGTCGTGATCCCTGTCGTCAAGGACCACGGTCGTGAGCGGCACCGCCATATTCTCAAGTTCATCGAGATACTGGTTGATGTCGTCTTCAAGGCTGTACCCGTTGGCCCCTGTGAGGTAGAGCTCGAGCCCGTTCAGCCACAGGTTGAAGGCGTTGAGGGCGAGCTTGTTCGGATCGTCAAGATAGGGATCATAACCCGGGTCGCCCGGCTTCCTGAGCCCGACGGTTATCTTCCTCGCCTTATACCACTGGGTGAACTGAGGTTCCACGATATCGCCGAATCCCATCGCGAGCATTCCCAGCCCTGCTGCTCCGCCGACCATCGCACCGATCGCCACTCCTATGGAGCCGCCTCCGGCGAACGCCATTGCGAACAGGACAGGCATGGAGAAGGCTATCGTAAGAAGCGCGCCGTGCTTCGTCCAGCTGAACGGCTCGGCATTCGCTTTCCTCTGCGTCGTATTGAATTCCCAGGTGTAGTCGATAGGCAGCTGCCCTCTCCCTCCGTCCGGCTGCGCGAGCTTCGGCATGATCGTGGTATCGAGGAAGTTCATCGTGATCCTTGCGGTCTCGTCGTCGCGCCACTGCCTGAGATTCCGCAGCTGAGCGGAAAGGGTGAGCATCGCGTTCTGCAGGTTCTCCATCTGGACCTCGAGCGGCGGCGCCGTAGCCTCAGCGAGGTTCGGTATGGCGAGCGCGCCTCTCTCCACCGCCGCGTAGGTGCCGTCCGGCATCTGCACCCATTTTGACCCGCCTTCGAGCTCGAAATCTCTCGCCTCCCGCTCTTCGGTCCACTTGGCCTCCGCCGTAGATATCGGCGCGCGCTGGAAGACGAGGAAGAGCCGTGTGCCATAGTCGCCCTGCAGGGCAAATCTGCCCGGGTTTGCCATTTGCTCCTGTTCAGTGATGACCCTCACCATATCGGCGACCCTGTCGTTGAACTCGGTCAATGCCATCGTGCCGGATTGAGTGATGCTGTACTTCAACGTCATGCCTGCATAGGTCGTTTTGTTCTGCTGGCTGTCTCCCTTGTAGACGTAGACGATGTAGTCGCCGCGCTCTGGATCGTCTGTGAGGAGCCTCTGCGCGAAGAAGTCGTAATTGCCCATCTCTGCCGGCATAAGGTCCTGTGAATATTCATAGACAGGGATCACATTCCCGAATGAATCCGTGCCGAAGACAAGGTTCCCGTCTTCGTCCTCCTTCTGCGTCACCGCATTCGTTACCGCGCCTGTGGCAGGGTCTATCTCGAGCATGAATTTCTCTGTCTTCTCCAGATCTTTCGGATCCTCGGCCCATGACACTTCCCATGCGCCCTGGGCGTTCTTCTGCCAGACCAGGGCCGCATCGAGGGCGTCGGTCACAGGGTCTATATCCTGCCCGTTGATTATGCCGTCTCCGTTGACATCGCCCGCCGGGACATTGTACTTCCTCCCCCACTCCACAACGGGATCGCCTCCGGAGAATATCCGCACGCGCTGCACGAAATGTTCCTCCGGCGTCACCGCGTCCTTCGGGACAAACTCGTAGAACTCTTCCTGCATCCGCTCGGGCTTTCCGCGCTCGTCGACGATGACCTTGCCTTTGTCCGGGGTATCGAGCACGACCGAGCCGTCCGGCCTTTGGATGAGATACTTATAGGTATGCACGACCCCTTTCATCTCGGTGCGCGCGGGGGTATCTGCGATGCCTTGCGGCCTCGATTGGTCTACATAGAGCATCCGTATGCCGTCCACGTTCTGCACGGTGTAGCTCTTGTCCGGCATGAAGATCCGCGTCTCGAGCATCCTGTCCCTTGAGTCTCTCGCGATCTCGTATTTCAGGGACGCGTATTGATCGGATTCCACCATGGTCCCCGGTGCGTACCGAGGGATGCTGAGCGCGGCAAGCTCCATATCGGTGAGCTCATAGTACCGCTTGTAGTCATAGCGGTTTACTATTCCCTCGCGGTTGATGACCATGAGCGTGACGCCCTGCTGGTCGAGGAACACCGTCGTGTTTTCCGACCCCGGTATGTAGCTGGGATCCGCGTTGAGCTTCTCGACGAGGGACTGTGAGATTATCTGTGTCGTGAATTGATTGAGGATGTCCTTGAACGACCCCGGCTCCGTGGTGACCACGGTGATGAGGTCGCCCTTCCTCCCCACCCCCGGCACCGGCTGATAGTTCGCATCGTAGTAGTAATAATAATATTTGACGACGCCGTTCGGGTCCGTCTCCTGCGATATCCTCTCTTTCCCTCTCGGGCCTTCAAACTCGAATATCGACGTGAGCACCGATTTCACGCCGTAGTAGGCAGAGCCATACACAGGATACCTGTCAACGACCCTCCTCACCATCCTGCCGTCCGCGGAGTAATAGTACTTGGCTACCTGCTCAAGGAAGTCCTGTCCGTAAGCGCTCGGATTCTCATCCGGGGCCCACGCCTTTACCGTGACTACCCTCTCATCGCCGTCATACCCCGTATAGTAAGAGAATGAGAGCTTATCCTGGGTCTCGTCGAGCCTCTCCCTGCCGAAGCTCTTGACTATCTTCAGGCTGTCGAGGAGAGGATCGCGCGTATACATCGAACTCGCCCTCATGAGATTGGGATCTGCGACAGCGGTCTTGTAGGCCCTTATCCGCTTAATCCGTTCATACCCTTCCGGCCCGCTGTAGATGAGGTGCACCTTCTCCGTGCCGCCGTTTTGCGTAAATGTGAGCTGCTCGACATAGTCCAGGTCGTCCGCGTCGGCTGTGGCATCATCGCCGTCGATATCGAATACCCCTGCGGCGGCGTAGTGATAGGTGCTCCTCTGGATGAGCGTCCCTTCCATGGTGACGTCGATCGGCCGTATCTTCGCCAGGCGCGTCAGCTGGCTCCGGTCGTACACGCCCGAGAAATCCGACGTAATATTTTCATACGTGCTTATCCTATCTATCTTCTCATAGCCTCTGTCGCCCCAGTAGGTCACGTCCTGGAGGCTCTTGAGGATGACGTATCTCGTGTCGGTGAACACGCCCGGTCCGGTAGGCGCCGCGCCGGTGATCTCGGCGGTCCCCTCATTCGGTATGTAATCGTACTCGACGGCCTGGGTCCTCATAAGGGCCCTCGTCTCGCGGTTGTAGAAGAAGGCCATGTCTCTCGTCAGCTTCCCGTCTCTCCATACGAACTCCCTCGAGAGCACCGGCTGTTCCTTGTTCTCGTACTGGCGCATGACGGCGATATAAGGATCGAAGCCCACCTCGTACACATCGCCCTGGTCATACCATACGGTCCCGATGAGGGTGACCATATCGTCCAGGGAGAACTTTTCGATACGCCGCAGGAGCCTGTTCTCGTCGTATTCAAATATCGCCATATTCTCAGGGTAGCCGGATTCGCGGCGATAGGAGATCTTTCTGGATATCCTCTCTTTGCCCTTGAGGCCGATGTAGGTCTCGACCTGGGTGGGTATCCCGTCCGTGTAGGTCACCGTCTTGCGCAGCGCGCCCCATCCTTTGAAGCCGCCCGCGCCTATGACCGACTCGACATCGAGGAGAGGAGCCGCTTCCAGCATCCCTTGAGGGGCCAGCACGACACCCTTGTACCGGGATGCGAAATCGCTCCGCGATGAACGGACGACTTCCAAATTGTCCACGTATTCGACTTCGGAATCCGTGATCTTGGTGACGAGCACAAAATGGTTCTGGCCCAGCTTATCGACGAACGCGATGAACGGTGTCCCTAACGTATCGAGGACCTCTTCGCTCACCTTAGCTCCCGCCATCTGGATACCCTCGGCCTTCGCGATCTCCGAGAGGGCATAGAGCGAGGTCTCGATATCTCCGGCGGCTTCGGGCGTCACGACACCCGCGAGTATGTCCGCGATAACAGCGGCCGCGGCGATCTCCTCCTTGGGCTCCTCCATGCCCCGGGCCTTGAAGAAGCTGGCAAGGGCCATGCTCGCACAGTTCACGATCATCGCCCCCTGCCTCCCGAGCCAGGAGCTCAGGCGTCCGAGCCCTTCCTGGGTGAGGACGAGCGGGTTGGTGATGCCAAGGAGGCCGATGATACCCTGGTAGAGCGGCGCTGCCTGCGCAAGCGTGCCTGCTTCGGGCGCCTCTTGCAGCGATGCCTGATACGCGTCGTATACGTTCTTGAAGAAGTCCGTGACGACCCCTATCACCTTCGTGTAGACGTCCTGCGCGGTAAACCTCATGCCCCTCACATAGTCGATCACCGTGCCCATGACGTCGCTCGGGATCGCCTGGATAAGTCCGGATGTCTGCATCCCGCTTTCACCGCCCGCGTATCCGCCCACGATGCTCCCGAGACCGGTCGCCGCGAGGAACTCATCGCCCTTCATGAGGATCCTCAGGACGTAGAGCGAGTTCTGCGCGATGGTCCTCGCCCTCTCCGCCCTGCTCTTCAATGACGTGTAGAGCGGCGCGGTCTTGCCCTCAGTGGCCGACTGCACTACCTCATACAGGAGGTCTACATCGTACAGGTCGTTGGATACGGTGAGCAGGCCCGCGCCGTATTTCGCAGAGTACCATTTCGGCAGCGTATTCTCTATGATAACGCCTGCCTGGACGAACACATAGCCGACCGGGGCGCCGTGGATATCTCTCACGTCATATCTGCCATCGCCCATGCCCACGAGATCCACTGGGCCGGTCACGTTCTGCTCCTCGTTCGCGGTAAGCACGCCTGCTGAATACCCGATCTCCACGCGGCTCGACACGCCCTTCACGCCCTTGGCATTTTCGATGACCTGACCGTTCTGCACGGTAACGAGGCCGAGGAGCGTCCCCCTGGAATCGAAGACGGCGCGGGTCGCGGGTGCGCTGTCGTCCGGCACGGTTGCGTTGGGCGCCGCGGCGCGCATGATGGCGCCCTGTCTTACGGTGAGGACACCGGCCGCATACTGCGCCTCGTAGCCTTCTGGGAGACTGGTTCCGACGATGGTGCCCGCGTTCACGTCCACCCAACCGAGCGCTGTGCCGTAGTCATCGTAGGCCGTGAGCCTCTTCGTCTGCGAGTCGTCGCCGACCTCGACCGAGTCTTCCGCAACGAGGAGATTTGTCCTCTTCTCGATGCTCACTATGCTGTTCGCATAGGTCGCTATATATTCATCGGGCAGGTTAGTGTTCGTGATCGCCCCGCCTGAGAGCTCAACGTATCCGAGGTATGCTCCGGACGCGTCATAGATATGCTTGGTGGCGGGTTCGCTGGCTACAGGAAGCGATTCGACCGGCGTCATGAATGGGATGCTCTCCTTTGTGACAACAAGCATATCGTTCACGAGCGTAACCGTGTAACCGGCAGGCAACGTATGAGACTGTACCTGGCTGTTGGCGATCGCGACGGAGCCGAGCACCGACCCGTCCTCGGCCACCACGTCTCTTCTAAGGATGGGCTCCCTTCGTCCGCGCACGCTGATCGCCCTTCGCGAAGAAGCCCCCAGCTCCAACTTCTTTTGTGCGGTGAAGACCTTGTTCTTGTACTCGATCGCGTAGTCGACCAGTTCGCGGGACGTGGATACTATCCTTCCATCCCGGACAGTGACGCTGTCGGTACTGTTGAGCCATATAGTCTGCGGCTCTCTATCGTCGAGTACCGTTAATGTGTAACCTATATCCTGTATTAATGTAAGCGAGTAGACCTTAAGCTCGCCTCCTATATAGGTCACGTCATACTGCGAGGAGAGCCCGTTCTTGATGATGCTCCCGTTCAGGACAGTGACTTTTCCAAGAACGCGCCAGGGAGCCGGCTCCACGGTAATCTCCACTGGAGCGGAGTCATCGGCAACGCTCTGCGTGAAGATAGGAGTCCCGGCAGACAAGTCATAGTCCATCCTCAGTATGCCATCAGCATAGGTTGGAATAAAGGGAGGTACGGGCAGAGTTGAGGAGGTGACCGCTCCATCCTGTACGGTGACGCTGCCGAATTCGTACCCGGTGTACGCATCAAAGAGGTTATAGGTACGCGCAACCGCGTCACCCTCAACCTTCACCTCCCTGAACAATCCCGCGTTTTCATTATCTTTCTTCACGGTGAACTTATTGTCCTTATATGAGATGGTGAAGAGCCCCACTTTCTTGGTGTACTCATCGATATCCGTGATAGTGCCTATGGGGTAGATGCTCGATTCGATATCCAATATCTTGCCGCGGCCCACTGTCACAGATAATGCCTTTGCCGTGAGGTTGTCATCGAAGACATCGACAACCTTCGGGGCCGCCATATCGTCACCTATGGCGAGTTCATAGATCCTGTCCTGGATCTTCATCAACTGCTTCAGCCTCAGCACGCCGTTCTCGTACTTCGCATAGTAACCGTCTGGCAGAACGCTCGTTATCATTGCGCCGTTCTGGAAGTAGATCTGGCCCATCTCCCTGCCGCTGGGGTCGTAGATCTTCTGGATGAACCCCTTCGGGCCGGCGGGAATGACGAAGTTGTCCGAAACGGCAGAGAACTTGACCTTCTCCTGCACGGTAAGCGTCTTATTCTCGTATTTCGCGATGTAGCCTTTCGGGAGCGTGCTCGACTCGATCCTGCCGCCCTTCACGAGGACGTTCCCTAAGAGCTTCCCGTCCTTGCCATAGACAGGGATCCTCTTCGGGAAGACATCCTCGTCGAATTTCGCTTCAGGGTTGAATGAGGTCACGCGGGCGGGCCTCGAGACCTTCATCTCCCAGTGGGAGGCAGGTTGCGATTCGTGATCCTGTGACGGGGCATATCCGGCCGGCAGGGTCGCGTTGGAGATAGCCCCCGCGACATCTCTGAATGACCCTATAGCGACCCCGTCTTCATATACCTCGCAGTCCCTCGTGTCGCCTCTGTGGTTCGTGAGTACCGGTGCGCCGACCTCTGCTGCCCTCCCCACGAAGAGCTCGTTGTTTGCGTACGTCACGTTGAACTCACCGGGATCGAGGTTAGTGTCGATAACCAGTCCGTTCCTCAGGTCCACATATCCACGCTCGGATACTCTGAGCTCCTGGGCATACTTATAATAGGTCGGGATCATATTCTCCGGCAGGGTGGATGAGGTGATATTTCCGTCGGCATCGAGCACGACGGTGCCGATAGTCGACCCCTTATAGTCAACAGTGACCGTGGTGCCGGGCTGCACCTCTGCCACCTTCACCCTCTCGATGAATATGTCACGCCTCTGCGTATCTGTACCGGATGGGACGCATAACGTCTTACGGATTGGGCCGCTCACTTCCGTCGGTTTCAATACCGTGATGAGATGGGTCTTATCATAGACCGTTACTGTACCGGCTATGTAGGTTACGCTATGCTGGTCCTCCGAGATGGTGCTCTCGATGATCGCGCCGTTGTGCACAATCACATAGCCTTCATAATTACCTTTGTCGTACACAGACACAGTGACAGGGAAGGCATCACCGCCGGAAACAAACCACGTGAAGCACTGTAACGGCACGCCATCTTCGATTTTCACCACGTGGTCGACGGGGAGGGTGCTCGAGATGACCTTCCCTTTCTGAACAATGATGCTTCCCGCGGCTGACGACACGGTAAGCGGGTCTTCATCATTGCGTATGACGAGCTGGTCTTCAGCCCAATAGATGAAAGGATTCTCATACACTTTTACGGTATTGCTCACATAGGTTACGGTATAGAGTTCGGGTGACAAGCCGTTCGCGATGATCAGGCCGCCCTGCACCCACACACTGCCTATACCCGCATCTACCTGAACAGGGTTTGTATCGTCGGCAACGCCCTGACTGAAGATCGGCGTCTCTGTGGCAAGGTCCTTCTCCGCCTGAATTGTCCGATTCACAGGATCATGGGCAACTGTATACCCCGACCCCATGACATTTATTACCACGTTCTTGTCGACTTCGAACTGTCCCGCTATCGAGTCGGTGGTCGGATCATAGACGTAGTAGAGATGGTGAGCCATATCTGGTATCGGTTGCGCTCTTAAGCGGCTGCCCGCATGCTGAGACCTCACCACGGAAAGCGTGTTATTTCTATACGTCACTTCGTACACATCGCGGAGCGCACTCATCCACCCATAGACTAATGAATAACTGCTTTGGTACACTGTGAACCGCTTTGTCGCAGCATCGTCTGTCGCTGAGACGACTATATTATGCACGTTCTCGGTGTCTTCTACATAATAGCTTCGATCCAGTTCGATAGGATTCCCATCATATACAATGAGCGTCTTGGCATACTTGTCGTAGACCGGGAGCATGTTCGCAGGAAGGTTATGCCAGTAGATATTCCCTTTATTATCGAGCCCGACGCTGCCGATGATCGATCCCTCATATTCAACGCTCACCGTCGTGCCAGGCGCTACTTCTTCCATCTTTACCAGGACGATGCCTATCTCGCCATTTTCCACTTTAACCGATAAGGTCCTATCGCCCGAGAACTCATCGAAGACGTCCACCTTCCTCGGCGCCCGGATGTCATCATCGATGACGGATTTAAGGTCTCTGTCCTGGATGTCCGCATAGCTCGCGATGGTGAGGATATTGTTCTCGTATTTCAGGACG
>CAYHAE010000026.1:0-24694 GCA_964354545.1 uncultured Planctomycetia bacterium
TCCTGGCGGACGATCTGCGGCAATCCGCGTTGTAAAATTGGTTTTGCAACGGTCTTAAGTTAGAATAGAGATTAAAGTCAGCATAGTTTTTGACACTACCGCAAGGAAATGTTCCTGATATTTTTTGCTTGGGATTACTGCGGTAGATGTGTATAATTATACGAAAGAAAGCCCCGTTCAACTATTCTAGCCGGTTCGGGGCATGATCGAACCGGAGATCGGAGTGTAGAAAAATGGGCCTCATTTCGCTTCTCTTCAACGAACCGCTTACCTTCATTATATTGACCGTGCCGCTCCTCTACTCAGTGATCGTCCATGAGGTAGCACACGGGTGGGTGGCCTATCTCTTTGGCGATGATACCGCGCTGCGGCAGGGCAGGCTGTCGCTCAATCCATTGAGGCATCTCGATCCCATAGGGACGCTCATGCTATTTTTCGCAGGTTTTGGGTGGGCGCGGCCGGTGCCGATCAATTACCAGCGCTTGAGGCACTTTCGCGCCGGCGTGATCTCCGTGGCGCTCGCCGGCTGCGCGGCGAATATCTTCATTGCGACCGTTGCGATATACATGCTGCATTTCCACTCCATAGCCGCCCACCGCCTTGTTACTCCCATACTTCTCGTGGTTGCGAGGATCAATATCATCCTGGGGGCCTTCAACCTTATTCCCATTCCGCCGCTCGACGGGTCCAGGATCCTCATGGGGTTCCTCCCGGGCGGGGCCCAGCGCAGCCTCGCCCGCCTCGAGCCTTACGGGTTCTACATCCTGATATTCCTGCTCTTCACGAGGATGCTCTATCCCGTCATTGCGCTCGTGGAGAAGCTGATCGTGCTCATGATAGGCACATTCGTGAAATTCATGTCATAAAAATGTTGCAGAGAGAGTGCCCTTGATATACAATATACGTGTACGCGAGGAGGCACACCATGGCGGTTGAGAAAACGGGCGAGAAATATCGCTGCAACGTGTGCGGCAACGAGGTGGTGGTGACGAAAGCGGGAGGGGGAACGCTCGTGTGCTGCGGTCAGGAAATGGAAAAGATCTCTGGTTAGGGGGACGCATTATGGGAAAGCCTTTGAAGGGAACGAAGACGGAGAAGAACCTGCTCGTAGCCTTTGCGGGCGAGTCGCAGGCGAGAAATAGGTATACCTACTTCGCGAGCGCCGCGCGAAAAGAGGGGTTCGAGCAGATCGCGAATATTTTTATCGAGACATCCGAGAACGAGAAAGAGCACGCGAAGATATTCTTTAAATATCTCGAAGGCGGGGACGCTGAGATCACCGCATCGTACCCCGCGGGGATGATACGGGATACGAAAACGAACCTCGAGGCAGCGGCGGCCGGAGAACGCCTCGAGTGGACGTCGCTCTATTCGGATTTCGCGAAAGTCGCGAAGGAAGAGGGTCTTCCGGAGGTCGCGGGTTCGTTCGAGCAGATCGGAAAAGTAGAAAAATTTCACGAATCACGGTACCGCGCTCTCATCAGGAATATCGCCGCTCAGGAGGTCTTCAAGAAAAAGGCTCCCGTGCGGTGGCACTGTATCAACTGCGGATACGTCGTCGAGGGGACGGAGCCTCCCAGGGAATGTCCGGCGTGCGCGCATCCGCAATCGTTTTACGAGGTATTGGCTGAAAACTATTGAGGGAACTGCGCCGGGTGACGCGTCCCCGGATAAGATTAAGAAAGGCATTCGCGATGGCAAAAAATATGGCAAAAGGCGATTGGCTTCCCATCTATAAGGACATGACAAAGGAGGGGATCAGGCTGTCGTTTCAGGCAAACCGTGAATATGAGCTCGCGAAAGACCATTTCACGGCGACGCCGTACGACGACTATATGGCGCTCGCGATTGCGATCAGAGACAGGCTTGTGGAACGGTGGATCACGACGCAGCAGAGATATCATAAAGAGAACGCGAAGAGGGTCTATTATCTTTCAATGGAATTTTTAATAGGGCGCCTCCTCGGGAACAATATCCTGAACCTCGGATTGTGGGACGACGTGAAAGGGGCGATGGAAAGGCTGGGGTTGGATCTTGAGGAGCTGCGCGAACAGGAGCCTGACGCGGGGCTGGGGAATGCCGGCCTCGGGAGGCTCGCCGCATGTTTCCTCGATTCCATGGCCACCCTCACCATCCCCGCGCACGGCTACGGCATACGGTATGAATACGGCATCTTCAACCAGCGCATTGTCAACGGCTACCAGGTCGAGTTTCCCGACGAGTGGCTTCGGCACGGAAATCCGTGGGAATTTGCGAGGCCGGAGTACACCGTCAAGGTGCAGTTCTATGGGCACACGTACATGTTCCGCGACTCAAAAGAAAAGCTCCGCGTGAAGTGGGCGGATACGGAAGACATCCTCGCCCTGCCCTATGACATCCCCGTGGTGGGCTATCAGAACGATGTGGTGAATACGCTGCGGCTCTGGTCCGCCCGGAGCACGTCAGAATTCGATTTCAACTATTTCAGCGACGGGGATTACGAGCGCGCGATGTACGGCAAGGTATTTTCAGAGAATATCTCCAAGGTGCTCTATCCCAACGACAACGTGAGCCAGGGAAGGGAGCTGCGTCTCAAGCAGGAGTATTTCTTTACCGCGGCGTCCATCGCGGATATCCTCCGCCGTTTTAAAAAGGAAAATTCGGATCTAAAGATGCTTCCCGATAAGGCGGCCATCCAGCTTAACGATACCCACCCCTCCATCGCCATCGTGGAGCTCCTCCGGATCTTGATCGACGAAGAGAACCTCGACTGGGATGTCGCATGGAACATCATCGTGCGGACGTTCGCGTACACCAACCACACGGTGATGCCCGAGGCCCTCGAGGCCTGGCCGATCCCCCTGTTTGAGGCCATTTTGCCGAGGCACCTGCAGCTCATCTATGAGATCAATTTCCGTTTCCTGAGGGACGTGGCCATTAAATTCCCGGGGGACAATGACCGGCTGAGGCGGATGTCGGTCATCGAAGAGGGAGATCCCAAGAAGATCCGCATGGCCTTCCTCTCTATCATAGGGAGCCACTCGGTCAACGGGGTTTCGGAACTCCACACGGACCTCCTGAAAAGCAACATCTTCAGGGATTTCTACGAATTTTCCCCCGAGAAGTTCAACTGCAAGACCAACGGCATCACGCAGAGGAGGTGGCTGCGGAAGGCGAACGTAAAACTTTCCGATCTGATCACGAAGACGATCGGCGATAAGTGGATCACCAACCTCTATGAATTGGAAAAGCTGATGCCCTATAGAGATGACGCCGCCTTCAGGGAGAAGTGGCAGAAAGTGAAGAGCGAAAACAAAGTTGCCCTCGCGAACTACATTCACGGGGCCACAGGGATCGCGGTCAATCCGGCATCGTTATTCGACGTGCAGATAAAAAGAGTACACGAGTACAAGAGGCAGCTCCTGCTCGCCTTCTACATCGTTTCTCAATACCTGAAGATCAAGAAAGACCCCCAGGCCCCTTTCCTCCCGCGGACTTTCATCATGAGCGGAAAGGCGGCGCCGGGCTATTTTATGGCGAAGCTCATCATTAAATTCGTAAACAGCGTTGCCGAAGTGATCAATAAAGATACGAGCGTGAAGGATAAGATAAAGGTGGTATTCCTGGAAAATTACAGGGTGTCTCTTGCCGAAAAGATCTTTCCCGCGAGCGAGGTCTCAGAGCAGATCTCGGCGGCGGGAACAGAAGCGTCGGGCACGGGATGCATGAAGTTCATGATGAACGGCGCCTTGACCATAGGGACCCTCGATGGCGCGAATATCGAGATCGCCGACGCCGTGGGGCAGGACAATATCTTTATCTTCGGCCTCAATGCGAACGAGATCCAGGATATCAAGGCGCGCGGTTACTGTTCCCGGGAGTGCTTCGGCCGCTCTCCCGTGCTTAAAGAGATCCTGTCGTTGGTCGAGAGCAATTTCTTCTCCCCCGTTGATTTCAAGCTCTTCGATCCCCTCGTCCAAAATCTGCTCAACGAGGACAGGTTCTTTATCTGCGCCGACTTCGACGCCTACTGCGCCATGCAGGAGAAGGTGTCGGAGGTGTATAAGAACAGAACGAGCTGGACAAAGAAATCTATCATCAACGTGGCCAAATCCGGAAGGTTCTCAAGCGATAGGACGATCGAAGAGTATGCGCGCGAGATATGGGACGTCTCCTGTCGCAAAATAAAAAGATCGAGGTAGGACGCAGCCTACCCATACGGCTTTTAAGCGCTCCCGCCGCCATTCCTCGCCGCATCGGGCTCCATGTACATATATCGTGAACGCGGATTTTCGCGGCTTTTGCGGTGGCGGATGTAGTCTTCAGCTGTCCTTTTAATTCTATTGGTTAACGGCAGGGAACCCATGGACGTCCTCTATCACTCAGGGCTTCTCACGGATCAGGATATCTACCTGTTCAGGCAGGGGAACCACTTTCGTCTGTATGAGAAACTCGGTTCTCACATCGGAGCGGTCGACGGCATGCAGGGGACGCATTTTGCCGTGTGGGCTCCCAACGCGAAGAAGGTATCGGTCATCGGCGATTTCAACGGATGGGATCCGGATCCGCATCCCTTAAAGGTGCGGGAGGACGGTTCAGGGCTCTGGGAAGGGTTCATTCCGGGGATAGGTGCGGGCACCCTCTACAAGTATCGCGTCGTTTCACATTACAACAATTACACGGTAAATAAAGGCGACCCGTTCGCCCCTTACTGGGAGGTGCCGCCGAAGACGGCCTCGATCGTGTGGGATCTGGGGTATGAGTGGCATGACGCGGGGTGGATAAAAAGGCGCTTCAAACACAACGCGCTCAACGCGCCCATGTCGTTCTATGAGGTCCACCTCGGCTCCTGGCGCAGGATGCCGGAAGAGCAGAACAGGCCTCTCACGTACAGGGAGACGGCCCCCCTCCTCACCGAGTATGTGAAAGAGATGGGTTTCACGCACGTCGAGCTCATGCCGGTCATGGAGCACCCGTTCTACGGCTCGTGGGGCTATCAGATCGTGGGGTTTTTTGCGCCGACGAGCCGGTTCGGCACGCCGCAGGATTTCATGTACCTCGTCGACTGCCTCCACCAGAACAATATCGGCGTCATCCTCGATTGGGTGCCTTCTCATTTCCCGGTAGACGGCTACGGGTTATCCTACTTCGACGGCACACACCTCTTCGAACACGCGGACAGAAGAAAGGGCTACCACCCCGAGTGGTCGAGCTACATCTTCAACTACGGCCGTCTTGAGGTGAGGTCTTTCCTCATATCGAGCGCCCTCTTCTGGCTCGATAAGTACCATGCCGACGGCCTGCGGGTCGACGGGGTCGCGTCTATGCTCTATCTCGACTACGCGCGGAAGAACGGCGAGTGGATCCCGAACCAGTACGGCGGGAAGGAGAATATCGAAGCGATCTCCTTTGTCAAGCGCCTCAACGAGGCGGTCTATGAGGCGTTCCCCGGCGCCCAGACGATCGCAGAGGAATCGACCGCGTGGTCTATGGTGACGAGGCCCACCTACAGCGGCGGGCTGGGGTTCGGGATGAAGTGGAACATGGGCTGGATGCACGACACGCTGGACTATTTTTCGCAGAATACGATCTTTCGGAAATACCACCACAACCAGATCACCTTCAGCATATGGTATGTCTTCACCGAGAACTTCGTCGTCGCCATCTCGCACGATGAGGTCGTGCACGGCAAAGGCTCCCTCTACGGGAAGATGCCGGGAGACGACTGGCAGAAATGTGCGAACCTCCGCCTCCTCTTCGGCTACATGTTCTCCCACCCCGGCAAAAAGCTCATCTTCATGGGAAGCGAGTTTGGACAGTGGCCGGAATGGAACCATGAATCGAGCATTGAGTGGCATGCCCTCCAGTTTCCGCTCCACCGCGGCATCCAGATGTGGGTGAGAGACCTGAACAACCTCTATAGACGGACTCACGCCCTCTACGACCTGGATTTCGACTGCCATGGTTTCGAGTGGATGGACCTCCATGACTGGGAGAACAGTGTCGTCAGCTTTCTTCGAAAAGGCAAGAACCCCAATGACACGATACTCGTCGTATGCAATTTTACCCCTGTGCCGCGGTATAACTACATTGTGGGCGTCCCGAAGGGAGGTTTCTGGCGGGAGCTCCTGAACAGCGACGGAAAGGAATACGGCGGTTCGGGGACCGGCAACGGCGGAGGGATCGAGGCACGGCAGATCCCGTGCAAAGGAAAAGAATATTCGCTCGGACTCACGCTTCCGCCGCTCGGAGTTATCTTTTTCCAATGGGTAAATCCCAAAAGAAATAACATCACGCCCCGCGAGCGAACGGAGGATCCGACCGTATCGTAGGTACGGTCCGAGGCTCCCGCACCGCCTGCGTACGCGCTCCCCCGCTCGCGCACGAGATCCTCTCCGCCGCATCTCACATCAGCGAACCGCCCGGGATGTCTCGACGCGCGTGACGAATGCGCCGCCGTCATAGGAACGACGGCGAGGGACAAAAGGACCACGATGAACAAGAAGAGGCTCTTCGCCCTGGCACTCATCCTTTTTCCTCTGGGAACCGCCGTCCACTTTTTCCTCACGAGGCCTGACGGTCCCGGGTTGTTTTTCGGAAAAGGCCTTCATGAGAAAAAGGCTGCATGGGCTGCGTTGAGCAAGAAGATAACGGACGCAGCGAACGCGGCGAGCGCACGGGGCATCGAGACGGGCATCGTGATCGAGGACCTGTCTACGGGATGGGCGATCGCGATCAACCGGGATCGACCGTTTCCCGCAGCGAGCCTCGTGAAGGTCCCGATCCTCGCGAGTTATTGCTATGCGAGCGCGAGGGGCGACGTGGGCCTGAAGGAAAAGCTTGTGCTCACACGCAAAAACAAGGTGTCCGGATCGGGCGTATTGAAGGGCATGCCTGAGAGCGCATTCACCATCGAGGAGCTTTTGAAATTAATGATCACGGAGAGCGACAACACCGCAACAAATATGCTCATCGACCGTATCGGCTTTAGGTACCTGAACGCCGCGTTCAAGAAGCTGGGCCTTGCGCATACGACCGTAGTGAGAAAGATGATGGATTTCAGGCTAAGGAAGAACGGGAAGGAGAATTTCACCACCGCGCGGGACACCGCGTTCCTCCTGCGAAAGATCTATAAAGGGACTTTGATAAACAGGGAGTGTTCCGAGAGGTGCCTCTCGTATTTAAAAGGGCAGAAGTTGCGGGACAGGATACCCAGGAAGCTGCCGCCTGATACGCCTGTCGCCCACAAGACCGGCCTGGAGCGGGGGATCTGTCACGACGCGGGGATCGTGTTCGCTCCGCAGGGGGATTTTCTCATCTGCGTCCTGGCAAAGCATAGTTACAGGACCTCTTCGCTGGCGAAGAAATTTATCGCACAAATCGCGCGGGAGGTGTACAATTGTTATCAAGGGACATGAGTGCCCGCCCTGAAGCGCGACGCCTGCACTGCGGTGCGAAGCCTGCACCGCGGCGCGAAGTCCGCTGTGAAGCGCGAAGCCTGGTGTGCACGCCCGCGCGAGGATGACGAAATGGGTTCATGCATTCTGATAATTGGCGGCGATAAGTTCGTGACCGATCTCGAGCCCCTCTTTTCTCAGCAGTCCGTCGAGATAATGACGGCGAGCGACGAGAGCGGGATAGCGGAAAGGCTCCGGGAAGGCGCCCTCGACGCCGTTATTTTCGACGATGATGAGTTCAGGGCACGGGACGCCGGAGCATACCGTGCGATCATAGACGCGCTCCAGAGGTCAAAAAAGCGTTTCATTATCGTCTCGTCGCGCAAGATGTCGCATGCGGTGATAGAGGCGCGGGATTCCGGAGCGGCGGACTTCATCGTACGGCCGTACAATTACCGGGAATTCATCGCGCGCGTGAATGCGGTCCGCTTTAATAAAGCGCGGATCTCCTGCATCGGCGGCGGGACGGGACTCTTTAATCTGTTGCTGGGCCTGAAGACGCTCCCCCGCGCCCTCCTCACATCTATCGTGAGCACGACCGATGACGGCGGCTCCTCGGGCCGGCTGCGCGCGTCGTTCGGCGTCCTCCCTCCGGGCGATATCAGGAGGTGCCTTGTCGCCCTCTCCAATGCCCCCGAACTCATGAATGCCCTCATGAAATTCAGGTTTGACAAAGGAGAGCCTTTTGACGGGCACAACTTCGGCAACCTCATGCTTACCGTGCTTGCCCAGATCAAGGGATCGATGTCAGAGGCGGTGAGGGCGCTCGGGGACATCCTGAATATCCAGGGCATCGTACTCCCCGTGACGAGCGAACAGACGACGTTGTGTGCGCTCTTTGAGGACGATACGCTCGTGAAAGGCGAGAGCAAGATCGACCTCGGACAAGGCCGCGATCCGTGCCTTCATGTGAAAGAGCTCTGGCATGAGCCGATGGCCCTCTGCGACATCAATGCCTATTCCGCGATCATCAATTCGGACATCGTCACGATGGGTCCGGGGGACCTCTTCACGAGCGTCATCACGAATCTCGTGGTGAGGGACATCAGGGAGGGGATCTCGAGGACGCATGCGAAGAAGGTCTACATATGCAATCTCATGACAAAGCCGGGAGAGACCGCGCACTACGACGCGCTCGACCACGTGAGGGAGGTCGTCAAGTATATGGGAGGCGACCATCTCGATTACGCCATCATATCGAATACGAAGGTGTCGGATAAGGCGGTGCTCGAATATTCAAAGAAGGACCAGAGGCCGGTCGAGGCGAAAAATGTCGACAAGATCCGGGATTTCACAAAGGCGGAAGTGATCCTCGCCGATGTAGGGCACGAGACGGAGCTCGTTCGGCACGACAGCATAAAGATCAGGGATGAGATACTCCGGATCATAGAGCGCGTGCGCGAAAAGGGAGGTGTGTGACAATGGCGAAGGTGCTCGTTGCGTATTACTCGAGGAGCGGCAACACGGAGAAGATGGCAAAGAAGATCTATGAGACGGTGCAAAGGGACGGCGTTGAGGCGGTCCTTAAAAGGGTCGAGGAGACAAAGGCCGACGAACTCCTCGAATACGACGGCATCGTCATCGGATCACCCACCTACTATGGTTCGATGGCGTGGCAGATCAAAAGGCTTTTCGATGAGAGCGTGAAGTTCCACGGGAGGCTCAAGGGTAAGATCGGAGGGGCTTTTTCCTCCGCGGGGAACGTCGGCGGAGGCAACGAGACGACGATCCTGGACATCCTCAACGCGATGCTCATCCACGGGATGGTCGTCCAGGGCGAGCCGACGGGGGACCACTATGGGCCCGTGTCTGTCGGCGAACCGGACGCGAGGGTATTCAAATGCTGCGAGACCTTCGCGAAGAACATCTCGGCGCTTGTGAAAAAGGTCTCGCGCTAGTGTGCCGCCTTCACGCCGTATCGCGCGTACGACCCCCCACCCTTCAGGCGAACGCGGTCGCGATACCCAGAAAGATGAATGCTCGAAGACCGAGGCTCCTTGTTGCCGACAGCCGCGGAAGGATATATGACCTCCCGCACATAGAAGCCGCAGGAATGAAAGGCGGCTTCTTTTTTCGGCCCGCGCCTCACGAGCTCGTGATGCTCCCTCCCGGGAGCGAACTTTTTGTCCTGCCCGGGAGGCTGCCCGTGGGGTATGATGCCGGGAGCGGACGCTTCACGTCCGTCGCTTCATACGCTCCTGCAAAAAGGCGGGAGAGGGTATGGGCCCTCGCCGCATTCCTGCCCCCCGGTTTCACGGTGAGCTACGCGAGCGCATACCGCGAATGCGCCCGGGCGCGGACGCTGCCGCTCTTCGCCTATGCTGCATGCGCTTACTACAGGGGCGCGCTCCATGCATGCGCAGTGAGGGTCGACAGGGGCCTGCGCCATGACCCGCGATACATCGACACGGCGGAGGTGAAAAGGAAGGCGGCGCTGCTGAAAAAGCTCTATCCGCATAACCGCCTCATCGGGCACCTCGAAGGGTGTGCGCTCCGCTATGGATGTCCCAACGCACAAAATTTCTTTTTAAGCAGATACGAAGCCCCTCTTCCCGTCTCGCCTTTGTGCAACGCGCGATGCGCGGGCTGTATCTCATATCAGGGCCGTTCCGGGCCCCCGGCGACGCAGCCGCGGATCCGGTTCGTCCCGACTGCCCGCGAGGTCGCGGAAGTCGCGTGCTATCATATCGAACGCACGAAGGACCCGATCGTAAGTTTCGGGCAGGGGTGCGAGGGAGAGCCGCTCCTCGTCCCCGGCGTCCTCGAGGAATCGATACGGTTGGTGAGGAAGGCGACCTCGCGCGGCACGCTCCATATGAATACGAACGCGAGCAGGCCGGGGTTTATCGCGAAGCTCTTTGACGCGGGGCTCAATAGCATTCGGGTGAGCATGAACAGCGCGAGGGAGACGTTCTACACGCGATATTATAGGCCCCGGGGGTACGCGTTCCGCGACGTGCTCGAGTCCATCAGGATAGCGAAAAGGAAAGGCGCCTTTGTCTCGGTCAACTACCTGACCATGCCCGGCTTTACGGACTCGGAGGACGAGTTCAGTGCGTTCAAAAATTTCTTAGCGAGACACCGTATCGACATGGTCCAGTGGAGGAACCTCAACTACGACCCGCTGCGCTATTTCAGAGAGATAAAGGCCGCCGTCAAAAAGAATGAGATGCGCGGAATACGGCAGGCCATCGGGCAGCTCGCGGACGAATTTCCGCATCTCATGATGGGCTATTTCAACCCCGCGAGGCGCGCGGTGAGGCACGCGCTCGAGCGCGTACGCTGACCGATTTTATTCGCACCGGGGCGCGTCACGCATGCGGCGCGGCAGCCTTGCCCGGGTCTTTCCACATGGCGTGGCGTATCGTATTCTTCCCTGTTGACTTTACGTAATACATGAGGTCATCGGCGTTTTTTACTATTTCGTCGATCGCAGAAGGGAGCGTATCGGCGCACGTGACCGCGCCTATGCTCACCGTAAGCTGCAGGCCCGCCCGCCTCATGACATCTACGATATCCCGCTTGATCCTCGTGATGACCACCTGCCCCGAGTCGTAACCGGTTTCCGGAAAGAGGACGACGAACTCATCGCCGCCGAGACGCGCGATGATGTCGTACGAGCGGACATTTCTCATGATCGTGGCCGCCGCTAAACGCAAACACGAGTCTCCCGCACGGTGCCCGTACCGGTCGTTCACTATCTTGAAATTGTCGAGGTCTATGTACGCGATCGTGATCGGGTGTTTAAATCTGTGCGCCCTCTGGAGTTCCCGGTTCGCGAGGTCGAAAAAGGACCTCCTGTTCACCGTCCGTGTCAGATCGTCGGTCCTCGCGAGCGTCTTTTCACGCTCAACCGACCTCTTCAGCCTTGACAGGGCATAGATAGTGAATAGAAAGAACCCTAATTCCATTGCGATATTCCAATAGTGCAGCAACAAATAGCGAACAGGGATACTGCCTGAGAAATCATAGGTAAGCCGTACGAAGGCGTAGGCGAGCACGATGAGGAGGCCCGCCCATCTCCCCACGAACCACGTCGTGAGAAAGAGGGGCATTATGTAGAACAAAAGAAGAGAAACGGAGGCGCCCATGAGGCGATTGATCATCCCGCACAGTATGACGAATAAGGTCGAGAGCGCGAGCAGCACACCCTTCGGCTGCCTCTCGAAATATTCCGATAATCTCATAAAAACTCCTCATGGGCCGCTCCTAAAAATTCTACCACGCATCGTCGACACTGACAACGAAAAAACTTCTTTTACCCCGTTACCAGAATACCTCGGCTAAGCGGGAATGTCCGCCGCGCGAAAAAGGGAAAGCCATACCCGTGAGGGTGGGGCAAAATATTCTTGATATTCAACAGCAATTCATTTACAATAGATGTGAAAATAAAAAATGGAGGGGCACATGAAAAGGGTATTTTTCACAATCGTGATGTGTATCGTCCTGGGTGCTTTTTTTACCGGTATCTGCAGGGCAGCGGAGGCAGAGAGGCGGCAGGTGACGCCGAAGAAAGTTGAGGCAGACGCCAACTTTGACGGTAAGGTTGACCGGACTGAAAATTACGACGAAAAAGGGCAGATCAATAAAGTTGAAGTAGATACTAATGGAGATGGCGTAATGGATGAGTGGATATATTACAAAGACGGGAAGCCGGTAAAAAGCGAAAAGGACACTAACGGAGACGGAAAGCCGGATGTGTGGGTAGAGTATTGATCAAGTCTTGAGTGATCTCGTACAATAAAATATAACGATTGAGACCGACTTTTTAGCGAAAAGTCGGTCTTTTTATACTTAGCGGCATGAAATTTTCGAAGGAAATCTCTAACCACGCGCTTTAGTCCCCTCCGCACCTGCCGGAAGGCAGGTGCTTCGGGGAGGGAGCCTCGGCCTTTAGGCCGAGGGGGCTCCACTGCGCGGATAAGAGAACGCCGCTAAGTATAACCCTGCCCACGAATATCTAGGTTTACGGGAAGACTCAGGGGTTTATCCCCTTCCACATCTGATTCAATCCAGACCGCCAGGGCCATTAAAAGCTGTTTTCGTGATGTTAAGAGATAAAAAAGTAAATTATTCTGCCTTGATTCTTAATATATATAGTGTATATTAATATGGTTTAATTAAACGGAGGCTTCAAATGAACGGGTCTAACAGCCCAAAAAATTTGCCGACTTCTTTAAAGAGTGAAATTAGTCCGTCCGGGAAGACCCTGATCATGGATTGGCGCAGCCCTCGAAACAAAAAATGGATACGCACGATCGCAATCGTCTTAGTAGCCGCTTTTATACACCAGGATTTAGTATGGGCCCAGGGCGGGACTCCTCTATGGGCATATGCACAGGCTCCGCAAAAGAATAGTATATCAGGTGCAAATAATAATATAGACGCGAGCAAGATCCCGCACAACGTCGGAATAACCCGCGATAACCTCTCGAATGGCGGCGAAGACATAATCATCAACATCCAGGACGCCCACGCCTCTCTATCGGCACAGGAATCGATAGTAAACATTCTGGATTCCCTCGTCACAAACTATGATGTCCGCCTCATTGCGCTTGAGGGTTCTGAAGGGTATATAGATACCTCGATCCTCAAGACATTCCCCGATAAAGATATTCGGAAGGAAACCGCCCGGTATCTGATGAGCGAAGGCCGCCTATCGGCAGGGGAATTTTTCACCATCACCAGGGACGATAGGGAGATAGCCCTGTGGGGCATAGATGACCAGGCGCTCTATAAAGAAAACGTCGAACAGTTCCAGCGCCTCATCGAAAAAGGCGAACGGCATATCCCTGACGTGATCCGGCTGATCGATTGTCTCCAAAGGCTCGAAGACGTCCTCTATTCAGAAAAGCTAAAAAAGCTTAACCAGAATTCGATGCTCCATAGGGACGGGAAGCTCTCTTTCGCGAAACACTGGGAGCATGTCGAGGAACTCGCGGAAGAATTCGCTATCCCGGTCGCGCCTTATAGCAATATTACGACATTTTTGGAGGCGATGGACCTCGAGAAGGAGATAGAGTTCGAAAAGGCAAATTCCCAGCGCGCGCAGCTCGTAGACACGCTCAGCAGAGGACTTGAAAAGCAGAAGGTCGAAGAGCTCGTGATAAAGAGCCTCGCTTTTAAGCAGGGCCAGATCTCCCAGGCAGACTTCCATACATACCTGGTGACCCTCGCGCGGAAAGAAGGGCTTGAGGCCTCCGACTATCCGGACCTCATTCGTTTTACCCGGTACGTCTCCCTCTACGAATCGATCGACATTACGCGGCTCTTTCAAGAGATAGGGGGGCTCGAGGAGTCCATAAGGCAGCATCTCTTGCGGAACGAAGAAGAGAAAGAGCTCCACCGCCTCGCGACCATGGCCCGACTCATCAAGCGGCTCTACAGCGCAGAGCTTACGAACGAGGAGTCCCGCGAGCTTGTGAAATATAAGGATTCGGTCACGGCATCCCGATTCGCCGAGTGTATTCGAAATGCGAGTCGTGCGCACGACCTCACGGTGGAACGCATTCCCGACATCGCGGGGGCCATCGAAGGCGTAAGCGAGGCCCTGGACTTCTATATCACCGCCGACACACGCGATGCCTCTATTCTCCGCAATACGATAGAGCGGATGAAAAAAGAGAAGGCCCACGTTGCCGCGCTCGTCACCGGAGGCTACCATACGCAGGGCCTCACGGAACTGATGAAACAGAGAGGGTTGTCGTATCTCGTGATCCTGCCGAAATTCGAAAAAGACAAGCCCCGGCCCTATATCGCCATACTCACCAATAAGAAGCGCCCCTACCAGAAGGTCCTTGAGGAAGGGCAATACCAGCTCGCTATAAGCGCCTACTTCGCAACGGGGAACCGGGACGAGCTTATCGACGCGTTCCTCTATTCGCTCGCGAGGGCGTATTCAAAAGGCAAAGAGACCGAGGAGATGAAGGGCCTGTGGAAGGAAAGTTTTGCGAAATATTTCGATTCCCTGGGTGGAGAGAAGAGGGCTCGGCTGGAGAGGCTCGGGAGGGATCCCCAATGGTTCAACGAGGTAGTCGGCAGCATTAACGTGACGAGGATGCAGGGAGGAGCGCTCGCCGTCTCGTACACTCTAGACGGCGGGACGAAATACGTAAAGTTTGAGAAGAAGGACGAAGACGAATTATATGCTCTTGGAGAACTTTCTGAGCGTGAGCGGGAGAGGCTCGGCGGAATAATAGAAGGGGGCACCGCAGGCGCGGGAGGCAGGGGAAGAGTAGATGCCGTTCCTGCAGCCCGGATAATCGAAACCTTGCGCGAAGATGCCGGGCTTGTAAAAGAAGTCCTTGAGAGGGCCGAAGGCGTTGATGCGGACACGGTCACGGACGCGTGGGTCGCGGGCAAGCTGAGAGCGGTCGGTGTTGCGATCCCCTCCGATTGGAGCGGCAACGACGAATTGAGAGCCGCGCTTCAAGAGTTTACCACAAAGGTGAAGGAAGGTTTGGGTGGAGTTGAGCCACAAGGAGAACCGGAAGGAAAGCCGGAAAGGGCTGCAGTCAAACCTGATGAACAAAGGGCATCGACCACAGGCGTACAAGAGAGATCGGAAGAGGTGCCTCCTCTCGCGACCACGACGACCCCTGCCCAGGAGCAGGCCGTTGAGAGTGAGGTACCCTCTTTCCTCAGGGCCCCTCTTTCATGGTTACGCTCAGCAGCTGAGGCGGTTCGAACACCCGATCCCTCCAGGCGCACATTTCTAGCGGCGATGTTAGGGATCGGCGTTGCAGCGGCATTGACGGGCTGCGGAGGAGGGACGAGCATCCCGAACTACTGGGGTACCGTCCCCCCGGGGCCCACGGTTTCAGAGCCCTCCGTCACCGATGAGGCGAGACAGATCGAGCAGCTCGCGAAGGTAGGGCACGTGGTACGAACCGAACTCTATCCCGGGGACCCGCTCAACAGAGCCCGCGCGGAATACCTCGATAACGGAGTAGTGAAATTATACCTCTCATACGCCGAGATGCAGGGGGTGCCCTCGATAGTCGCGAACCGGATAGGCCTCGCACGTCAAGGCAATGAGGCTAACCCTGCGGTCATCTATGAATTTGACGAGGTATATCTCAATCCGTTCGACCCTGAAACGGGCGGCACGTTGGAAGTGGGAAGATTGAAGAACATCATCTACCCCGATACACGCACAGAGATCAGATACCACTATTTCAGCGACACGTTCCCCGGCCCGGATGACGACACTTTAGTAATAAAGGATCACGAAGTATATAAGGGCAGAGAAGCGAGGCCTTGGCTCGTCTTAAAGTACTACCACGTAGCCCCCGCCGCACGCCAGATATACCAAGGTCCCTTAAGAGAAAAGACAGTCTCTGACACCGCGGGAACGTTCACTTACCTTTACCGCGAAACGATGCTGCCGGGAAAGACATACGGGAGGGTCCTCGTAGAGAAGGTGCCCGATGGCCGCTTCAAGGCTTTCTACTACACAGACATGGTCGGAGAAGAGATATTCAATATCTATCTCTATGCCGCGAACGGAACGCTGCTCGACGTAAAGTACGATAACAGGCCCATTACCGATCTGTCCGGATGGCAAGACCAGCAGCGGGAGATAGCGGTCGTGCTGGGTCTCAACGTCGAAACTCCTTCCGCGGTTCGTTCGCTCCGCTCGAAAGGCATGATCGATTCGCTTCCTTCACCTCTCCTCAGAAGAGCCGAGCCTCAGGGGATCCCCACAAGCGCCGGAATAGCAGGCCCCAGGCTCTCAACGTCCGGTACCGCAGCAGTTGCCGGCGCACTTCCTTTGAGGGCAACGGAAGCGAAGGCAGCCGTGCCGAAGACGGTTGCGCCGGGAAGCCCCGCCCTTTCTTCAAAGCGGACATTGTGGCAGAGGATCCGCGCGCCGCTTGCCGTGATAGTGCTCGGGATCCTTTTCGTCAATTCCGCAGGCGCTCTTACTCACAGCTTTGCCGTTGCATTGGGAGCGTTCTTTGCCTATGCCTTTATCACTGCAGCGTTTGCCGCAGTGATGGTAGCGCGTACGAAAAGCCGTGCCGCCTTGACAGAACCGCCCGATGAAGGATCGGAGCCCGCGGTCCTCACCCCTCAGGACGCATTCTTCAAGGAGGTCGAGCGCCGGTATACCAAATGGTTCAAAGAAAAAGTGGACGAAGGCGTCACCCCGAGCGTCGAATCGAGGATATCGTACGTCATCTACACCGTTCAGTACGTGCTTGAAACTGCCGCGGCTGCCGATTTCGAGTTACCCAACTTCCTCGCTATAGTCAAGAAGGCGGAGGAGTTGACGGGCGCAAAGTCCGAGACGCAGAAGCGGAAGATCAGGGTTGAGCTGAGCGCGCGGATGTGGAAGATATTTGCCCATGAGCGGAACCAGTTGCATAAATATATGGATACCCTCCTCGGGACCCCTCAGAACTCCGTGATCACACGCCTGATCCTCGACGTAGCCCTCGAAGACGAGGCGGTGAGCGATGAATTGAGGGAGCGGCTCGAGGAAGTCGTGGGACGCCTCCACGATGCATTGATCAACCTCACCATCGTGTTCCTGGAGAGCGGCTGGCTCTACTGGGAGCGAGAGAGGTTACTGGCGGCAGAGGCGAAAGGAGGGCGCCGTCTCACGGATGAGGAAAGGAAGGTCCTGCAAAAGAAGACGTCGATAGAAAAGAGGAACGAAGATAGCAGGGTGAAGATGCAGGCCTATAAAGATAGAGTTGAGGATCTGAAGCGGGAAATAGCAAGGATCGTAGAGGCAGACATGCGAACCCTTGCCGCGGAGAGACGAGGCAGGGTATCTCGCGTGATCGAGGGAATTTTTTCAGGCGTGATGGGAAGGTCCTTATCGAGGGCAGCTGCCCTCGTCTTATTCATGGGTCTCGCCACGGCGTTGTCCGCAGGCAGCGCCGCAGGTCAGGACATGGGCGCGCGGGCGAGATCGATCCCTCAGCCGCCCGGGATCGTCTGGATGATGAACAACCCTCCGAGAACGGAACTGCCTGGCGCAGCTGCAAGAACATCGGTTCCTGCTCACGTCAGACAGCATGTCGATGCGTCCACGTATCGATCTGCGGGAGAGACTGGGAGGGTCCAGCGGGGTAGACCATCCGGAATGCAGGGCGAGAGGGTAAGGGACCAGTTAGCGCTCAGGACGCCCGCGCAGCAGAAGCCGCCCGTACCCGTTGCTGTTGAGAATGCGCAGAAGAAGACAGCGCCGCCCGCTGCCGCGCCCGTTCAAGAGAAAAAAGAAGTTGAGGCTGCGCCCTTTGCCGAGCCTCCATCAGAAACGTCTCCCACGGCACAGGCGCAGCTACCAGACACCCGCGTGTCACAGGTAGGGAAGGCGCCACAAGATAAAGCGTCGGAGCAGGCCGGCGAGAAAGCGCCTGCCGAAGAGGCCGGCGCCCCCGCTGCTAAAGAAGAAGCTCCGCAGCCCCCCGCAGGCGCAGGACAACCGGCAGAAAAGGTCCAAGAGCCGGTTGCAGGTCAAGAAGGAAAGGCGCCGCCGCAGGCTGCCGTTCAAGGAGAAGACGCTCCGCAAAAAGAGGCAGTCGCCGCGCCGGCAGAAGAGGCCCCGAAGCCTCCCGCTCTAGGAGCAGAAGCCCCGAAGGAAGCAGCCCCTGTCGTCGAAGAAGCACCGCCGTTCCCTCCCGCCATGCCCGCCATTGTCAATTACAAGGATATACCGGGCCAGGAATTTTTAAAGCAGAAGGCGCAGCCGGGAGCGCGTGTTGAGGATTATAGCAGATTTGCGCAGGTCGCGTTTGCGAACGGCGATACCTCGACAGCACTCGCTGCCGCATCGATCGTATTTCAGGCCGATCCCGGCAATGCGGCCATGAATAATCTTGTCGGCCAGCTTGGGTCAGACAGCGTTCTCTACGTCGCAAAAGCGGCATTTGACGGGGCCAACTACAGGGGGACCATTGCCCTGTGCAACCTGTTATTGCAGAGGGGAGAGAATGCTAAAGCAGTGGACATGAGGAAGCAGGCGCTCGACATGCTGCTCACCGATTCCGACGCGGACGTAAGCGATATCCGCCATACGCGGGTGCTCGGAGAACCTGTCGTGCAGCAGCTCGGCGCAGGACGTTTCACCTATGGTAACGCAGCGGCGTATATACAATCAGGGCAGGCGCACGGCAATTCTCTGACGTATAGGACTTCTATTCCTTACAGCCTTGTGAATACGAACTTCTCTCCTGCCGCAGACCTCACGAACGGAGCGCGCGTCGAATATCCCAACTTTGCGCTTCCCGACAGACCTGCCCAGGCCGCGATAGAGGGTATGGGTCTGAGGGCCGACCCTAACTTCACCGCCGTCGCGCTCAATGCCGGATCGCTCCCCGCGAATCTTGCCGCACGGGGGCCGAACGAGATCAGGCTGGGCGCTGCGGAACCTGTCCCCACGGTCGTGGGGAGGATGGGCAGGGGCAGGCCGAGCATTCAGGCGATGGGCGATACCCAGGTGGTGCGCGGAGGGATCGTGGGAGCTGCCCGCGCGTTCAGAGACGATTCGACATCCCAGCTTCCCGACCGACGCAGGAACATCGATCAGGTCTTCGTCGAGATGCTTGGCCGCAGGGCCACTGACAACGAGCTGAAGGTCTGCGACAAAATGTCGAAGGAGCAGGCCCGTCAGTGGATCGCCTGGCGTCTCCAGCAGGGAGGATTTTTAGGGCCTGACGGTGCGTACCATATCAGGACAGTGCAGGGAGTCCCCGGAGGTCCCAAGTTGAATGACCACGCGAAGACCGCAGTGACCGATGATTTCATCTATACCTACGAACCGATCATGATATTCGATGAGTGGGTAGACCGCAACTCCAACCCTCGTCGCGAGTTCTCCGGAAGACAACCGCCCCGTTGGATGAGGCCCGAGCCGAGGAAGAGCATGGCAGTCCCGATAGGGAGGGGCGTATGGGCGATAAAGAACCTCTCCATGAATTCCGGCGGAGCGGTGAGGAGGACGTATGACAGGGTGACGGGCGTACTCGTCCGGACGGAATTCTTTGGCGCTGACGGCACGACCGTGGCCATGCGCGAAGACTCGAGTACGGCCAGTTTCATGACAAGGCAGGTACCCCAGAGGACCATGGTCGGCCGTGAGATAGGGTTCATCACCTCGGAGTGGGCGGGGTCGCGCGTTCAGGACGTTACCTATTCTTCGCCTACGCATAAACCGGTGGCTACGGTAAGATTCCAGTACGGTGAAAGGCGCGCCACGACGACGACCATCCACCACCAAATAGGAAAGAGCGACGCCCTGGACGAGACGCGCGAAGGCGACCTCCGGACCAGGGACGGCGGACTTGACAGGAATAGCGGAGATCTCGCGTCTTTGACGGAGAGAAAACGCGACCCGAATACGGGGGCGCACCTCCCGGTCCGTACCTACGCCTTGGGGGTAGAGAACGGGACCGCTGTCACTTATATGAGCGAAGGGCTGTCCGGTCCAAGGACAAAATACATAGGAAGCCCCGTTGTCCGTTACCCTCTCACTACTCCCGACGGGAGGCCTACGGGCAGATATCTCTGGATATACTCCCAGGGTCACTGGCCCGGTATGCCTCAGGGCGCTGACCGCGAGGGCGAGAGGCAGGGGCTGATCGACAGACGATGCGCGAGGATCCCCAAGGGGCAGTGGGACGTAGGCGTTGCGGAGTGGCAGGCAGCTGCAGACGAAAAGGGACACTGGCAGGTGGTCCCGGGGACGGTGAAACAGGCCCGCCGCAGCGAGATAAGCGAACCGATCGAAGGTCCGATGGAGATCCCTGACGGCAAAGGGACGAGGATCGTGGTGCCTGAGGGTAGCTACAAGGTTACGCAGTACGTGACGCTTCCTGACGGGTCGAAGGTCGAGGGCGATGTATTCGTGATAGACCCCTCCGGGAAGGCCCGTATCGCAATACGCAGGACAGCGACTCAGGACGGGCAGGTTCAGGGAGCCGGCGCCCAGCCTGCCCCGCCGCAGGCATTAGCAGGTGCCTTGGGCGAGGCGATCACGATGTTCGGGAACGGAAATTATCAAGGTGCGGCAGCCGCATGCGATAAGGCGCTGGCCGAAACTCCGGATAATGCCACGGCAAAGGAGGTAAAGGCCAACGCCCTCATCCATATGGGGCTCGCTGCCCTCGTAGAAGGAAGATATACAGACGCATTGAAGGTCGCCGACAGGGTCGCCGAGACGCCGCCGACAGATACCCATAAGAGGGCGGCAGAGGCATTGAGGAGTGGCATCCAAGGACTTCTCGGAGATTATAAGACACAGGCAGAGGCTTACCTGAAGGCGGGACAGCTCGATCAGGCGCTCCAGCTCTATGACGGCATTCTCGCGGCAGACCCTGACAATCAGGAGATCCGGGAATTACGGGAAAATGCGGCACGCAGGATAGGAGCGCAGGACCTTGAGGCGGCAGGGCCCCGCGTAAGAGACCTCACGAGGCGTCCTATTATGGACAGGGCCGGCTGGATACTGGGAGGCAGCGCCGCGAATTTTGTAGGAGGAGAATTTGCCCAGGGGTGGAATCTTCTCGGTAGGTGGGAACAGTTCCAGCAGGGCGCGGCGGTCTCGAACATGGAAAAGCACATCGAATGGGCCCTGCGAAGCGGAGCCGCCTCTCCCGCTGCCGACGAGACGCTGCCCGTCTTAGGCGTCGTATATCCTTCCGGCATTCCCGACCGCGGCGGCGCACGAGCGCAGTTCGACGGTTTGACCGTTATGGGATTCTCGGCTTCTTCCGTAAAGGGGCCGGCCCTTACTCCGCCGGGGCAGACGGCCCCTGTTATCACCGCCGGTCCCCAGCAGCTGGGTGCGACATTTTCATTCGGCCAGCGGGGAGGCGGATACCGGGTGGGGCTCACGGTCGGTGAGGGCGGGGTGCGGTTCAGCTTCCTTGATTTCGATGCGCGCGGCACGCCGCACATGGTCCAGATAAGCGATGTGCCCGAGATCTCTTCTATGAGCGGCAGGCAGGCCCCTGCGACTACACAGTTCAAACCGCGGATAAGCGATACGAGAAAGACGCTGGGCATCCTGGGGACCGTTTTGCAGATCCTGGTGCCGGAATCGATACCGTTCGTTCAGGCAGGAGAGGCGATCGCGCGGGGAGAAGACCAGAAGGACCTGTCGAGGGATGTCGCGAAGCTTCCTCAGGTCACCGCGTTCCACTTCCAGCCCGAAAAGCCTGTCGATGTGACCCCCACGAGAGTCCCCCAGGGATTTGCCGTGCCGCACCAATATATGGACCCCGGCCTCATCCAGGCAGCGGGGGTACTCCATTCGATGAACGGTGCGACGGCAATCGATGACAGCCAGATCGACAGCATCTATCTGTCCGTGGTCGGAAGGCTTCCGGGAGCGCGCGAGCGGGAAGGGGTTAAAGACTTAACGCCCTCGGAGCTGCGCACGCGGCTGTTCCGCAGCCCCGAATACAAGGCCGCATTGAAAAACGGGGTGCTCTCGGTCCACAGATATAGAGGTATGCAGCACCATCTGATGCCCGTATCCTCCGCGCAGTGGGGTGATCAGGCCAAAGAAGACGATGACAGGTTCTATACATATACCTACCTCTATTCCCCTAAAGGCGCGTATGCCGGTATGGCCGTCTCCGCCTTTAGAAGCGACGGTTCATACGTCGGCACGCAGGTGATGGGCGCCGACGATTCCGGGATGACTATTGAGCATGATACCATGGTACTTACGTCCGCTCCCAGGATGGAGAGGAGAGGGGATCGGCTCACGATCCATTTCCAGGAGAGGAAGGTCGGTCATGCGGACGGTGCGAGGACAGTATCGTATGAGGATTCGGTCGGCGAAGCCGTGATCCCGCGGGATACGGATAAGCCGACTAAGGTCGAGGTCAAGGTCGACGGAAGAAGCGTGGGGACCGTCACCGTGCAGAAAGGGAAGATAATCGCAGCGGACCTTCCCGGCTATTACACGGTGACGACGATCGAGGAAGGGACCGTCGCGTCAGTTTCGCAGTTCGACTCGTCCTACTCTATGGCGTGGTCCGAGAAGGCAGACGGTTCATACTCTGAGGTAAGGCATCTGGCGCTCCCCAATAACGGTACACGGGACATCGAATACGGCGTAAGCCCCGACGGCACTAACTACATCGTTCAGACGGATTCGACAAAGGGGAATGCCGTGCGCACTGACTTCTCCCGGCGCTTTGGCCCGGACGGCGTATCTTTGACGACAAGACATGCGTTCGATACCGCCATGCGGCAGGAGACGACCCAAGTATGGGAAGGCAGGCCCCGGTACCTGCGCGCAGGCGACAAGGTCGTAGAAAAGGGCGCCCTCCGTACATTAGGCGAGAATGAAGCGGGTGTGTATATAGTGACGGGATACGAGGCCCTGCAAGAAGGTGGAGAGCAGGGATGGGCCCTCGCGACGAGGCACGTCGAAAACGTCTACAGGGTCACCGAAAAAGAAGGGAGGGACATCCCTCTGCCCACAGGAGGAGCAGAGAAGATCCATGCGCCTCGCGGAAGCGTTCTTGTAGAGAGACTCGCTCCGGACGGCACAGTCCACTCGGTAAGCGTCCGCGACGCGGCCCAGAGGCCGATCCTGGATTATCAATTCGCGATAGACGCGGCAAAGGCTAAACAGCTTGGGATCGAACCTCAGTATGCGGCCTATACGCAGTATGAAGAAAGCGCGAGAGGGACGTTCGTGGGGAACGCCATGGCGTTCGATCCCGCCCAGAAGAAATGGGTCCGTTCAGGTCAGCTTATCTGGACCCCGAGGGGTGTCTATGTTCCCGTCGACGGCAAGATCGTGGCGGGCGCCGAAGCCGAATATTTCTATCAGCCTCATGACCGGGCGGACGGGTCGAGGATAAAGGGCATATTCGATCCAAAGACCGGAGAATTCATCGGCATCACTACCACGGTCGAATACTATTATCCGGTTTCGGGTAAGGTAGAGTTGGCTCCCGGTATCCCTCCCGTGATCGCGCCCAAAGGCAGCATAAAGGTCGTTCGGCCCGGTACGCCGGGATATTCTATTGTCGGGCCGTCTGTCGGAGGGAGGCCGGGCAAGACGCTCGCGTACACGACCGGGACAGGAAGGATAGGAATCTACAAATATGAAAAGAGCGACTATCCAAGGGTTTCAAAGGTAACGATCAATTGGTCACAGGTCAACGCAGACGGCACCGTGACCGCCCAGCCGCCGAGCACATTCTACGAGGATACGCAAGGCCGCGGCGTCTCACGGGACGCAAGCGGCTGGTGGCGCTCAGAGAGCGAAAATACGAGGAGGCTCTATCGGGTACCTGAGGGGCAAACCCCATTCGATAGGGACGGCCTCTTCCAGGGAGTGAGGACCGAGACTACAGAGACGAAAGAGGCTATTGAAGGAGGCCAGACACGGCTCACGAGGCGCGAAGGCGATCGTACCACGGCCGTGAAAACCCTCAACGCGAACGAGAGGACAATCCAGGAAGACGTCTACGCGGAGGACGGCAAGACGATCGCCAGGTCCGCCGCTTACGCGAGACAACCGAGCGAATATCCGAACGTCCAATTGACGACAAAGACCGTCACCATACCGGGACAGAGACCCATTACTTCAACTTACTACGAGGACGCGCAAGGTCGCGACGTCCAGAAGGTCGTAGGCGGCTGGTCCAGAGCTGAGGGTGATAACGTAAGGAGGCTCTACAAAGTACCTGAGGGCAAGAACCCATTCGATGCAGCCGGCGTTTTTCAGGGAGAGGCGACCACGATCACCGAGACGAGAGAGGAGATCGAAGGAGGGCAGGTAAGATTTACCGTAAGAGACGGCGACCGGACCACATTCGTGAAGGTCATCGATGCGCAAGAGAAGACGGTTCGGGAGGACGCGTATGCCGCTGACGGTAAGACCGTAGAGAAGTCCACGACATACGCGAGGGCGCCGAGTGAATACCCGAACGTCCAGATGACGACGAAGACCGTCACCGTACCGGGACAAAAGCCCGCTAGTTCTACCTACTACGAAGACGCGGATGGAAATGCTGTCTCGCATGATGCTGATGGCTGGTGGCGTTCGGAAGGCGCGAACGTGAGGAGGCTCTATCAAGTGCCTGCGGGGAAGGCCCCCTTCGATGCGAACGGTGTCTTCCAGGGTGCGCAGACCACGGTTACCGAGACGAGCGAGCCTGTTGCTGAGGGCACGAAACTCACAGTCCGCGATGGTGTTACTGTCACGCGTGTGAAGACCCTTAACGCGAGGAACCAGACAGTAAAGGAAGAGGTCTACAATGACCAGGGAGCTCTCC
>CAYHAE010000027.1:0-24521 GCA_964354545.1 uncultured Planctomycetia bacterium
TGGCGAACTCGATCGACAATACGCCCGCCAGAGTCGCCGTCGCTGACTGAGTTACCGACGTCGCAGCACATGCTGTTGCGGCTGACAATAACAGTATCATTGCCGCCGCAAGAATAGTCTTCATCGTTCTCACCTCCTTAAAATTACACGGTAATTTTATTCCCGAGCCAGCGTCACAAATGCAACCCAAGGGAGCATTTTAGCCGGCGAGGGACACAAGACCTACTGATCCCTACACTGGTAGTCTATGTTCGAATAAGAATAATCTAACATAGACTACGCAGTGGTAGTGATCGTGTAGGTGATGGTGCCCGTATAGCTTGTTCCGCTCACCAGACCTGTGGGGTTCAACCCATAGTCAAGAGCCACGAATGTCCCGAACGGCGTATTGACCGTATCGTTCGTTCCGGATGTATACGCTGTCGTCGCCGATGACCAAATCGCCGGCCAATCCGCTCCGGCGGCTGGTGTCGGGACTGCAAGCGTACCATTCGTTGCTGTGCTGGTGTTCCTGTTGATCGGCTGGGCCATATAGAACTTTACCTTGGTCGCCAATGTCCCGGCGATGCCCATCTTGAGATACCACGCGGTCAACGTCCCGTTATACTTGCAAATGACCGCGGTATCCGACTTGGTACCCGAATGCCCGGTGCAATTGATAACGGTGCCCAAGGAAGGATCGATAGCGGTCCAGTTGATCGCTCCCCCTCCGAACGTGGTATCAGTGGTATTGGCGAACTCGATCGACAATACGCCCGCCAGAGTCGCCGTCGCTGACTGAGTTACAGTCGTCCCGGCATACGCGGCTGTTGCCGACAACAACACCATTACTGCTAATACAATGATTTTTTTCATGTTGTTCACCTCCTTCCTAATAGATTTTTAAAACATTTTAAAAAAAACCTGCTTGCCAAGTCTTTTTGGTCTTCTCGGCAACCAGGCTATCCTGTGTTTGGGACCCTTAGTTTTGCGTCCTCACCTTCCGGTGAGTTTACCTTTTTCGAGTAACCATATAAATATAGCATAGGGTCTCTGATTGTCAAGTAGCAAAATATAACTTTTTTATTATTTAACAACATCTCTGCCAAGCCCCTATGCGGTAGTCGCGACCGTATAGCTAATATCGATCACATAAGGCGTATTCGCTAAGAGCCCCGCCGGATTTATGGCGAAACTGAAAGTCGATAATGTCCCATCCGGTAAATTACTTTTATCGATAGCTCCTGATGTGTACATGGTCGTCACGGCAGTCGGAATTGAATACCAGTTCGGCGGCTGCGCGAGAGTGCCGTCGGCGGGCGCGTTGGCGCTCCTGTTCCATGGCTGGCCCATGTAATACTTGAAATTGGCGAGATTGAATTGTGAACCGGTCGAGGCGCTCATCTTCAGATACCAGGTCATGTTCATGTTCGTCTTGCATACGACTCCCGTATCAGATTTTCCGTCGCCCGCGGATCTTCCGTCGGAATAACAGAACGTCTGCGTGGGGTCCACATTGGTAAACGTGATCCCCTCTGCCCCGTGGAGGACGTTCGCGTCCGTATAGAACTCGATGGAGAAGACGTCATTGACGCCTGCGTCCATCGTGCCGATGTCCGATACCGTCGCGGCAGACGCAAGTCTTCCGACGAAGAGGATCATTGCTATCGCACACATCCACGCTGTCAGATTCTTCATGTTAATCTCTCCGCGCCACGCATCTACTAAATCTATTAAGAAAGACCCGAAACCCTACCTTCTTCATTTCTACCTTACCAGAAAGTGTTAAGAATGTCAACATAGAAAAGGTACCTTTTATATTCCTAACAGCCCTCAATTGAGGCCCGCGCGCTGTCATCGCGAGAAATACCGTCGGAATTCGCGCGCATCATTTTTTGAGCAACCTCTCAAGCTTGGCCTTGGCCGATTCCAATTCTTTCTTCGGGTCCGCGCCCTGGAGAACCACTTTCTGGATGGCCTCGTCAATATACTTCGCGCTCGAATCCCAGTTTATGACCGGAGGCGGACCTTGCGCGTCTCTCGCCTGTCCGAGCAATACCGCCTTGAATGCGGGGTCCATCTTTATCGCGTCCCACGCATTCACGTTCGGCGGAAGATAGGTATCCTCTTTGAGGTACGCCGCTTCATACAGCTTCTGCTGAACGGATGGCTCAAAGAGGAACTTTATGAACTCCCAGGCCTCTTTCTTGTTCTTTGACTGCGCGAATATCCCGAGTATCCTTCCACCTATGAACGCTGTCCTCTTCCCGCTCGGCCCTTTCGGGAGGAGGGCGATAGACCACTTTCCGGCGATCTCCGGGGCGCTCAGCCTCAAGCCGTCTATCTTCCAGTTCCCCGAGATCGCGAGAGGAAAATCTCCCGTGCGCATCCCCTGCTCAAGAGGTATCTTGGTCTTGGGCACTTTATATTTTGTGTAGAGGTCGGCGAAGAACCGCATCGCCTGTACCGCCTCGGGGCTGTCAACAGTGACTTCCGTGTAATCCTTATTATAGAAATCGCCTCCTGCCTGCCACAGGAAGGGAGAAAAACCGATCCAGCTGAGCGACCCCCAATCGAACAACAGCCCTTTTTTCCCGGAGTCCAGGGCCGTCAGGGACGCCGTGAGCTCCTCCCACGTCTGCGGCGGAGATGCGACAATGTCATTCCTATAATACAACACATATTCCGTCATGTCAAACGGTATGCCGTAGACCCTTCCTCTATATTCGATCGAATGCCACATCCCGGGGAATACGGCGTCCTTTATCCTCTTGACATCCTTCGGATAGCTGCCCTGCAGATCTACCATTGCACCGAGGTTCCCGAATTCCATGCCCCACGTGAGCCCCATCGTGCCTATATCCGGGGCCACGCCGCCTGCGATCGAGGTGAGGTATTTCGAGTGCGCCTCGCCCCACGATATGGCCTCGCACTTCACCTTCACGTTCGTCATTTTGTAGAATTCTGAGGCGATCTCTGTGATGGTCTGCGCCTGCGCCTCTGAGCCTGCAAGCCACATCATGAGCTTCTTGGGGGAGGGCTCTGTCTTCACGGCCTCTTTGGGCCGGGCATTCGGGCCGCACCCTGCTATAAAGAATAAGACGATCGCCGCGAGTGCGAACATCCAATTCCTTATCTTCGCCATGGGGCCTCCTTACGTTCGACGGTACCGCGCGCGCCCTTCCCTAAAACATCTCGACAAAGACCGCCTGCATCGCAAGCGCCGCTGCGCCGAGCGCGATGGAATCCTCCCCGATCGACGTAGGCACTATCTTGACGACCTTGAGCGCCTCTTTGAACGCCCACCTGTCGATCGAGCGCCTCATCGCATTGAGGAGGATCTCGCCTCCGCGCTCGATGCCCCTGCCGATCACCACAATGTCGGGGTTGAACACGTTGATGAGGTACGCGACCTTCGTGCCGAGATAGTCGCCGGCTTCTTCTAAGAAATCTATCGCGAGCTTATCGCCGGCCTTTGCTGCCTCGATCACGGTCCCGAGCATGATCTTCTCTATATCGCCCTTTACCAGGTCCGTTATCTTCGACTTCGCATCTTTATGCTCTGTGAAATACGCCTGTACGCGGCTTCCTATCCCAAGGTCTATCCCCCGGGACCGCAGACAACATCCATAGTTATACGTCTCCCAGCACAGGTTCCCGCTTCTGCCCCCGATGGGCGGATTGATATTGAGCTCGCCGGCGACGCTCGCTGAACCCGGATAGAGCTCGCCCTTTATGATGAGGCCCGCGCCTGAATCAGAACAGATGTAGAGCATGTTCTCGATGCCCGCCTCAAGGCCCAGGCCTGCCCACCTCTCGCCGAGGGCCGCCGCGTTCGCATCGTTCTCGACTATCGAGGAGATCCCGAATTCCTTCTCGAGCCTCTCCTGTATCGCAAAATAGTCAATGATAGCTCCGCGCTCTATAGGCACCCGCGCGGTCCCCTTGTAGCGGTCGAGCACCCCGCCGATGCCGATGCCTATGTTGTAGATCTTCTTCTTGTCGGTGCCGGACTTCCGTATGACGTCCTTCACGAGCAGGGTGATCTTCTCGAGCATCTTGCCGAAATCTTCTTCGAGTTTCTGGACCCTCGCCCGGGCGAGCACCTTCGCGGTCACATCGATGAGGACCGCGTCCATGAAGGCCTCTCCCGTGATGTGCACGGGTCCGAAATCGATGCCGATCGCATAGCCGTACTCGGGATTGAGCTCGACCAGCTCGGGCTTCCGGCCTCCGGTAGAGACGTCGAGGCCGCTCTCGAAGACGAGGCCCTTTTTTATATACTCGTTGAGGTAGTTCGAGACCGTGACGATGTTGAAGCCCGTGATCTTGGAGATGTCGGAACGAGAGATCCTTCCGGCCTTCCGGATGGCTTCGAAGATATCGAGGTTCCTTCTCTCTTTTTCGCTGAGACGCTCTTTGTAGAGAATGGCTTTCATGGGTCACCTCTGTGGGAACAGGTTACATAACGCTGCATAATGTTACGCAAGATCGCACTCCATGAGTAACCTTATGTAACCCCATGGAACCTCATGGAACATTATTGAACCTTATCTAAAATACAATCGACCCGACCTACCAGCTCGATTCCAGGTATATGACCCCAAATGTCTTGCCACCTTTAAAGCCGCCCCGCATGAGCGCCCAGTTCGAGACATATCTTATCCTGCACCACGTGAGGAATTTGCTCCACGGCTTCAGCCTCAGCATCGGCGAGAAATACCGCCAGAGGAATACAAGGAAGAGCGCTCCCCAGAGAGTGAGGGACGCGCACGCGGTTCCTGCGATAAGAGACCCGGCGAGCGCTACGAGGAAACCGAGCCCGAAGAAGTGCATAAAATGATAGTCGCCGATATAGATGATCCCCTTCTTCGGCGACGGTATGACGAAGGTGATGTACCTCGGCGTATACTGGAATTGGATCTCGAGGACGTTCTTCGCGTGTTTCTGGACCGCGAGGGGGTGGCCAAAGCCGTATCCCCACAACTGCTTGCAGTATGCCTGAAGGGTGACGCGGTGCATGTGCTCGACGATCGCGGAGGGTTGGAAATAGAGCGTGAACCCTGCCTTCAGTATGCGGAGCGAGAAATCGACGTCCTCGCTCGTGATCTCATGCCAGAACTCCCTGCCGACGGCGTTGGTCGCCTTTTTGGAGACCGCCGCGTTTGCGGTCGCGAAGAACGGGCTGTGGATATTCCCGTTCACTTCGTGGGGCAGGCCTTTCTCTATCGCCGGATAGTACCCCGGCTCCCTCACGAGGCACCTGCCGGAGACCGTGAGAAATTTGGTCTGTTCGCAATACGCCTCGACATCGTTCTTCGGGTCTGTGCGCAGGGTGAGGATCTCTCCGCCCACCATGCCGATGGAGCTGTCGCGCAAAAAGGGCTCCAGTATCTTATTCACCCAGTCTTTCCGCGGGGCGCAGTCTCCGTCGGTAAAAAGGATGTAGTCCCCCTTCGCGATCTTGAGGGCGCCGTTCCGCGCGTGGCCCGGGGATTTGGAATCGGGTATCACGACCAATTTTATGAACGGGTATTTCTTCTGCCACTCTTTTATGATATCAATGGTCCGGTCGGTGGAACCGCCGTCGGCGAGGACTATCTCCATCCTATCCTTCGGGTAGTCAAGCCCTACCAGCGTCTCCAGGTTCTTCTCGAGCGTCCGCTCAACGTTGCGGATCGGGTTGATGATCGTGATAAACGGTTTCTGTTCCATGGTACTTAAATTACCCCCTTCTTATTTTGTTACTTTTCTATCCGCTATCCGCTATACGCCATACGCTAATCACGCTATTACATATACGCCTTCACCTTGTGAGGGCGGCCGTCCTTACGGACGGGTATCATATTGCCGTAGATCTTCTGCCCGTCGAGCTCTATATGCTTCACCCCTTTGCTCACCCTGCTCGCATTGATGACCTCTATGTCGTACAGAGAGCCCCTGAACATCCTCTTCACCTTGAAGCCCTTCCAGCGCGCGGGGATAGACGGGTCCACCATAAGCCCCCGGTACTCTGCCCTGATCCCCAGTATGTAACTTGAGACCGCAAAGAAATTCCACGCTGCGCTGCCGGTGAGCCAGGAGTTCCTCGCGCGGCCGAATTCCGGGTGGGCCCTGCCTGCGATGTACTGCGCATAGACGTAGGGCTCGGTCTTGTGGACCTCGGGTATCTTGTTCCGGGTCACGGGCGCTATCTTCTTGTAGTACTCGAACGCCCTGTCTCCCCGTCCGAGTATCGCCTCCGCGATCATGGCCCATGGGTTGGCGTGACAGAAGACGCCGCCGTTCTCCTTCAAGCCCGGCGAGAATGTGCCGACCACGCCGATCTTTGGATCGTATTCCGCGTAGGGCGGCGCGCAGAGCATGACGCCGTGCTCGCTGTCGAGGTGCTTCTTCACCATGTCCATGCACCTCGCGAGCCTCTTCTCGTCGGCGAGGCCCGCCATCACGGCCCACGCCTGCGTGATGAGGTCTATCATGCCCTCCTTATTTTTGGATGAGCCCACGGGAGTGCCGAAGTCATCGAAGGCCCGTATGTACCAATCGCCGTCCCACGCAACGTCGTTGATGATGGCCTGCATCTTCGTCGCGATCTCGTCATACCTTCCCATGGACGCCTGGTCGTTCTTCAATTCGGCGATCCTCACCAGCTCCCGGGCAGCGTACACGAGGAACTGCCCCACCCATACCGTCTCGGCCTTGTCGTTCTTACCGCCGAGATTAAGGCAATCGTTCCAGTCGGCGAACCCCATGAGCGGCAGCCCCTGAGGGCCGACCTTCGAATTGACGTAGTCGACGGCCCTTTGCAGGTGTTCATACATCGTGCCCCTGCCCTTGTCCGCGAAGGGGATTACCTCGTCCAGAAAGGCGAAGTCCCCCGTCTCTTTTATATAGCCCGCCGCCGAGACGATGAGCCACAGGGGATCGTCCGAATAGCCGCCCCTCTCTCCTTTTTTGGTGAGGGGGAAGAACTGGTGGTAACTTGAGCCGTTCTCGAACTGGTTCGCCGCGAGTTCTTTTATCCGAAGCTTCACCCGCTCGGGGATCGCATGGACGACGCCGAGGGTATCCTGGTTGGAATCCCTGAAGCCCATCCCCCTGCCTATCCCGGCCTCATAGTAGCTCGCGGAACGCGACCAGTTGAACGTCGTCCTGCACTGGTACTGGTTCCACGTATTCACCATCAGGTCCACTTCCTTGTCGGGGGTGTCGGCGACGTAGCGTGTGAAGTACTCCTCCCAGTACGTTTTTAGCTTCTTGAATTCTTCGTCGGCGCGCGCGGTGTCGGAATACTTCTTGATGAAGCGTGCGGCATCCTTCATGTCATACCCGATGCCGAGGATAAAGACTATCGTCTTCTCCTGCCCTTTCTTCAGCGTCACTTCGTTCCAGAGCGAGCCGATCGGGTTCCCGCCTGCCGCCTTCGAGTCGGCCGACTTCCCGGTCTCGACGACGATCGGATCGGACTCGGACCTGTACGGACCGATGAAGGCCTCCCGGTCCCCGTCGAAACCCGAGACCTTCTCGCTCGACGCGAGGTATGAGAACCTCGTGTCGCCGATCTTGGGCCAGTACCCCGTCACGTGATAGATCGCGTTACCTTCGGCCTTGGTCCTCGCGATATTGAGCGTGTACTGAAAGTCGGTCATATCCATGACCGCGTTCCACAGGCAGAACTCCACATAGGTAAAGACCGAGAGGTGCCGCGTCGAGCCGGAGGTGTTCTTTATGGTGAACTTCCAGACTTCCAGGTTCTCGTTGAGCGGGACGAAGTAGGTAGCATCCGTCTTGATCCCGCGGTAAGAGCTTGCGATCCTCGTGTACCCCATGCCGTGTCTGCACTCGTATCCGTAGGCCTTTTGGCCGCGCGGCTTTCCCGCGAAGGGCGTGAGCACCGGCTGCCACGTCGCCGACCAGAAGTCCGAACTCCTGTTGTCCCTTATATAGATGTACCTGCCGGGCCTGTCGGGAGGGATGTTATTATAGCGGAACCTTATGATGCGCTGCTCTTTCGGATCCCTATGGAAACTATAGCCCCCGGCTGTATTGGATATCATCGCGCAGTACTCATCGCTGCCCAGGTAATTGATCCACGGCGTCGGCGTGTCGGGCCGCGTGATCACGTACTCGCGGTTCTTTTCATCGAAATAACCGTACTTCATGTCTGAACGAATTCTCCTTTCACCGTCTTAGCGCCGCATTTCGAAATTCGAATTCGTTTCATTTTTTGGATTTCGTGTTTAGAATTTGTTTCGGATTTCGAATTTGTCCCCTATGTGGAATTCGGCTCTACTCCTGCAACAGCTTTATGTTGTCGATATACACCGACCCCTTATACGTGATCCCGCCGTTCGATTCTACCCGCACTCCGATCTTCTTCACTTCCTGCCTGAATTCGTCCGTGATGAATGACTTCCAATTGAGGCTCCCCGGCCTTAAATTGACCTTTATCACCGCCCACTCCCCCGGCTCCAGTTTCACGGCCCTGTTCATCTCGGTCCACTTCCACCCTTCGCCCACGGTGAGGATGATCTTCGCACGCAGACCCCGCGGCGCGCCCGGCGGTACCAGCACATCGACCTGGAGGCTGCCGTAAGGGGACCAGTCTTCCACGTCAACGAGACACTCCGCGTACGCGCCCCTCCACAGCTTGCCGCCGGGAAAATCCACCTTCAGCTCGAGAGAGCGCTTACCGTGTGACGTATAGAACTCCGAGAGCCCGACCTCTACGCCTACATGGTCTTCCTTTGAAAAGGCCCAGTCGGGGATAGACCAGCCCTGTGTATCCTGCTCGAAGTCGTAGAGGACCACCTCTTTGGGAAGCTCTCCCGCGTGCAACGCGCCGAGCGAAGCGAGCGTTGCAAAGAGTGCGATAGAGACATATGCGATTCTCATTTCACGGTCTTAGTAAAGATTGACGGATCTCTCCGGGGAGCGGACGCCTTATACCGCTTCTTAAGGGTCTCGAGCGCCGTCTTGTTCTGCGGCGAATACCCCTTATTAGACGGGCCGCCAAACCGCACATCGGTGCCCCATTTCCACCAGTACGCGCCGTAGAACCACGGTTTGTTCCAGAAGGTCTGGAACAGGGCCTCGTAACAGTCGGCCTGAAGCGCCATGTTCACCTTCCCGCTCGTCGCTTCCTCCCATGGCTTCTTCGCGGCCCCATTGACGCTGCAGTACCCCACCTCAGGGAATATCACGGGCTTGGCGACCTTCTTCTGAAAATCCTCTATCTCCTTGACCCAGGCATCCCACCCCTGCTTTAGCTCATCGAGGTTTGGCACGTCTTTATCGGAAAGAGGGAAGTAGGCGTCGATGCCGACGTAGTCGAGGGCATCCCAGAATTTTACCCGCGGGAACTCGTCGTTCCAGTTTGACGCATAGGTGAGAGGACCTTTATAGACCTTGCGCACGGGTCCGATTATCTTATCTCTCCACATCCGCTCCTGCGTCGTCGCAAGGCACGTGAGCTCCGTCCCTATGCACAGGAGCTCAACATCGTTCTCCTGGGCAAGTTTCGCGTAGTGGAGCATGAAATCCGCGTAGCTCTTGAACCACGCTTCCGTTTCTATGTCCGTAGGGCACGATATCTCGCCCCTCCAGCTCCCCGCCTCCTTCATAAGGTCGAGGAGGGGTTTGAGCATCACCTTCATGCCGAGGCCGTGCGCGGTGCGGATCGCGTGGACGATGCTCGCGTCAGAGGGGGTTTTTTCCGTCGGAAAGATAGTCGTCGTGTACGGCTTCTCCTGATACCAGTTCGCTATTATCGAGACCCATCCGGTGCCGGTCGAGGCCATGGACTTCAATGACTCATCCGACGCGGGATCGGCGAACCTCTCCTTGGTCCACGTCGTATAGCACATCCCTTTCTGGAACTGGGGCTTGAAAGCCCCTGCGCGCGGCTGCCGGACCTCGGCCCTCGCCGCACAACCCCACACGAGGCCCACGGCCGTAAGGACACACAGCGCGAAACGCGCCTTTCCGATTTGCAATCTCATAAGGCGACCCCTTGCGAACCCGGCGGCTAAAAAAGGCCGCAAGGTCCTATTCTGTCAGTCTGAAATTGTCTATATAGATAGGCCCCGAATAGACGGGGCTTTTGTTGGACTCTGTCCTCACCGCGATCTTCCGGACGTCCTTCCTGAAATTATCGTCGACGGCCGTCATCTTCCAGTCTGTAGTGCCCGGCTCAAGGCTCGCGCTCACCGTGGTCCATTTGCCGGGGATGAGGAAGGCCACCCTCGTCATCTCCGTAAAGCGCCAGTCTTCTCCTACGGTGAGGATGATCTTCGCCTTGAGGCCTTCCGGCGCTTCCTTAGGAACGAGGATGTCATAGCTTACTGCCTTATACGGGGTCCAGTCGAGGTATTCTTCGTATTCGATGAGCGCCGCGGACCAGATCTTGCCGGGAAAGTCTGCCATGACCTTAAGGCTTGATGCCCCCTCGCTCGCGTAATCCTTCGACGCCTCGACTGACTTCGCGACGTGGTCCGTCTTCTCTTTCGCCCAGTCGGGGATCTCCCAGTACTGGGTGCCGTTCTCGAAGCCGTAGAGCACCTTCTCCGGCCTCTTCGCGGGGAGATTCGGCTGCTGCGCCGGGCTCACGACCGCCGACACCTTCGCTTCGGGGGTCGCGACCTTCTGCGAAGCCGGCGCGGCCACCTTCGATGCGACCGCCTGCTTCTGCGCGGCAACCGCTTTCGGTTTTTCCGAGGTGATGCTCGCGGCCTCCTTGGCCTTGCCGCACCCCGCGAGGGAGACGCATGAGGCCACCACCAACCATCTCATCACTACGGATCGAATGAAGAACACCTCTATACCCTTTCACCGCGCCGACTGCGCGGCCCTTTCATCATAAAAACACACGAATCGCGAGATGCCCGAAGGCGCGCGGACGGAGACGGCGTATACAACCATCTCCGTCGCACGCATACTGACACTAACTCGGCAAATACCCTTACTTCCCCGCCGCCTCAGGTGCAGCAGCCGCAGGCGCAGCAGTCGCTACCGCAGCCGCGGAGCCGCTCGCCTTCACGTTGTCGATGTAGATCGGCCCTTTGTAGACGGGCTTCTTGTTCGACTCGATCCTTACGGCGATCTTCCTGATGTCTTTGCGGAAATTATCGTCGACGGTCGTCCGCTGCCAGCCCGTCGACCCCGGCACGAGGCTCGCGGTGACCGTCGTCCACTGGCCTGGGACGAGCGCGATGGCGCGGGACATCTCGGTCCACTTCCACTCCTCGCCGACAGTCAGGATGATCTTCGCCTTCAGACCCTCCGACGCCTCCTTCGGAAGATAGAGATCGCAGGAGATGTCGCTGTACGGCGCCAGATCGAACGACTCCATCGTCTCGACGATCGCCGAGGTCCAGATCTTGCCCGGGAAGTCGCAGTCCATCTTCAGCGCTGACTTTCCGTCCTTCGCGAAGTCCTTCGAGACGGAAACGTTCTTCGCCACATTGTCGGTCTTCTCGAGCGCCCATTCCGGCACCTCCCATCCTTCGGTATCCTTCTCGAAGCTGGCGATCGTCCTCTCTGCCGCCATGACAGGCAAGGCAAAGAGCGCTATCCCCAGCACGAGCACTGCTGCGCCAAGAGTTATCTTCCTCATGCCGCACTCTCCTTTCTTTTTTCCTCTTGCTCACCACAGCCACCTACGCGATGGCTTCATGGACATCGCAAGACTACTTCATCTTCTTAAACCAGTCGACGAGAATACCCTCGCCTTTCTTCCCCCTCAGCGTATACCCCATCGGGCCGAGGTCCGGCCTTGGAAAATAGTTCCACCAGTAGAATCCCTTGAACCAGCCGCGCGTCGAGAGGACGATCATCATCGAATCGAGGCAGTCGGCCTGCTCCTGCTGATCCTCCTTCGCGTTCGCGAGCGTCGGGAGGATGCGCCAGGGCTGGGTGTTCGATCCGTCGACGGCGTCGTACCCGATCTCGGTGAAGATGACCGGCATATCAGAAAGGTTCGCCGACTTCATCCATCCCTCGATCTCGTCGGCGCGCGACTTCCAGCCTTCGATGAGCTGCTCTTTTGTCGGGTCGTTGGAGTTTGTGATCGGGAAGTACGCGTCCATACCGATATAGTCGACCTCTTTCCAGAACGAGACCGTCTGGAACTCGTCCCAGTTCGAATCGTAGGCCAGAGGCCCTTTATAGGCCGCGCGGACCGCGCGTATGATGTCGGACCAGCGCGCATGCCACTGCTCGATCGACGTATTGGCAAGCTCAGTTCCGACGGAGAATAGTTCGATATTACATTTCTGCGCGAGCTCGGCATAACGGACGATATACTTCTTATACGCGTCGAACCAGACCTCGCTGGCGATGATATTCTGCCGCGCCTCCTCGTTCTGGACGTCGACATGGGGCTTGAGGCGCACCTTCATGCCGAGCTTATGGCAGACGTTGACGGCGTGGATGATGGCCTCGTCACTCACCGTCTTCTTCTCGTCGAAGACCATCTCCTTCGCTTCGATATCGGGCTGATACCAGACGACCATGAGCGCAACATGCTTTACGCCGAGCCTGGAGAGATACTCGAGGCTCGCGTCGGATGTCGGGCCTGAAAGCTCACTCGTACTCCACGAGGTATAGACGACGCCCTTCTGGAACTCAGTTCTAGTGAGCGCGCCCGGGGAAGGAACGATCTCGCCGGGTGCGAAGGTCATCCCTGCGCCTAGAGAGGCCTTCGCCGCGCCCACGCGGGCCGGGAACGTCTCTTCGAGGGTCTTGTCGTCGGGGTTGGCCGAGTTCGGGCCGTAGCTCTCGAACTCCCAGATCGAGAAGCCCCAGTCAGGGTTGACGCGCTCGGTGCCGACGAGCTTCACGTACTGTGCGGTGACTGGGCCGACGGCATGTTCCTCGACGCCGCCCTTCCCGTTCTCGACGAAGAGAAGGCGCTTCCACTCCTTCGCAACGTCCGAAGTGAGGATCTCGTACTTCGAGGCATACGCCTCCTCCCAGCGGATGATGACCTTCGAGATCGTCTTCGGTTTCCCGAAATCGAAATATATCCATTCGTTATCGTTATACTGCGGAGACCACCGGGTCTGGAGGTCGCCGTCGACCGGCGCCATCGGATCGGGTTTCGGCGCCCAGTCCGGCGTCTCCTCGAAACTCGATGCGACGGCATGTTCGACCTTCAGATAAACAAGGTCGTTATCCGACGCAGCCGGTGCGGCCGGGGTGGACGTTGCTGCGGGCGCACCACCGCGAGGCTCCTCTTCAGAAATGCATGACGAGTTGCAGATGACCATTCCGAAAAATGATACCATCATGAGGCACGCGACGATCTTCTCTTTCATGGGCATAAATTCTCCTTATCCTCTCAGTCCTGTCAATGCGATACCCCTTATGAAATACTTCTGGAATGCAAGGAAGACGATGAGCATCGGCGTCGTCGCCACCACTGCACCTGCCATGATCATCGCGAATCTCGTGCCGAACTGGCCGTTGAGCACGGAGAGGGCGAGCGGCAGCGTGCGCATCTCGCTCGAGTTTATCACTATGAGGGGCCATATGAAGTTGTTCCACTGCTGCAGGAACGTGAATATCGCCAGCGTCGCGAGGACCGGTTTTATGAGAGGCAATATGACGAGCCTGTAGATAGTGAATTCGCCGCAGCCGTCTATCTTAGCCGTGTCCACCAGGTCGTCGGGTATGGACATTATGAACTGCCTGCACAGGAATACGCCGAAGACGCCTGCCATGACCGGGACGATGAGGGCGTTGTAGGAGTTGAGCCACCCGAGCTTAATCATGAAGACGAAGCCGGAGATGAGGTTCACCTGCCAGGGTATCATGAGCGACCCCAGGAGCACGAAGAAGAGCTTGTCACGGCCCCAGAACCGGTGCTTGGCGAAGGCATAGCCCGCCAGCGAGCAGAAGAAGAGGTTGGCGACCGTCACGAAGCTTGAGACGTAGAAGGAGTTGAGGATATACCGCCACATCGGGATGAGGCGGAAGAGCTCCCGGTAGGCCTCGAACGTCGGATGCTTGACGAAAAAGGAGGGCGGATACGACTGGATCTCCTCGATCGGCTTGATGCTGGTGACGAACATCCAGACATACGGGATCGCTATGGAGATCGCGCCGAGGAAGAGGAACGCGTATATCACGCTCTTTATCGCTACATTCTGGAACCGCTTGCTCTTCGAAGCTCCCATTTTGCTGCGCCTTTCATCAGTTTAGCCACGGTAAGGTCCGCCTTCGCCAAGGCTTCGGCGAGATTTCTTCGAAGCTTTAGCGAAGAAGAACTTCGCAGGAATGTGTTCCTACGAAGCTCTACCAGGGTTTGACTGCCTACGAGCGAAGTAGAACCATATCGCTCGTTTTCCTCCCGTTGGTCGTGGCTCTGCCGCTAGGCGGACAATCTCAACCAACCTCGGCATTACCTTCTCAATCCCTATCCGCACCATTTCCCGCGCTCGATCCTGCGAATCCGCAATAGCATAAATCCTGAACTCCGGTGCATTACCAGATGGCCTGAGATGTGATATCTCACCATTATCAAAAAGTATTCTTATGCCATCTGTATAATTTACATTCTCAACTTTTCCAAAACCATCATCATTGAGAAATACTTCTTCTATTCTCTTTTTAATTTTTTCCAACTCTCTCACATCATTCAAATCTTTAGGAGTTAAATAATTTATTATAGCCTTGGCTCTTCCAATAGGAAATTCTTTTCCCTTATCTGCATGTGTGAACCTTTTGGGGAGTGTTTTTAAAAATTGCGAAACGCTCAATCCGCTTTTTACGATCAAATGTATAACACTTAAAAGTGGAAGTACCGCATCTCTGGTGGGCAGCGCTTTAAGAGTTTTATCTCCGATCGCAAGATCGGTTCCTGTTAAAAAACCACCATTCGATTCCCATGAAACCACGTTCCAGCGGAGCCCCTTTGGCTTAAGGGGCGGGGCTCCCTCCCCCTTTGAAACCCTTCTATTTCCGGGCCTGCGGCCACCGGGGGATGCACCCGAATGGCTACCGATAGAATCATTCATTGCAGCAATAACAAAAGGGGACCCTATCTTGGTCTGGGTCAATTCTATACCTTTGTCTTTACAAATCCTTATAATAGAATCATTTGCACTCACAGGAACGCACACGGCATCTACCTTAATATTTATTTTTTCCAAACCCAATATAGCAAGTAACCCTAAAATATCACCGGATATATATGTTACATTGTCCGTCGGTTTACCTCCCTTATATTCCCTGTAAACCAGAAGCGGTCTATCCGAATCACCGTCTAATGTTATCCCGATATCAAGATCATTATCCACGAGAACCCTCTTAAAGAGCAATAAAGTCTTATCAGAAACACTTTCAGTATCAACCGGAACAAACTCATTACTTCTTAAGGGTTCATTGTCTATCTCAATATCAGGGGCAAAAACTTTAGCGCCTAAACTTTCAAAAATGTCTTTTACGATGTCTCTGCCTACGGCAGAATGTTGATATAAAAATATCTTTGTCCCTTCAGGAAAAAATTCATTCCCGAACGCGCTTCTATACCTATCTATATATAATTCACCGGACTTGCCTGTATGACATTCGGCTCTTAAGAGCTCATTATACTTAGACTCAAGCCTTGCCTTAAAAGTTCCCTTTTTATCAAAAATTGAATCTTCTTCAGCAACAGAATAAACTTTTATCCTTTCTTTTCTTACATTTTCCAAAATACCCGACTCGTCCGATTTTAATATCTCCCCTGAACGCTTTGTAAACTTTATACCATTCCTATCCGCCGGTATATGACTACCTGTAACCATAATACTGGCCATATCATTGCACATTGCATAATAAGCTAAAGCAGGACTGGGAACCTGCCCTTGATCGTCTACTATGCCTCCCATATCAGCAATAGCAGCTGCAACAGCCCTTTTTATCTTATACGTACTGGGTCTTCTATCTCCACCTATTGCTATAGTATCACCTTTTTTAAATTCTCCGCTCTTCGCAAGATATGCAATAAAACCCCTTGCATTAACATAACATTCCATATCAGTCATATTTTCGACCGTATCTCTTAATCCGCTTGTACCGAACTTTAATCCCTCATTCATTTCCTGATCCGCCACCATATTATTCATCTCTTGTCGCATAATAAACGCCGGAGGTTCGTATTGCGTCGTGCGTATTGCGCTTACCCTTGTTCGCAATACGCGATACGATATACGCAATACGAGACGCTGCTATTTAACCGCACGCTATACGCTGATCAGCAGTTACTTACACCGTGCCTCTGCGCTCTTCGAGGCTCCTGCGGATCTCCACGGATTTTTGTCTTGTCAACGGTACGCGTAGAACAAAAATAATAGCGATGATCAGGCCAAAAATCGGCAAAGACGCGAGACTTGCGCGGATCCAGAATATGGTCTCAGGCGCCTGCACCTTAAGGCTCCAGGTAAACCCCGCCCATGTCAAAATAAGGCCGGAAACGTAATACCCGAATGAATTCCCCAGTTTAAGGATATAGGAAGCGCAGGCGGTGAAAGAACCTTCCCTTCTTTTCCCTGTATTGAGCTCATCGTAGTCGATGATGTCGGCGCCGATGGAACTATGCAGCATCCAGAGAGAAGCCGAAGCCATTCCCATCAAACCCGACGAGATCGTTTGAAGCCACTGGATCGCCGGCGTATACAGGAACCAGGAACCGCCGTAACCACATATGCCTACGACGCAGGCCGCCACTGCCGCCTCGCGCTTGCCGATACGATGCGACAGAGTCGCATGCAGCGGAACCCCTATGAGGCCGCCCACCATAAACGCCAAGCCCATCCAAAACTGCCAATTATCTCCGATAATCTTGTCGCCGCCGGAGACGTAAAAGACCGTGGCATAGTAACCAAGCGAGCCCACCATGCTCGTGCCCAAAGTAAAAGCGCCGCCCATAACCATCATCTGACGGAACGGATGGCACCTAAGCGTCTCACCCAAGCCGCTCAAAATGGAAATTTTCTTAGTAACCTTTACCACCACTTTCTCATAGTAGCGTTCTTTAGTTCTAAAGAAAATGGTTATGGCAAAAATAGCCATTACCACGCCCAATATCGATGAGTACACCTGCATTCCCAGGAGAGTATTCTTTTGTCCTGTTCCCGGAATAAGGAACCATGCCAGGTTGGTAAACCGCAACGCATAATAATTGCCCAATTCTGAGACCTTTTGGGCCATGCTGCGATAGGACATGATGGAGGTACGCTCTTCATAATCAGGCGACATCTCCGCGCCCAGACTGTAGTAAGGCACGGTAAAGGTGCTGACTATGGGCATATAGATCATGGTTGAGGCTACCATGTACCAAAACACCAAGGATACACCGAGGAATTTTATGCCCACCCATGACGGCGACACCAAAAAAAGGACCGGCAGGCACAGCCCGCTTATAATACCAGCGATCAAGATAAAAGGACGCCGGCGGCCGTATTTGGAACGCAGATTATCGGACAGCCACCCGACCACAGGATCGACAAAGGCATCCAAGACCCTGATCAACGTGATCGCCAGACCGACCAGCCACGGTTCAACGCCCAGATACATGTTAAAGACCGCAAAAGCGACAGCCGGGTAGAGCCAGAGCCCCCACATATCAACTGCCGTGCCAAGACTATAGAATATCTTGGTGGAAATCGGAAGACGATCGCGTAGAGTTTTCTTCCCATTATCGACATTAGCTTCTTGCATCATGTTTCCTCCGTTTTCCCTTTTGCACATCCGCCTTCGCCAAGGCCTCGGCGAGATTTCTCCGAAGCTTGCCGGCTATTGCTGGCGGGTTAACGATTATAACAAGCATCCATAAGCCGCTCTAAGCTTGTGGTAGCCACGCATTGAACCGTATCAGCGCCGCCGTAATAAATTTTAACCTCGCCGTTATCTTCCACCACAGCCCCGCAGGTAAAGACCACGCTGGGAGTCTGCCCCACAAGTTCGTATTGCTCCTCGGGGATCAAGATCGCGTCTTCAGCCATAGCCTTGACTTTTGCCGGATCCTCCAGATCCAAAAGACACACACCCAATTGATAAACAAAATGCGATCTGCATTGAGTACGCACGCCGTGAAAAATATTCAACCACCCCTCGGGTGTTTTAATAGGGGCGGCTCCCGGACCGATTTTTGTCCAGGCCCAGCGGATCCCCTCCCAGTTCCTGAACACGCATTCGCTCTTTCCCCAAAAGATCAAATCCGGAGAATACGACACCCAAATATCCCCGGTATCGGCTCCGGTATTGGGCCGGTCAAGGCGCGCGTACAATCCGTTGATCTTCTCCGGAAAAAGCACCCCATTGCGGTTATCTGTTTCAGAAATAAACCCCATCCATTGAAATTTCTTAAAGTCCTCTGTCTTCACCAGGCTCAGCCGGCAGGTGTGGCCGCTGTGCGCGGCATGGACTATATAATATGCATCCCCGATCTTTGTCGTGCGCGGATCATAATACATGCAGTCGGCATACTTCTTGAACTTCGGATCATCATGGGGCATATCCACCGGCTTTGGATGCGGTTTAAAATGATAACCGTCCGCGCTTTCCGCGATCCAAAACCGATCAAGCAAAGCGGAATTCTCCACCCGGCACACCATCATATAAATACCATTGTATTTCACGATGCCGGAATTAAAAACATTTTTAATATCGGCCTCGGCGGGGAAATCCTTACCTGTCAAGATAGGATTTCCTTCATACCGCTTGCATATAGGATACTTGCTTGTTTTCATGTCTAATTTCCTCTCTTTGTGCGGACTGTTTTTAACCCAAATTTTGCGATAGCAAAATTTGCCCCGAGAAATGCGAAGCATTTCCGGGACTTAGTCCCTGAAATCGCGTAGCGATTTCTAGGGGGGATACCTCGCTAAGCAAGTCAGATTCTATCGAATCTGACCTCGCGACCCCTCGCTCGCCGGCTTCACTGGCAGGCTCGGGGCGGATTTTTCTATCGAAAAATCCGGGATTAAGCGATATTCAACCACTCTGTATCGGCTCTATTCCACTCTAAAATCGGATGCCCTCTACCCTCAAAGTATGCCTGAATTTTTTCTTTATCGTATTTTAACAGGTCTTCAAGAATAGGTACTAAGATGGAAAGAACATTATCGGATATCACACTTCTTCGACAGATGTGTCCCATATAAGGCGACGGAGAAACGGTTATTGTATAACCGTTGTAGGACATAATATGTAGCATTACATGGACATCGCTTGAACCATCTCCTACATATATTATGGCATCCCTGGGGACATTCTCTTTTTCCTTTAACATATCGAGAGTGGCTACTTTCGCATGCCCGGCATTAGCCCTTTCAACATCCTGGACGATGTTATCTTTATAAATAAAAGTTGTGCCGTAGACGTTGTCAGCAGGTAAGATGTGTTCTACTGCCTTCTCGACACACTCTTTGGGCGCTGCAGATACTATATACGTGCTGAAACGGTAATTGTCAATTCCTCCAGTCAAGATCTTCATTAGTTCGGTAACCCCCTTTTTCAGCTCGACCTCTTTTCCTACTTCATAAAGAAGGTCTTTGGTTACTTTCCCGACATAATCAGGGTCCCGAACCATCAAATGTGCGAGTTCTCCACCGAGTTGTACGATGTTTCTGCGCTGTATTTCTTTGAACTTCTTGTCGAATGCTTGAGCAGATACCCCCAGCTTTGCGCTTAGTATAAACCCTACATCTCCTATAGAAAGTGTCTTGTCAAAATCAGAGACAAAGAGAATTTTTTTATTCATTTTGAACGCACTCCTCTTTCTCCTGATAGGAATTTGCTTTTTACCATGCTGAAGCAATCTCTTTTTAGAGTGCGAAGCCTCCCCGTAAGGGGATTGCTTCGTCGTCCCGAAACTTCGGGACTCCTCGCAATACGAGGCCGTTCGTGGATATTTATGAGACGGCCTCTAATACTCAACCTCAGCCTTCGTCTTTATGAACTTTCTGTTGATTATCGTTATTGTGAATACCACTGCGAATACGATATAACCCAATGCGGAGGCGTAGCCCATATGGAACTTCCTGAAGCCCATGTCGTAGAGATACGCGACTATGGTGAGCGCGCTGTCGAGGACGCCGCCGATGCCGAACTCGGTCTCCGTCATTATATAGATGCTCTCGAAGACCTGGAAAGACCCTATGAAAGCCATAACCGTCACGAAGACGATCGTCGGCTTGAGGAGGGGGACCGTGATCCCCCAGAACTTATGGAAGGAGTTCGCACCGTCTATCTCCGCCGCCTCGTAGACGCTCCTCGGGATCGTCTGCAGCCCCACCAGGAAGAGTATCATGTTGTAGCCGAGCCCGGCCCATATGGACATGATCATGATGGCCGGCAGGGTCCAGAACGGGCTCATAAGCCAGTCGACCGGCTTGAAACCGAGAAGGATGAGAAGATGGTTGATGAGGCCGTACTTCTCGCCTGCAAAGAGCCACTTCCATATCACGGAGAGCGCGATGACCGAGGTCACGGTCGGTATGAAAAATATCGTCCGGAAGAAGTTCTTGAACTTTATCTTCTGGTCTACCGCAACGGCAAGGAGTAAAGAGAGGGCAATGCCGGGGGGGATGACGCCGACCGCGTAGAATATCGTATTCCCTATCGCCTTCCAGAACCGTTCGTCATGCAAGAATATATTCGTGTAATTTGCGAGCCCCACCCACTTCGCAGGCTGTATCCCGTTGAATTCGGTGAAGGACCAGTAGAGGGACGCGATGAGAGGCCCTACGACGAAGACCACGAAAAGAAGGAGCGCGGGGGCAATGAAGAGGTATGAAACCGCCTGCGCTTTTAAAATCTGGGATATGTTTCTCTTCGAGCTCGGCATTCGTCTCATTCGCCAGCTAATTTAGCGTGTAGCGGTCGGCGTTCAGTGAGTGCGCGCTTAGTGCCATTCACTAACGACTCACGGCCAACGACTAACGACTAACGACCCTGCGCTCTACGCTAGTAGATATCGTACTTCCGCGCATACGCGCGAGTGAACTCGTACGCCTTGGGCACGTACTCCATCTCATCGCCCTTGCCTTCGTACTCAACGGAGTAGTAGCCTCTGTAAGGTGATCTTTTAAATATCATGAATATCTTGTCGTAATCGAACTCCTGGGGCACGCCCGAGGGGTCTATGTCGTGGAATTTCAGATGGATGTGCCTCGCATAGGGCATCGATTTTTCAACAGCCGCGTAATTGTCCTTGTCCTGGTAATTGCCCGTATCCACGTTCAGCTGAACGTAGGGGGAATTCACCTCTTTCAAAAGACTGAACGTCTCCGCGCTCGTGGGGAGGAACCCGCCGCCATTGTGGTACTCTATACAGAGCGTGATGCCAAATTGCCTCGCGTAGTCCGCCGAGCGCTTGATGCCGTCGACCACGTTCGGCCACAGCCTCGCCTGCTCGCTCTTGGGCGCCCAACCCGCGAATATCCTCACCACGGGCGTGCCCAGCACGTAGGCGCAGTCGATCCACTTCCGTATCTTCTCGACCTCGTTATCGAGGGCCTTCTTGTCCGCCTGGCCGAAGTTGTTTCCTGGCGAAAGGCATGCGACGGTAAGCGTGAGGTCCACCATCATCTTCTTCAAGTTCACGAGGTATTTCTTGTCCGTCTTCGGCAGGTGGTCCGCGATGATGTCGATGCCGTTCAGCTTCAACTCGTTCGCCGCAAGCGTGATAAGACCCTCGAAATCGAGCTTTCCCGCCTCGAGCGTCCTGTGGTAACTCCATGTGCATAAGCTGAGCTTCATTCCATAACCTCCGTTATGATGAAGTCACCAGGTCACAAGGTCATCGGGTCACCCGTAAAAGCATGCAACCCGAAACTTGAAATCGTCCTTCGTCTCTCGTCCCTCGTCCTTCGTTCTGGTGACGTGGTGTCGTGGTGACTTGGTGACCATCTTATTTTACCTTCACCCACGCGCCCTTTTCGGCAGACTCATATGCCGCAAGGATGACCCTGATCGTCTCTCTCCCCTCTTCGCCGGAGACGAACGGCCTCTCCTTTTTCTCGACGCAATCGATGAAGTAATGAATGGCATTCTCCCATCCGCCGCCAGGGCCGAGCTCCGGGACGATGTCCTCAAGGAGACAATTCGGGTCTTCTCCCTTGCCGACCTTCGCCATCCTCGCGATGATGGGCGTGTCGGAGCCGATGGCGGTCAGGAGCTTGCCGTTCTGTCCATAGGTGAATGTGAGGACCTCGTACGGCCTCGTCGTCCAGCTCGCCTCGAAGTGCCCGATCGAGCCGTCTTCGAAACGCAGGAGCACGCTGCCGTTGTCATCGACCGGGACCTTCTTCTCAATAGTCCTTATATTGGCGCATACCTCTATAATCTTTTTACCCGAAAACCACCGTATGAGGTCCAGGATATGCACGCCGACGTCTATCATCGCTCCGCCGCCGGACTTCTTCTTGTCATAGAACCAATGGGCCTTCCCCTCGGACCAGTACTCGGGACCTGCGTGGCCGATCCTCCCCTTTATCGTATTTATCCTGCCGAGCTTTCCGGAATCTATGAACTTCTTCGCTGCCTGGTGGATCGGGTCAAACCGCTGGGTCTGCTCGACCATGAGGAACGCGCTCCTTTTCTTCGAGGCCTTTATCATATTGTCCGCCGCCTTCACCGAGATCGTAAGAGGCTTCTCGACGAGCACATGCTTCCCGAGTTCCAGTGCTGAAACGGCCATCTCTTCGTGGAGGTAGTTCGGCGTGTTAACAAAAACGGCGTCGATATCTTTTTTCGTCACCAGTTTCTTCCAGTCACGGATCGTATCGGCGCCTTCCAGTCCGAATGCCTTCTTCTTCTCTTCGGCCTTCTCGAGCACTATGTCACATAGACACACGACCTTCGCCTTCGGATAATTCTTAATATTCGGCAAACTTGCCCTCTCTGTGATCTTACCGCACCCTATGATTCCGATTTTCACTGCCACAGACTTTCAGCCATCCCCTTCCCTATTGACTTTTAAAATCTCTTTCTTTATGCGGGATAAAAAAATGAACGCCTTATACTATAGTGCATCCCGGTAACCATCTTGTACGATAGCACATGGGGAAAATTACGTCAAGGAAAATATGGCCCGATGCGGCCTGAAGCCGGGAAGGGGGCGTAACGGGATTTTTGGATCGCTCAAGGGGTTTAGTGGATTAAAAAAGCCAGGCTCTCGATCTAGCGAGAGCCTGGCCAGCTCACTATTCTCACGCACAGTATTACAGGGCCGTGAGCGCCTGCCGGGCAGCCTTGTATGCTTCGTGGGCCGTGTCGTACCGGATCCTCATGATCCTTGGCAAGACGTTGATAATGATGTCCCTGATCATCGTGCGGAGCTCTTCCTCTGTTTTTGGCTGCCCTGTGATAAACTCGTAGATGGCGGCTGCCTTCTTCGTATTGTTCAATCCGATATTTATCGCAAAATCGTAGAGCCCCACTGCCGTAAAGTACGCCTTATCCAGGGTCATGGCCCTTTCCACTTCCGTCATATCGACATTGAGCACTATGACGCCTCCGCCCTCGTCCTGAGGTTTGGTGGTCCTTAATCCTGCCGTGGCCTCTTTCAGCCTGCTAGTCGTCCCGGTATCGCTCCTCGTGACGGCGACTATCCTTTTGATGTTCCCTTCGCCAATGGCTTTTACCGTTCTGTCGAGCGCCGCAATGAGGTCCTCCTCGCCCTCTCTTTTTACAAACATGATCAATTCAGGGTTCGCATGGGCAAGCCTATCCTTCAGCTCTTTAAGAAGGACATTGGTCAGCGTGTGGATATTCGAGCCCGGCCGGCCAAATAGATCATCGTCCATTGCGACAACGATCACGCCATCCGGCACCTGTCCCGGCTGAACAAGGTCTGCATACGTTTCTGCAAAACTCTCTACTTCTCGCTCTATAATAGATATGAGATTGTTCTGGGATTCAGGATTGTTTACGAATTCGAATTCCCCGCTCGTTGACTGCCTCTCGCGAGCTTGGCCTTCTGCAGGCGTCCCAGAAGGGGGCTGGCGTAAGAGGCGACCAGGCGCTCCGATCGCCGGCAGCGCGCCGCCCAGCTCTTGCGGAACAGCTATTGATGTAAGGGCTGTCTCTGGCTTTGCCGTAATTCTTTCGATTCTGAGCACGCCTCCCTTAACCGTACCGGTCACCTCTCCTGCGAGCGCAAGAACTCCTCCTGCTCCCTCTGAGACCCTTCCCAGAGGTATGCTGATAGGTTCTGTCCTGCTCGAAACGGTGACGATGAGGTTTGCTCCTTCGACCCTTCCTGTCACAGGCTGTGTGCCCGTAACCTCCCGGAGCGCTTCTACTCTGACGGTGGCAATGGCCGGCTGCGTAACCTCGACTATCTCAAGCGCGCCCTCCCTCACGATACCGATGACCTCTGTCGTAGGAGTGATCTGCGTGCGTACTTCCGGAGGCAGCTCGCTAAGAGGAATGGGGACGGGTTCTGTCCTCGTGGGCATTGTGACGATTAGGTTTGTTCCTTCGACCCTTCCTGTCGCAGGCTGTGTGCCCGTAACCTCCCGGAGCGCTTCTACTCTGACGGTGGCAATGGC
>CAYHAE010000028.1:0-23994 GCA_964354545.1 uncultured Planctomycetia bacterium
AAAACTCATTATGTTCGCACAATCTGCTAAAGAGCTGACAAGGAAAATGTTCCCCTCACTTTGTTCGGGTCGGTTTTTTGCTCAGTCGAAAAACGGGAGCCTGCGCAACTCGGCCGCACGGAGGCGGCCTTTAGACATGCTCGGCTCTTTTCGTATCAAGACATTGTTACAAGGAACCGTTTTTCTCCTTCACAAAAGACCTAACATTTTCATTGTGCTCACATAACTCGTTTTAGGTCATCGAAAAAGCTTTCCCACACGCTCACTAAGGAAAGCGGGCGGGTGACTGGATATAATAGCGGTTAGAGACTGAGATTAAGATTGAGACGCCGTACGCAATACGATATACGCAATACGAAACTAGCAGCTACACGCTGAATTGCACGTTCCCGCGAGCAACAAGCCCGAGAGGGGACAGAAAACAAAAGGGGCTCCACAAAGGGTATGCCTTCCGGGGTTTTGGGGACAGATGTATAAAGAACGTGCTTACAGACGCTGGGTAAGTTCGGAGGACCTCGTGAGCTTTGAGATAATAGAACGCGAGACGGACCTGCTGATATCCTGCGGGAGGGATTTGAGTAGACAGGCGAGGGCGTTTGTTTTAAACTATAGAAAAGAGATAGAGAACTATATAAAAAGACACCCGGAGTTCTACGGAAGCCTGACGCCCGTTGAGGTGGAAGAACGGTCCCCCGCAATAATCAAGGCGATGGCCTCTGCCGCTCGAAAGGCAGGCGTGGGTCCGATGGCTTCCGTGGCCGGGGCGATGGCGGAATTCGTCGGGAAGGACCTTCTGCAGTTTTCAAAGGACGTGATCGTTGAGAACGGCGGGGATGTCTTCATGAAGAATTCCAGGGCGCGGCGCGTAGGGGTCTACTGCGGGGCCTCGCCGTTTTCGGGGAAGCTTGCGATTGAGATCGGTCCGCGCGCTCCGCACGAAGAGGGCCTGGGCATCTGCACGTCGAGCGGTACGGTGAGCCACTCGCTCAGTTTCGGTAAGGCGGATGCGGCGCTCATCCTGTCGGGCGACACGGCACTCGCCGACGCCGTTGCGACAGCGACAGGGAACAGGGTAGAGTCGAAAGACGACATAGAACGCGGGATCGATTTCGCGAAGTCCATAGAAGGGGTCAGGGGAGTCCTCATCGTCGTGGAGGATGCGTTCGGTACGTGGGGAGAGGTCAGATTAGTATGAACGAGACAAGAGGAGGATAGAGATGGTATCCAAGAGAATAGTCCTCACATTCCCGCACAATCTCGTTGATAAGCCGATCGTCTACAAGCTTGTGAAGGAGCACGACCTCGTCTTCAATATCCTGCAGGCCAGGATCACGCCGAAGGAAGAGGGGCTGCTTGTCCTCGAATTGACGGGTAAGAAGGAGAACTATGCAGAGGGCATTAAATACCTGACTGAGCTGGGGGTCAATATTCAGCCCTTGAGCCAGGACGTGACCCGGAACGACTCGAGGTGCACGCACTGCGGCGCCTGCATTACCATATGCCCGACAGCCGCCCTGCGCATAGATAAAAAGAACATGAAGGTGATATTCGACGCGGAAAAGTGCATCGCGTGCGAGCTCTGCGTAAAGGCGTGCCCTCCCAGGGCGATGGTCGTGAAATTCTGAAGCGAAAGGACAACTCACGATTTTATTGTTGACATACAAAAGGCCTTAGAATAAAATATGCTTTACTTTACCCACCGGACCATTTCGGTTTATCCGCACGTACCGTAACAGCAAGACACTTAAAAGGATGGCACGTCTTTATACCATAAATAAGAAGGATCTATTGGACCTCTTGGCCAGATTATCGGCACGGTCGAGCGTCTATATTCCCTATAAAAAGGATTCGAGGCTGTACCTCGCCCCCTTTGACGTCAATAAGATGGAGGCGATCGAGCTCGGCGAGATACGGCAGTCGCAGCCGCTCAAGACATTCCTCACGTCTCCCCGAAAGGAACTCACCGAGGCCAGGGGCGCTGCCCGCAGCGTGATCGTCGCCGGCGTGAAGCAATGCGACCTCGCGAGCATCAGGCTTCAGGATTTTGTCTTCATGGAAGGGGATCATCAAGACCCCTTTTACTCCGAAAATCGGAAGAACCTTCTCATCATATCGTGCGACTGTACGCTCGCGCGGGAGACGTGCTTCTGTTTCGCAATGGACGGGAAGCCGTATCCCGATAAGAGCTTTGACCTGAACCTCTCGATCGCAGGCGATAGGCATATCGTCGAAGTCGGAAGCGAACGGGGCGCATCGATCGTCGAAGAGTTCAAGGCGTTCTTCTCCGGCGCAGACGAGGGAGATCTGAAGGCGAGGGGGGAGAACCGGAAAAGGGTGTCCGCTGAGGTCGAATCGTTCATCAAGAAAAGAGGTACGCCGTCCGCAAAAGATCTCGCAGGCGCCGTTATGAAGAATTACGCCTCCGCGCTGTGGAAGGATTTCTATTCGACATGTGTCGAGTGCGGGGCATGCAACCTCGTCTGTCCGACCTGCCACTGCTTCCTGTTGTACGATCAGAAGCGCGGGGCGACCCCGGTCCGTTTCATGACATGGGACGCATGCCTCTATAACAGGTTTGCGAGGGTCGCGGGCGGGGCGAATCCGAGGAAACACCTGTGGGAACGGCTGCGGAACAGATTTGAAAAGAAATTCGATTTTTTCCCCAAGGTCTTGGGGCTGTACGCCTGTACAGGGTGCGGGAGGTGCATTGAGGCGTGTCCCGGCGACATTGACTTGAGAGAAGTGCTCAAAGGTCTTGTCTCAGGTAAGTGGAATAAGCCGCCGAACGATTGAGGCATACTATATGAAGTCACCAAGTCACCACACGGTAAATGGGCGGAGTCACCAAGTCACCCGTAAAAGCACGCAACGTGGTGACGCGGTGACCAATAAGCTGACATGAAAAACCCTTACGCATACATACAGGCCGAGATCCTCGATGTCATGGACGAGACCCCGAATATCAAGACGTTCGTCCTGAAACCCCGCGACCAGATCGGGTTCAGGACAGGCCAGTTCATGGACGTCAGCGTTCCGGGCGTCGGCGAAGCCCCGTTTACGCCCTCATCGCACCATGACATCAAGGAGAAGCTCGATTTCACCGTTATGAGCGTAGGGAGAGTCACGCGGCTACTCCACGCCATGAAAAAAGGCGATACGGTCGGTGTGAGGGGACCGTATGGGAAAGGATACCCGTTGGACGAATTCAAGGGAAAAGAGCTTCTGCTCGTAGGCGGCGGCGTGGGGCTCGCGCCTTTAAGGAGCCTCATCTATGCGCTCTTCTCAGCGGTCAACGAGTATAAGAAGATAATAGTGAAGTACGGCGCGAAGACCCCCACGGATATTGTCTACAGGCGCGAGATCGATTCCTGGAGGAAGAAGGCCCCGCACGTCGATATAGAACTTACCATCGATGTGGGGGACCCTTCATGGCAGGGCAATGTGGGGCTCGTGACCACCGTCCTGAAAGACCTGAAGGTCGACCTGAATAACGCGAAATCGATTGTCTGCGGTCCGCCGATAATGATGAAGTTCGTGACGTTCAAGCTCCTCGACCTCGGGTTCAAGGATAAGGACATCCATCTTTCCATGGAAAAGAATATGTCGTGCGGCATTGGCAAGTGCGGCCACTGCAGGATAGGGCCGTATTATGCGTGTAAAGACGGCCCTGTCTTCACATACGATGTGATAAAAGACCTTCCGAATATATGGGATTAATGACGCGCCGAGCGTCGAACTTTTAGTGAGCATTCTATGAAAAGGTTGTTCATCGATTTGGATAAATGTTCGGAGTGCGACGAGTGCGGTGCGCTCTGCAGTTACTTCTATCATCCCGGCAACAACGGGATCACGAGCCTGCGCGAATTTGCGCACTTCGCCCTCGTATGTCGCAGGTGCGACGACGCGCCGTGCGTAAACTCCTGTCCGTGGGAGGCGCTCGAGCTGCAAGAGAGCAATATCCTGAGGCGGTACATGATGAGGTGCACCTCCTGCAAGACCTGTTCGAACGCGTGCCCCTTCGGCGTCATATACCCTGAGACGATACCTTTTCTTATCGCGAGGTGTGACTTCTGTCTGGGGAGGGTGAAGGACGGAGAGTACCCGGCGTGTCTGGGATCGTGCAGCCCGGGAGCCATGAAGTACGGCGACTTCGAAGAGAACATCGAGGCGCATATCTACAAGATCTCAGAGTATATCGTTGCGAAATCAGATTACAAGTGGGAGAGGAACGGCGCCGCGCCGGTGAAAAAATGAAGATCCTCGAATACCTCTTTACGTTTCTTGTATTCCCGGGGTTTCTCTTTACGGCGGCGATAGGCCTCTATGCGGGCTGGGTGGACAGAAAGGTGACCGCGCGGATCCAGTGGAGGGTCGGGCCTCCGTGGTATCAGAATTTCATGGATGTCGCGAAGCTATTTTACAAAGAGACGCTCATCCCTGAGGGAAGCCCGAAGGCGATGTTCCTCGGCATGCCGGTCATCGCGCTCGTGTGCGCGACGCTCATGTCGACGATAGTCCTCGCGGTGCCCGTGCTGCGCACGCCCGGCTTCCTCGGAGATTTCATCGTCGTCTTATACCTCTCGATGATACCGTCGATCGCGCTCATGCTCGGAGGATTCGTTTCGGGAAATCCCCTCGCGAACCTCGGCGCATCCCGGGAGATGAAGCTCATCCTTTCATACGAGCTCCCTTTTATCGCGGCCTCTTTGGTCCCTGTGATAAAATCGGGCTGCTCGATCAGACTCGGGGAGATCGTGCAGTACCAAATGGCACACGGTGCGTTCATATCAAGCCCCTCCGGGCTCATCGCATTTTTAGTGAGCCTGCTCGCCGTTCAGGCAAAGCTGGGTTTCGTTCCGTTCGATGTGGCGGAGGCAGAGACCGAGATCACGTGCGGCCCGTATATTGAGTACTCGGGGAAGGCGCTCGGGATATGGAAGCTCGCGAAGGCGGTCCTGATAGTGGGGTTGCCGGCATTGCTCGTGACCCTCTTATTCGGAGGTTTTGGTACGGATTTCGGCGGATTGATGAGGGGTATCGGAAGCTATGTCTTCATATTGGTTCTGGTGATACTGATAAAGAATACAAACCCCAGGGTGCGAATAGACCACGCCCTCAGTTTCTTCTGGAGGCCGCTCGCGGGCCTCGCGGTGATAGGCGTACTCCTCGCGCTTCTGGGTCTTTAGAGACGGCGACAATGAGTTTTAAGCTCACGGCATTGACGAAATCGATCTACGTATTCCACCTCTCGAGCGGAAGCTGCAACAACTGCGACATAGAGATCATCGACACGTTAACGCCGAGGTATGACGTCGAGAGGTTCGGCATTCAGCTTGTGGGCTCGATCAGGCACGCGGACGTCCTCCTCTGTACAGGCAGCTGCAACAGGCTCGCTGCCGCGAAGCTAAAGAAACTCTACGAACAGGCGCCGAAGCCCTGCTTTGTGGTAGCCTTTGGCGCATGCGGATGCTCGAGGGGACAGTTCAAGGATAGCTATAACACTCTCGAACCCATCGATAAGATCATACCGGTGGACGCATATATCCCGGGTTGTCCGCCGAAGCCTGAAGCGATCATCGACGGGATAGTGAAGCTGGTGAACAAGTTGAAAGGCAAGAAATGACGTCGAATGAACTCATAGGAAATCTAAAAGGCAGGTTTGGCCCCAGGATAAAGGATGTCTTCGAGAAGTCGAAGAAGCGGGCCTACATCACGATCGAGCCGCAGGATATCAGGGAGGTCTCGGGCTACATCTTCAGGGACCTCGGGTGCAGGTTCAATATCGCCACCGCGGTCGATGCGTTCGATTGCTTCGAGATACTGTACCACTTTTCAAAGGACGATTCCGGCGTCGTGGTAAGCGTGCGTATTATGCTCAAGGATAAATCCGACCCCCATGTCGATTCGATAACGCCTATCATGAAAGGCGCGGAGTGGATAGAGCGGGAGATGCACGAGCTCTTCGGGATAGAATTCGACGGCCACCCCAATATGAAGCCGCTCCTCCTGGCAGACGACTGGCCGCAGGGCGTCTACCCGCTCAGGAAGGATTTTAAGGTAGAGAAGAGGGACGACAGGGGATAAATTCGAATATCGAATTTCGAAATCCGAAACAATATCGAAATTCGAAACCAGGGCGTTCGATAGATATGGTTTAGCAGTTTGGATATTGGGATTTCGTATTTCGGATTTCGAATTTAAAATAAGAGGAGTCACATGAGTCACAACGAGCGATCCATGATCCCGATCGGTCCCTACCATCCTCTGCAGGAGGAGCCGGAGTTCTACAAGCTTATCGTGGAGGGTGAGAAGGTAGTGGACATTGATGTGAGGATCGGCTACAATCACCGTGGGATCGAGAAGCTCTCTGAGGCGAAGAGTTTCGATCAGTCCATATTTAACGTTGAGCGCATCTGCGGCATCTGTTCATCGAGCCACCCCATCGCCTGCGTCCAGGCGATCGAGGATATTGCGGACATCGAGGTGCCCGAGAGGGCGCTCCATATACGGTCGATCGTCCAGGAACTGGAGAGGCTTCACTCGCATCTCTTGTGGGTCGGGCTTGCGGGCCACTTCCTGGGGTATAATACCGTCTTCATGTGGTCATGGAAATACAGGGAGCCCGTCTGCGATATCATGGAGACCGTCACGGGGAACAGGCAGAATTACGCGATGATGAAGGTCGGGGGAGTGAGGCGGGATATAGAAGCGGAGCACGTACCTTATATAATGAAAAGGCTCGATGAACTTCTCCCTAAGATAGACATGTTAAAAGGGGCCGTACTCGACGACCCTGTCCTCCACGCGAGGTTAAAAGGGGTCGGCGTCCTTACCAAAGAAGAGGCGATCAATTATTCAGCATTGGGCCCCACCTCGAGGGCCTCAGGCATCCCTTATGACGTAAGGCGGGACCATCCGTACGCGGCATACGACAGGGTGAAATGGAATGTCATCACGCAAGAGGAGGGTGACGTTTTTGCAAAGGCGGTGGTGAGGATCCTCGAAATATACGAGTCTATCAGTATCATACGGCAATGCCTCGATAAGATGCCCAAGGGGCCGATAGACGCAAAGCCAAAGGATATACCTCCGGGTGAAGGCATAGGCCACGTCGAGGCTCCGAGGGGCGAATGTTTCCACTATGTGCGGTCAGACGGTACGAATTCTCCTGTCCGCCATAAAGTGAGGGCTCCCACCTACATGAACTTTCCGACGTTCAAGGCCACCGTGATAGGCCAGACCGTCTCCGATGCAACGATAATCCTTGCCGCGATAGATCCTTGCTACTGCTGCACGGAGAGGCTTACCGTGGTGAGGCCGGACGATCAGAATAAGGCGGTAATGACCGCAGAAGACCTGATAAGGCTGTCCCAGGAGAAGACGAGAAAGATCAAGGAAAGAGTAACGATATGCAGGAGCTGATAGAGGTAAAGGCGAAGATCGCGGGCATGTCCAGGCTTGCGCTGGCGATGTGGCAGATGACGTTCAAGAGTTTTATGGAGCACGACCTCGATACGCTCTCGAAGGTCCTTGACGATGAGAATAAGTTGAATGACCTGGAAAAAGAGATCACCCAAGACCTGGTTACCGTGGGCAGGGCATCACGCAATAAGGAGGAGAGGGAAGCGGTCTCATCCTATACCGAAACGATCGGGGACCTTGAGCTGATAGGAGATTACTGCAAAGATATTTTGGAGCGGGTGCAGATAAAGATAGAAGAGAGGCTCCTCTTCAGCGACGAGGCGGTGAAGGACTACGACGAACTCTACCATAAAACCGAGAAGGCATTCGAAGGAGTTGCGGAGGCGCTCGAAAAGGACGATGCGGCACCGGCGAAAAAAGTAGTGAAGGATAACGTGCAGATCGGGGCGCTCGTAGACGAATTACGCGCACGGCATACGCAGAGGCTCATGGACGGCATCTGCGATCCACGGTCATGTAATATGTTTTTGAATATGCTCGATTTCACGTCAGCCGTCTACCAACATATTGAGAAGCTCGCAGCGCGGTTGGCAAAGATGAAAAGAGGATGAAGGGATCCGCATGGTAAACCTCCCGCTTATCGCTATAGCAACGCCGTTCGTCGCGGGGCTCATAGTGCTCATGCTTCCCGGGAAGCTGGGCTCCTCGCGTTACGTGCCCGCGGGATTGTGTCTGGCGGCCTCGCTCGCCGTATTCGTTATGACAACACTCTCCTTTGTGCGCTCGCCGCTATCCTGGTTGATCGGCTCGGGCTTCGTATTGAGGGTCGATGCGTTGTCGGGTTTCGTCGGGCTCTTCATAGGGTTTTTTGGCGTTCTCATCGCCCTCTACTCGATAGGTTTCATGAAGGGGCGAGACAGCGTGCGCCAGTACTACGCGTACATGCTCTGGACCCTCGGCGGTTCGATCGGCGCGGCGTATTCCAACAACCTTCTGCTCCTCCTGACCTTCTGGGGATTTCTGGGATTCACCCTCTATATGCTTATTGCGGGAAGCGGACCAAAGGCCGCCTATGCGGCGAAGAAGACGTTCATCATCATCGGTGGTTCCGACGCAGCGATGCTCCTTGGAGTGGTCCTCCTGTGGCTCCATATGCATCTGCTCGATATGAACATCATGAGGATCGATCTGCGGTTGAACCCGTTCATGGCGGTCGCCTTCTTATGCCTCGCGCTGGGAGCGTTCGCTAAGGCCGGCGCAATGCCGTTGCATACGTGGATCCCGGATTCGAGCGAGGTCGCGCCCATGCCTGTGATGGCGTTCCTCCCGGCATCTTTGGATAAGCTATTAGGGATATATTTTCTCGTCCGCATCACGTGGGACATGTTCATCATAGGCCCGGGCTCGACCTTAAGTATTTTTCTCATGGTCATCGGCGCGGTGACGATAATCGCCGCGGTGATGATGGCGCTCGTCCAGCATAACCTCAAGCGGCTCCTGGCCTATCATGCGGTGAGTCAGGTGGGGTACATGGTATTGGGCATCGGGACCGCATGCCCCCTGGGGATCGCGGGCGGGCTATTTCACATGGTAAATCACGCCCTCTACAAATCAAGCCTTTTCCTCGCGGGGGGCTCTATCGAAAGACAGGTCGGTACCACCGAGCTGGATGAGCTGGGAGGCCTGGGCCGTTTAATGCCCATCACCTTTGTCACATCTCTTATCGCAGCGCTCTCTATCTCCGGCGTCCCTCCGTTCAACGGATTTTTCTCAAAGTGGATGGTCTACCAGGCATTGATAGAATCGGGGAGAGCGGGTGCCCGGCTCTGGGTCCTTTGGCTCGCGGTTGCCATGTTCGGAAGCGCGCTCACCCTCGCAAGTTTCATGAAATTGATCTACGCCGTCTTTCTTGCTCCCCGCGACAAACGCGTTCCCTACCCCGCGTCCACCGCCGCACCCAGGGAAGTCCCCGCGTCCATGTGGATCCCTCAGGTCGTGCTTGCGGCGCTCTGTGTCATATTCGGAGTATGCGCGGTCCAGATCCCCCTGAGGTGGTTTATTGTGCCGAGCGTAAAAGCCGGATTCTCATATCCCGGCATATGGAATGCGTCGCTCGCCGCAGTGCTCATCCTCGCCGGCCTTGTGATTGGATTTTTCGTGTTTGCACTAGGGAGAATGCCTGCGCGGAGGTCATCAATTTTTGCGGGAGGGGAAATTTTGGACGACAATTCGGGTATCAAGGCGACTACGTTTTATAATGCCATAAAGGACCTTCCTCTCATCGGTGCGATCTATCGGCTGGCAGACAAGAAGGTCTTTGACATATATGATGAAGGGACCAAAGGCACGTTTGCGTGTGCGCGGGTATTACAGTGGCTCCACAACGGTGTGCTGCCGACGTATATGATATGGTGCCTCCTGGGGACGCTCTTCCTCTTTTTTATGCTTATGAGGTGACGGGTGGTTGAGCTCTATTTTCTCTTGGTGTTCATGATCGCCGGCGCCATAATCGCCGTTGAAGTAAAGGACCTCCTCTCGTCCATTGTGGCAGTAGGCGTCACAGGGCTTGCGGTATGCCTTGCGTTCCTCGTGCTGAAGGCGCCGGATCTCGCGATCACGCAGCTTGTCGTAGAAATACTCTGTCTCATCATATTGATCAGGGCCACCATCAGGAAGGATCTGCCCTTCTCAACGAGCGGAAGGTGGTTCTTTAACACGCTCGTGACCGTCATATTCATCGCTGTCTTTTTAGCCGTGAGCTACGTCGCGCTCAAGGACCTGCCGCAGTTCGGGCATCCGATCATGAAAATCGGCAAAGTTTACCTCGACGACGGCCTCGCCAAGACAGGGGCCGCGAATCTTGTATCGGCCGTGATACTCGATTTCAGGGGATACGATACGCTCGGCGAGGCTACCATATTGTTTACCGCGGTCATAGGCGTACTCGCAGTGATGAGGACGGTGGGCCGCAAGAAGCCGGGAGAGCCAGGAGAGGGTTACGATGCATAGGCCCGAGACAGGAATGACGCTCATAGTGAAGACGGTGACAAGGCTTACCGTAGGGCTCATATTTTTATACGGCGTCTATATCGTGATCCACGGACACCTCTCCCCCGGAGGAGGATTTGCAGGCGGCGTCATCGTTGCGCTCTCGTTCATTCACATCATGCTTGCCTTCGGAAAGGACGTCATCCTGAAGAAGATCTCAACCTCGACGGCGTCGCTCATTGAGAGCACCGGTGCGCTCATGTTCCTCGCGATCGCATTGGCAGGTTTCGCGGGGGGATATTTCTTCTTCAATTTCTTCCCTCAGAAAGGCGTGCCGTTCACTTTCTTAAGCGGAGGGATCATTCCGCTGTGCAACATCGCTATCTGTCTCAAGGTTGGTGCGGGACTCTATGCAATATTTGTGGTCCTCGTGCTGTTGAAATCAACGACCGACAAGTGAAACGGGTGATGTGATGGGTATCTACATTCTGTGTTTAGCGCTCTTCTCAGTCGGCCTCTACTGTATGCTGAGGAAGAGGAATATCATAAAGATCATTGTCGGATTGGTGATTACCGAGTATGCGGTCAACCTCTTTTTCGTACTTTTGGGATACCGCACGGGAGGGAGGGCCCCCATCCATGACCCCTCCCAGAAGATAGTCAATATGGTCGACCCCATCCCGCAGGCGCTCGTCCTCACCTCTATAGTAATAGGCCTCGCGGTCACGGCCCTCGTGGTGGGCATCGCGATACGAATTTATGAGAAATACGGCACCTTTGACATCACCGAGATCAGGAGACTGAAAGGATGACGATGTGGTAGGCGGAACGACCTTGATACCATTTTTTGTTATCGTGCCGTTAGGAGGGGCCTTCCTCGTCTCTCTTTTGGGTAAGAGGACTAAAGGATTCGCCGACGTCGCGTCTAACCTCGTGGCAGCTGCGTTGCTTGTGATGTCCGCGTATTCCGTATTCCTGGTAAGGTCGCACGGCGTGCTCGTCTATAAGACAGGCATGTGGGCCCCGCCCATCGGCATAGCCCTCGTGCTCGATGGTCTTACATCGTTCATGCTGCTCACGGTAAATCTGATCGCTTTTTGTGTAATGGTCTATTCCGTCAACTACATGGAGCGGTACACGGAGAAGTGGAAATTTTATACACTGGTTTTGTTGATGCTGGCAGGGATGGAGGGCATCATAATTACCGGGGACCTCTTCAATCTATTCGTCTTTCTTGAGATCGCATCCGTTGCGAGCTACGCCCTCGTCGCATACGGCACTGAGGCGGAGGAGCTCGAGGCGTCTTTCAAATACCTCGTCATGTCGAGCATCGCCTCTTCTTTTGTCTTACTTGGCATTGCGCTCACCTACGGGTATACATCGACGTTGAACATGGCCGATATCGCGATGACGATGAACCAGAAAGGCCATGGCAAGGTGATGCAGCTCGTGAGCGCTCTATTCATAATGGGTTTTGGCCTCAAAACATCGCTTGTGCCTTTCCACGCGTGGCTGCCCGACGCGCATCCGGCTGCGCCCGCTCCTATTTCGGCGATGCTCTCAGGCGTATTGATAAAAGTCCTCGGCGTCTATGCCATAATGAGACTCTTCTTCAACGTGATAGGGATAACGCCTGCCATCCTTTCTGTGCTCATGTTCCTCGGAGTGGTTTCTATGGTTGTGGGTGTTCTCCTCGCAGTAGGGCAGTGGGATCTGAAACGTCTGCTTGCATACCATTCTATAAGCCAGATCGGCTACATCATGTTGGGCCTGGGGCTCGCGACGCCGCTCGGGCTCATCGGAGGGCTATTCCATCTCTTCAACCACTCGGTCTTCAAATCGCTTCTCTTTTTGAATTCAGGCGCCATAGAATATGCGGTGGGGACAAGGGACTTGAAAGACATGGGAGGCCTGAGGGAGAAGATGCCGGTGACGGCGAATACCTCGCTCGTGGCGTCTCTGTCAATTGCGGGCATTCCGCCCTTCAATGGGTTTTGGAGCAAGCTCTTCATCATCCTCGCTGCGGTCCAGGCCAACCGGTTCGGATACGCCCTGTGCGCGATAGTCGCGAGCATCCTTACGCTCGCCTCTTTTATGAAATTCCAGAGGTACGCATTTTTTGACAGGTTCAATGAAAAATATAAAGCCGTGAAAGAGGTTCCCGTCTTCATGCGCGGTTCAATGGTCGCCCTCGCCGCGGTGTGCGTCGCGGGAGGAGTGCTCATGCTGCCCTTCTTTTCCAACATCTTCCTCGGCCCGGCCGCCCGTGTCCTTGCGCTCGGCCTCGACTATGCAAAGGTAGTCTTCGGAGCGATACGATGAGATCCAGGATCGTCCTTTTCATCCTCGCCTATGTTGTATGGGTATTGTTGAACTGGGTACCTGACTGGCAGCATCTTTTAATAGGCGTGTTCGTCTCGGCATTAGCGGCCTTTCTCACAGGCGACCTCTTCCCGAAGAGGTTTGAACTCCTCTTTGACGCAAAGCGGTACTTTTGGGCCCTCTACTATATCCCCGTCTTCTTATGGGCATGCATCAAGGCGAATCTCGACGTCGCATATAGAGTGATGCACCCGGACCTTCCGATAAGACCGGGGATCGTGAAGATAAAGACGGCCCTCACAAGCGAGATCGCCCTCACCTGTCTCGCGAACTCTATCACGCTTACCCCGGGCACGATGTGCGTCGATGTCGATCCGGATGAGGGCGTATTGTACATTCACTGGATAAATGTGACGGATGAGGATGTCGAACGTGCGACAAAAGCCATCGTGGGGGACTTTGAGCGGATAATAAAGGGGATATTCGAATGATGATGCCGACGAAACGGATGCGCTGGGCCATAGGGGCAATTGCGATCGCGGCCTTCGTCCTTGCGATTTACACACTCAATATTCCGATTCTTTTATACCAGGAATTGCCGCACTTCACCTTTTTTAAGTGCTGCTTCCTTGGGCTTTTAGCGTGCTCTCTCTTATGCCTCTATCGGGTCTTTCGAGGTCCTACCCCCGCTGACAGGATAGTAGCTATAGATATACTGGGCATCCTCATCATCGGTTTCTGCGCAATCGTGAGTATCCCCACGAAAAGGCATTGGTACATAGATATCGGCATCGCGTGGGCGCTTCAGAGCTTTATCTCGACGCTGGCGCTCGCGAAATATATTGAGGGGAGGGACTTGGATGAATAGTCATATCATCGGGAAGGCGCTCATTGTGATAGGTATCGTATTCGATTTTCTCGGCTGTCTCGGTTTGGTACGACTTCCGGATGTCTACAATCGTCTTCAGGCCGCGACAAAGTGCGTGACGCTCGGGACCTTCACCATCATGGTGGGCGTAATGGTGATATTTGGCTTAAGCGGTGTGGGCATACGGGCCCTCCTCTGCGGGGTCTTTCTCCTCATCACCTCGCCAACGGCAGCGCACGCGCTCTCGAGAGGTGCGTACCTCTCCGGTGTCAAGCTCTGGGAGGGGAGCGTGGTCGATAAATACGGGGAGGATTTAAAGCGTTAGTAGGAGTTATTCAAAATAACCTCCATGCGATATCCAAAACTTAGAGAACTGATAGAAGCGATCCGGGCATTGGTGAAAGGGCCCTACACGTCGAAGTACCCTTTCCGGCCTCACACGCCCCCTAAACGGTATCGGGGAAAGCCGGAGCCCGACAACGATGGCTGCATTGCCTGTAAGGCGTGCGCCGAGGTCTGTTTCGCGAGGGCGATCGAGCCGAAGGATATCGTGACGAAGGAGAAGGCGGCGAGGGTGATGATATGGCATCTCGACGAATGCCACTACTGCGGCCAGTGCGAGGCCCTTTGCACAACGAGAGATGATGTGCCCCCGGGGGTGCGGCTCACGAATAAATTTGAACTCGCGGGATTCGACAGGAGAGAGCTCATATCGAAGACCGATGAGAAGGAGCTTGCGCTGTGCGAGACGTGCGGCGAAGTGATCACCGCAAAGGCCCACCTCGCGTGGATAGCGAGGAAGCTCGGGCCGCTCGCGTTCTCGAACCCCACGCTCTTCATCTCGCAGCTCAAGGGGATGGGGCTGGGGGACAACGTGTACGAGATCGCGAAGGACCTCACGCGATCGGACCGCATAAAGGTGATCTGCGCCAAATGCAGAAGGAAGGTCACCATCGAGAAGTAGTCCCCCGGACAGACGCGGAACTCGCCTCTATACTGAAGAGTAAGATCAAAGGCGCCGTTGCCCTCGTGGGCATCGGAAATCCGATAAGGGGAGACGACGGGTTCGGGCCGACATTGGTCGAGGTGCTCAAGGCCGGGGCAGTTGCGGCGAGCCTCTTCGACTGCGGCACCGCCCCGGAAAACTACATACTTCCCATCCTCAGTTCAAATCCCGATACCATCATCTTGCTGGACGCAGCGGATTTCGGGAGCCCTCCCGGGGACATCGGTATCTTTGAGATGTCAGAGGTCTCGAACGTCGGATTCTCCACCCATAATTCATCTCCGCGCCTCCTCGCAGACCTCTTCACAACAGGCGACTCAACCCTTAACATATTCATGGTCGTGATGCAGCCGAAGAACACATCCTTCGGTGAAGGTGTGAGCGAAGAAGTGAAGAGCGGCATCGAACGCATGAAAAGGATATTTGCGCACGTGTTAGGAACTGCTCCATAATCAGGATGCGGAGGCAACCCCTTTGCGCATGGTCTCTCCGATAAAGGAAATAACGACGGGCCTTTCGCCAATCATGCTCTTCCGCGGCCTCAAGGAGAGGCCGTTCGCATTCTTTTTGGACAGCTCCCTCGCCGACGGCACATTGGGCAGATGGTCATTTCTCGGCGCGGACCCATTTCTCGTATTCAAGAGTAAAAGAAGACGCATCTCTCTGGAATGGAAAGACGGAAAGGCCGAGGTCTTCGAAGACAACCCGTTTTCGGTCCTGAAAGAGATATTCCTCCGGTTCAAGACGTCTGCCATCCATCCAACGGTCCCACTCCTCTCAGGCGGCGTGGGATACTTCTCGTACGACCTCAAGGACTTCATCGAAGAGCTGCCCGACCTCGCCACGGATGACCTGGGGCTGCCCGAGTGCATCATCGGGTTCTACGACTCTCTCCTTGCGTACGATAATGCAAAGGGCAGATGTTATGCGACAGGCCCCCGCGCCGAAGAGATGATGCGCGGGGCGAAGGCCTTGCGCTTTCGGATGAATGAGTGGCGGGGCGATGCGGATGGGGAGGCGGCGCGGGCGGGGATAGGCGCGAGGTCGAATTTTACGAAGAGGTCTTACGAGAAGACCATAGAGCGGGCGAAAGAGTACATCAAGAGAGGGGACATATATCAGGTGAACCTCTCGCAGAGGTTCGACACCGATTTTCGCGGCGACCCGTTCGAGCTCTACGTGAATTTGAGGAGGATAAGTCCGTCCCCCTTCTCGTCGTTCCTGGATTTTGGGGAGGTCACCATCGCGAGCTCATCTCCTGAGAGGTTTCTGAGGGTGCGGGGGGATCACATAGAAACGAGGCCCATCAAGGGAACGAGGCCAAGGGGCAGGAGCCCTGAGGAGGACCGCGCATTGGAGAGAGAGCTTGTCAAGAGTTCGAAAGATATGGCCGAACACGTGATGATAGTCGACCTTGAGCGGAATGACCTCGGCAGGATCTGCAGATACAACACGGTGAAGCCGACTGAATTCGCGATCGTGGAGAGATATTCGACCGTCTTCCATTTGGTATCGACCATCTCAGGGGCCCTGCGCCAGGGAGTGACGCCGGTCGATTGTCTCGCCGCGACTTTTCCGGGAGGCTCTATCACCGGCGCGCCGAAGATCCGCTCGATGGAGATCATCGAGGAGCTCGAGCCCGTGAAACGGTCGATCTATACGGGGGCGATCGGCTACATCGATTTCAGCGGCGCTATGGACACCTCCATCGTCATCAGGACTTTTATCATGAAAGGCCATAAGGCCTATTTTCAGGTGGGAGGAGGCATCGTAGCCGATTCAGACCCTGAGGCCGAGTACAGAGAGACCCTCGACAAGGCCCGCGGCCTCATGGATAGCCTCGTCGCATGCCGCGCGCACACGCACACCGAGAAAGTGGCCCTATGAAGGTCTGGATCAACGGAAAAGTTGTCGATGAGAAGAATGCCGCGGTCTCCGTCTTCGACAGGGGATTCCTCTATGGCGATGGGGTATTCGAGACGATGCGCTCCTACAGCGGGGCTGTCTTCAGATTGGAGGAGCACCTCGCGAGGCTCTGCAGGTCTTCGAGAATCATCAGGATCAGGATACCTCGTACAAAAAAACAGTTAGGCGCGATAATCGACCGCCTTTTGAAGATAAATAGGGTGAAAGACGCGTATGTTCGCGTGAGCGTCTCCCGAGGCGCGGGAGCGCCCGGGATAGACGTATCCGATAGCGGCACGCCCACCGTTACCGTTGTCGCGAGGAGATTTGTCCCCTTTCCGCAATGGATGTATGACAAAGGGGTGCGGGCGAAAGTGGTGGGCTCGAGGCTTAACGTATCGTCGGGCATTTCGGGGATAAAGTCCCTCAACTACCTCGTTCATATACTCGCGAGGCTCGAGGCCAGGGAAGACGGTTTTGACGAGGCGATCCTCATGAATACGAAAGGCGACATCGCTGAGGCGGCGACGAGCAACGTATTCTTGGTGCGGGAGAAGAAGCTCGTGACGCCCTCTCTCGAAAGCGGGGCGCTGCCCGGCATCACAAGAAGCGAGGTCTTGGAACTGGCCGCCCGCCTCGGTTTGAAACCCGTCGAAAAGAGGGTATCATACGGGGAGGTGGTGAGTGCGGACGAAGTCTTTCTCACCAATTCCCTCTTCGAGATAGTTCCCATGGTAAAAGTTGATACGCACGTAATACATGGGGGGCGGGTCGGAGCGACAGTCGCGTTATTATCGGCACACTATAAGAAGTTGACCCATTCGGCGAGGGGAGGGCAACGGTCACGGACGCCGTGATATAACACGAAGCACCATGTGATGTAAAAAAAGGGGGAGTTCGCGGTAAGAGGCTCGCGGGCATGCGAGCCTTTCGTATACAATAATTGTAAACCAATATAAAAAATATAGTTGACCATTACCATGCAGGTTTGTATAATTGAGACATGCGGATGGCCATCCGATCGAAACTCTTTTTATGTGCATGCGGCGTCTTCGCCCTCTCCGGATCGGTTCTATACGCCGGAGAAACCCCTTGTGATCTGGAGAAGATAGTCATCACCGCTTCAAGGATACCCGTTTCCGAACGCAACCAATACAGATCGACCACTACCGTGACAGGCGCGATGATCGAAGGCTCAAGACAGACTGCCCTTGCCGATATCATCGCCGACGCGGGCTCTATAGACCTGCGCAGGCGCTCTCCCGAAGGCGTTCAGGCAGACGTGTCGATACGGGGGGTGACCTTCGAGCAGTCCCAAGTCCTGCTTGACGGCACAAAGATGAACGACCCGCAGACGGGCCACCATACCATGAATATCCCCGTCACAAAGTTTGATATGGACAGGGTCGACATTATGAAAGGGCATGGCTCGAGCGTGTATGGGGCGAATGCGTTCGGCGGGGTGGTGGACCTGCGCACGAGAAAGCCGGCAGAGGACAGGATCGTCGTCGAGGCATCGGGAGGCACATTCGACTTCTTCTCGGGGGGCGTTTCCCTGTCCCATGTGCTCGGAGACTTCAAAAACAGGTTCTCATTCCAGGAGGACCGCTCAACGGGGTATCGCCCGGAGACGGAATTCACTATCATGACGCTCTCGGAACATGCGTATCTCGACACTCCCGCGGGAAATTACGATCTCCTCTTCGGTTACGCGCGGAAGGATTTCGGGGCAGACAGCTTTTATTCAAACCTCTTTCCCAACGAAGAGGAACATATCGATGTGAGATTCTTCAGGCTCGGCTCCGAGATTGCCGCTGCGGACCGCCTCACGGTGAAGCCGGTCCTCTTTTTGAGGCGCCACAGGGATAAATTCGCGCTCGACAGGAACAGGCCTGGATGGCAGACGAATTACCACACCACGTACAATTACGGAGGTGAGATAGGAGTCGTTCAAGAAACGGACCTTGCCGATGTCGCGTACGGCTTTGAGCTCTCGCGGGATACGATAGATTCGACGAGCCTCCAGACCCACCGCAGGACTAAGGATGGGATGTACGTCGAACTGAACCCGCACCTCCCTGACGCGCTCTTGGTGAACATAGGGTTCAGAGAAGACAGATACTCCGATTTCGGATGGGAATATTCCCCTTCGCTCAGCGGGTCCTGCCGTATCTTCGACCGCTGCAAGATAAGGTCTTCGATCGGGAGGGCTTTCAGGGTGCCGACGTTCACCGAACGCTACTACCGCGATTCCGCGAACGTCGGAAATTCAGACCTGAATCCGGAGACCGCGTGGTCTTACGAGGTCGGGCTTGACTATGAAATAAAGGGGGCCTCGCTTAAGGCCACCGTTTTCAGGCGAGACGCCGAGAACACGATCGACTGGATACGATACGATACGAGGTCCTTATGGCAGGCACGCAATATCGGAACGGTACATACGAACGGCCTTGAGGTCACGTTGGAGGTGGACCTCAAAAGACACACGGATGACGCGCCGTTCGGGAGGGTATTCGTAGATTACACCGCATTGGATTCATATTTCAAACACGACTATCTTTCGAAGTATGCGTCCGACTATCTGAAACACCATATCGCGGGCGGAGTGGATGTGAGGTTGCCATGTGACCTCAAGAGCTCGTGGGGCCTCCATTACAAAAAGAGGGTGGGCGACTCAGGGGTCATCGTCGTTGATACGAGGCTATCGAAAGAGATCGTGAATAGCAAGAAGGTGAGCTGTGAGGCCTTCCTGGATGTGACGAACCTCTTCGGGGTTCGATATTCCGAACAGTCCGATCTCGATATGCCCGGGAGGTGGATAAAGGCGGGAGCGCGAGCACGGTTTTGATCTGCGCGCGGCGCGTCTCATTGCGACGCCCTCGCGCTTCTATAGGGCATGAGGGCCTCTATGAGCTCTCGGTTCGTATAGCCGCACATTCGTGCCTTGTCACAACAGTCGCAGGCTAACGGGTACTGCTTTTCCTGGAAATAGAGGACAGCGAGATTATAATATCCTTCTCCAAAATGCGGATCTGTCTCCACCGCGTTCTTAAATGACGCCACCGCGTCGCCATTCCTCCCTATAGCGGTATACAAAATGCCGAGGTTATTATGGGTACGCGGATCGCGAGGGTTGAGCGCGATCGCCTTCTCATATGCGGCGATCGCCTTGTCGTACTTTCCGAGCGCGCCATATGCGATGCCGAGATCATTGTGTGCCATCGCATCACGAGGGTCAATATCAACGGCTTTCTCAATGGCGGCTCTCGCCTCTTCGAACTTCCCCATTGCAATGTAGATGACGCCGAGGGCGTTATGGGCCCTTGCGAAGCTCGGACGGAGCGCTATCACCTTCAGATACGCGCCAAGGGACTCGTAGTATCGACGTTGGGAACCGTATGCCTTGCCGAGATTATAGTAGGCGTCTGCGTACTTCGGGTCAGCTGTAATCGCCCTCTTGAACGCCGCGATCGATTCTCCATGTCTCCCTGCCTCGCTATAGAGGATGCCGAGATTATTGTGTACCGTGGTGCTCTCAGGCGCAAACGCAAGAGTCCTCTCATAGAATGGGATGGGCTCGCGCCAGTAGCGGTTCTGCAGTATCGTGAGGGAGGAGTAGAAGGAGATGAGGATGAGTACGAGGCTGATGGCGATACCTTCGAGGCTCTTCTTCGCATACAGGGAGCGCACTCCCTTGGCGAGGATGAGGAAGAACCCTATCGAGGGCAGGTAGAGCCAGTGTTCGGCCATGTAGGCGTTTAAAGGATAGAGGTTGGAGGAGGGCAGGAGCGCGATGAGGAAGAAGCCGAGCGAGAAGGTCGTAAGGCTCGATCTCCTCATCCGTATGAGGAAGAAGACGAGGAAGCAGAAGATGACGATGCCGGAGATCGCCTGCGGGTCAAGGAGAGGGAATGTCCTGTTGCCGTACTCCATGTGGAGGCTAAAGGGGAGTATGAGGAGCCTCACGTAGGTCGTGAGGGCAACGAAGAAGCCGGGGAGCCTCTCGAAGGCCGTCGTCTGGGCATGGGGCAGGAGATTTCGAAATAGAACAAATCGAGCAATGGTATACATTATGGTAATGCTCCCAAACGTAAGGATAGAGTTTTTATCGAGCCTTCCCTTAAATGTGCAGCCCCTCCCTGTGGGTTGCGTGGGCAGGGTCCCTCCCTCGCGAGATTGTCCGGGGAGGTAATGGTAAAAGAGGAGCAGTACAGGGAGGATGAGGCTCGACTCCCGTGAGAGGAGCGCGAGGATATAGGAGAGCGCCATGGGGACCGTGAGGTCCTTTATATAGAAGATGAACGTGAGGAGCATGAAGAGCGCCGCGAGGGGGTCTGCCCTCCCGGAGATGTAGGAGACCGCCTCTGTGTGGATGGGGTGCGCGACGAAGAAGGCTGCCGTGAGGAATGCGAGAAGGGGGTCCCCGAAGAGCAGGAAGACAAGCCACAAGATGCAGAGCGCGACGAGGATGTGGAGGATGACGTTCGTGAGGTGGTAGCCCCGTACGTCGAGCTTCCAGAGAGAGTAGTCCGCTGTGTAGGTGAGCATCTGCAGGGGGCGGTAGAAGGGGAATTTCTCTATACTGACCGGTACTGCACCTTTGGCTAATATATGTACTACGTGAGAGAATGTTTTTGTGTAAGCATTTCCCTTGACAAGCTCTTCATCATCCCAGAGAAAGGCGCCGTTGAGGGAATTGAAATAGACGCCCACACCGATGGCGATGACCAACCCCATCGAAATGACCGCGCTACTCTTCCTATTTATGTTGTCTGCGGGCACCATTGCCTGCCTCTCTATAGGGCTTAAGGGATTCCAATAATTGCGGGTCCTCAAAGCCCAAGGCCTTCGCTCTATCGCAATGTTCGATAGATAGCCGATATTCCCTTTCATGGAAATAGGCGATCGATAAATTATGATGTCCTTGCGTATAATCCGGATCTATCCCTAGGGCTTTCTTAAATGCCGATATCGCATCCTTATTCTTACCAAGGGTCGCATAGAGGACACCAAGATTATTGTAGGCATCTTCATCGCGCGGGTCGATCTCTATTGCTTTCTTGTAGGCGACGACCGCCTTTTCTTTCTCTCCAATGCCGTCATATACATTTCCAAGGTTAGTATATGCCTGGGCGAGGTTCGGGTCAATAGCGATCGCTTTTTTCAGCGAGGCGATCGCCTCATCCTTTTTACCGGTTCCGTAGTATGCGATGCCAAGGTTATTATATGCATCCGCGCTATCCGGCACAAGGGTGATCGCCTTCTGAAGCAATGCGATCGCGTCCTCATATCTATGAGCATCGTTAAATAGTGTCCCAATGCCGATGTACGATGGGGCGCTCTCATCACCGTACTTCAGGGTCCTCTCATAGAAGGAGACGGGGTCGCGCCAATGGCGATTCTGTAGTATCGTGAGGGTGGCGCAGGAGACGACGAGGACCGATGCGAGTCCGAAGGCGGGGTAGACGAGATGCCTACGCCGCAGTTCGCATACTCCTTTCGCGAGGATGAGAAAGAACCCTATCGAGGGCAGGTAGAGCCAGTGTTCCCTCATGTAGACGTGGAGGGGATAGAGGTTGGAAAAGGGGAGGAGCGCGATCAGAAAGAAACCGAATGAAAAGGAGATGAGCCGGCCTCTCTTTGCCGATAAGATGAAAAAGAGGAGAAGCGCGAACATAAAGATCCCCGCGATTACGCGCGGATCGACAAAGGAGAAGGTCATGTTGCCATAACCCATATGGAGGGGGAATGGCAGTATCAAGAGCCTTACGTAGGTGGCGAGGGCAGCGAAGAATCCGGGGAGACGTTCTAAGAACGTAGCCTCTGACGCCGTATGGGCAAGGAGAGGTTTTACGATCGTGAGTCGCGATAAGAAATAAACAAACGCGAATAGAACGAGAAGAGAGAAGTTCCGCTTCGAGAGCCTCTCTTTGAATACAGCGTGGTAGAGGAGGATGAGGAAGGGGAGGATGAGGCTATTCTCCCGCGAGAGGAGCGCGAGGATATAGGAAAGCGCCATGGGGATCGTGAGGTCCTTTATATAGAAGATGAACGTGAGGAGCATGAAGAGCGCCGCGAGGGGGTCTGCCCTCCCGGAGATGTAGGAGACCGCCTCTGTGTGGATGGGGTGCGCGACGAAGAAGGCTGCCGTGAGGAACGCGAGGAGCGTGTCGCCAAAAAGCATGGAGACAAGCACGAAGACAGAGAGCGCGACGAGGATGTGGAGGATGATGTTCGTGAGGTGGTAACCTCGGACGTCGAGCTTCCACAGGGAGTAGTCCGCCATGTAGGTGAGCATCTGGAGGGGGCGGTAGAAACCGCCTTCTTCCTCAATGCGGGAACCTATGTCTTTTGTAAAGGCTTGCGCAGCATTGGACCAGCTCTGCACGTCGATGTTATCTTTGATCAGGTCCTCATCGTCCCACACGAACTGACCGTTGAGAGAATTAGAATAGGAGACAGATCCTATGAGCACGATGATAAGAAAGACTGCGGGTATAAAGCGGTTCCCGCGCGCCCTTACGGTTTGTGCAGGTCTTGTTCGACCCGGCACCTTTCCCTCTTTTTCCAGGAACTTTTGTATCTTCCTTTCTTTGATGCCAAGCTCCTCAGAGATCTCCTCGATAGATTTCCCGTTTATATGCTCCAGGATATATTTCCTATCTTCCGGTTTCATCGTTCTCTATATGGCGCGAGGGCTCCTGAGAGGCGCGGATTTGCAAAACCGAGAGCCTGCGCCTTATCATAATATTCGACAGCGAGTCTATATTGTTTATTACGGAAATAGAGGATCGACAGATTATTGTATGCGACCGCATACGCCGGGTCTATCTCTATCGCCTTCATATATGCGGCAACCGCATCCTCTTTTTTGCCGATAGCACTATATGAATTTCCAAGATTGCTATATGCGTAGGCGTTTTGTGGGTTGGCTTCTATCGCTTTCATGTACGAGGATATCGCCTTTTCTTGTTCTCCGATATCGCTGTATACGCTTCCAAGGTTATAATACGCTTCAGAATACCGCGGGTCAACTTCTATCGCCTTCGTGTAGGCGCGGATCGCTTCTTCTTTTCTGCCCCCATCGATATAAGCGCTGCCAAGATTATTGTAGGCGTGCGCATAATTCGGATTGATTTCCAAGGCTTTATTATAAAGAGCTATCGCTTCATTGCTCTTGCGCAGGAGGCGCTGGATATTCCCAAGGTTATAATATGCTTCTGCATAATCGGCCTTGAGCTCTATCGCTTTCTTGTACAGGCTTATCGCCTCGTCGTTCTCTCCCCCATCTCTGTATACAGTGCCGAGATTATTATATGCATGCGCATAGAGGGGGTCTAGAGAAATCGCCTTTTGATATGATACGATCGCTTCTTCCTTCTTCCCTAAAGAATTATATGCGGCTCCAAGATTATTGTACATCCTTGCGCTCTCCGGTGCAAACGTAAGAGTCCTCTCATAGAATGGGATGGGCTCGCGCCAG
>CAYHAE010000029.1:0-23969 GCA_964354545.1 uncultured Planctomycetia bacterium
GAGCCTTATGCCGTCTCGGCGATGCACGGCAGGGGCATCGAAAAATTGTGTAATGACCTGGCAGGGGGTATAGAAAAGAGCGATGCTATAGACAACGCCAAATCCGTAAAGGTCGCTATCGTCGGGCGGCCGAATGTCGGTAAATCTTCATATCTGAATTCCATACTCAGCGTGGAGAGGGCCATTGTCCATTCTATTGCCGGCACCACAAGGGATGCTATCGATGTCGATTTCAAGTATAAAGACAGGGACTACATACTCATAGATACCGCGGGCATAAGACATAACGCGAAAATAGTCGAGGCAGCGGATTTTTACGGAAGCGTCCGTTCGAAAGAGGCGATAAAGCGATGCGATGCCGCGATAGTGCTAATTGATGGCTACGAAGGATTGACGAGGGATGACGCGCGTATAATAAACTTATGTCTCAAGGAAGGCAAGGCGCTTGTCATAGCGGTAAATAAGTGGGACCTTGCAGAAGAGGGCCTAAAGATGTCGGAATACAGCGATAGGCTGATAAAGGAGATGCGGGTTATCAGAAATTTTCCGATTATATTTATATCTTGCAAGACCGGAAGGAACGTCAAATCCAGCCTTGACGTTATATGGTCAGTATACGTGAAGTCTAAAACAATCATTCAGCCCGATAAGCTTGCGGATATCCTCAAATCATTGAAGAACGCTGCCGAGATAATTAATAAAAGAGTAAAGTTTAAATATCTGACTCAGGAAGGCGTGAAGCCCCCCAGATTTATTTTAGGCGTCAAGGGCAACAAAGACTTAAGCGAAAATTTAAAAAGATTTGTAGAAAACTTCTTCAGGAAGAGTTGCGATTTTGAAGGGGTACCTATAAGAATACGTTTTGAAAAAAAGGTCTTTGATTTCGGCAAGGATATTAAAGGCCGGCCTTTGTGGCGGCATCCTCAGCAAATCAGGGGACACAATACTAATTGTCTTGACAGGGATAGGTGAAATTGCTAAAATCTATCCATGGCAAGGATAGCAAGAGTTGTTGTTCCTGAATTTCCTCACCACATAATACAAAGGGGCAATCGCCGGCAAGAAGTATTCTTCAATGAAGACGACTATAGCGCATACCTTAGATTGCTTAGTGGCTATTCACAGAGATTTAAAGTAGATATTCTGGCTTACTGCTTAATGCCCAACCATATACATCTCATAGCAGTTCCTCATAAAGATGGAAGCTTAGCTCAAGCCATAGGCGAAACACACCGCAATTATACAAGATTTATCAATTTTCGGGAGAAGTGGAGAGGATACCTATGGCAAGGAAGGTTCTCGTCATATGTTCTGGATGAAAGGTACTTATTAGCTGCAACCCGCTATATACTTTTAAATCCTTTAAAAGCAAATATGATAAAGAAGCCATGGGATTATAAATGGTCAAGTGTCAGACATCATATGATGATAGACAATAGTTTTCTGGTAAGAGACAGCCTTTTGAGGGGACTTATAGGAAACTGGAAAGATTTTCTTAATACACCATCAGGAGATGATGATGTTAGATTGCTACAGTTGCATGAGCGAACAGGGCGACCATTAGGAAGTAATTCATTTATAGAGAAACTAGAGTCTCTTCTTAAAATAAATCTTAAGAAGAAGAAGGCGGGGCGCAAGAAGAGAGAGAAATAGGTATTGTGTCCCCTGATTTCCAGCCAACTATTCGAGAAGGTCGGCCTTGGGCATCGCATTAATCACCTGCCAAAGGAAATGTCTGGTGGAGAAAGACAAAGGGTGGCGATCGCCAGAGCACTGGCGGTTTCTCCAAAATTTCTCATTGCGGATGAACCGACAGGGAATCTTGATACCAGAAGCTCTCAGGAGATCTTTGATATTTTCAAAAAGATAAACAAGGAAGAAGGTCTGACAATAATTTTAGCCACCCATAATCCTAAGCTGGGTTCCCAGGCTGATCGTATAATTTATTTAAAAGATGGAAAGGTTGTTTCCGAAGAAGAGTCAAGCCTGTATTAAATAAAATGTCCTCCCTCGCGAGATCGGACATTTTATATCTCTTTATCTGTCAAATAGTTACGAAATTTCAAACCAAAAAATACCGGACATTTCGGACCCCCCTTCGCTCAAAGCTTTTCAGCTTTGAGCTTCGGAGTACCTCGGGGCCATCCCATTCGGGGACACGCCGCCCGATGGAATACTAAAGAAAAATGAAAGAATTAGACGCCGATTGAGATTTGAAATGCCAGGGTGTCCCCTTTCGGGATGGCCCCCTATTCACAAAAACGAGGCTAGACGATGCAGTATCCATCATCTTTACAATTTACTAAGACTAAAAATGGAATTAGAGTAGAACATATCAAAGACAGTAAGTATAATTCTGAGATTTGGGCTATGAGTTATTTAATGAACGAGGGTATGGCCCAAGACGGTGTAGTTAATACCATAAAAGTGAACGTAAAAGAACCTTCAAAAATCCTTCGTTTATATTTTTTACCGAAAATTTTCTCTGGTTTTAATTTCTCTCCAGATGTTACTACGAGAGCAGAAGAAATTATTATTAAAATTAAGAAAAAAGAGTATATTACCTATGGGCATGACTACACGTTTAAAGATCGAGGAACAAAAGATAAGCTAGAGTCTCTGTTAGAAGAGTATATTTTCAACAATCTATCCGGATGCCTTTGCAAAGAGTTTAAAGTGAATGGAATCGGCATTCGTCAGTTTCCTGCTAATTTCTTCGACGGAGTTATAGAGGAATCGACTAGAATAGGAAAAAAGTTCTGGGTTGATATATTGACTGTTAATGAATTGAATCAGTTATCTGTAATAGAATTGAAGTCCGGTCCAAATGTTCCTCTGGATTTGTTTATTCAAGCAATCGATTATGGCATATTTGCACATCTTTTTAAAGAGCACATCGCCGATTATCCTTTTATAAGGAATAAGGATATTTTAGCGAACAAAGTCGCTATATATCTGGTTGCAGAAAGGTTTCATCCTGCAATAATCGGAGACGAAAAAACAAGCGGTGTTGTTTCGCGATTAAAAGATAATGAATTGTTCGATATTCATCTGATGCAGTTTGAAAAGGAAGGTTGTAAAGTAAAACACTCTAAAGAAATCTTATGCGCTTAATCATCCATCGCGGCACCAAAGAGATAGGCGGCAGCTGCGTAGAAGTAAGGACAGATAAGGCAAGAATCCTCATAGATTTTGGCACGCCGCTGGTTAATCAAAATAAAGAGCCTGTCGATACCAAAGCCCTCCTCGGTAAATCAATAGACGATCTGAAGGAACTGAAAATCCTGCCTGACATAAAAGGCCTATATAGTACGGAAGAAAAGGGGATAGATGCAATCCTCATTTCCCATTCCCACATGGATCATTATGGGCTCTTAAACTATGTCCGCAAGGATATCCCTGTCTACATGAGTCAAGGAGCAAAGGAATTGATCGAGATATCCGCTATTTTTACTCCGGAAAAATTGGGAAGAATAAACTCGCAGGTAATTAATACTAAAAAGCCTTTTAATATCGGTGACATCAAAGTTGCGTCTTATCTGGTAGATCACTCAGCATTCGATGCGCTCGCGTTTCTTATAGAGGCAGAGGGCAAGAGGCTATTTTATTCCGGCGACTTCAGGGGACATGGCAGGAAGAGCGTACTTTTCACCAGGATAGTCAAAGACCCGCCTCACCACATCGATTGCCTGTTAATGGAAGGTTCAATGATCGGCAGGGAAGGTCAGAAGTACAAAACAGAGTTTGATGTCCAGAAAAGGATCGAAGAGATATTGCATGAAGGTAAGAAGGTCGCCTTTATTTCCATGTCGTCACAGAACATAGATAGGATCGTTTCCGCATATAAGGCATGCCGCAAGACCGATTCGATATTCGTTATCGATATTTATACAGCTTTCATTCTCGATAAGCTTAGAAAAGTTTCTGAACACATTCCGCAATTTAATTGGAAAAACATCAGGGTGATGTTTTTCCATCCTCACGCGGAAGCCCTTGAAAAGGCAGGCTATAGAGCCCTGCTCTACGTCTATAACAAGAAAAAGATAAAAACACTCGAAATCAACCGCAGCACGCGCAGGTTTCTTGTGATGGCCAGAGACAATTCTATATTTCCTCATATCGTCAAAGACATCGATGATATCGGGGGCGCGAAGATCATCTATTCGATGTGGGAGGGTTACCTCACGGAGAAGTTCAAGGATTACTGTTCAAAAAAGAAGCTTATTATCGAAAAGGTCCACACAAGCGGCCATGCAACAGTTAATGATCTGAAAGAGTTCGCTGATGCGCTGAAGCCTCAAGAACTAATACCGATCCATACCTTTGACTCCGAAAAATACCCGGGCTTATTCCACAATGTTAAGCTGCTAAGGGATAGGGAAGAGCTTACCATTCCTTAAGCCTTATGAAATAGGGACAAAAGCGACCGTTTTTCATCTCACCGGCCCGCGTAATCAGCGATAAAACACCTCTCTTATCCCAAAAATTCCTGATATAACAGGAACACTTTTTCATTGACACAGATCTCCCGTATATGATAATATCATTATGAACATTCGTTCATAACACTGTGAGCATAACATGCGTCCTAAAAAAACCAGATGGATACGGTGCTTACCCGGCGAGAGATGTTTTAAGCCGATATGCAAACCCTTAAGCAAGCTAAAGGATGTGTGTCTTACCCTTGACGAGTTTGAGGCCGTGAGGCTTGCCGATCTCGAGGGGTTGAAGCAGGTTGACGCGGCAAAAAGGCTTAAGATATCGCGGCCCACATTCTCACGAATCGCATCTTCGGCCCGAAATAAGATAGCGGACGGATTGGTCAATATCAAGGCTATTCGGATAGAAGGCGGTTGCTGTAAGATCGTAAAGAAAGGGCGGTAAAGATGGATAGAAGGGGGGTCTTTGCAGCAGGGATTCTCTTGCTGATCTTTGCAGTGATAATCGTGTACGAGTGGGGAGGGACGTGGACAGGCGTTAAGGTTACCATGGAGCAGAACAAAGTCATCACTGCAAGGCTTTTAGAGGACAGCCACATACCGGTACACATGTTCATAGTCTTTACGATCATCGACTATGTAAAACATTCCTGGCTCTGTCTTCTTTTGGCATTTATAGCCGCCGGCGCGCTTCAGGAATTCGCGCCGAAAGACAAAGTTATCAAACTTTTGGGCTCCGGCAGGGGTTTTACTCCGTATGCGGTAGCAGGGGCAGGGGGGCCGCTCCTTTCAATGTGCTCATGCAGCATAATCCCTCTTTTTGGAGGGCTATATAAAAGAGGTGCCGGCCTTGGCCCTGCGACCACCTTTCTTCTTGCTGCGCCGGCATTTAATCCCGCGGCTATTCTTCTTACGCTAGGGCTCCTGGGCTGGAAATTTGCTATCGCTCGGGTCGTGGTCGCCGTAAGCGCAGGGATCCTTGTCGGGTACATTACTGATAGGATCTTTAAAAATAGGCTCCCTGAACCCGAACCCATGCGTATAGATACAGAGGCCAACGGAACATCACAAGAAAATCAAGGTTTCGTGAAGAGGCTGCTTAATATGTTCCTCTATTCCTGGGAGTTCGTGAAGATGGTGCTTCCTTTGATACTTCTTGGCGTTATGTGCGCCGGTTTGGTAAAGGCCTTCTTGCCTCCTTCCGTTATCATCAAATACCTTGGTAACGGGATCCTCCCTATTATGCTATCTTCGGCTATCGGCGTATTCATGTATACACCCACCCTGGTTGAGATACCGCTCATCAGAGGACTGTTGGAATCAGGGATGGGCACGGGCGCTGCAATGGCTTTTCTTTTGACGGGCCCGGCATTAAGTTTGCCCTCGATACTCGGGGTATGCAAGATAGTCACGCCAAGGGTGCCGGCAGTTTATGCCACATTGATGTGGATATGCGGCACTATAGCAGGTCTCCTGTTTTGGTTTTTCGTTCCAAAATTTTAACAGGAAGGAGAAGCCCCTCGGTTGCTCCTATTCGTCGCAGCCGCGGGACGATTTTTGCACGCAAAAATCGGAGGACAATATGAAAATAGAGATATTTGGACCGGGCTGTCATAGGTGCCAAGAGGTTGAAAAAGTTGTAAGGGGTGCTCTTTCAGAGCTTAATATTTCCGCAGATGTTGAGAAGGTCAAGGATATAGCGAAGATAGTTGAGGCGGGTATCATGCAGACCCCCGGGTTGCGAGTTAACGGCAAGATCACGTGTTTTGGCCGTATTCCTAAGATAGAAGAAGTCAAGAAATGGGTCGCGGAGGGAAAATAATGCGTATAAGGCGCCTCTTATGTGCGATGGCCGTTCTATTTATGGGAAGTTTGCGCGTAAGCGCCGGATGTGCGCAGAACGCCGAAAAAGCGCCCGCAGACTTCATAGCGGTCTACTACTTTCACGGAAATTTCCGATGTGTCAATTGTCACACTATCGAAAAATATACGAAAGAAGCGGTTGAGAAATATTTCCAAAAAGAATTAGACGCCGGCAAGGTCGTTTTTAAGGCGATCAATGTTGAAACAAAAGGCAATGAGCACTTTATGAACGATTATCAGCTGTATACAAAATCCGTTGTATTATCTTTAGTAAAAAATGGAAAAGAAGTTAAATTTAATAACCTTGCGAGGGTATGGGAATGCCTGAGGGATCAAGGGGCCTTCCATCAGTATGTTAAGAGCGAAATAGAAAAATACGCGAAGGAGCTCTAAGCGCGTGGGAATATTTCTTACGGCCTTTTGGCTCGGGATCCTTACCTCGATAAGCCCCTGTCCTTTAGCGACAAATATAGCGGCAGTTTCGTTTCTGTCCAAGAGGGCAGTGCATCCTAAGATAGTTCTCTTATCGGGAATTTCCTATACTATTGGCAGGGTGTTGGCGTATGCGCTGCTGGGTTCTCTTATCGTTAAATCCCTATTAAGCGTGCCGGTAGTAGCAAATTTATTACAGAAATATATGAACAAAGCATTAGGACCGATCTTGATCATTACAGGCTTCTTTTTGTTGGATATAGTGAAATTTAATATTCCGAGTTTAGTCATCTCAGAAAAACATCAAAAGAAGATAGTCGGATCAGGCATATTTGGCGCGTGTATTTTAGGTTTTATCTTTGCGTTATCTTTCTGCCCTATATCGGCCGCGTTATTTTTCGGAAGCCTTATACCGTTAGCGGTTAACAACAAGTTCGGTCTAAGCCTGCCCTTTGTATATGGGATCGGCACGGGGCTGCCGGTTTTGCTCTTTGCGTTTCTTATTGCCTTAGGGGTAACTTCGCTTAGCCGCTGGTTTAACCGCCTGACGAGATTGGAGTATTATATGCGAAAAATCACAGGGGCAATATTTATACTCGTTGGTTTATATTACGTTTCGGTATATCTTGTAAAACTCTTTTAGAGGAGGATCATGGTGTCAGAAAGTATCGTAAAAAAGTTGTCGTTCTTAGACAGGTTCCTGACGTTATGGATATTCTCAGCCATGGGGTTAGGCGTTTTTTCGGGTTATGTCTACCCGCAGATTGTCAACTTCTGGAATAAGTTTCAGGTCGGCACAACAAACATTCCGATCGCTATCGGTTTGATCCTGATGATGTATCCGCCTCTGGCAAAGGTCAAATACGAAGAGATGGGTAGTGTTTTTAAGAACGTCAAAGTGCTGGTCCTATCGCTTGTTCAAAACTGGATTATCGGCCCTGTTTTGATGTTCCTTTTGGCTATAGTTTTCTTGAGAGGGTATCCGGAGTATATGGTTGGCCTGATTATGATCGGGCTTGCCCGCTGTATCGCGATGGTCATTGTCTGGAATGAGCTGGCTAAAGGGGATACCGAGTATTGTGCGGGGCTTGTGGCTTTTAACTCATTGTTTCAGGTCATATTCTTTTCGGCCTATGCGTGGTTTTTTATAACGGTGCTGCCCCCGTATTTCGGGCTCAAAGGAACTCAAGTTAACATTAGTATTGCCCAAATCGCAAACAGCGTATTTATTTATCTTGGTATTCCATTTTTGGCGGGAATAATTACGAGGATTACCTTGCTGAAACTAAAAAGCAAAAAATGGTATGAAGAAAAATTCATACCCAAGATCAGTCCAATAACCCTGATATCCTTATTATTTACCATTATCGTCATGTTTTCGCTAAAGGGTGAATATATCGTTAAGATACCTCTTGATGTTATACGGATCGCCGTGCCGTTGTTAATTTATTTCGTGCTGATGTTTTTAGTCTCTTTTTATATGGGCAGGAAGGTCAAGGCAGGATATGCGAAAACTGCGACACTTTCGTTTACAGCCGCAAGCAATAATTTTGAGCTTGCTATTGCCGTGGCCGTAGCGGTATTCGGAATTAATTCCGGAGCGGCATTTGCGGCAGTGATCGGACCTTTGGTCGAAGTTCCGGTACTCATCGGACTTGTGAACGTGGCATTATATTTTAAGAGGAGGCATTTTGGTGGATAAGAAAAAGGTCTTATTTGTATGTGTGCATAATTCGGCGCGGTCACAGATAGCAGAAGCCCTGCTAAAGAATATGGCAGGGGAAAGGTTTGAAGTAGAAAGCGCCGGTCTTGAGCCGGGGAAACTAAATCCTATGGCAATAGAAGTGATGAAGGAGATCGGTATCGATATCTCTCAGAACAAGACAAAGAGCGTATTTGATTTTTTTAAGCAAGGCAAACAGTATGATTATATGGTTACTGTGTGCGATGAGTTTCAGTCTGTCACATGCCCTGTTTTTCCCGGGGGAGGCAAAAAGCTGCATTGGGGCCTTGATGATCCATCCGGTTTTCAAGGAACATGGGCAGAAAAGCTGGAGAAAACAAGGCGAGTAAGAGAGCAAATAAAACAAAAAATTACAGAGTGGATCGACGGGATTCCTTAGATATTTGGTTCTTAAACGTGTCATTGCGCGCGGGGGTGAAGTGACCGAAGCAATGACGTTATGTGGACAGCAATGGTCTCACGCCTCCGGAAAATCGTGAGGCTATCGAATAGAGAACCCTTCTCCGGTATTTCCGATCAGAAAATCATTGACATAATAAGTACGAGATATTATATTTATATTCTAAGGAAGAGCAGGTTCTCGCACCGGGCCAGAAACTGGCAGTAGCTTTTGCTACGGGACTTCCTCAAAGCCTAAGACCGCCCGGTGGAAAGTAAGAGGACACGGCTCTTTCTTTTTGTTTTAGGCCGCTTTTCTATCCGCCTTCGCACCTGCCTGCCGTCAGGCAGGGAGTACCCCGGCCATGGCCGGGGGTGAATGCGGTCGACGGTACTGCTTCGGCGGATGTCACACCTGACTAAAGCAGGCGGATACCCCCTCCGCATTGATTTGCGAAGCAAATCAGGAGGGGGTAAATTAAGGTACCACGGGCATGCCCGTGGGGTTCCATATGGAACCGCGCATTCTCGCATTTCGATCCTATGTGCAATAGGGTACATACTATTGAATTTATCAGGAATAAATAGATATCGTTCTTCATATCGATAAGCATTTTAGTACAGGGGCCTCCGGTCGGAGGTTTAAAACGTGTCCCCAATAAAACGATCTCCGGCACGATAAAAAAGGCGATGCGCACAAAGATTTCAAGAGTGCTTAAGTCGGTCTACCTCAGGCTTTTTAGAATTCACGATACTCCGCAGAAAATTGCCCTGGGTTTCGCGCTCGGCGTATTCTCGGGGGTCATGCCGGGCACGGGCCCGATCGCTGCATTATTTTTAGCTTTTGTCTTTCGAGTGAATCGCGCGAGCGCCTTGCTGGGGAGCATCCTTACCAATACGTGGTTGAGCGTACCGGTATTCCTATTATCCGTTAAGACGGGTTCCGCGGTTACCGGTTTAAGTTATGACGATATCCGTAACGGCTGGTCTGCCCTTGTGAATGATTTCAGTTGGATCAATTTATTTCACGCGGCTCTATGCGAGGTTGTTGTTCCCATCGTTATCGGATACCTGCTCGTTTCATTGTGCATAGGAGCGCTCACCTACGCGGCCGTTTTCATGATAGCGCGCCATAGAAAAAAGAGAAAAGAGTCAGGCGGATATATATGATATTTTCAGAAAAAGAGATTAAAAGCATAAAGGGGCTCTCCGGAGAAGAGGTTTCTGAAAGGCTCGCGCGAAACGGGTACAACGAGCTCCCGTCATCCCGAAGAAGGGGCGTGCTCACAATCATGCTGGGGGTCTTCAAAGAACCGATGTTCATTCTTCTGGTCATGTGCGGCACGCTCTACCTTGTCCTGGGTGACGTAGGGGAAGCAATAATGCTTCTCGGGTTTGTATTTGTCATCATGAGCATCACCATTTATCAGGAAGGTAAGGCTGAAAAGGCAATAGAGGCCCTGAGGGATCTGTCGAGCCCCCGGGCCTTGGTCATACGCGACGGAATACAAAAAAGAATTCCCGGCAGGGAAGTCGTAAGAGACGATGTTATTTTAGTGAGGGAAGGCGACAGGGTTCCGGCTGACGCCGTTTTATTATGGGGGATCAATATGACCGTCGACGAGTCTCTTCTGACGGGCGAATCCGTCCCCGTTCGTAAGGATCCCTCACGAGACCCCTGTGAAGAATCAAGAAGGCCGGGCGGCGACGGCTCGCCGTATATATTTTCCGGAACCCTTGTTGTTCAGGGGCAAGGCATAGCCAAAGTTATCGCCGCCGGCATCGATACCGAAATGGGAAAAATTGGAACGGTGCTCGGCACCATAGAAGACGAACAGACTTTTCTTCAGAAAGAAACAGGCAAGCTTGTCACGAGCATCTTCGCCGTCGCAGCGGTACTTTGCCTTATCGTCGTCGTCGCCTATAGTCTTTCACGGGGCGATTGGCTTCACGGCATCTTATCGGGGATCACCCTCGCGATGGCCATGCTGCCGGAGGAATTCCCCGTCGTCTTAACGATATTCTTGGCCCTCGGGGCATGGCGTCTTTCCAAAAAGAATGTCTTGACCAGAAAAGTCTCGGCCGTTGAGATCTTGGGGTCATCCACGGTGTTGTGCGTAGACAAAACAGGCACATTGACCCAAAATAGAATGTCCATCAAAAAGATCTTTAACGGAAGAGAATTTTTTGATATCACATCAAGCGCACGACCGTCTTTGCCCGAGACCTTTCATGAGTTGATAGAATATGGAATACTCGCGAGCAAGAAAGACCCCTTCGACCCCATGGAAAAGGCGTTGGAAGAATTGGGCCGCAGGACCCTTTATAATACGGAGCATATTCACCTGGACTGGCCGCTCATAGAAGAGTATCCGCTCTCAAAAGAGATATTGGCGCTATCGCATGTGTGGAAAACGGGAGACGGGAAGGGCTGCCTTATTGCGGCCAAAGGCGCTCCGGAAGCCATCGCGGATCTCTGCCATTTGAGCGCAAAGGATAAAGAAGGGCTGTCCAAGAATATTCATGCAATGGCGAGCGAGGGCCTTCGCGTCTTGGGGGTGGCCGGCTCCTCCTTCAGCAAATTGAACCTTCCTCGGTCCCAGCATGATTTTGACTTTAAATTCATAGGTTTGATCGGATTGGCGGATCCCATCCGCGATGGCGTACCCAGCGCGGTCAAAGAATGCTATGGCGCAGGCATACGGATAATCATGATAACCGGTGACTATCCCGTCACGGCCCAACGCATAGCAAAGGAGATTGGCCTTAAAAATCCTGACGGGGTCATTACGGGACCGGAGATAGAAAAGATGGGTTTCGAGGAGATAAAGAAGAAGATCCGCGACGTAAATATTTTTTCGAGGGTCGTCCCGGAGCAAAAACTATTGATAGTCGACTCCTTAAAGGCACATGGAGAGACGGTCGCCATGACCGGAGATGGAGTCAATGACGCGCCCGCCTTAAAATCGGCGCATATCGGCGTTGCGATGGGTGAGCGCGGGACAGACGTCGCCAGAGAATCTTCCGATATAGTGCTCTTGGACGACGATTTCTCATCGATCGTGGAAGCCGTTCGTCTTGGCAGGAGAATTTTTGACAATTTGAAAAAGGCGATGGCCTATATTATAAGTGTTCACGTACCTATCGCGGGAAGCTCATTGATCCCGATCTTATTGGGATGGCCCCTTGTGCTCTATCCGGTCCATATCGTTTTTTTAGAGCTCATAATCGATCCTGCGTGTTCTGTTGTGTTTGAGTCTGAGCCGGCAGAAAAAAATATCATGGAACGCAGGCCCCGCGATCCCAAAGAATCGCTTTTTGGCAAAAAGATGATGATCTTAAGCCTGCTTCAGGGCCTATTTTCTCTTCTTGTGGTGATGGCCGTTTTTAAGATGGCATTACGGCTCGGGCAGGCCGCAACCGGGGCAAGGACTTTAGCATTCATTACCTTGATCGTATCTAATGTATGCCTCATTCTGACCAACCGCTCGTGGTCAAGGAGCATTATATCGTCATTGTCAGTTTCTAATAGGGCGCTGATAGGCGTCATATGCGGAGCGACAGCGTTTCTGTTCCTGGTCCTCTATATACCCTTTTTACAGAAATTATTCCATTTTGGGAGTATACATAGAGCAGATATCTTTATCTGTTTAAGCGCCGGCGTCCTGAGCGTCGCATGGTTCGAGTTCTTAAAATTCATTTTTAATAAAATGAAAGTGGACTTAATGAGGTGACCGCGCATTTTCGAATTGTCCGCGTGTGCGAAGCGGATAAAATAGACGGAGGAGCCGGAACGATGAAAATACTTCTCATTTCTTCGAGCCCGAACAAAGAAAAAAGCAATACGTACCTCCTGGCGAGCGAGGTCCTTAAGGGATGCGCCGGTGATAGAGGCTGCGTGTCGGAGGTCATTCATCTCTGCGATCTCAAGATCGAGTTTTGCCGCACTCTCAATAAATGCCACAGGAAAATCATGGGCTGCCCGATAGAAGATGACGCGGCGATGATACTTAAGAAGATGCTTGATGCGGACGGCATAATTTTGGCAACGCCGAACTATATTAATTGCGTGACGGCCTCGATGAAAGCGGTCTTCGACCGCTCGAGCCATTTCATCCACTGCAGGCGGCTCTTGGGCAAATATGTTGCGGGGGTCGTCTCTTCGGGCAGCGGTCATGATGAAGACGTCCTCGACTATGTGAAATATTACAGCCATACCTGCGGGGCCCAATACTCGGGAGGCGTGTCTTCATGCGCGCGGCGCGTTAAAGAGAAGTCTCAGGAAGCCTGCGCATTGGGCGGGAGGCTGGTGTCAGACATCAAAGAAAAGAAAATATATCCCGACCAGATAGACATTATTGAAAGGGGCAAAAAGCACTTTGGTGAAGTTATCAAGGCAAGGAAAGGAGAATGGGAAGAAGAGTATCGCTACTGGACGGATAAAGGCTGGCTGTAAACGTATTATTTTTTGAGGCAAGGCGCCTTCTGCATATAAGGTCTTCTGCCTAAAATAGCGAACGGGGCAGTCAGATAGCCGTAAGGCGGGGAAATCTTATCGACGATATAATAAGTTATGGACGAAATGAAAGGGGGTGAAAAACGTATATGAAGAAAATAGTGATCCTGCTGTTAGCTTTGGGATTTATGGGCGCCGTCTGCTACGCGGCGGAAAAGACGCCCAAGGCTACCGAGCCGGTAGGGGCCGTCATCGAGGCAGGCGGCGTCTTCATTGGTAAGGTCGCGGGGGGTGTCGAACAGGCAACCACCGGCGAGCGGAAGATAACCGTGGAGAGCGACACGGGTGAGACGAGGGTCTTTCCTATTGACGAGACCGTCAAGATCGTAGACGGGACCTTCAATGCTCTTACCTTCGATAAGCTTAAGGCTGGCGAGAAGGTATCTGTCGAGTATTCGAAAGAAGGCGAGACAGAAAAGGCCAAATCGATAACCGTGACAAAGTAGGTTGCGGGAAATACGCACAAAAGCGGCAGGGTAGATCTTACCCTGCCGCTTTTATCTTACCTTTTTCTTCTCCTCCCGCATATCTTAAAATTGTATTATTTGTAATGTTCGGTTACATCGCACATCTGTCCCGACCTTTTGGTATATAGAGTTAATGTTTACCCAAAAGGGCGGGACGCCCTGCACGCGGCTATAGCACAGGGGGGCTATGTTTTATATGTGTAATGGAACTAGCCACATATTATACGCATATCTTAAAATATTCTTGCTATCATATGGTATTGCATATATAATTTTCCTATGAAGCCAAAAGACCTTCCCGTGCGTGAGGCAAGGGGACCATACGTGGGATCGCATGTCATCGTTGCTTAAGTATGTCGACCCCGGCACCGGCTTTGTATTTGCGCAGAATACAGCATATGTGTGGAGCATCATCGCAGGACTTCTTGGGACCTCTCTTTTTTTCTTTAAGATATTTTTTAAGCGCGTCAAAAAATTTCCCTGGATTATCCTCGTTGTCACAGCTCTCGTTCTCATTGGGATAGCGGTGATACATAGAATAGGGCATAAAAACAAGGTACTCATTCTGGGCATTGATGCCCTTGACCCGGAGGTCACCGAGCGCCTTATGAGGGAAGGGAAGCTGCCCCACCTCACCCGTATCAAGGAGACAGGCAGCTATTCTCGGCTCACGACCACGGTCCCTTCCGAATCCGTCGTTGCCTGGACAAGTTTTTTGACAGGCACGGACCCCGGGCAGCACGGCATATGTGACTTTATAATGCGCGATCCTTCCACATACCGCCCGTATTTAAGCCTCAACGAGATTTCGCACGCCGGCGGTAATGTAAAGATAAGCGTGCGCAGGAAAGGCGAGGCCTTCTGGAGCGTTCTTTCCAAAAGCCGCGTACCCTGCTACGTCTACTTCTGTCCCACCACATTTCCTCCCGAACCCCTCGCCGGCAGGATGCTCTCCGGGATGGGGACCCCCGATATCGCAGGGAATATAGGCCGGTTTTCGTTTTATACCACAAAGACGTTATCGCGTGAGGATCATGAGAGCCGCGGCAGGATCATCCGCGTGACGCCCGATCGCGGAACCATTCATACAGGATTGTATGGCCCAAAAGTCTCTACCCGCTCCGGCGATTCGACCGCTGATGCGCAGGTCCCATTCACGGTCACGGTGCAGCCGCACGAGGAGAAGGTACAGCTGCGCCTTGAGGGGAGGACCGGTTTTTTTCTCAAGAAGGGAGGCTGGAGCGGATGGGAGAAGGTCTCTTTTCGCATCGGTCCATTCACGCGGCTCCACGGCATAGTGAAATTTTACCTGAAATCTATCGAGCCGGATTTTGAACTTTATGCGAGTCCCATAAATTTCGACCCCGAAGATCCTCCTTTCCCCATCTCGTACCCCTCCGCATATTCAAAAAAAGTAGCGGGCAGGACCGGCCTCTACCATACTCAGGGGATGCCCCATGACACATGGGCCCTGACTGAAGACAGATTCGATGAGAAGGCCTTTTTGGAACATGTTGATGAGGTCCTCAGCGAGCGGGAGAGGATCTTAAAGAGCGAATTGAAAGACTTCAAGGGAGGGATGCTCTTTTTCTATTTCGATACCTTGGATATAATCCAGCACATGTTTTGGCGGTACACAGATCCCCGGCATCCTCTCTACGAGGTGAATGCGCTGTACAAAGATACCATCGCACGCTATTACGAGAAGATGGACGCGATCATCGGAGAAGTGCTGAAAGGTCTCGATGAACATACGACGTTGATCGTAGCCTCTGACCATGGGTTCGGCCCTTTCAGGAGGGCAGTCCACCTCAATCGCTGGCTCTTGGAGAAGGGATACCTGTCTTTAAAAGAAGGGGTTAATGAGAGTAAGGAGTTTTTTGCGGATGTCGATTGGTCCAAGACCAAGGCATATGCCTTGGGGTTCGGTGGGATCTATCTCAACGAGATCGGCCGCGAACGGTATGGGATCGTAGAAAGCTCCGGCGCACAGGAGTTAAAACGGACGATCGCGGAAGAATTGAAAAAGCTCCGGGACCCCGCGACGGGCGAGCCCGTTGTGAACAACGTATTCTCTTCTCGCGAAATATGGGCGGGTTCCCGCGTGGACGATATGCCTGATCTGTTCGTTGGATTTAAGAGGGGATACCGGGCATCGTGGCAGACTGCGCTGGGCGGCGTGCCTTCCGTGCTCATCGAAGACAACAAAAGAAAATGGAGCGGCGACCACTTGATCGACCCATCCCTTGTCCCCGGTGTGCTCTTCGTCAATAAGAAGGTGGCTGTGGCAGATCCCTCCATCATCGACATTGCCCCCACCGTGCTCACTCTATTCGGTATCCCTAAACCCGCGGAGATGCGGGGTAGGGTCCTGCTCGAAGACGAGACTCCGCGGGGCGTACGGGCAGCGACAACATCCTCCGGAAAGCCATAGATGCGCTATTGTGCACAGCCCTGTTCTGCCGCAGCCGGTATTCCTTTTGAGCCGGAGAAGTCATCGTATCTCCTTCTACAGCATGTATCTGAGGAGGGCCGATGAAACGCGAGCGTAGCGGGCCAACAGGGCTGCGCGAGCGCACCAGGCCGACGTGGCGTGTATGGATCGCGCTGCTCGCGAGCGGCATAATGCCGTTTTTGATCGCCGTCTTATTGGTGCAACCGTATCCTCGGCCGCAGAAGGAGGGGGTCGGCAAAGGGAGGATAGCCCTAGTCTGTATGGATGGCGCGACGTGGAATATCCTGGAGCCGATGCTGAAAAAAGGTCAGTTGCCACACTTTTCGTCTTTAGTAAAAAACGGTTCATACGGCCACCTCATGTCAAAATCCGCATTTTCTCCGCCTTCGTGGACGAGCATTGCGACAGGCAAGGGCGCGGAAAAGCACGGGGTGTCTGATTTCATCTCTTCAGGACTGAGAAAGGTCAAGTATGTGTGGAAGGTCCTCAGCGATCATAATATGCGAGTCGTTGTAGTAAATTGGCTGATGGCTCCGCCCGAGATAGTGAACGGGGTTATATATGTATACGAGGCGTCACATTACTATGAACGCGCTCACATGTGGTCCGAATTTATTGACCGGGAGGCAAAAAATTCCGTCGAGCTCACGGCGCTGCCCGATTATAAAAGCGTAGAAGGCTATAAGTACTGGGGTGCGTTTGATGATAATGCCATGAATATCGCACGGTATCTCATAGAGAAACACCGTCCCGGGTTCGTGGCGATCGGCATCCATGGGTCAAATCCATGCCAACACCGCTATTGGAGCGCGCGAGAGCCGCGCTATTTTGATATCACACGGGAAGAGGTAAAGGAAAAAGGCAATGTGATAGCCGATTACTATAAAAAGGTGGATGCATTTTTAGGTTATTTTCTTCAGAACGGATATACGGTTGTTTTTGTGTCCGACCATGGTTTTCAGCAAAGCCATATCCAGGCCGGACCGAGGATCGTTCCCTATTACGCGCTCAATAGCGACATGCAGCATATAAATTTCCTGCTCAACCGCATGCTGGAAGAAAGGCAGTTGTTAAGTTTCATTCCGCTCATGGAAGGCGGGGGGATGATCGACTTTTCAAGGAGCAAGGCCTATTTTTATAACAATGCGCAGGAGGGGATAAGCGGCGTAAAAATAAACACGAATGCCGTGAAAAGAGGCGAGCGCGCGCAGTTACGAAAGCGCCTGTATCGGCTGTTGAAAGAGGCGCATTTCGAAACAATGGAAAATGTATTTACTGAGGTCAAGGAAACCGCACCGGGCGGGCATGCCGATCTTCCCGACGTCGCGTTCACGCTCAATCCCATCTTCAAGAAAGAAAATATCGTAGTGGTCGAAAAATGGGATGAGCCCATTCACATTCAGTTTCAGTATGTGATCGACGGGACCGGAAGGCATTTACACACGATATGGGTAGAGGGCGAGGAATATGATGCGGGGAAGTTCATCGACTATTCGCGCAGCGGAGTCCATGCGAAAGACGGCGTAGTGATGATGGCGGGGGAAAATATAAAAAAACACCGTCATATGAAAGATACCCAGCTATGCGATATCGTCCCCACCATCCTCTATCTTCTGGGTTTTCCCGTAGCACGGGACATGGACGGCAAGGTCCTTACTGACGCGATTGAGAGGCCGTTTTTTGAGGCGCATCCGATGACATTTGTCGATACGTACGAATCGCCGTCGAAAGATGCACAGGGCTCGCACGAGGGCGCTGTCATGGACGAGGCATCAAAAGAGAAGTTGCGCAGTTTGGGTTACACGCACTAAATTAAACGAACAGCGCATCTTAACATATGGTTGGTTTCATTTATCCGGAGCCTGCCGAACCCTTCGATCCTTCGACTTCGCTCAGGATCGAACCCTGAGCTTTTGTCGAAGGGTTCGATGGACTTAAGGGTTCGGTCCCGAGTTTATCGAGGGGCCGAAGGACGCTTAAGGGTAAATGCGACCACTATGTTAATATCTATTCAAATTGGCCGCATGCAGTATAGGCGAGAATAGCGTTCGCACAGGAGGGCGCGATATGGCAGCGAAAGAGAAGGTCTTGATAACGGGTGCGGGCGGTTTTATCGGACACCATCTCGTGAAATATCTGAAGGGCAAAGGATATTGGGTCAGAGGCGTCGATATCACATATCCGGAGTATGAGCCTACCGCGGCATATGAATTCGAGCTCCTCGACCTGAGGAGGTGGGAAAATTGTTTCGCGGTTACCGAAGGCATCGCGCACGTCTATCACCTTGCCGCGCGCATGGGCGGGATAGGTTTCATCGAAAAGCACAAGGCGGAGATCGTCCACGACAACACGCTCATCACTATGCATATGCTCGAAGCGGCGCGGCTCCGCAGCATCAAGAAGTTCCTTTTCGCTTCTTCCGCCTGCGTGTATCCCCGGTATAGACAGGATACCCCTCACGCCGCGCCCCTGAAAGAAGAAGATGCCTATCCCGCGGATGCCGAGGACGGTTACGGATGGGAAAAGCTCTACATGGAGAGGGCATGCCGCCATTACCGCGAGGATTACGGGCTCACGACGTACGTTGTCCGTTTACATAACATATACGGCCCGCGCGGGGCCTATGACGGTGGCAGGGAAAAGTCGCCCGCAGCTATTTGCCGTAAGGTTGCCCGCGCAAAGGACCATGATGAGATCGAGGTGTGGGGCGACGGAAAACAGGCCCGTTCCTACTGTTATATCGACGATTGCATCGAAGGGCTGTATAGGGTGATGAGCTCCGAGCACTACGAGCCGGTCAACCTCGGCACGGAGACCTCGGTGACGATCGACCAGCTTGTGGATATCGTGGCACGGATCGCCGGCAAGAAGATAACCAAACGCTACGACGTGACAAAGCCGCAAGGCGTGAGGGGGAGGAACAGCGACCTCACGCAGTTGCGGAAGGCGCTCGCATGGGAACCGCGCATTTCGCTTGAGCAAGGCCTCGAGGCAACATATAGGTGGATCCATGGGCAGCTCTTTCGGTCAAAAAAATGACGTTCTCATTCTCGGCGCAGGCCCTGCGGGAATGGCGGCGGCCTTTGAGCTCGGCAACGCGCTCAGGCGCGCGACGATCGTCGAAAAGAACGACCGCGTCGGGGGGCTCGCGAGGACGCTTCAGTACGGAGCGTTCAGGACAGACATAGGCCCCCACAGGTTCTTCAGCCAGAATCCCCGTCTCTATGATATCATAGGAGGCCTTCTCGGACCCCGGTGGATCAAGGTCAACCGGCTCACCCGGTTTTACATCAATGGGAAATTCATCCTCTATCCCGTCGAGTGGAAGAATGCGCTCACCCAGGTAGGCTTCAGACGGGCATTGCGCATACTCTTCGACTACGCCTACGAAAAGATGCGGGGGACGATCGCGAAGAGGGAGATACGCTCGTTCGAGGATTACTGCGTCGCGATCTTCGGAAGGGCATTGGCGGAATTGAATATGCTCAATTACACGGAGAAGATATGGGGGCTTCCATGTTCCGAGCTCTCCGCCGACTGGGCGCGGCAGAGGATCCGGGGCCTCTCTCTCTCGGCGATGCTGAAGAAGATGGTGCGGGGCTCGGCAAAGGGTCCGAAGACGCTGGTCGACCAGTTCTACTATCCCGACGAGGGGACGGGCCTCATCTACGAAGAGATGAAGGAGAGGGCCCTGCGTGCCGGCAGCGTCCTCATGCTTAATAGCTACCCCGTTAAGGTCGTCCACGACGGCAGCACGCTCAAGGAAGTCATCGTCTCTAGCGAAGGTGCTACCCGGACGATCGCGCCGGGACCCGTGCTCTCCTCCATCCCCATCACCGAATTCATAAAGCTCCTCGAACCGAAGGCGCCGCACGATGTCATAGAGGCCGCGGGGCATCTGCGCTTCAGGGCCCACGTTGCGCTCTTCATCACGCTCACGAGGCCATCCGCGTTCCCTGACCAGTGGATATACTTTCCTGACAGGGAGATCCCCTTTGGCAGGGTTATGGAGCCTAAAAATTTCAGCGCGAAGATGTCTCCGCGCGATAAGACGTCGCTCCTCATAGAGTTCTTTTGCGGGGAGGGCGATGCGGTGTGGAATGCGGACAGGGAGAAGCTCTTCGGGATGAGCGCCGGATGGCTGGAAAAGCTCGGCTTCATCAAGAGGGAAGAGGTCATTGATATGTTCGTCCACCGAGAGAGATATGCGTATCCCGTGTATGATCTGAGCTATAAGGAAAATCTGGGCAGGATCAAGGACTATCTGAACGGGTTCGGGAACCTCTTCCTCATCGGCAGGTCAGGCGCCTTCAGATACAATAGCCAGGACCAGGCCTTAGAGATGGGGATACTGGCTGCGAGGAGCGTCATAGAAGAGAAGAGATACGATATAGAGGGAGTCGGCATCGAACAGGAATACATCGAAAGGGGTTACATACGGTGAGGACGCTGTCGCGCTCTGTGGCCTTCTTGATTCTCGGGGTGCTCATGATCGCGTCGATCCTCCTGCAGTTCCTCACGCCCGTCCTTTACGAGGCAGACGACTATTACCACATCGCCGTCGCCCGTTTCATCAAGGAGTCCGGCCTCCACTTTCCGTTTCGGTGGGCAGACTACTCTACGTTCAAGACCTGCTTTGCCGACAAGGACCTCCTCCTGCACCTCGTCGCGCTCCCGTTCACCTATCTCACGAAAGACCCTGTCCTCGCAGCGAAGTATACGATCATCCTGTGCAACGCCGCATTTCTGGCCGCCTTCGCCCTCGTCCTGAAAAAATTCCTCCCGCTCTTTCTCGTCCCCTATTTTCTCGTCTCCGTATTCCTCTCTCCTACGTTCACGCTCTATTACCTTTACCTCAGGCCCACGACCATCGTGAATATACTCACGATCGCGGGGATCTGCTTCCTCATCACAAAGCGCCATTGGGGCGTTTTCTTCGTCTCCGCGCTGTACGCCCTCGGACACGTCTCTTTTCCGCTCTTTGCGGTCTACGCGGTCCTCTGTGAGCTGGTGCGATACGCATACAAGAAAGAATTCTTTTTACGCAACATCGGCTTTACCGTGTTGGGGATTACGGCAGGCGTATGCATCCATCCGCACTTTCCGTTCAACCTCCTCTCGGTCTATCTCAACGGGATACTCGTCCCTTTCTATGCCTTTTCGGAGAGCCCCATCCATTTCGGAAGGGAGCTCTATCCCATCCTCACAAAGAAGGCGCTCCTCGATAATCTTATGACCTTTTTTATCCTCGCGTACATGGCGTGGAGCGCGCTCGTATCCAGGGTGCGCGCGAGCGTCTCCACGCTCGTCTTCTTCGGCTGCGCGAACATATGCCTCGCCTTGAGTTTCATGGGCAACAGGTTCTGGTATACCGCGAATCCGCTGGTCGTCGTGAGCGCGGCGTCGTATATGCGAGATTGGTGGGATGCGACATACGCCGTCGAGCGTATCAGGCCCGCGGTGCGACGCGCGCTCATTGCGTGGGCGCTCGCGAGCCTCGTTGCGGGGGCCTGGTGCGTGAAATCGCTCGGCGAGAATATCGAGCAGAAGGCCGCGCGGAGCATGTACTACGAAAGGGCGGCGCAATGGATGAAGGACCGCATCCCGGCCGGAGAGACGATCTACCATTCTTTCTGGGATGACTCTCCGTACTTCATCTGCCTGAATCCCAAAAATAAATATCTCGTGGTCCTGGACCCGATCTATATGTACTATTGGTCGCCGGGGCTCTACAGGATCTACCAGGACCTCATGGACGGCGTCGATAAAAATGCCTACGTCCGGCTCACGAATACCTTTCATCTAAGGTACGGATATACGAAAAAGAACAGGCCCTTCTATTCTACGATCGCGCGCGACAAGAGGTTTCGCATCATGTACGAAGATGCGCAGGGAGTGGTATTTCAGGTAGCCTCGCGCGGCGGGGGAGGCGGCCCATGAGATACCGCACTATCCTCACGCTAAGGCTTACGCATAAGGCCATCCTCGTCCTCATCCTCATCGCGCTCGCGGTGAGGGTTCCGCTCTTATGTGTGAGATATTTTGACGCAGACGAGTTCGAGCACCTGCACGCGGCGCGCTGCGTGAACCACGGCATGGTGCCGTACCGTGATTTCTTCGAGCACCATACGCCGCTCATGTTTTTTCTGCTCGCGCCGCTCTATCGCTTCTGGCCCGATTCGATACCGCTCCTCTTTGTCGCGCGCGTGCTCATGCTCCTCTTTACCTGCGGCATTATATATGTGACGTATCGTATGGCCAAAATGCTCTACGGCATTGACGTCGCGTTCTATGCCATCCTGTTCCTCAGCTATACGATAATGTTTCTCGAAAAGACGATCGAGGTGAGGCCCGATGTGCCTGCGGTCCTCTTCTGGCTTCTCTCTCTCGGGTCTTTCATCAAGGCCGTGCGGCGCGGGGAAGGTCCGCCGCCCGCACCCGGGACCGCGCACACGCAAAGGAAGTATTTTACCGCATGCGGCGTGATGATCGCTATCGCGATCCTCTTCACGCAAAAGGCGTTTTTTGCCGGGGCAGGGCTCTTCCTCGCATCGGGGTGGTTTCTCCTTGATAGGCGCTGCGGGGGCACGATGAGAGGACGGGCGACGGCGTTCCTCTGGATAGGGTTAGGTGCGCTGGTCCCCATGAGCGCGGTCTCGGCCTATTTCCTGTTCAATAATGCCTTCAGGGATTTTATCTATTGGGATTTCATCATGAACGCACGCTGGCAGCATAGGCTTCCTTACGCGCATCTGTGGCCCATCCGCTCTTTTCTGCAGAATTCGCTTTTTTACATGTTCGGCGCGGCAGGCGTCATTGGGGCGGTCAGCCGGCTGCGCGGCACGGAAGAGATATCCAGAGGCGGGTTCGCTCCGCTCATCGCGCTCTATATGCTTGTCGTCGGTCTCGTGCTGATACCGTCTCCGCACCGGCAGTATTATCTCCTCTTGTTTCCGCTTGTGGCGATCTATTCCGGACACGCGTTGGACATCTGCGTGCGGGAGTGTGCCGCGCGCGGCACGTCAAGACAGCGATGCATCCTCGTCGCGGCGCTCGTGAGCGCAGGCATCGTATTCTTTCCGCTCGAGCTTATGCGGACGCAGTTCGCCCGGCGCAACACCGCGCAGCTCGAACAGATCAGGTTCATTCTCCGGAATACGACGGAGCGGGACACCGTTTTCGACGGCTGGACAGGTATGGGGGTCTTTCGCGACCACGCGTACTACTATTGGTTCCTGAACGCCGACGTGATCGTGATCCTGACGACGAAGGTGACACAGGATGACGTGGTGAATGTCCTGCGCGCACGGCGCCCGAAGATCGTGATCTACGACGGGTTCCTTCGACTGTTGCCCCCCTACGTGACGCAGTATATCGAAAGTAATTACAAGCCGACGGGCGTGGGGAACCTCTACATCCTTTCCGGGAGCACGACGGGATATTCGTGACGCGTGGGTACGTGAAAGATCCATGCCGGGTAGTGCCATTGTGCAGAATGCGGAAGGAAAACGGTCAGAATTTTGCGCAGGGGCGGCACGAACAAGAGGTAGCGGAATGATGGACACGTGGTATGAGATATCGTCGGTCGCCGCGCTCCTCGCGTCATCATATGTCATCACACGCGCCTTCAGGCCACGCGCTGCCGCAGAGGCGGTCCTCTCCTTCGCGCTCTTCC
>CAYHAE010000030.1:0-15970 GCA_964354545.1 uncultured Planctomycetia bacterium
AAAACACGACATTTCTACTTTGGTAACTATACGACATTTCTATTTTGGCTTGACAATAACGTGAAAATTCCTTGCGTTGCGGTACGGGACGTATTATCATATCACAATATGCCGCATGAGGCCTGTGAGGTGCACATGGGTGACGCCCGAGCGTGTGTGAAGGGGAACGGGGACTGGAAAAATCGTCGCGACCATGCGTACACGGTTGCCCGTGTTCTCTCAAAACGGGGCATCTGCTCCAGGCAGCAGGCGGTAGAAATGGTGAGGGGAGGAAGGGTCCGCATCAACGGCACCGCGGCGCTGGACCCCTGGAGACGGGTAAAGCCGGGCGATCGCGTTCTGCTTGATGGAAAGGCCCTCCCCAGAAGGAAAAATCTCTACATCCTTTTGCACAAACCGGCCGGCTACGTTACCACGAGGAAAGACGAGAAGGGGAGGAAGACGGTCTACGACCTCATCGGGGACATCGGCGAATGGGTCTTTCCTGTGGGGAGGCTCGATCAGGATTCAGAAGGGCTTCTCATCTTCACCAATGACACTGTCTTCGGCAATAGGCTTACGGACCCTCGCTACCGGATCGTGCGCACGTACAGGGCGCTCGTCGAGGGAGCGCTGCGGGAGGAGGATGTGGACAGGATCCGGAAGGGAATGGACATCGGCCGCGGGGAAAGAAGCGGGCCGGCGAAGGTCGAGGTTCTCGAGAGGGGCGGTTCTTCTACGCATCTCGAAATCTCGCTCAGAGAAGGGAAGAACCGGGAGATCAGGCGGCTCTTCGAGAGGCTCGGCACGCCCGTCACGCGCCTCATCAGGGTCCGCTTCGGCCCTTTTCGTCTCGGGTCTCTCCTGCCAGGGAAGTGGAGGGCTGTCACGCCGGGCATTTTTACGAATCGCACGGGACAATAGCCCCGGTGCGCAAGAAAGGGAGGTATGCCATGAAAAGGCTTCTGCTGCTCTGCGGAGCGATCCTGTGTACGTCTGTGCTCTACGCGGGAGAGGAGAACCTCTACGAGAGGTATAAGGATTACGGCGAGATCAAGGTTTTTTTGAAGGACGTCACCAATGAAACGGGGGCGAGCGAGGTGAATACCGACGTCTTCAGAAAAGTCTTCAAAGACGCCCTTGAAAAGAGGAAAGAGATAAAGTTCGCCTCCGTAAACGATGAGAAGAGCGCAGACGTCATCATCAGCGCGAGGATCATGCAGTATGGTTTCATAGAAAAGGCCTCCCCCATGTTCTTCAGCTCTGCGATGCTCGTCGCCGATACCCTGAGCCCCAAGAGTTCCGGCAAGGTGGCAGCCGACTATGAGGTGAGGACGCCTTCGGATGACAAGGTGATCCTCTCGTATAAGAGCTTTACAACGGAAGAGAGGCGGCCGAGGGCTGACATGAAGGGCGAGATGGGATTTGTCTACTCCATCGGCAGGAATATAGACAGGTTTATCTTCAGGGCCTTCTACGAAAAGAAATAGGCTGCCGTCCGCACTTAAGAAGACCGGCACGTGCGTTAAGAGGAGCTGGGCCCCAGGACGAGGTGGCGCGGTTTACCTGATTTAGAATGGTCCCTGGGAGGTCTCGCCTCTTTCAGGAGATGGAGCCTGCCCTGTTTCTTCAATTCATTGTAGATCAACACCCACGCGCAGTCCCTCTCCTTATCGACTTCGCACTTGCCTTTATTTTGACCGCCGCATGGCCCTATCACAAGCGATTTCGGGCACCTCGTGATCGGACAGATGGCCCCCGTAAGCTCGAGGATACACTCTCCGCATGCTGAGCACCTTTCCAGAAAGACATTATCTTTGTCGATGGCGCCCATAAAGAGCGTATCGCATCCCACGTGAACCGTTTTTTCGATCCTCAGGTTTTCCTTGACGGACTGAATGCCGAGTCCGCACGCAAGGACTAAAATAGAATCCGCCTCCTCGATCGCACGCCTCTGCTTCGCGAGCTCCAGCTTCACCTTTGCGGCGATGCACGGGGCTTCCGGGATCGCATACCCGGTCACGGACTTCCCCTCCTTCTCGAGGAGCTCCTTCATCTTTTTGACGTCTTCCTCGCCGCCCGTCTTGCACGTCGTCGAGCACTCTCCGCAGCCGATGATGAAGACCTTCTTCTCCCCCCCGAGGTACGTGAGAATTTCCTGCAACGGTTTCTGTTTCGTAATTATCATATGCGACCTCAGCCCTGCTTCAAAAGCTCCTGGATATCCGCCTCAAAGACCTCTTTTGACCTGTAGCCGATGTACTTCTTCACGATCTTCCCGGTCTTGTCGAGCACAAAGGTCGTCGGGATAGACCTGATAGGCCCATAGAGGCCGCTCACAGTGCCGTCGTCAACGAGGACGGGATAGTTGATGCCGACGGATTGAGCGAACTTCTTCGCCTCTTCAGCGCTCACGAGCGCCACTCCTATCACCGAAAAACCACGGGACCCATACGCGCCCTGGAGCGCTATGAAGTCCGGGATCTCCTGCTTGCAGGGCGGGCACCAGTCCGCAAAGAAGTCCAGAATGATGACCTTGCCCTGAAGCTGAGCGAGGCTCACCCGCGTCCCGTATATGTCGGTGAGCGTGAAATCCGGAGCAACATCTCCCTCCTGCTGCGCGATGCCGCCGGAACACCCGATCACACACAGCCCCGCCACTGCGAATGCCGCGACCATAACCCTTACGTGCCTCATGTCACTACACCCCTTTCCTTCCTGTAAATTTTGAGAGGATACTGTCCATACCGTTCGTCATGACCTGGAAATAGTTGGTGAGGATCGCGATCCCTACGAGAATAAGGAAAGTGCCGGAAACGTAGGTGACGATCCCCATGACTTTTTGCAGCTTCTTGGAGTAGATGAGGAAAGAATTTATCAGGAGGCTTGATAGAAAAAAGGGGACCGCGATCCCGAGGGAATAGACGGACAAGAATTTCACTCCCAGGGCAATGTTCCCCTTGGTGCCTGCAAGGACGAGGATGGAGCCGAGGATCGCCCCTGCGCAGGGCGTCCAGGCGGCTGCAAAGGTCACGCCTATCAAAAATGAATTCACGTACCCGATGCCCCTGCGGGCGACGCGGAACTTCTTCTCCTTTGTCAAAAAATCGAGCTTCAGGATCCCCATGAGCTGCAGGCCGAACAGGATTATGAGCACCCCGCCCGCGATCCTGATGAACTTCTGGTAGCGGAAGAGGGCCTTTCCCACGGCTGTAGCGGTGAGGCCGAGGAGGACGAATACGACGGAAAAACCCGCGATGAAAAGGAGGGAGTGGACGATCGTCTTCTTTCTGGCGTCCGCTCCCGCGTCCGGCCTTGTGAGGTCTTCGAATGAGGTGCCCGTGATGTACACAAGGTACGAGGGTATGAGCGGAAGAAAACAGGGTGAGAGGAATGTAAGGACCCCCGCCAGAAATGCAACAGCGTAGGAGAGGTGTTCACTCATTGACTCTGCGTGACCCTTATCTTGACGATATCGAGCTGCTCCTTGATCTGCGCGAGGTCGTCTTTCAGCTCCTGTATGCCCTTCAAGATCTCGTCCAGCTTCTTAAGGATCGTCTGGTGCGCAGACGCAGCCGCAGCCGAAGCCTCTTGAGGACGTTCTTGTACAGAGGTCTCAACGCTTACCCGCTCCTCGTCCTCGGACGGATATTGAGCGAGGGCCTCCTTCGGAGAAAAGGGCATACAAAGACCGCACATGAGCGCCGCGAAGATCAACAGCACAACGCCTTTTTTCATCACCCTGCACTCCTTCTTCGTGATCAATGGACCGCATGACAGGACTACATGCCGTCTTCTTATTAATGATGCTCCAATACCGACTCTCGCGCTCTTATCGTTATAATATTAATCTCCTCTTTAACGTGCGCGATTTCGTTCTTGATCCCCTCCATTTCTTGTTCGATCTCTTTGATCTTCTTTCCTATCTCTTCGTCCCGGGAGTCAACGGAGCCCTGCTGCGCGGGAGCCTGAGGGGCTACAGCCCTTTCACCCTCTCCCATGCCCTGTGCGCACGCTGTCGACGCACAGAAAGCTATCAACGATCCTATGAGGAAGGTCCCTGCGGTGAACTTTTGTCTCATGAATACCCCTGTCTTTTAATAGCTATATATAATTATAACACAAGGTCTTAATTTGTCACCTTTTTCTGTATCCGCTTCACGATCTCCATTGCCCAGAGCGGGAACGAGGAGATGCAGATGACCAAAAGCCAGTCGAATATGCCCAGCGGTTCGGTCTTGAATATCTTCTGCAAGAAAGGCGTGTAGACGACGGCCATCTGCAAGAGGAACGAGATGCCGTTGGCGAGGATGAGCTTCTTGTTGGTAAATACGCCTATCGTGAATAGGGATTCGGTCATGCTGCGACAATTGAAAGCGTGGAAGAGCTGGGTGCACGAGAGGACTATAAATGCGGCTGTCCTCGCGCGTACTATGTCTTCTCTTTCGACGAAGAGGACGAGACAGAAGGCCGCGAGGCTGCAGAACGCGATAAAAGCGCCCTGCATCAACATCACAAGCGCCCTCTCCCGGGTCACTACTGCTTCGCGCGCAGGCCGCGGAGGACGCGTCATGATATTCGGGTCTACGGGGTCCACGCCCAAGGCCAGCGCAGGCAATCCGTCGGTCACCAGGTTGACCCACAGGATCTGGATGGGAAGCAGCGGTACGGGCAACCCTACCAATGAAGATATGAACATCACCAGGATCTCTCCCGCATTGCAGGAGAGGAGATAGTGGATGAACTTCTTTATATTATCGTAGATGCCCCTCCCCTCTTCGACCGCGGCGACGATGGAGGCGAAATTATCGTCCGTGATGACCATGTCTGAGACCTCTTTGGTCACATCGGTGCCGGTGATCCCCATCGCAACTCCAATGTCCGCCTCCTTCACCGCAGGCGCATCGTTGACCCCGTCGCCTGTCATCGCGACCACCTCGCGGCGTGCACGCAAGGCGCGCACGATCCTCAGCTTGTGTTCGGGCGAGACGCGGGCGTACACGAGGACCCTCTCCACCTCTTTCGCGAGCTCTTCGTCACCGACCTTGTCCAATTCTGCTCCGGTGAACGCCAAAGACCCTTCCTTAAAAAACCCCAGCTCGCGGGCGATGGCGACCGCGGTGTTCTTGTGGTCGCCGGTGATCATCACCGTCTTGATGCCGGCCCTCGCACACTCCTCGATCGCCCTCTTCACCTCTTCTCTCGGAGGGTCTATCATCGCGACGAGCCCCACGAACGTGAGGCCTCTTTCGATCGATGCCGCATCGTACTTCTCCAGTGACGCGTCCAGCGCTCTATAGGCGACCGCCAGGACCCGCATCGCCTGAGTGGCCAGGTCGTTGTTGGTGCGGAGTATCACATCCCTGTCATTATCGCTCAATCGCCGCGCAGCGCCTCTTTCTTCAATAGCGGTACAATCATTCACGAGCACATCGGGCGCGCCTTTGACGAACGCAACGAGACTGCCCCCGTCCCTGCACACAACGGTCATCTTCTTGCGTTCGGAATCGAAGGGTATCTCATCGACAAAAGGGAATTCCCCTTCGACCGCTTCCTTCCATATAGCGGCCTTTGCCGCCACGGTCAAGAAAGCGCCCTCCGTGGGGTCGCCGCGGATCGTATAGCTGTCGCCGCTCGTGACCAACTGCGCGCTGTTGCACAGTGCGCCATACAACAATGTGGCGCGCAGACCCGGGTGGTCCTTGGGATCGACCCGCACGCCGTCGCGCAGGAATTCTCCTTTGGGCTCATATCCTACCCCCGTCACTCTAAAGAGACCGCCGTCCGCAAAGATCGCCTGCACTGTCATCTCATTTCTGGTGAGGGTCCCTGTCTTGTCCGAACAGATAACCGTCGCGCACCCCAGCGTCTCGACCGAATGCAGTTTTCTAATGAGGGCGTTGCGCTTTACCATCCTCTGCACGCCCATCGCGAGGGCAATGGTGACCACCGCGGGGAGCCCCTCCGGTATCGCGGCAACCGCGAGGCTTACGGAGGTCAGGAATACGTCAATGATCGTGCCGCCGCGCAGCCACTCCAACAGAAAGACCAGCCCCACGAGCACGATACAGAGATATACTATCCATTTCCCGAACTGCTCCAATTTCTTCTGCAGGGGCGTGACCTCGTGCGAGATCTCCTGGATCATTCCGGCGATCCTGCCCAGCTCTGTCTGCATCCCCGTTCCTGCGACCACCGCCCGCGCTTTACCGGAAGAGACGGATGTGCCCAGATACACCATGTTCGCCCTGTCAGCCAAAGGGACGTCCTCCTCCTCTAAGGCAAGGGCCGTCTTCATCACGGGCGTCGACTCTCCTGTGAGGCTCGCTTCTTGAACGCTGAAATTAGAGGTATGCCACGTGAGCCGGCCGTCAGCGGGAACGTTATCGCCGGCCTCCAGCTCGATCAGATCCCCGGGGACCAATTCCGACGAGGGGATGACATTCCGTATGCCGCCGCGGATGACTTTTGAAGTAGGGCTGGACATTTTTTTCAGGGCGGCGAGGGACCTTTCTGCGCGATACCCCTGAACGAAGCCCAGGATGGCATTTAAAATAACGATGGCGATTATCGCCAGGGCGTCGATCCATTCTCTCAAAAAGCCCGATACTATCGCCGCGCCGATCAATATCATGACGATAAAATCCTGAAACTGTTCCGCGAAGATGCCGAGGGGGCCGCGGCCCCTCTTCTCCCGAAGCTGGTTAGGTCCGTATTGTCCGAGGCGCGTGCGCGCCTCCTCGCTCGTGAGCCCGCGCGCGGGGTCGCTCTGCAATGCCTCTATCGCGTCGCGCACCTGCAGGGTATAGAATCTCATCGAGTTCACCTTATTCATTGGACGGCGTCAGGCGTCTTTGGTGACAGGTGTACTAGCTCCATAATTCGGTAACGCGTTTCATGTTCGATTCCAGTACCAAAGCTTCGGATCAACGCAGATTCTCGCAGATTACACGCGGATTAACGCAGATCTGCGAAAATCCGCGTTTCCGCCAGAAAGCGGATCCGCCTCCTGGCGGAAGATCTGCGCATATCCGCGTTCACCACAGAAAATCCATATCCTCAAGAGCGGTTCTAAAGCGTTACTTAATTACTGAGCATTAACACCGGGTCTTTGTCTCGGGCCACGCACGTGTCACTCTTCCTCTACGATCGGCCGTTCCTTCATCGGTTTGAAGGCAACCCCGGACTCTGCCCCGGGCAGGGCCTGGACGTATCCGGTGAGGAAGAACTTCTTGTCCTTGATCCATTTCTTGAGGGCCTCGGCTATCTCGATGGCCTTCGGGTAGCTCGAGAGCGATGAGGTAGGGACCTCCTTGCCTTTCACCGTGATCGTGCCGCTCTTCAGCTGTTTGTAATTTACCTCGCCGAGGCTCGAGGCGATCCCCTGGGGATAGTCGCCGGAGTAATCGACTACCTGCGCATAAAGCTCTTCGTCCTTCACCGCAGCGTAGCGTGCCATCTCCTCATCGAGGATCGGTATCGGGATCCCCAGACCTACGGTGAGCGTGACGCCGTACCCCAAGAATGATGTCCCCATGAGCCATTGGCTCGACATCTGTTTCAAGTCGCCCATGACCGCCAAGGTCCCCGCAGGCGCCTGGGGGACCCCGTTCCCTTTCCGCTTCACGCTCGGGTTGTGCTGCGTCCCCTGCCAATAGACATACCCCACACCCCCGCCCAAGAATATCCTCGTGCCCACGCCGATCGTCCTGTAATGCGGGTCTTTGAGAAGAGGGGAGAGCTGCCCTGCGCTGCAGTAGGTCGCATTGCCGAGGCCCGGTTTTAACACCCCCATGTATGTGTAGATCGTCCTCTTATCGGAGACGCTCACCGCGACGTTGTAGTTCTGGTAGCAGTTCCTCGGATTGAGCAAGACGGCTTCGTTCGTGTCTTTGATGTTGACCCAGGTCTTGAGGTGCTTCCTCGGATAACAGTCTGTTCCGTACGCAGTCCCCTCGAGCCTCACGTCCTTGCCGGAGGCGAGCTCTTCGATGACGTGCGCACCGCCGTATTTGAACTCACCGGGAAAGACCTTATTTTTAGGGTCGTCATCCGGCACCACCGTCGCACCGATATAGATATCGACTGCGGCAAAACCGGCGTATGCGGGAACGTCGTTCAGGGTCACCTTGCCTCCGCCGAGTTTTATTTTAGGCTTCGCGTGGCCGAGGTTCAGATAGGCGCCGCTTGAACACATGGGCCCGAACGTACCCGTCGTCACGACGTCCACCTCCTGCGCCGCCTCCTTCGCACCCTTCTTCGCGACGATGTCGATCATCTCCTCCGCCGTCACCACGACGACGTCGCCGCGCCGTATCTTCTCGTTGATCTGGTCTATCGTCTTTGCCATATTATACCTCCTCAATTATACCACTTCCGTCATTGACATCCATTAATTTCGGACGTATGCCTGAACGGTCATGCCTCGCTACACCTTAAGATAGTGCTGCATGGAGAAGTAGCGTTCTCCCGTGTCGGGCAACACCACTACTACGGTCTTTCCTCTTCCCAGCTCTTGTGCGACCAAGAGGGCTGCCCACGTCGCCGCACCGCTTGAAATCCCTGCAAAGATCCCTTCTTCCTTCGAAAGCCGCTCCGATGTGGCGAAGGCATCGTTATCGTCCACCTGGATTATACGATCGATGATCGACCGATTGAGGACATCGGGAATGAACCCTGCGCCGATACCCTGAATCTTATGCGGGCCGGGCGGCTTTCCCGAGAGGACCGCGCTCGCCTTCGGCTCAACGGCGACGACCGTTACCTTCGGGCTGCGTGCCTTCACTACCTCGCCCACCCCGGTAATGGTGCCTCCCGTGCCTACGCCCGCGACGAACGCATCTATTTTTCCGCCGGTCGCCGCGAGTATCTCCTGAGCGGTCGTCCTTCGATGGACCTCCGGGTTCGCGGGATTCTTAAACTGTTGAGGCATAAAACTCTTGGGGGTCTTTTGAGAGATCTCCTCCGCCTTCTTCACCGCCCCCCGCATCCCTTCGGTACCCGGTGTGAGGATGACCTCTGCACCGTAGGATTTCAGGATGTAGATCCTCTCCACGCTCATCGTCTCGGGCATGGTGAGTATGCACCTGTACCTCCTTGCCGCGGCGAGCATCGCGAGGCCTATCCCCGTATTCCCGCTCGTGGGCTCAACGATCGTATAGCCTTCCTTCAACGTTCCCTTTTTTTCAGCATCTTCAATCATTGAAAGACAGATCCTGTCCTTGACGCTTCCCCCTGGATTGAAATACTCCAACTTGGCTAAGACAGACGCAGAGTCGACTTCGACGATGCGGTTGAGCCTCGCCATCGGGGTATTGCCTATGAGCTCCGCGATTGTAGTAGCTGCTCGATCAGAAAATGGCATATTTCCCTCCCTCTCCTTAAGACCTGTTATCTATGCTCCGGATCTACAGTTCCAACCCTCCCTGCCATCGCAGTCTCCTATCGGCTTCTATATATAGTAACTAGGAACCTCGTGCGGACCCTTCACCTTGTCGGCTAATCCTTCAAAGGTTATCGTATCGACGACTTCCGAAGTTGCGACAGCCACCTCCTGCCATATCTGTTTGAATACGCATCGATATATGTCGCTGCAGCCGGAGTACCCCTGTTCCACGCACGCGATCGGTTCAATGGGACCGTCGATGAAACGGATCACATCTCCTACCTTTATCTGTGAAGGGTGCTTTGCCAAAAGATAACCCCCCACCTTACCGCGCCTGCTTTCTACAAAACCTCCTCTTTTTAGATCGAGAAGTACCTGTTCCAGAAATTTTATGGGGATATCGGCCCGTTGCGCAATTTCATGGATTGTCACCACTCCCGCTCCGTAACGTAAGGCAAGGTCGAGAATTGCTTTTAAGGCATAATCACCTTTATATGTGATTCGCATAGATCCTTTCTTATTCACGATAATGTCTATTATCTTAGTAGACTATACCATATAAACTTTCTTTGTCAAGACTTATTTTGAAGTTTTTAGGGATCGACTTGCGGACTTATTGTTTCCTGTCTATTGATACGATGTCATCCTTACGAAGCGTGAATGTCCCTTCCTGTATCCTGAAAGTAGCCGTAGAACCCGTCTCCGAGACCATCTCCGCCACAATGCTTCGACGATTCTTTAAGCGGACCCTCACGAGGTTTACATTGAGGGCCTGCGCAGGTATTGTTCCCTTCGATGTCCATTGCCGGTTTGCCTTAAAAGCGCCTAAGGATGTGGCGCTTTCAAGAGAGGGAGGACTCATCTGCGCAACCACGGACCCACCGACAAAGACCATCCCGATGAATACGAGTACAAGCGCGATAGATGAAAGGGGGGCGAGCCAAAGGAGATGGATAGGCCTGTTGTACTTGGTTACGTCGTCCATGCGCCCCTGTACGATCTCCTGTTCGTGTTCTTGCTCCTCTTCGACGTGCGGGAAAAAAGGGTCCGTGGATTCGTCGAGACTTCCGATAAAATATATGGAAAAGAGGCGAAAGAAGACGGGCAGGGGAAGAAAGATGAAGAGCAAAAAGGGCGAGAGAAGGGCTACGCATATGCCGATCACGAGGGGCACCGCCTTCATCATGAGAGCCCTCGACGCGATCGGGGTCAAAAATATCACAAGGCCACCGATGAACCCGATGATGAGCCCTGCCACGAGCATAATGATAAGGGCCACCACCAGAAGGCCCAGGGCGATAAATATGCTCGCGATGAAGAGGAGGACCTTCATGAGAAGATATTTCACAAACTCGAAGAGATTCCTCTTCATGAGCCCGAGGAGCGCCCCCCATGCCTTCCCGATCCCTATCCTTCTGGAATACATGATCACCACCACGAAGTCGATGACGCACATGCCCAGGAGCAGAAAAAAGACCGCCGCGACGACGCCCGCGATAAGCAAGGCGTGAAACGTGCTCCACGCGGCCTTGGCGGCACCGGCGGTAAAGACGCCGGTTTTTATGAAAGAATAGGCCGGGATACCGAGGAGCGGCACGACAACCGCGAGCGATATAAAAAATAGGCTGATGCTCCAGAAAAAGTATGACCTCCCGATGGCATTATTTCTATGGTACGGCACCTTCATTGAGGCGTCGTTGAGCACCGTCGATTCGATGAAGACAAAGACGAAATTCGATCCGAGGCGCGTCCAGAGGAGCAGGACGATAATTATAAGGGCTCCCATGAGCACAGCGAGTGCGATAAACATTTTCTCCGCGAGGAGGCCCTTGATCACCCTTACCACGGCCTCCCGCTTCTCTTGTGTGTCTACCCGGGCCGTGATCGTCTGCACCGCGCCCTCTTGTCTGGTCTCGATGCCTTTGCGGGTGTTCACATTGATGTTGAAATTGAAGGACATGAACTGCCCGGCGAGTATGGCGATGGTCCCCAGCATGATCCATTTCTTGAGATCAAATGGGTTGGAGAGGATTTCGTTCATCTGATTCCACGACAGCCGAATGATCTCTATGAAGGAACGCTTCTTCATGACACCTCCCCCATTATCATATCCCTCCTATGCGCACGCCTTCCACCGTCTCCCGGCCAACGGGTGTCACGGTGAGAAAGGCCTCACCGCCGTCGGGGAAGGTCCGGAACTGTACATCGCACGAGGCCCGGTCTTTTGCCTTCGTGTGGCTCGCCACAATACCGCACGCGTCCCGTAAGAAACGGCGTGCGTCATCGCCTCTTACTATCGCAAGGGGACTCGGGACGTCCCTCACCTGCAGCACGAGGTCGCCGTTCTTAAAGAACGTTTCCAGGATAGCGTTCTCCTTCTCGTCCCTTCCGACAACGAGCCTCACACGGTCCGAGAGCCTGAAGTGCCTTCCCACCTTGAGGAGTTTCACGTTTTCCACGGTAAGCTCATCGTGGACGATCAGGTCCTGCATCCTCTTTGCGAAACCGGGGTCTGTCAAAAGGCACCCTCCCGCGGGGCAGGGATAATCACGTATGCCGAATTCCCCTGCAAGCGATATCTGAGGCTTGCGGGACCGCCCCTTGATATCCAGGAGCCGATTCCTGTCGACGATACCCTCCTTCTCGGGGATAGTCGGGTCAAAGTGCTGTGCGGAGAGGGGCCTCACCACAAGGCCTTTGAGGCCCGCCTCTTTCTCTATCAACATGATCGCATCGCGCCTCTGCGACATCGGCCTCTCTCCGAGGACTTCGCCGGTAAATAAAAAAGAGGCGCCTATCTGTTCCATGTATTCCTTTGCCTTCTTGAATATCATTATCCTGCAGTCGATGCAGGGGTTCATATGCGAGCCGTAGCCGTGCTTCGGGTTTTTCACCACCTCCAGGTACTCTTCCTGAATATTGAATATCTTCAGGGGAATACCGAACTTCTCCGCCGCCACCTTCGCCGCGGATTGGCAACCCTTGCGCGTGCAGGTACAGAACGTCGTCACGAAATTGAGCGCTTCGACCTCAATGCCCTGATCGAGCATCAATTTAGTCGCGAGTATGCTGTCAAGCCCGCCCGAGAGTAACGATATAGCCTTGCGGTTCATTGAGTGCGTAACTCCCTGTTAAAATAGACCGTAGACCATAGACCAAAGACTATAGACCTTCACGTGAGGTCTCTGGTCTTCGGTCTGCGGTCTGTGGTCTTCCCCGGAGCTGTTCCAGCCACTCCTTTATCTTCTTCTCGTACCCCATCTCGGTGGGGAAATAGTACTTCGTGGCTGAAGGCTTATATTCCTGCTTCACGTAGTGGTCCTGGTAGTCATGGGCATACTTATAACCGACGCCGTGTCCGAACGCCTCCTGGTCCATATGGGCGTCTTTCAAGTGGTCCGGCACCTCGAGCGTCCTTCCGGTTTCGACATCCTTCAAGGCAGATTCGATCCCCAGATACGCCGCGTTTGACTTCGGCGCACAGGCGACGTAGACCGCCGCCTGGGCAAGCGGGATCCTCGCTTCCGGCATCCCGACGAACTCCGATACCTGAAGCGCCGCGTTCGCGACGACAAGCGCCTGCGGGTCGGCGTTGCCGACGTCCTCTGCCGCGCATATTACGATACGCCTCGCCACGAAGCGCGGGTCCTCTCCCGCGTACAGCATCTTCGCGAGCCAATAGAGGACCGCATCCGGGTCGCTCCCGCGCATCGACTTTATGAACGCCGATGCGGTATCGTAGTGCCCGTCTTCGTCGTGGTCGTAGACGACGGCCTTCTTCTGGATCGACTCTTCCGCGACCGTGCGCGTGAAATGTATCTTCTTGTCCTTGCCCCGGGGCGTGGTAAGAACTCCCACTTCGAGGGCCGAGAGGGCCCTCCGCGCATCCCCCTCGCATACGTGCGCGAGGTGCGCGAGCGCCTCTTCGTCCATCTCGACGGGAGCTGCGCCGAGCCCATCCTTCGCATCGCGGAGGGCGCGCGCGATGATCTGGCGGACGTCGTCTTCCGTCAATCCCTTGAACTCAAAGACCTGGGAGCGGGAGAGGAGCGCGGCATTGACGTAGAAGAAGGGGTTGTGCGTGGTGGTACCGATGAGTATCGGGTTCCCGGATTCGACGTCCGGCATAAGGACGTCCTGCTGCGCCTTGTTGAAACGGTGGATCTCATCGATCAGGAGGATCGTGCGCGTCCCGTTGAGGGCCTCGCGCTTCTTTGCCGCGTCAATGATCTTTCTCAGATCGGCCACATTGTGTGAGGCGGCATTTATCCTCTCAAAGTGCGACTGAGTCCGCGCGCGTATGATAAGGGCGAGCGTCGTCTTCCCGCACCCCGGAGGCCCATAGAGGATAAGGGAGGAGACCGTGTCGGATTCGATGAGGCGGCGCAGGAGCTTTTCCCTCCCGAGGATATGCTCTTGCCCGAGGAAATCGTCGAGGTTCTTTGGCCGCATCCTCACGGCGAGGGGCTCAGGCGCGTTCCTTAACTTTTTTTCTTTTTCGAAGAGGTCCATAGCTCTCTTTAACTGATACATTTTACAGATATTATAGAAGGTAAGGGATAGCGGTTATATGATAATACGCGTGTACCGTATAGGCAAGGAATTTCTATGCGGATTAACCGCAAGGTCGCTCGCACGCCGAAGGCGTGCATGCGACACAACGTGAGGGGGTTATTACTCTAAAGAAGAAGGGGGATAATTCGGCCCGACATGGCTATAACGAAAACGACTTACGGTGCCAACGGGCACCGTAAGTCGTGGCCTCATTAATCCCCGCCTGTGCCGTGTGAGAAAGAATGCTTGACCCTGTTATTTACAGGTGGGAACCCTCTTGCAGCACTCACGAGCGCCTCAAAGTTAGGTTCCCTTTGTGACTGCTGTTGGCTCAAGATTCACGCTCGAATCACGCGCACCGCAGGGATCTATTTCACTCATATCAAGTATAGCATATAAGAATTACAAAAACAACTCCCTGATGCCGCACACGAACACGTGTGCGCCTCACCTCACCGCGGCCCCCGCCTCGCTCACAAGGCCGTTATAGATCGCGGCGTGAGCGGACGTGACCTCGCCGTCTTCGAGGGTCTTTGAGGGATCGAGGTATTCTATCCTGTAGGTCAGCCCTACCTTTCCGTCGGGTATCTGTGTCCCCGTATATCTATCGAGCAGTACCACGTCACGAACGATGGAGCCGCCTCTCTCTTTTATGATGCGCACTATCCTCGCGTTCTCGACTGCCTTGTCTACGACGATCGAAAGGTCTCTCGCCACAAATGGATATTTGGGGGGCTCGATGTACCGGTCGTGGGGCGCCCAGCGCTTCGCTATCTCATCGATAGAGAGCTCGAGGGCATACACCTTTTGCTTGATGTCGAAACGCGCAAGAACGTCTTTGGCGATCTCGCCGATGTACCCTATGTGCGTGCCGTCCACAGAGATCGATGCCGAGGACCCTGCTGAAAACATGGCGCGCTCCCCGCGCACGAACTGCGCGCCTCTCAGCCCAAGTTCGCCGAACACCGTTTCGAGGAAACCCTTGAGATCGAAGAAGTCCGCTTCGCGCGCCGGACTCCGCCAGTTTCCCCGTACTTCGCCGCTTAATCCGATGGCGAGGTGCCTCTCCTCGTGCGGTCCGCCGGATGGTCCTTCGGGCGTCCCTTCGGGTCTGCCTTTGCGGTAGAGGGCGCCGATCTCAAAAAATCCGAGCTCCCTTGCCTTTCGGTTGATGTTCCACTCGATGACCTTGAGGAGGCCCGGTATCATGCTCGGCCGCATCGACTCTTGCTCTTGGGAAAGCGGGTTTGCAATATCCACGACGGCCTCGTCCAAGAGGTGTGCCGATTCCAGATCCCGCCTGCTCATGAGGCTGTACGTGAGCACCTCGTAGAGGCCCTCTGCTGCCAAGAGAGAGCCGATCCTTTCCTCCAGCAGCCTGTCGAGAGGTAACCGAGGCTTATAGTCCAGAGGAATTGCGGGCACCGTTACGGGTATTTTTCCGTAGCCGAATATCCGCGCCACTTCTTCTATCAGATCGATCTCGCTCTCAACGTCGTTCCTGAACGACGGAGGCTCGACCGTCAGCATCTCTTTGGAACCCCCCTTCACCCTGCACCCTAACGAGGAAAGCGCCTTCTTGACGCTCTCGCGCGGAATATCCACCCCGAGAGTAGCGGTAAGGCGGCTGTGCACAAGCTCGATCGGCCTCCTGGGGGCACCCTTCGTCCCTCTCTCCACCACATCTCCGGCTACGCCGCCCGCGTGCTGCACTATAAGCCGCGCGGCCCGTGAGGATGCATAGAGCACGCTCTCCGGATCGATCTTCCTCTCGAACCTGTAACTCGATTCGGTCGAGATCCCGAGCTTCCGCGACGTCCTCCGTAGTGAGACGGGATTAAAGAGCGCCGCTTCCAGGAGTATATTCTTTGTCGACGCGGTCACCTCTGTGTTCAGGCCTCCCATCACTCCGGCGATCGCAACCGGCTTGTTCCCATCGGCGATGACCAGTACCGTCTCATCCAAGGTCCTCTCGACGCCGTCGATGGTCACGATCCGCTCTCCCGGCCGTGCCCGTCGGACGATCACCTCAAGCCCGGAGATCTTGTCTAG
>CAYHAE010000030.1:15980-23775 GCA_964354545.1 uncultured Planctomycetia bacterium
CAAAGAGGCAGAAGTTCGTGATATCGACGATATTGTTGACGGACCTCAATCCCATCGCGTCTATCTTTTTCGCGAGCCACGAAGGCGAGTTCGCGACCGTGACACCTTCGATGACGCGCGCAGTATACTTCGCACAGAGCTCTCGATCTTCGATCGTCACTTTTACCGGCCTCGCGATGCGGCTCGCCGTCCGGGTGCCGGCCGCGAGCGCTGCCGGCGTGATCGGCAACGTCGACAGCGGGGGCATCGTGAGCTGCCTGCCGGTGAGCGCCGCCACTTCGCGGGCGATGCCTATGACGCTCAGGCAGTCCGGCCTATTCGAGGTAACCTCGAGTTCGAGGATCGAATCGCCGCGGACGTTCTCGATGGACTCCACCGCGAAACCCGCCATCGTGAGAAGCTCTCCGAGCTTTTCCGGCACCATCCTCACATCAACGTAGTCTCTGAGCCAATTATAGCTTATGCGCATACGCGTACCAGCGTGGAGCGTTTAGCGTATAGCGTATAGTTATGAAAACTCGTTCCTTTTCTTTCCTATACGCTCTACGCTATCCGCTATATGCTACCCTTCCATCCTTCAGTGGAGCCCCCTTGGCTTAAAGGCCGAAGCTCCCTCCCCGAAGAAAAATCCTATTCCGCAACTTCTTATCCCCGGCTCGAAAGCTGGGGATTTTGCGGAGGGGATTAAAACTGCTTCAAGAACCGCACGTCGTTCTCGAAGAAGAGCCTTATATCATCGATGCCATACTTAAGCATGGCAATCCTCTCGACGCCCATCCCAAAGGCAAACCCCGTCACCTCGCGCGGATCGTACCCGACGTTTTTGAAGACCTTTGGGTTCACCATCCCCGCGCCCAATATCTCGAGCCACCCTTTTCCGCCGCACACGCTGCACCTCTTCTCTCCCGCCGCAGGCCTGTCCGCGCCGCGGCAGATGATGCACGATATGTCAACCTCGGCGCTCGGTTCGGTGAAAGGAAAGAAGCTCGGACGAAAACGCATCTCTGTCTTTTCTCCGAACATCTCTTTGGCAAAGACCGTCAACACGCCCTTAAGATCGGAAAACCGTATCCTGCTCCCTACGACGAGGCCCTCCACCTGGTGGAACATGAATGAGTGCGATGCATCGGTCGCGTCCGGCCTGAAGACCTTGCCGGGTATCACGATCGAAAATGGCGGCGCATGCGTTTCCATAAACCGTGCCTGGACCGGAGAGGTGTGGCTCCTCAGGAGGAGTCCCGGCTTCCCCCCTGCGCCGCGGTCGGGAGCGCCCGAGGGGTTCGTGAGGTAGAATGTATCGAACGCATCGCGCGACGGATGTTCGAGGGGAATGTTGAGGGCTTCGAAATTGTAGTATTCGGTCTCGATCTCGGGGCCTTCGACGATTCTGAAACCAAGCGACACAAAGATCGAGCAGATATCGGCGAGCGTCCTCGTGATGGGATGGATCCTGCCGGCGGGAAGGGACATCCCGGGGAGGGTGATGTCGATCTGCCCGGGCCTGTCGCGGCCCGGTGCGGCAGAAATGGCCCTTATCTTCTCCTCCAGGCGTCCGGTGACCTTTGCCTTGAGCTCGTTGACGAGCCTTCCTATCTCAGGCTTCTCTTCCGGAGGAAGGCTCCCCATCTGCTTCATGATGTCGGTGACGATGCCTTTTCGCCCCAGATACTTTATCCTTATCTTCTCAAGCGCATCGACGTCCTGCGCACCGTCGATGTCGCGCAGGGCCTCTTCTTTGATCTGGCGTATCCGTTCTTTCATCCGGGGCCTTGCTCTCCGTTGTGTCTAAGCCCGTGCCCCTCGCTGCCGCTCGGGACAAGGCGCTATATGCGGAGCCTTGCACCGTCCCGCAAAGCGGGACTGGTGCGCGGGCAAACTACGCTTTTGCCATCTCGACCAATTTTCCGAATGCCCGCTTATCAGATACGGCGAGCTCGGCGAGCATCTTCCTGTCGATAAGGACCTTTGCCTTTTTCAAACCATTGATGAATTTGGAATAAGGAATGCCGTGGTCCCTGCACGCGGCATTGACCCGCGTAATCCACAGGCTCCTGAAGAACCTCTTCCTCTGCTTCCTGTCCCGGTAGCTATAGCGCATGCTCCTCGCGACAGCTTCCTTCGCTCGACGATAAAATCTGTGTCTTCCGCCCCACTGGCCTTCGGCGGCCTTCAGGACTTTCTTCCTGTGCTTTTTTGTCGCAACCGCATGTGCTACGCGTGGCATATGTCACCTCCGTGAGAATCCATTAAAACCGCAGACCATGGACTATAGACCAGAGACGAGAGACCTCAATCGATGGTCTTCGGTCTGTGGTCTACGGTCTATTGTCTATAGTCTCTCGTCTATTTCCCATACGGCAAGAGTTTCTTCATCGCCTTCTCATCGACGTGTGCGACGAGCCTTGGCTTCCCCAGAAGCCTTTTTTCTTTCGACCGCTTTCCGGCCAGAAGGTGGCTCCTGCCTGTCATGAAACGCTTTATCTTTCCCGACTTGGTAAACCTTACCCTTTTGGCAGCCGCCTTGTTGGATTTCAGTTTAGGCATGGTGCTCCTCGTTATAGCTATGTGAGTTTTCCGCCAGAGGCGGATCCGCCTTCGGCGGAAAGTTTAAGGTGAAAAGTGCAAAGCGTCCGCTACTAAATCATCGGCGGACACCCGCCAAAGTTCGCTACTAATGCTTCAGCGAACCCGCTGATGCATTAATGGCGGGCTTTGTGGCGGGCGAAAAACGTTTCGCCGAAGGCGGAACGTTTCAACTTTACGCTTTTCCGCCTTCGCCTTTTATGGCTACGGCGGACCCGCCGAAGCTCATCGAGCGTAGGCGGGGAGCTTTTCGCTTTTTTACTTCGGTCTGATCACCATATTCATGAATCGACCTTCGAGGCCAGGCGACTGTTCCACCTCACCGATGCTCGACACGTCGCTCGCGATCCTGTCAAGTATCTTCCTGCCCAGGTCTATGTGCGCCATCTCCCGTCCCCTGAAGATCATCGTGACCTTCACCTTGTCGCCCCTCTTCAAGAAGTCCTGCAGGAAGTTCAATTTTACCTGATAATCGTGCTCTCCTATTTTGGGTCCGAATCTCAGCTCTTTGATATGCACGATCCGCTGCTTCTTGCGGGCCTCTTTCTCCTTCTTTTCCTGGTCGTATTTGTACCGTGAAAAATCGATGATCCTGCAGACAGGCGGTGTCGCGTTTGGCGCAACCTCGACCAGGTCGAGCCCTGCTTCCTGAGCCCTCCGTACCCCCTCCTGAATGCTCACGACGCCGAGCATCGAACCATCCTGGTCGACAAGCCTAACCTCCTTCGCTCGAATACCGAAGTTCACCCTTATGTTCTTCCTAACGATATGCTCTCACCTCCTCACATTTGCGAAGCAAATGTGATCCCGAGCCAGCGTCAAAAATGCGACCCCTTGGGAGCATTTTAGCTGGCGAGGGACACATTCCACGAAGTAACTTTAACTCCGAGGCACCGTTAAATCCCGCCGTGGCGGGATAGGTGCCGAGGAGCACAATCCGCCAAGTAACTTTTCCGCCGACGTCATTCACGACGCAGGCGGGAATCCCGGCTACCCTCCCCCGGGTATCCTTTTCGTCCGAATCTCCTCCGTTATCACTTCGATGAATTTCTCCTGTGTCATCGCCCCGATATCTCCGTCTACCTTCGACCTGACCGACACGGTCTTTGCGGCCTCCTCCTTGTCTCCGACTATGAGCATGTAGGGTATCTTTCCCGTCTCCGCGTCTCGGATCTTCTTCTGCATCTTCTCGTTTCTCGAGTCGACGAACGTGCGCACGCTTCTCTCCGCGAGCGAGCGCGCGAGGTCGTTCGCATATTCGAGGTTGCGTTCAGTGATCGGTATGATCGCGACCTGCACGGGTGCGAGCCATACGGGGAACGCGCCTGCGTAGTGCTCTATGAGCACCCCCAGGAATCTCTCTAAGGACCCCAGGAGCGCCCTGTGGATCATTATGGGTGTCTTAGCGGAGCCGTCCGTTGAAATATATTCCAGAGCGAATCGTTGAGGGAGGTTAAAATCCACCTGTATGGTCGAGCACTGCCACGACCGTCCGATCGCATCCTTGATCTTGATATCGATCTTCGGCCCGTAGAAGACGCCTTCCCCGGGGTCGATCTTGAATTCCACATTCTCTCCTCTTAAGGCCCCCTCGAGCGCGGCCGTCGCCTGCTTCCACATCGCCTCATCCCCGACGTGCTTCTCCGGCATCGTGGACAGGTAGACATCGTAGGAGCGAAATCCGAAGGACCTCAGCATGGAGAAGGTGAGCCGCAGCACGCCGACGATCTCATCCCGCAGTGTCTCGGCATCGCAGAAGATGTGCGCGTCGTCCTGGGTGAAACCGCGGACGCGCATGAGACCGTGGAGGACCCCGGACTTCTCATAGCGGTATACGGTTCCCAGCTCGGCAAACCGTATCGGAAGGTCGCGATAGCTCCTCGTCTTTGATTTGTAGATCAGTATGTGGCCGGGGCAGTTCATCGGCTTTATGATATACTTGTCCTGATCCAGCTCCATGGGCGAATACATGTAGTCCTTATAGAATTCGAGATGGCCACTCTTCCTCCACAGGTCGATCTTGCCGGCGTGGGGGATGTATACAAATTCGTACCCGTGCGTGAGGTGCTCGTTGCGCCAGAAATCTTCTATCGTCTTCCTCAGCATCGCTCCCTTGGGATGCCAAAATACGAGGCCCGGGCCCCACTCGTCTTGGATGGAGAAGAGGTCGAGCTCCTTCCCGATCTTTCTGTGGTCACGGGCTTTTGCCTCTTCGAGCAACGTGATGTACCTGTCAAGCTCCTCCTTCGTCTCAAATGCGGTACCGTAGATCCTCTGGAGCATGGGGTTCTTCTCGTCTCCCCTCCAGTAGGCGCCCGCGACGCTCAGGAGCTTGAAGGCCCCGATCTTTCCCGTCGATTCTATGTGCGGCCCCCGGCACAGGTCGATGAAGTCCCCGTCTTGATAGGCGCTCACCTTCACATCCGGGATCTCCTTGAGGAGCTCTACCTTGTAGTGCTCGCCTCTCTTAGTAAAGAGCGCGACGGCGTCACCCTTGCTCATTTCGAGCCGCACGAATTTCAGGTCTCGCGCAATGATCTCCCTCATCCGCACTTCGATCTTCGCGAGGTCATCCGGCGTGAACGGTTCGGGCCTGTCAAAGTCATAATAAAAACCGTCCTCGATCGCGGGGCCGATGGCCAGCTTCGTGCCCGGATAGAGATCCTGGACAGCCTGCGCCAGGACATGTGATGTTGAATGTCGTAATGTCGCCGGGTCCATCGTCACTCCTTGCTCCTCACGTGCAGCGTGTTCACGATGCTCATGAAATCCTTATCATCCTGTTCAAAGTTCTTTGTCTCAGTATCAAGCATGATGGCGAGCACGGCGTTATCGAGAAAGATGTAGAGGAGATGATAGGTCCGCTCTCGCCCCTGGACGGGAACCTCGAACTGTCTCTCGAACGCAGTGAGGCCCTTGATATCGATCTGGTCGCCGTTCTTGATGAACTTTTGCCCCTGAAACCCCATCTCCTGTTCGCGCTGTTCGTGTTTCGCCACGATAGTCTTATAGATCTCTTCCTTGGTCTTCGTCACCGCGCTTTCCGGGATGCGGTTCACTGTAGCGCTTATGATCGGCGTCTCCTTTTCTCCGGCCGCACCTTCATCTATGATGCAAAACGGGGCGAGCGTATTTTTGAATTCCACAAAACACCATCTTCTCTTTACATCGCGTGGTATACCGAATGAAAAATAGGGGTCCTGATTTATGTACGCGCCGCCCGCCCTCCGGCCCATCGACAGGATCTGTTCGACCCAACTCTTCTCTGCGGCCTCCGGAGGTGCTTTTGGGGGCTCTTCCTTCTTATCTAGGAATCGAAAGCTGTTGACGGCTTCTTCGAATTCTTTCACGTGCGCATCGAAAGTATCGGGATTATCCGCCCCTTGAAGAGTGACTACCGTGTTGCCCCGCATGAATTTAATGTCAATGCTCTTCATTGCCCTGCCGTCGGCGCCGGCCAGCTCGGTGACGAGCCGAGCGCCCTTTAGTCCATTCACCTCTATCGCGCGCGGCGGCTCTACTATCGTGAAGCTCGCTTTTAACTGCTCAGCGGTTGCCTTGTATGCCGGCAAGAGGGCTACTGAAAACTCGAGCGCGTCTTGAAATTTATCTTCCTTGCTCATAACGTCCACGGTCGCTCCGAATATAGGATACATTATTTTCGTGGGCGAGGCGCTTTTTGCAAAGACCACGCGAGTCGGCGTGCCGGATGGTCCCGCAGACCTTATCCACCCCTTCGGCCCCCTTACTTCAAACCCGTACTCTTCATCGACATAGAGCTCGCCTTGGGTTTCCGGCGCAACTTGTGATGAGGTCGCGGCCTCGCTGCTCTCTTGAGGGAGAGCGGCCTTTGCGGTTTCTTCTTGAGAATAGGCGGTCTCAGCCGATACGAGAATGCTTACAATGGCGCTATATAATACGATTCGTAGATTGTGCATGGTCACGATCCTTTGCTCTCCCTGTTTCTACAAAAGGGAAGGCGAATATTAGTGTCCCTCGCCCTCCCGCCTTCTTTTCCCGAGCTGCGGGGCGGAGGCCCAAAAAGCAACTCCTCACTTTTTGGGGCCGGAGCCCGAACGTTCGTGCCCCTCGCCTAAGCGTCCGAAAATTTCTTTCGAAATTTTCTGGACAGGCTTCGGGGCGCATTTTGCCCACATGCGCAACCAAAGCAAAATGCTGGTGGGCGGTAGTGAACTCGAACGTCGCCCCGATCCCTCGGGGCTCCTTAAGAGAAAACCCTGATGGTTTTCTCTTAACGTTCGGCCTTACGGCCTCACTGTTCTTTTTCCTTCCGCAGGGGTGCGTCCTGCCCACGGGGGAAAACTGTCTTTTCCCCCGTACCCCCTTTTTGTGGTTCTCGTCCTACTTCCACATAAGGGAAAAGGAATATTACCTGAATTTTGCCAGTGAGCCGGCAAAATTCACTCTGAAAGCGCAACGCGCTTTCAGAGCCGACTGATTTGATTTCGAAGAAATCAAATCATGCTTGTCGGGGTAGTCCAAAATTTCGATGAAATTTTGGACTTAGGGAAAAACCGATTTAGGTTTTTCCCTAAGAGCGTTTGGGCGTCATTCGACTTCGCTCATGATGCTTCGAATGATGCTGAGCCTGTCGAAGCACGAGCCGTGAAATTTCCTATGGAAATTTCCTCCCTCGATTCCGACAGGGATCGAGGGACCGCCCGCTATAGACATGCTGCGGGTCGGAGGGGCGAAAAGCAATTCAACACTTTTCGGCCTCGAAGCCCGAACGTCCAAGAAAGTCCATCGCTATCCCTTGTCTTCCACATAAGGGAAGGGTTCTCCCAAAGGGAAACCGCAGGTTTCCCTTTGGAAACGTTCGGACGCTAGTCCCGCCTTCTTTCCCCGAGCTGCGGGGCGGAGGCCCAAAAAGCAACTCCTCACTTTTTGGGGCCGGAGCCCGAACGTTTTAGTGGTGGGCGGTAGTGGACTCGAACCACTGACCTCCACGATGTCAACGTGGCGCGCTAACCAACTGCGCCAACCGCCCGAATATTAAAACCTTGCTGTCCCTCGTCTAAGCGCATCAAAATTTTCGAGGAAAATTTTGATGCAGACTTCGGGACGTCCGCCTTCGGCGGACTGGTGCCGGGAGTCGGACTTGAACCGACATGGATGCAAGCATCCGAGGGATTTTAAGTCCCTTGCGTCTGCCAATTCCGCCATCCCGGCATTCATACTTTACCCCGAG
>CAYHAE010000031.1:0-18261 GCA_964354545.1 uncultured Planctomycetia bacterium
ATCCAATTCCTCGCTGCGGAGGGGGCGGGCGGGCGGGAACTGTATCACATAATGGTCACCGTGCCTCTGGACGACGGGTGTGGCTTTGGAAGGGTTTGCCTGAGCATACGTGGTCCTGAAGGCCTCGTTGAATTTCCGTACATCCTCGCGGACCTCTTCAAAGGAAGGGGCCTCACCATAGGCCTTTAAGAAACGAGCGTCTTTCCTGATCACCGCCGTGCCCCGGATACCGTCCAGAGAGCTTATGTCTTCGCCCCTGTCGAGGCGCTCGGCGATCTCCAATGCCTGGCGCTCCCCCATACCGTAGACCAGGATGTCTGCCTTGGAATCGGCGAGTATGGAGCGGCGCACGCCGTCGTCCCAATAGTCGTAATGGGCGAGCCTCCTGAGGCTCGCCTCGATGCCCCCTAAGACGATCGGCAGTTTCCCGAAGGCTTCTCTCACCCTGTTCGCATAGACGATCACCGCGTGGTCCGGGCGAAGGCCCGGTTCTCCTCCGGGAGAATAATCGTCCGTCCTCCGCCGTCTCTTGTTCGCGGTATAGTTCGCGACCATGGAATCCGCGTTCCCTGAAGTAACGCCCGCAAAGAGCCGCGGCCTTCCCAGTTTCAAGAAATCCCTCGTGCTGCGCCAGTCCGGTTGGGCGATGACCCCTACCCTAAAACCCTTGCTCTCGAGAAACCTTCCGATGACGGCCGCGCCGTAGGAGGGGTGGTCCACGTACGCGTCGCCCGTGACGAGGATAACGTCCAGCCCGTCCCAGCCTCTCTTTTTTACATCATCTTTTGAAATGGGTAAAAAATCGGTTTTCATTGCGCGCTATTTTTTAAAAGGTCGGTTCTATGCTCTTCGCGACCTTCGTGAGCACATACCCTATCGCTATTCCGACCGCCATCCCTGCGAGTACGTCGAGCGGATAATGGGCGCCGAGATAGACCCTCGAAATGCCGACCATGAGCGCGAGGCCGTAGAATACAATATGCCGTTTGAAGACCGAGGAGAAGAGATACGCTGCCATGAACGCATTCGTCGCATGGCCTGAGGGCAGCGAAAAGCCGGCCGTTTCTACGATAAGCGTCACGTCGCGGAGCGTCTCGATCGGCCTCGGCCTCGTTATCAGCTCTTTCAAAATGTTCACCGTAAAGTATTGCACGGTGAGGCCCGCGATAAGGAGGAGCCCCAGCATCCTCGTCTCCTTCTTCTTGGAAAGGAGCAGGATGAGCGCCATCGGGGCAAAGAACTCCCTCGTCGCAAGCGCGCTTGCCACGCACATTAAGAGATCGAGCGCGGGGTTGCTCAAACCCTGGTTCAGGAACCGAAAAAGCACCTCATCGAAGCGCATGAGTATATGCACAGCCGCCTCCTACAGTCTTTTGCTCGCAACCACGAACCTCTCCCCGTTCTGGTGGATGACCTGCTGCACCCTTGTATGGGAGAATATCCGGTTGAGCCGTTCCACGTCGCTCCTCTGCAGGACGCACAAGACGGTCTCCTCGCCACGAAAGAAATCCGAGACCTCGCTGTCATCCGCGATCACCCGCAGCGGGAGCGCGCTCCAAAAGGGATTCTTCTTCGTATCTATCACGACGACGGGATTACCCGTGAAAAAATAGGCCCCCCTCATATACGCCTTGTTGCACACGATGACCTTTCCCGAATAATGATACCTGTCGACAACCTCTTTCAGATCACTGTTGGAGAAGGCGGTCTCTAACGCAGGAGGTATGGTGTGAACGGTGATGGGCACGAACAGCATAGTACCGACAACGATCGCTCGAAACGCATACCTCGTCCTTCCGCGGAGAAGGAGAAGGCCTGCGGCGGCGAGAGTAAGAGAGAGGATCGAGGCGCTCAGGAAAGCGTGCGCGTATACATCGGGATAGCTTTTCACAAGGAGCGGAAGAGGCGCACATACGGCTACCGCGAATCCTATCTGAAGGATCCCGACCGCGGTCGTGAGGCGCGTTTTTTCGACGAGAGAATCCAGCGCGATTCCGATAAGGACAGCGACCGGAGGAAAGAGGGGCAGGATGTAGCCCGATAATTTGGAACGCGCGAGACCCGTCAGAAGGAATACGACGCCTGCCCAGGCGAGGAAAAAAAAGTATTCGTCTCTATATCTCTTGAAATTTCTTCCCAGGGCCGCAAGGTAGCCTGTCCAGGGCAAAAAGCCGACCGCAATGACCGCGGGATAGAAATACCATTCCCCGAGCGCCTGGTGCTCGGCGTACAAGAGACGGTGCAGATTGTCGCGGACAAAAAATTCCCACAAGAACTCTCTGCCGTACCGAAGCGTTGCGTACAGATACCAGGGCAGGCTCACTGCCAGGAAGATGAACCACCACCTGTTGAAGAGAAAGGACCTTATACGGCCTATGTCTCGTGTGAGTCCAAAGAAGACGATGATGGTCGCAAGCGCTATCGCCATCCCCAGGGGCCCTTTCGTCAGGACGGCAAGGCCGGCGAAGAACCCGAAGGAAATAAGGATACTATCGCTCTTCAGCTTGTACCATAGGTAAAAATAATATAGGGATAGGGCTACGAATACCGAGAAGACCATATCGGTTACCACGAATCGCGAGACCGCGACGTAGAAAAGGCTCGTCCCCAGGACGAGGGCTGAGTAGAAAGAGACCCTCTCGCTGAGAACTCTCTTGAGGAGGATATACGTCCAGAGCACCCCTATCGTACCGAAGAGCGCGGAGACCAGCCTCGCCGACACCGCATTGATCCCGAACATCTTAAAAGAAGTGATAAGGAGCCAATAGAAGAGCGGCGGTTTTTCGAACTGCCGCGCACCGAAGATGAGCGGGGTGAGCCAGCTGTGGCTTGCGATCATCTCCCGCGCACTCTCCGCGTAGAAGACCTCGTCGGAGTCCGTCAAAGAGATCGAACCCAGACCTATCACGTAGAGGGGCACGCACAACGCAAGAAGCATAAACAGCCGGTAGGCTTGCGGCGCCCCTTCTCCTTCTTCCGTGTGCGATCTTTGAGAAGCGGTGAGAGAACCCATCGCCCTGATTTTACTTCATGGCCTACCTTTTGTCCAGCGCGAAAAAAAAGGGCTGCAGATAATCCTGCAGCCCGATGATAATAATCCGATGATAATACAGCCTCTCTTATGCCCTTGTGAGCACGTCCTGTACGTACCGTTCGTAGGCCTCTGCCTCTCGCCTGAGGTCGATCGCCTCCATCTTCGGCAGGTAGATGAACCAGTTGTACCCTCTGACGCTGTCGACTTCGCTTGCGCTCACGCCCTGAGGCACGGCATCGCCCGAGGCGATGATATCTATCATCATCTTGTAGAGCTGGCTCGTGAGGCCGGAGCTCCCAAGCTGGACGAGGAGCATCTCTCTCAGTATCTCGTCCGGGTGGTCCCTGTCGACGAGGATCGTCTCTCTCGCCGCTCCCACCGCCACTTCTCTCGCGGTTGCCTGCGGGTAGAGCTTCTGCACCATGTCGAACGCCTCCTGAGGAGTAAGCGCGGCCGGTATTATGATACAGTCCTCCCTCCTCACGAGGCCCGCGAGGCCCGTCACCACAAGGAGCTCGTCGAGGGTGTCCTCCCTCACGTTGTCCATCCTCACGAAGACGATGTCGGCGACAGGGTCTTCTTTCTCATCGGTGACCTCCATCGCTTCCTTCCTCTCCCGTATCGCTTCGGCGAGGAGCCTCATCTCGAGCGAATTCGTCACCGTCGTCGCGATATAGCGCCTCCTGTTTGTCTTCTCTGCCGAAAGAGAGTCGAGGTACGCGAGGGTCCGTGCCGTATAGTCGGTCCTGTGCATCCTGTAGAGAGAATGTATCCGTAAGTCAAACGCGCTCTTTTCGTTCAATCTGTAATTTTGTATCACCGGTATCCCTTCGATGAGATACTCCTGCACCCTCCGCAGCTCTTTGGCCGTCATCGTCCTCAACGCCTGGACCGCGTTCTCATCCAGCACCTTGAGCCTAGGATAGGTGAGGTCGAACCTGTCCGAACGGAGCTTCTGCACGATCTCCGCGACCGCCCTCGCCGCCTCGTCGGGGGTTATCCCTTCGACGTCGATGAGCGCTGACGATCGCGCGCCCCTGTTCACTCGCGAGCGCTCGAGTTCCTGAAGCATCACGTCCGATTCTTTCGAATAGAGTTCGACGACGTCAACGCCGGGGTTCTTGGCGCGTATCGTCGCGAAGGTCTCTTCGCTGAAGACACCCTTGGGCACGCCGACCACGATGTCCGGCGCGGCCGCCGCAGAGCCGGTTGTTGATTGACGCAGGCCCGGCGTCTCTTCCGTCTGCGCGTGAATAGAATGTGCGCGGATAAATTCTTCGTCCTTCTCCGTCAATCCTGCCCCTTGTCTTGCCTCAGATACAATCCCCAGCAGCTCCTGATCGCGGGAGGCCAGAAGCCCTGCGAGGACCTCTCCCGGACCGGTATCCTCAACTCCCCAACTTTCGTACGTCCTTTCGATCCATGTGAAGCTTTCGTCGAACGTCTCAAAACCTTTATTCCTGAAAGTCCGGCTCTTAAACATATTATTGCCGTTCTCGAACATGTCGGCCGTGATAATGATGGACAAGAGGCGCTTCAGGGCTCCTATCGGGATAGAGATCCTGTCGTGCAATCTCTCTATGTCTTCCAGGAAACGCCCGTAATTCCCGTGGCCCCTTATCAATATCTCGACTTCTGCAGGCAGTTCGTATCTTTCTTTCAGGAATTCGGAGAAATTTATTCCGTGACGATAAATATCATCGAGCATCGTTATCTCCTGCTCCGTCAAAGGCGCACCTTTTACCTCGGCCGCGTATCTCACGAACTCGTCCTGCCCCATCGTCGTCGACCTCATCAGGTCTATCCCCATCCTCTTGAAACCTTCGTAGGTCTCCGGGGCATTGTAGACTCCTGCATCGTGCCCGTATGCCGCGCACCTCAGGACATTCATATTCTGTTCGGACAGGTCCATTGCGCGTCCGATGGCGAGGGCTATCCGCGCGACTCTGTCCATATGGTCTTTCGCGTAACCCTGCGAGAGGCCCAATATCTCCTCGGAAGAGACATCGAGGATACTTCTCTTTGACGACACCTCTCCGCTCGTCGACGCGCGGCCTTTGCCTTCGTCCTTCTTCGCTTCATGCGACATTGCTGCAGTTCCCGTTGTAGGTTCTGCTGGCTTTTTTCCCGAAGTCACGGGTTCGACTTTCTCCGCAACCGCTTCAGAGCCTTTCCCTTCGCCTTTTTGCTCCACCTGTGGCACCGCTGCAGCGCTCCGTCCAGGTTCCTCAGGCTGTGCCGCGGGTTGCGCAGGTTCGACCTTTTCCACGTGTGCCGGAACAGCACCTGCCCCTTCGTCTTTCCTCGCTTCCGGCCGCGGCGCCCTCTTCGCGAGCTCTTCGTCGATCAATCGGCGAAGCTCGGCGGGATTCGCAATAAGCGCTCGTGCTTTCGAATCGTCTACACAATGTTCAACTTCTGTTCTTGTCTCATATCTGTCATATTCATAACCAACAATTTCATCAGTATCCACAAAACCTCTATCGGTGCTTGCACCTCCCCCGAACGGATCCGTGCGATAACCATATATAGGTTTTTTCCCAATACCAACTTCAACCTCACGCGTAATCGTTGTTCTCTGCACACGGGCCCTTATTACATATTCTGCGACATGAGCCTCTTCAGGTGTTTTTATAGTAGACTTTAAGGTTTCGATATCGCCTCGAAATTCCAAGGCAAGTGGGTGTATTATTTTGGTAACTTTTATATCGTTAATTTTCGCCATTAATTCGGCGGGATTATTCACCAAGGCTTCCAATCCTGAAAAATCTATGGTCTCGCTAATCGTACCTTCGCTATCGCGTAGCTGTCTTGTTGAAATATAAACTAGCTCGTTGATTATCTCGATATCTTCCCGCACTATTATTTGCGCGCAAAGCCTTGTTGCAATCGGTGCCGGAATGGGATTTTTTCTATTCTTATCTTGTAGAGATTGTGCAACCCACACTCTTGCGCTTTCTATGGCGGCTGGGGTACCCACTTTGAAAAGAGCGTCATAGGCGCGTTCGCGTATTCCCCAATCCGAATGCTCCTGAGTCAGTGCCAACAGATGATCAAGCTTACCAATATCATTTATATTTGCTATATTCGCGAGAGCTTCTGACCGCACAGCATACTCTCCGTATCTTGCTGCTTCAAAAATATCGTCTGGACTATCAGATTCAGCCTTTGCAAGAGCAGCGGCTCGTCTTTCCGCATCTGCTTTCATTTTCTCTTCGCGCTGTATCTCTTCTTGTCGATGAACCTCTCGCAGATACTTTCGTTCGCGTAAATGAAACATTGCGTGGACAACATCTCTAATCGCACCTATTATTGACTTGATGCCCACCTCAATAACAATCATTATTATAATGATTCCTGTAATAACGCCAAGCATTATTAACCCCGATTCGGGATAATATGTAGCCTGGATCAGCTCTTTTGTTTGGGCGAATGCCGATGTCGTGTTGCTCAATAACAATAGAAATAGTGTCGGGATTGTGAGATGCGAGATTCTATGAATAGTGGTCTCTTCGATACCAGAAATCTTTTGTATAATCGGTTGTTTCAGTCCTGCATCAATTCCTTCCGCTGCTTTACTTATTCCCGACGTCGATGCCCGTGCAGATTTAGCCGATCCCTCGCGGCCTTTGGGATCGATGCCGAGTTTGCGCATCTGGCCCTCGAGGCTGGAGATGACGTGCCTCCTCTTCGCCGTGCCGAGTTCCCGCTGGTAGGCGTCCCAGACCTTCCCGAACTGGATCCGCTGTAGCTGCGAGAGCCGTACGTACGCGTCGCTCGAGAACATATCCCCGACTGCGGCACGTTCGGCCGGAACGGCAGGTGCTGCCTGATAAAGCGGCCTGGGCTCCTTGAGCGTGGACTGGAAAGGCACCCTCTTCTGGATACGCGGATTGATTATCAGCATCTCAACGTCCGCGTGCGTCGTAACGCCGCTGTCTATTTCGATATAGAAGCTCTTTACGAGCATCGGATCGAAACCGGGGGTAGACGGCGCCTCCGGCCTTATCCTGAGGGTGACGGGCCTTCCTTCCAGAAGGTCTCTGCCGCGCTGATCTTCGCGGCTTATGACCACGCGCGCTTCTTTTCCCATCTTATATCGTTCGCCTTTTGCGTCAATGGCATACGCTTCGACGAACCGCCCTATCATCCTATGCGCGAACTCCCGGGGGATCTGGACGTCAAAGACGAACTCTTCAGAATCCTTCATGGGCCTCGATTTTTTCAAGGTGGCGACAATGCCGTGCTGATTGGGTGCGCCTCCCCAATTGGTGAAGCCTCCCAGTTTGAAGTTGACCACAACGGTATTTCCTTCGACCCGCAGAGGCTCGTTCGACATGCCCTCTTCCGACCACGTGTCGGCCTGCGCGAGAGATACCGCGTCCTCGGCAGACGTCGTCCCGGTGATCTCATAGTATTTATCCAATAGCCCCGCGCGGCTCAACCCATCCCGCACATGTTCCATCACATAGTCATAACGCCCCTGGGCGTGCTTTCGCGAGAGCATCCCGGTCTGGACTTCCGCCAATATGTCTATCTGGTAGTACCTCAGGAAATTGCTGATCGCGTTCCACCTCTTCTGCGCCCTCTCGCGGTTCCCTTGCTCGATATCGGCGACGAGGTTATCGACCTCCGCCCGGATTATGCCGCCTGCATCGCCCTCAGGAGCTTCGCCATAGACGAACCTGCGGAACGGATCGTTCGCCTGCGATTTCTTCATATAGTCATAGGCGGTCTTTAGTTCCGTCCGTGACATATCCCTCTCGCCCTCCAGATACGGCTGGTAGCTCGTCGCCATATAAGCGCTTGTCCACATCTGCTTCTGGGCCATATCATGGAAGCTCTTGAGAGGCGTCAATATGATGGGGATGAACGAGAGGAGCAGGATCAGGGTAAGCCATCCCCTGTTGCAGAACCACGTAAGCGGTTTGGTGACATATCGCTCTTTTCTCACGATGTCAGGCGAGCGTTTTTCTCCCATGACAACGGTGACGACAGACGTCCTCCCCCTCTCCCACTTCGCCTCTGACTTCTTCTTGGCGATCATGTTGTGCAGGTTCATGAAACCGGAGATGAAGAGGTGGTTGAAATAATCTACCATGGTAAACGCCATTATCATAAGCCTCAAGGTATGGTAGGGTAGCCTGCCGACCCTGAGAAGAGGCGGCGCTTGCCTTCCGGACAGCCATGCCGAGAGATTCAGGATCTGTTGTATAAGGCCGACTCCGGTCCACAGTGCCGCGAGAAGGGTGACGGCAAAGTAGATGACGCCGAGCCAGCCGCCGAACGTTATGAAGCCATAAGTAAAGAGATACCCGAGGATCGATAAAATGAACAGGCCCGTGAAGAGGGTCCCCTTACCTATATATACCCTGCCCTCGACCTCTCTCCTCAGGTCTTCCAGTTCTGTGCCCAGAACTTCTTCCTCCATCACATGTATATAGTGGTTTACGTCACTCCCTATCCGAATACACAGGACCCCTCTCTCCACAGTGCCGCCTATCTCTGCCGCGGCCCTCAGGGTATGCTGCGTCTCTTCCTGGAACTCGGCAAGAGGTATGCGGACGGCGCTCTCCAGGCGCTCGACATTGACGACCAGGTCATCTCCCTGAACTGTGGCGGTGAACTCCCTGATGCCTCTAATGCCTGCAAGCCCTGGTACATCTCTCACCACCGCAAGTTCGTACGACCTTCTCGTAAAACGGTGGTCAAGTAATTCCTTCTTTCCGATTTTCAGTTTCTCATTGATGTCAGCCCAACCAAAGACCCTCGCATTCGTGTCCCTTGCGGTAAAGCCCGCTATCTCGATGCGGCGAGCCCCGGCATAGGCGATCGCGTTCCTCGCATTGATCTCATAGTCATCCAGGAGGCGAAGTATCGTCGCGTCATCACTGATGTTGAACTCCTCCGGAAGCTGAAGGGTATAGATACGGCGCAGCCCCGCGACAATAGCATCGTCGATCTCAGGGAGATAGTCCTGTTCGTTCAGCGTCCGCCTCAGGTTCTGAAGCGCCTGCAGACTGTTCCGCAGCTCTTGCACGTATTCATTGTATCCTACGGGCGGCCTGGGAGCATCTTCGGCACCTCTCCTCTCATTGATCCTTCTCGCGCCGAATAGCCGCTCCTCTATCTGGACGGGCGTAAATCCTCTCAACTCCTCTTCGTGCGTCTCGGCATACCAGAGCGCGATGCGAAGAACGGTCTCATGGTTATCCAGGAATCCCGTCTGATCTCTATTCGCCAGCTCTTCGCTGCTCATTTCATACGTATCCATCACTCTCAATCCCGGCAGCTTGCAGTACTCTCTCTTGCCCACCCCTAATTTCATCCTGAGGGATTCGTTCGTCGACTCTTCATTCTGTATGCCCTGTTCGACCGAGGGGATAAAGCACATGAGCGACTGCGCGATGGGAGGATACAGGAAGAGTACGGCTCCGATGGTCTGGGCAGTGACCCATCCTATGATAACGGGCACATATTTGACCAGGATAAGCCCAAATGCGAACAAGGCGGCGCCAAGCCCTCCTCCGGATATGGGCAGCTCGGAGATGCTCACGATGGTATTGCCGATGAGGTACAATATAGTGACTATCAGCGTGACAGCCGCAAAGACGGACGCATAGGTCGCAGCGGCAAGATGAGCGGTTGCCTGGAATTTGAAATAGCCCATTGTCTTGAGCGGGTCGATACTCCACTGGACGTTCCTTTCTCTGCCCGTGCTTATGCGTATGGAGTTGAAGGCCTTCCCAAGGCCGTAGAACAACCACCCGAAGAGGAAGAACCCGACCGCAGCCATGATGAGCCCTTGGCCGACCATACCTGTCGGATAAAGGATTGGGATATGTATAGTCGCCGCTGCGAGTATTAATCCGAAGATCGAGGACGCTGCTACAAGTAATCTTCTCACACCACCGCCTCCCGCACTCTCCGGTCCTGACATGGCATCTGGACGCCGTGTAATTTGGTGATACAACCACCTAACAACAGAGGCTGCTATATACAGGAAGAGGGCTCCTACTACTGCCATAACCACTCCTTGTAATACCATGCTCAACCCAACCGGGATGTAGCTTGCGTTCATGAGCAAACCCCTTGACCCGAATATGGCCCAGAAGAGGCCAAGCCCTATGTACTGCCCGTAGAACATCCACGCCGCAGGCCTGTAAGAAAGGATGACGTAGAGGGTCTGCGGTATTATCCAACGCGTCCTCTGGAGCCACCACCCAAGCCCCAGCGCAGGGAGCAGCTCCTCGAGGATCTGTGTCCATTTACCTACCATCCTTGTGTTCTTCATCCTCAATTTCGCCGTCCTCGAACCGAGTTCCGCATCCTCGATCTTATTATAGAGGTCCCACACGCCGGGAGAGCTCAGCTCATTGAGGTTGTCCCTGAATATCAAGGAAGGAACGGTGATCGCTTCTTGTCTTACTTCTTGTGCAGTCCGCTCCACGCCTCCACTCTCCGGTTCTCCTTCAGGGCTTCCTGTCGTACTTGCCCTTATCTCGCGGGGGCTTTCGGGCGGCGCCACTTCTTCTTCAACGCTCACCGCACGCCGCGCATGCGCCATCCTCGTCTCCTCTTCACTAATCGCCTCGCGCAGAGGCCGAAGCAGGAGCTGGAATTTCGCCCTCTCGCACAGCGGCCTCTCTACAAACCTCCCACGTTCATCGCGGAGCACCTCTCCGTTCCCATCTACGAGAGCCTCTGTCCACGCAAGATGCTTCCATTGGAAGTTATTACCGGTCCCTCCTAAGAACAGGAACCCTACCTTCGTCTGTCCCGGCTGGATAGTGCTGTGCCACGTGAGATAGTCGAGAAGCGCTTCCTGAGACCACGAGGGGCTTACGTACGGAATAAGCCTCAGCTCTGATTGGATGACGAAGGGCATATTGAGGTCTTCAAAGTTCTTTCTTATAAAATACTCTTTTGCATCTACCGGTTCGCCTGTTTTAAAATCCCTGCCCCACGTCTGCAGGAAGCACCAGTACTGGTAAGTAACCCTGTCCCGCGCTGCTGTTGCCGGGACCTCGCTATCAGGGAGATCCGCTAAATCAAGATGGGCATACCGTTCGACTGCCTCTTCCTGCGACAGGACTTTCAACTCACCGACATCCGTATTCGACGCATTCGCCGTGAAAGTGCTCTCGATCGAATCGAATATCCCCTCTAACAGCACACGGTCACTGTCGAGATCTATCCCCCAATGCTCCCTGTCGCGCGCATCGACCCTTCCCGTTGTCAACTGCTCATTTATCGCGCGCAGCCTTGCCGCCCACACCGTAACCTTTGTCCTTAGATTCATCTGGCCGAGCCTGTCCTCTTCATCGATGAGTTCCTGGGACCTGGGAAGGTAGCTTCGATTGTACTCTTGCATGATGAGCCGCTCCTGCTCCTCTCCAGCCAAAGCATCCCACGCTTCCTCTCCCCTTTCAGCCATGATCCTCGCGGCCATCCTCGCCCTCACCCTGTCGCGACCTTCCTCTCCCATCGCATTCCATTCCGTCATCGCCTGTTCCGCATAGATCTGCTTCATCAGCATGACCGCTTCCGCGTTCATGGGAGGCTTCATCCTCACCTTCCTCTGGCCTGTCTCCATGTTCACGCCATGTTTCCTGATGGTGATCACGTGGACCTGGTGCCTGTATCCGTACATTGTAGCAGCGGGATTAGGGCCGATATCGATGCCCATATTATTGCCGTAGAGCGCCTGTCTGACCACTGCGGGCCCATCTTTATCTGTATCGTCGGTGACGATGAAGAAATCGAGCCTCCCCGGATAGTGCCTCACCGCGCTCGGCACATACCGTTCCATCTTGTCCGCCATCCCGCCGCCAAACGAGGTGATCATTATCGCGATCTTAGGCCAGAGCCTTTCGCGATAGTCCTGCTTGCTCAACAGGTACCGAATATCCGCAAGCGTGAGCCCTTCGAGGAGATCCAGGTTGGAAAGGTCGCCTCTTTCCCTTCTGTCTTCATTAAGTTCTCCCATACGCTCTGGCGTGAGATCCGTGCCGTTATTCCATCCGGTCATATGTCCTTCTCTTGCCATCTCGAGGAGCACGCCTTCGAGCTCTGTCCTATTTTCTGTATTCGCAAGATAGACGATCTCCATTATGTTCTTGTCCAGATATAACCTGTGGAGAGGCCACTGCGATGGCTTTTCGTTCCGTACAGATGCGGCCAGGACCCCGTAGAATCCGCTATATTCTCTCGACACGTTCTCGACAACCCTGCATGCGTTCGCTTCATTGATCTCAGTAGGCTCGCCCATTCTATCCAGCGGCGTGAGCGAACGTGGTATCCGTCTTCCCTCTTCTGCGATATCCTTCCGTACGTCTTGCAGTAACTCAGCTAAAATGCCGGGCGGGACAAACCTGATAATGTCGTTCGCCAATATCGCCTCCTCCTGCTCCCTCTTCACGAAATATCGCGCGAAGAAGAAGATGAGCTTGAAGAGCATGTTGATATTCATGAAGCCGAGGAGAAGGGCGCCGGCAAAGAAGTTTATGGCAAAGACGATAAGGTTCATCTCCGGGAGACTCTCGATGCCGGTTCCGAAACTCGAGAGATACTGCCGCGCGATATATCCTATGCTGAGCAGTATCACAAGACCGATGGACAGAACGATATGGGTCAATCGATGCCTCTCGCGCATCCGCTCACGGCTCGAATTTGCAGGGCCTGCGCCGCCGATGCCTTTGTGCGCACGCACCCTGCTCTCGTGAGAGAAGGAGGTGTACGACTGCGTTCTGTCAACGGCGCGCTCCAATGTCTCCCGCGTCCCCTCGTCAAGGCCGCCTGTGGTGCTCATCCTTGTCTCTCGAGCGGCTTCTCTGCGAGCCCTCATCAGCTCGAAAGAATTGGAGACCTTTGACCCTATATAGTCTTCGAGCGCGTCCATATGGTCTATGAGCTCGACAACAGGCATCGGATGCTCTGCCCTTCCGTACCGTATCGGACCATTATGCGGGGTTGACTCACCGATAATACGGTAACGCGACTGTCCTCCCTGACCAGGATAATCTCCTTCTTTACCGGGCATGAGCCGCACATTCCCATCTGAGCGTTGTGTCTGGAAGAATCCTTCTTCATTGTCCAGATACAGGATCGGCATGTCTCCGGCCAGCGTGGTATAACTGAAGTAATCGGCCGCAGTGGTAAGCCGCGCGGTGGCCATGTGGTCCTTGACATATCCGAGCCATTCGCGGCAATAGTCGATGTAGTCCTCGATCTGGATATTCATCGTTTCGACTCTCGTATGGTCCGGCTCGGTCGGGAAGCGCGCCTCCACGTTCATGCGAGTGAGGTCTCTCCATTCTTTAAATGAGAGGCCTGAGTCCTTTTGCAGCCTCTTCAGATCTCTCCGGGTCTGTCTCAATGTTTTTATAAGGACTTCAACCGCAACCGCTTGCCTTATACGCGCATTCTGCAAGGCATTACCAAATCGTTCAATCCCTTTTTCCTTGAGACGCCTCTCCCCGCTACTCAAAATTGTGGAAAGCCTTCCAAGGGTCTTTGCATGTCGGCCGGTCGCGTATACACGCATGTCATCGACAGCAGCGGCGAGTTCCTTCATTATATCGCTAAAAGCAGCCTCCTCGGATTTCTCCTTCCGCGTTACCATATCGGTTACCCGGTCAGTAATCTCCTCAAGCGCTTTACTGTCATGGTGTTCCCGCGCTCTTTCTAATTCTTCACCGAATCTCTCAATCACTTGTTGTGCAGGGCTTTGATCATCAGCCACTATTTCTGCGAGCCTTCTAAGCTCCGCCTGCTCTTCGTCCGGTACCTCTTGTGATATTTCATGGATCGCATTGGCAAGCTCGCTCACCATATTACTCAGTGCGGTTGCTTCATTCTCATTCATCTTATTGCGTGCACTCGTCAATTTATCTGAAATCGTCCTTAACACCACGCTATCGTGCCTCTCACGCGCCTCTGCTAATTCTCTGCTGAAATTCTCAATTACCTCTGCTCTCGTGTAGCGTGCCTCCTCTAATATCTTTTCGAGGTTTTCGATGACTTTCTTCTGCTTTCTTCTCGCCCTGGGTAAGGCTTCTTCGGTAGCCCTTCTAAGGGATTTAATAACACCATCGATACGGCTTTCTTCGCGTTCTGCCCTCCACGTCTCCATCTCAGTCAGTCTGCGGGAAACGTTCATGAGCACATCGCTATCCCGTTGCTCACGTGCTTCTCTCAGTCTTCTTGCGAAGTTCTCAAGTGCCTGCCTCCTCGTTGAGTCTCGGTCGTTCAGTATCTCCCCTAAGGCGTTCAGGACCTCTCGATCTGCACCCTGCGCCTGCCTCAAAGCCTCTTGTACCGCTTGCTTTATTTCAGCGATCACAACGGCATCCGAATCCCCTGTGCGCTTTCGCTCGGTATCCAATACTCTATAAATCCCTTCGAGCACGTCGTTATCAAAATCCCTGCGCATCCTATCGTCTCGCCGATATTCCAGTTTCGTGAGCAGGCCTGATCTGCTGACGAAGAGCGCAACACAGATGAAGACTGCGACTGCGATCCACACAGACCACCCGAACCCTCGCCATGCTCCCATCATCAGGGCTTCTCTGAGATTGAGTGCACACAGGATGAATGCGAAAAGACCCGAGAAGAAGACGACGAGGGTGTGGCTGAACTTCATCGCGCTCGGACGCAGCGCGCCTTTTCCGATATCCTTGTACGCGCTCGGCCTCAATTCCATATTCGCTTTCCTGTAGGCCCCGCCGATGTTTTTCGTAACTGCATTTAAACGTTTTTCGATACTATCAAAATATGCCCGTCTCAAAAGTTCGCACACATGCTCCCTGCGTTCCCTGCAGCTTTCACGTTCCGCTCCCTCCTCCGGCAAGGGAAGTCTTTCGATAAGTACTGCTACGCGCATGATCTCAGCGGGCGTATGCGCGATTCTCCTGACATCGTCAAAATTAACTCTGCTTTCTTGCACATTAAGGGATTTGAATTTTTCCTCCAAGACTTCATCTATATGGGTGCAGATATCGATAGGACAATGGGGATTATTCCTCATCAGAATCAGTAATTCTACCGCACGCAGTAGATTTACCCGTGCTAACCTGTCTACAGAGTCACGAGCATATACAGTGGGTGCTGGTGTTTCAACGATACCAAAAACCTCTGCTATTGCGACACGAACAGATGCTGAAGGATCATTATCAAGCGCTCGAATTAAAGGTTCAACGGCACTCTCATTGCCCAATCTTTCCAATGCACGCACGGCAGCGACACGTACGGACGGAACGCGATCGTGCATAAGGATCTCGATTAACGGACCCGCGGTACTTTGATCACCCAGACCACCAAGGGCCTCAGCTGCCGCTTCGCGATCTCGCGGTCCCCTCCTCTTCAATGCCCTGATATGATCACCTGCCGTCGGTCCAGACACAGGCCCGGGAGCGGCTGCGCTGGCCGGTGGCGGTTCAGAAGAACCCGCGGCTTCGGTGCGGGCTTCTGGTGAAGGCACAACCTCAGGCACAGGTTCTTTGCCCCTCTTGATTTCCATTTCCTCTACCCACCGTGCTATGAGTGCATTATAAAAGCTCATGTAGAGCGAGAGGATGCCAAGCCAATGATACTTTACTTGTTCATGTCTAATGATGATGGACCGATAGCGCCTGCTCAAATATTCATATCCTCGACCTTCCACAATATATAGCTGTCCCCGCTCGAGGATCGGTGTCATTAAGGAAGCCCATAACCCGAGCCCTGCTGCGCGGTTCGCCCTGTAGGACACAGTTCCGAGTTCGGCGGAGCGGGCCAGGATGTAGCCGAAGAAGAGCGCGAACGGGAGGATCCAGAATACAAATCTGAAAATATGCTCCGCAGGCATGTGGATCCCGAAGAAGATCATGATGGCTAAGACTGCCAGCGAGACGATCCCCGGCAGCACCACGTCGAGGGGCTTGAACGCGTGCCCCTGCCCCGGACGAGGTTGCGGCGCGGACGCATGTCTTACGCCGAGCCGTGCGAGGACGGTGGCTGCGGCATTGCGGACGATGTCCGACAGGTCGCCGCTTCGTATGGTCAACAAGCGGCTGACGATGGTATCACGCACCTCAAGCCTCTCGTGTTCAGCGACGCCTCCGAGGGCCTCGACCACCGCGCGACGGATATTCGGATTGGGATCGTTCGGCCTCAATAGCAAATGCCGGACAGCGTTCGGGCCGCCGAGAGCGCCTATCGCTCTGATCGCGGCAATGAAGACTTCAGGCTCATCGTTGCCTACGTCGCCTGACTTATTTATCAAGGTCTGGACCACGTTTTGATCGACTACCTGAGTGCCGGAGGGAGCCGCGTATCTGCCTAAAGTGCCGAGCGCGGCCGCTGCCTCTCCCCTCGTCCTTGGGCTTCGGCCCGTTGTCAAGGCCGCCGAATAGCCGCTCACCCACGCTTCCCTCGGTGTATTCAACGCCTCTAATGCATGCGCAGCCGCCTGGCGGGCCGCATCGTCTTCGTCCTGGAGCCTTCTCGTAAGGTGCGGTATCGCTCTCCTGTCACCGAACCGCTCCAATTCCTGAGCCGCTTCCCTTCGCGCATTCGGTTCTCTGTTCGACAGCGCAAAGATGTTACTATTGACCATCTGCTCTGCAGAAACTCCCAGCCTTTCCAAGGAATCACGGATGCTGCCCCGTACTTCCTCATCGGGTTCCATGCCCAATCTTGTGCACAGCGCCTGGACCACTGCCTGCGAGAGCACGCCAAGGGTACCCAGCGCCGTTGCAACAGCAGCGCGGACCGGCGGAGGATTCGGCTCGGCGAGCCGTGCGATGAGCGGCTCCGCTGCGTGCCTGTCTCCAAGGCGGCCTAACGCGAGGGCCGCGACAACGTGAACGGCCGCGTCCTGGTCGTTATTGAGCGCGGAGATCAGCGCGCGCAGAGACTGGGGTGAACCGGTCTCGCCCAAGGCCTCGACAATGGCCACGCGAACCGACGTGGTCCTTTCTCCCCTGAGCGCAGCCATTAAATGCCGGGCTGCGGTCTCGCCGCCAAGCCTTCCTAATGACCCTGCGGCAGCAATGCGTACGGACGGGATATCGGTCAGAAGAGCTTCGTTTAAGTACCATATAACGCTTTCGTCGCGAGAATCGCCGAGCGCTTCCGCTGCCTGCGCTCTATCTTCTGGCTGTCTGCTCCCCAGCATTCGGATATGATCAGTGACTGTCGGTGCAGGACCGGCTTCTTCCTCTCTTCGTTTCGCAGTCTCTGCTTCAAGGTCTGCCGCAACGTCTTCTTCAATCCTTGCCTGCCTTGCGGTGCGCTGCGCCAACTCTCCCACCCGTCTGCGCATCCGCTCCCCTGCTATCCTCGCGCGGAGCTCCTCAAGGATACCTTCGTCTGAGAGGCCGAGGGTCCGCGCCTCTTCCTGTGCTTTCTCAAGCGGTCCCGCGATCACTACTCTTGCCTCCGCGGCGTGGCGGGCCCTTTCCTCTTCTTCTATCCGGGCCCTCCGGGTCGCGATCCGCGCGCGTATCTCTTCAACGGTACCTTCTGTGGATAGGCCGAGCGCCCGCGCCTCTGCCTGCGCTGCCGTAAGCGCTACCTGTACCTGGCGCCTTCTTTCCGCATTCCGTCTCGCGATCGCATCCACTATCCGCGCACGTATCTCTTCGACAGTGCCTTCTTCTGAGAGGCTAAGCTCCCGCGCGGTTTGTCTTACAGCTTCGAGTCTCGCTTCCCCTTCCCGTCGCGCCCTCGCTAGCTCTTCCGCTCCCACAGCGACCTGAGGACCTGGCACAACTATTTCAACGGGCTCTAATCCGGGAGGCAATGCGCCTTCTTCGCCCGGGGCCATCGTAGTTACTATCGTCTCGAAAGAACCTAAATCAAGAGTCCTTGCGTCCTCTTCCTGCTGTGCCTGTGCTGCCGCTTCCTCTTCTATGCGCGCCCTCTCTTGTGCCACCCGGTCGCGTATCTCTTCAACGGTGCCTTCTGTCGATAGGCCGAGCTCTCTTGCCTCTGCCTGTGCTGTTGAAAGCGCTATCTGGGCCTGGCGTCTTGCTTCTTCTTCCTGCTGTGCCCTCGCGACAGCCTCGCCTGCAAGCCGCTGTCTTTCTGCCATGACGCGGCCATGTATCTCGTCGACAGTGCCTTCTTCTGAGAGACCGAGCTCTCTGGCTTCTGCCTGAGCTGCTGAAAGTGCTGCCTGTGCCTGGCGCCTTGCGTCCTCTTCCTGCTGTGCCTGTGCTGCCGCTTCCTCTTCTATGCGCGCC
>CAYHAE010000031.1:18361-22671 GCA_964354545.1 uncultured Planctomycetia bacterium
AGCTGCTGAAAGTGCTGCCTGTGCCTGGCGCCTTGCGTCCTCTTCCTGCTGTGCCCTTGCGACAGCTTCATCTGCGAGCCGCTGTCTTTCTGCGATGACGCGCGCACGTATCTCTTCGACAGTGCCTTCTTCTGAGAGGCCGAGCGCCCTGGCGTCTTCCTGCGCGGCGGCGAGCTCACCGGCTCTTCGCGTAGTCTCTGCGGCGATGCGGCCGCGTATCTCTTCGACGGTGCCTTCTGTCGATAGGCCGAGCGCCCTGGCGTCTACCTGCGCTGCCGCAAGTGCTACTTGGGCCTCGCGCCTCGTTTCCTCTTCGATGCGCGCCCTCTCCCTCTCTGCCTCTTCCTCTCTTGTGGGAGGCACAGGCGGCATTACCACTTCTTCTTCGGCTGGTGGAAGCGGAGTCGTCGGTTCTCCAGCCGGCGGTGTTGACGGCCCTCCTCTTGTCGGCGGCCTTGGACGTCTCGTCGGGCCCGCATCGGCCTCTCCGTCCCTTCTGATCCTGCGCACCAACATTCTACCCAGGAGAATGAGCGCGAGAGGCAGGGCCATACCTATAAGCATCCATTTCACAAACATCCATAAGTTGCCCAATAGAATATTCTTCTCCACCCTCTCGGTCGTCTCTTGTATCGTAGCGCCTTCAGCGCTTGCCTGCCTTCCATCGATCAGCGTCCTCACCTGCTCATCGGTGAGCCCTAACCGCGCTTTCTCCTTTGCGAAATAGAACGCCTTTTCCATAAAGATAGTGAGCTTCTTTGCATCGCTTAAACTGTCAAAATCCGGATGGAGCGTCCTCACATACTTATAGAGGGCCGGCTCTCTGATAACGCTCCTGAGCGCTTTCTCGAATCGCGGGAAGGCAATATCTTTTGATGCCCCTGCGCTCGACCAATATATCACTATCCCGATATTCTCTCTTCCTGCTTCAGCCGATACGCTGAAGAGGACTTCCTGTCCGTCCACGCCTAGTTGCTGAGCCGCTTCCCGCCCGCTCACGATCGCAGCAAGCTCTTGCGCTCTGTCAAAGATCGCGACGACGTCCCCTGGTGCCATCACCTCATGTGCTTCTCTAAGATGGTGCTCATAGACCCTGCTCAACCAGTATACGAGCAGTTCGGTCTGGCGCTTATTCTCATGGAGATTGGGCTGATGCGTCCCTGCGAGACTTGAAAACTTCTCGAGTATCTGAGGCAAGATCCGGTTGAGGTCGACCACCTTCTCCTGCCCTCTGCCATTGATGAGGACTAAGACAATGCCTGTCCTCTGGCCATTCGTCAGCGTGAAGACAGCAGTCGTCTTTGTCTGCGCCTTTGTCCACCATTCTGCAACAGGGACCTCGAGGTGATTTTGTACGACCGCAACAGTATCTCCGAACTCCACTTCCCTCGAATCCACCCGGAGGCCTCCCTCAGGAAGCGTCACGCTCGATCCGTCTGGAAGCGTCACAGCGGCGCCGTCGGCAATGGAAGTGAACGTGACGTCTCTCACAAAGTCGCCGCGGGGGTTATAGACTTTGTAGCCGCCTTTGTTCGGTTTCTCCACGTAGGTATATTCCGCTTTCGTGTCGCGCCTGATGACCTGGTGGAGCTCGGTATCGTAGTAGAACGTTCCCTCAAGGCCTGCGACCATGTGCATCGCTCCCGATTCGTCTATATAGCACCGCACGACGGCTTCATCAGGCCTTGCTTCATAACACGCTGTCCCGTCGACCGTCACCTCCTGCCCGCGCATCACGATGTAGACGACCGGGTAGACCTTCCCCTCTATCCTGTGCTGCTCACCCGGCGCATAGGCAAAGTCTTTCATGACGTCCCCGGAATAGGATACGTCCCCATGTGTCGCATTATTGAACTCCACGGTGCCGTATATGCTGGAGAGCTGCCGCAGCTCGAGCTGGTCATCGAGATAGCCCCTTGAATAGAGACAGGTGCGCGTGGTCGTACCCCCCTGATCCGGCGCCCCGGGCACGGTGAGCACGACCTTGTACTTGCCCCGTAACGGTTCATCCGGGTATACGTAGTTCTCTCTGACCCTCGCCTGTTTCGAATCGATACCAAAGGACGCTGCATTGCGGTGGGCGTCACGGTTGATTGCGACCTTGCCTTCCCTCTTATCGAGCTGTATCAATTCATCCCTGTCGAGATAACCCCTCGTATACGTTACCGCTTCCCCTCTCGCTGCCGCAGCAACGTCCCTCGCCGAGACCGTGTACACGACGGGATACTCGCGTGCGGCAACAGCTCCCTCTTCGAGCACCGTGATCACTTCGTTCGACCTCCACAGGTATTCTTTGAGCCGCCTGTTCTCAATGCCGACGACGACCCCGCCCTTGACCGTGATGTTGCCCTGCCACTTCTCGACCATGGTGCCGCCTATGAGGTCGCCGTAATAGAAGTAAACGAAGTCCCTGTCCACAAGAGTGGTCTTCCCGACGGGGACGGGAACGTTATATGTCCTGTCGCCTTCGTGGTAGAAGTAGACGACGTCGCCCTTACTCGTCCTTGAGGCAACGGACTGGCGGTCCTCGTTCGAATATATGATCGCTCGCAACTTACCCTGTGAATCGAACTTGAGCGTGAGGAGCATCCCCGGCCTTATGGGGGCGCCGCCGGGAAGAAGGACCTGCATATACTCTTTGGGTATGTTGAATATCCTGCCGTCCGTCATGTTCACGAACCAGTGCTTACCATCTTTTTGCACCTTGAGGGTCAGGTCATACACTTCTCCGAGATAGCCTTCATACACGTGCCCGTCAGGGGCCGTGAATACCGGTTTCCTCTGGAAGCCGTCCGCATGGTCCCTGAACACCCTATGTGTCGGATTCCCGTCGCGGTATGTCACAACCCACATCTCGTTCGAGGTCTTGCTCTCGCCCCTGCAATGATAGACACAGGGAACGCGTATAAGATCGCGCTCGCTGTCGTACGCGACTTCGGCCGTCGCGCGGGATACCGTCCAGGTACCGAGCTGTTTGCCGCGCTGGTACTGGGCGTACCACGTATCGCCTTGCTCGTTCGCGCCCGACTTCCATCCCGTATATACCCACGGCTGGGAGTCGTAGAGGAGTTTCTTCCAGTTGACCGTTCCGTCTTCTGCCACGATCGGATAGATGAATATCCTTCCCTTTGCCTCCTTCTTCACGGCGATCCCGAAAGGAGCTTCGTTCTTGACATGGAGCGTCTTTCCCTCGCCGATGTCGTAGTCGGTCACGCCGTAACGCCATACGATCGTTGAACCGTCTCGCTCGGTGACACTCGTCGGCCTCCAGATACCGTTGTGGAGCGCATACCCGGTCTTCGTTCCGGTCTCGTTGTTTATCCCTGTGCCGCTGCCGGTGCCGTAGTCGTACGCGATAGTCTCAACATCCTCGCCTTCCTGCACGAAAACGCCTTCTCTAAAGTTACCCCTTATCTTGTGGGCAGTGACGATAGCGCGATTCTCCGGATTTCGTTCTCGCGTCCACCATGTATCCTTCTCACCCTTTGAGAGGACCCTTCCTTCTGCGTCTCGATAGCATACCCTCCATGGCTTCCCGGGTTCTGATATAGTGATCTCCGTAACGCCGCGGTACCTGGCGCTCGGCCGTTCCTGACTGGTAATCCCCGTCTGAGCTCCCTGGAACACACCGTTGACAAACGGATTCTTGGGATCTGCCGGCTTGTATTGATGGCTCAAACTCCTGTCCGCCTTGTCCTGCACCCACCAGTCGCCGTCTTCATCCTGAGACACGACTGTGCCTTTCGAATCCTCGTAGTAGGTGGATGAGTATTTCTTGCCTTTTGCGGAAACAGACATCTTAGTCACTTCCGTAACGCCCGGGTAGCTCCTGGATGCAGCGCGTTCGTAGGTATCGGTCCGCAAGAGAACTCCGCGATCATTGTAGACCTCTTCCCTTACTGTCTGGTTCTGGGCATTGAGGGTCTTTACACTTGTGGTAACATTCTCCCTTTTGGTAGTGAGGGTGGTTGTGCCGTCAGTATTCTGCGTCTTCGTCTCCGTCACATTGGTCTTTGTGCCCTGGAAGACACCCTGGTCATTGAAGGGCTTCGCTCCCTGCGGGATGTCGTAGCGGGTACGCACGTTCGGCTGTCTCGAGTCCTCTGTTCTCCACCAGCTGCCGTCAGCGTCCCTGGTGACGACCGTGCCCTGCGCGTCCTCATAATAGGTAGCGGTGTCTTTCTTGCCATCAGGGAATACCGTGGTCCTGGTGACCTCGGTCGCATTCGGATAATCTTTCGAGGCGACCCGCGCATAGGTATCGGTGCGCTGGAGCGCGCCCTGGTCATTGTAGACCTCTTCCTTTACGG
>CAYHAE010000032.1:0-22269 GCA_964354545.1 uncultured Planctomycetia bacterium
ATAATCCAGAGAACTTCACCAAAATCATTTGACTGTTATCGTATCATCTCCTTTTGTGAGGCCGCATGCTGATGCCTGCCCTATGATAAGCAGGCGGCATTTCCTTTCTCTCGAACATTGAAGCGGGTGGACTATCGTTTCCCCTATGGAAGTGATAAAATATCAAATGATTAGCTTACATTAATTTAGCCAGGATGTCAAGGAAAAATGAGGCTTTTTTTATTGAAATAAGCTTTACGTAACTATTTAGTTATGAGTCGGATAGGAACATTTAAGCAGTCAATTTATGAAGGATTGTTTATTTTATATTAAACGATTTAAACAAATGCTACCCAGAAGAATGAAAAGGCGCTCTTATTTCTCTATCGCCTTTGTTATTGATTCAAGAGATTTGAGGCTTTGGAATATCTTTTCCGCAATAATCTCCTGCCCTTTGTCCCCAAAATGGACCGCGTCAAAAAAGATCGTCTCGGGATGCGCATCGAATCCATGTGAGAGATCGAGGAAGAGCACCCCCTCCTCCTTGGCGGCCTTCCCCAGGCCTATCCTTCCCTTCTCAAACATCGGTTCCACAATGGACCGAAGACCCTGGGGCTGGGAATCGAGTATCGACCTCTCGTCGCGCGATATATCTTTCTTGAAGTAGAGCGCCGGTTGAAGTACGACTACCGGCTCCGCGGAAGAGGCCTTGATGAGGGCGCACATTTTTCGTACGTTCTCAAGGTATGCTTCAACGGCGGGATCGTTGGGACGATACTGTCTCCATGCCTCCCGCTTCCTCTTCTCCTCGATAAGATCCAGGATCTTCCTCGTGGGCCTGAAGTTCCTCAGCCTCTTATTGATGAAGAGCTTCGTCGGAGATGCCGAGATCGCCTTCTCGAGTGTTTCGAACCTCCACGGATAATTTGGCCTCCTGTCATTTATGACCGAGCCCACGATGTCATTGAAACCGTCGAATAGGATGATCATATCGGGCCGGAGGTCAAGGAGCTCCGCGGCGATCACAATGAGCTCCTGCCGCGAGATCGCGGCCGCGAGCCCGGCGTTGATGACTTCGAACCGCGCGCCCTTCGATTCCGCATTGAGGAGCCGCTCTAAGACATAGGGAAATGCCGTCTCGTCGCTCGTCGAGCCGTATCCCATTGCGGCAGAGCCTCCGACGACGATTATCCTGAATAGGCCTTCCCTTTTTTCCTTCTCGATCTCTCTGCCCCGGAATCCCATCGAATTTACGTTGATCGTCTTCGAATGGAAGTTGGGCGACATCCTGAACATCACGTACGGATACAATTTCAGATCTGTCGCGGCCTTGTAGTCTTCGAGCTGCGAAGAGGCGAGCATTGTCGAGACGACCGCGAGGTCCTTTGCCTCCCGCTTTTTTTGCATCACGGTGTCGTAGACCTTGAGGGAGCGGTCCAGGAAAATAAGGAACGTGACTGCGATGATGGCAGAAAAGAGGAGCTTCTTTCGCAAGGGAAACGCTGCGCTCGCCTTGCTCGCTCTGTAAGGGGAACGGGGTCCCATGGGTCAGGCCGCCTTTCTGAAGGGCAGGGGCTTATTGAACTTCGGCGAGTGAGGAAAACCCTCGAGCCCCGCCCTCGTCTTTAACACACAATACCTCGTGAGATTCTGGATGCCTTTTCTCGTGGTGAGCGCCCTGCGCTCTTTAAGCTCCTTCCATATCTTCTTCCCGCGCTCACCGACGATCCTCCTCGATGAGTCCATGACGGGGTTCGCCTCCGTCATACTACCCTTCCGGACCCTTATCAAAGAGAGCTCTTCCCGGATGCAGGAGAACCTGCTCGCCTTGGCGGCGAGCCTCAGGAAGAAATCCCAATCCTCATGGCTCTTGAGGAGCGGATCGAACCTGATCCCGTCGAGGGAAGAGCGCCGCACCATGGCGGTCGAGATATGGATGAAATTGGACCTCTTCAAAAAAAAGAGGAGGTCGCCTGAGAACTTCTCATAGGGAGAGGGCAGCGACTCGTTTTTTGCGCCGGCCAAAAAATACCTCTCGGAGGTATACGATACATCGATCGCCCGTCCGCGGTCCAGGGCCCGCACCTGCTTTTCGATCTTATCCTTCAGGAACAGGTCATCTCCGTCGAGAAACGCTATGTAGTCCCCGCGCGAGGCCTCGATGCCTCTGTTCCTCGCGGAGGAGAGACCGAGGTGATCTTGTCGAATGTAGACGACCCGGGCGTCCGGGAGGAAACGGCTCACCGCGTCGCGCGTCTCGTCCGTGGAGCCGTCGTCTATCGCAAGGAGCTCGAGGTCTGCGAAGGTCTGAGCGAGGGCGCTCGAGATAGACTCAGAGAGATATCGCGCGCAGTTATACGCGGGCAGGATCACGCTCACCTTAGGCATGGGAGCACTTCGCCTTCATCGTGCTCAGGATATCCATCGCGTGCATGCCGGGATGCGACTTCTGGAATTCCCGGAACGACCTCAGGAACCGACGGTTTCTGCGGTTCGGGAAGAGCCTGTCGATCCTCATCTGTACGCGAACTTCAAAGGGGAGTTTCTTTGATTCGGACGCTGCCCTTCTCATGAAGTCGTAATCGACGCCTCTTATCTTCGCTTTGTCCACTTCGGGGAACCTGTGCATATCGTCATGGTCGTCGATGAGCGAAAGGTCGTTCGCCTTGCAGTAGTCGTAGAGATAGCTCCCGGGATGGGGCGTGAAGAACGCGGCGCTCGCGCGGTAAGGCCGGATCTTCCGGATCATCTTCGCCGTATCCCATGCCTCCTCATTGGTCTCCGTGGGCAGACCATACATGTGGTTCGCGAATATCCTTATGCCGTTGGCCCTGCAGATCTTTGCCGCGTCAAGGTTCTGCTTCACCGTCACCCCTTTGCCGATGAACTTCAGGACCCTGTCGTTCCCGCTCTCGAAACCGATGAGGGCCATCCTGAGGCCGACGCGCGCAAGCTCCTTCATCATGCCGGGGTTCTTGCAGATGATGTCTGCCCTCGACTGGCATATGAACTCCTGCGTAAATCCTTCCGCTTTATAGGTCCTGCAGAACTCCGAGACCCACTCCGAATTTTCGGTGAAGCAGTCATCGTGGAACAAGAAGCTCTTCATGCCGTACTTACCCTTGAGGAGCCTGAGCTCGTCGATCACGCTCTTCACGCTCCTGCGGCGCGCGCCCTTGCCGTGGACCATCTTGCTCGCAGGAGCGCAGAACTTACAATTGTAGCTGCAGCCCCTGCCCGCCATAATGGTGAAAAACGGCATGGGGAGGAAGAAGTCCCACGGAGACTCGAGACCATCAAAGAGGTACCTGTCGATATACGGCAGGCTGTCGAAGGAAAAGGTTTCTCCCTGAAGGATCTTCTCCGGCGTGCCGCCCTCCTCGAGGGTCTTGAGCAGCTTCACGAACGTCACCTCCCCCTCGCCTCTCACCACATGATCGACGCCCTTGCTCGAGGCGAGCTTCTCGGGCATGATCGTCGGGTGGATGCCTCCTACGACGACCACGGTCTCCTGCCTCGCGGCCTTGATGATCTCTATGCACCGCATGGCATTCTCGTGATCGGGGCTCATCATCGTCACCGCCGCGACGTCGATGGGCTCCCTCTTGACCTTCTCGCGGAACTCTTCCCAACCGGCGCAGAGGCGCAGCTCAATGAGGTCGGTGCTGAAACCCGCCTGTTTTGCCGAGCTCGAGAGATAGCACAGCCCGTGGTGGATGGAGCGGAGGAGCATGTCTTTCGACGGGTCCTTGAAACTGCCCTCCGCCATGGTGGGATAGATAAATGTGACTTTCACGGTATCGTCCGCGTTAATGTGCGGGAATTATCATCGGGGTTCCGGTACGATGCACTCTTTTACGATCTTCGATGAAAAATACGTCATGGTCTTCGTGAGACCCGTCCTAAGGTCGACTTTAGGATGCCATTTCAATATCTTCTTCGCCTTCGTGATATCGGGCCGTCTCACTTTCGGATCGTCGCACGGGAGGCCCTTGAATATGATTTCGGAACTGGACCCCGTCAGTTTCAAGACTGCCTTTGCGAGCTCGAGCACCGTGAACTCCCCGGGATTGCCGATATTGATGGGTTCGTTCACGTCCGACATAAGCAGTCTATAGAGGCCGTTGACCATGTCCGAAATATAGCAGAAGCTCCTCGTCTGCGTACCTTTGCCATACACCGTGATCGGCATGCCGACGATGGCCTGGACGATGAAGTTCGGTATCACCCTCCCGTCATTGAGCCGCATACGCTCTCCATAGGTGTTGAATATCCTCGCGATCTTCGTATCCATCTTATGCACGCGATGGTAGGCCATGGTGATGGCTTCGGCAAACCTCTTTGATTCATCATACACTCCCCGCGGCCCGATGGGGTTCACGTTCCCCCAATAGCTCTCCGGCTGAGGGTTCACCAGCGGATCGCCATACACCTCGCTCGTCGACGCGAGGAGGAATCGCGCGCCTTTCCTTTTCGCAAGGCCGAGCGCATTGTGCGTCCCGAGAGAGCCGACCTTGAGGGTCTGTATCGGATATTTTAGATAATCGACGGGGCTCGCGGGAGACGCAAAGTGCAGGACGCAGTCGATGGGATCTTTCACGCTGATGTACTTGCTCACATTGTGTTTCACGAATCGGAATCTCCTGTGTCTCAGGAGGTGCCTGATATTCTCCATCTTCCCGGTGATAAGGTTATCTATGCAGACAACCCTGTATCCCTTGTGAATAAAAAGGTCCGAGAGGTGTGAGCCGATGAAACCGGCGCCGCCGGTTATGACTATTCGCTTCCCCATTTCTTCTTTCGAAACCATTCGACGGTGAGACGCAGACCGTCGTCAAATCGGACGAGACCCTTCATCTTCAAGAGGCGCCTCAGCTTCGCTATGCTCGCGTACGTCGTGCGGACATCGCCCGGCCTCTTCGGGGCATTGACGGGCCTGATCTGCGTGCGGAGGATCTGGTTGAGCGCCTCCACGATCTCATTCACCGAGGTAGTCGTGCCGCAGGCGACGTTGATCACCTCTCCGGATATGCCGGGCAGTACACATGCCCTCAGGTTCGCCTTGACAACGTTGGCCACATACGTAAAATCCCTCGACTGTCCGCCGTCCCACTCGACCACGGGGCTCTCGCCGCGCACCATCTGGAAGAGGAACGCGGGGATGACGGCAGAGTATTTTGACTCCGGATTCTGCCGCGGCCCGAATACGTTGAAATACCTGAGGCTCACCGTTTGCAGCCCGAACGTCTTTGCGAACGTCACGCAGTAATTTTCTGCCGCGAGCTTCGACACGCCGTACGGAGAGAGCGGCCGGCAGGTATCGCTCTCCTTTTGAGGGAATCTCTTGGCGTCTCCGTACACCGAGCTCGACGATGCGTAGACCACCCGCTTCACCCCCGCACCCTTCGAGGCCGCGAGGAGGTTGAGCGTCCCGAAGACGTTGATGTCGTTCGTGGTGAACGGGTCATCGACGGATTTCGGAACGGAGCGGAGCGCCGCCTGGTGGATGACGTAGTCTATCTTTTTGAGCGCCTTCGCAAGGTCGCGTTTCTCCCTGATGTCGCCTCTCACGAGCTCGATCTTCCTCAGGAATGGTTTAATGTTCTCCATCGAGCCGGTGATGAAGCTGTCGAGCACCCTCACCTTCTGCCGTCTCCGCACCAACTCCTCGACGATATTAGATCCTATGAAACCCGCACCGCCAGTGACAAGATAACGTGCCATAGCAACCCTCTCTCATAATTTTATGATGTTCGACCTGTCCTTGATGCCCTTCAACGCGTTCCTCGTATCGACGACAAGCGGCGAATGGCGCGCGATCAATTCGTAATCGACGTTGCTGTGATCGGTGACGATCACGGCGCACGCGCTCCCGCGCAGCGTGTGCGCGTCAAGGCGCACGTTCTTCAGGTCGATGCCGTCCACCTTCAGGTACGGGAGGTAGGGGTCGTAATACAAGACCTTCGCCTCCTTGGCCTGCAGGACCTGTATGACCTCGAGCGCGGGAGACTCCCTTAAGTCCTTCACATCCTTCTTATACGTGACCCCGATAACGAGGACCTTGCTGCCCTTGAGGGGTCTTCCCATCCTGTTGAGCCCCTCCGCGACCTTGTCGACCACGTAATGGGGCATCTGAGAGTTCACGTGGGACGCGAGGTCGATAAACCGTGCCTCGAACCCGTGGCTCCTCGCCTTCCAGGAAAGGTAGATCGGATCGACGGGGATGCAGTGGCCTCCCACGCCGGGTCCCGGATAGAACGGCATGAAGCCATAGGGCTTCGTCTTTGCCGCGTCTATCACCTCCCATACGTCGATCCCGAGCTTCGCGCACATGAGCATGATCTCGTTCACGAGCCCGATGTTCACGATCCTGAACGTATTCTCCAGGAGCTTCACCATCTCCGCGACCTTCGCCGACGATACCGGCACCACTTCCCGTATCGTCTCCCCGTAGAGGAGCTTCGCGATCTCAGTCGAGTCCCGTGAAATACCGCCGATGATCTTCGGGGTATTTTCCGTCTTATAGACCGGGTTTCCCGGGTCGACCCTCTCGGGGGAAAAGGCGAGATAGAAATCCTTGCCTTCTTTCAGCCCCGTCGATTCGAGTATCGGCAGCATCACCTCGTCCGTCGTGCCCGGATAGGTGGTGCTCTCGAGGACGACGATCTGGCCTCTCTTCATATACCTTTTTATGTTCTCGACCGCTGAAACGATATAGGATACGTCCGGCTCCTTCGTCTTGTTCAAAGGCGTCGGCACGCATATGATGACGGCGTCCAGCTTCCTGATTACGCTGAAGTCGGTCGTCGCGGACAGCTTCCCGCTCGTGATCGCGCTTGCCACATCGGACCTCGGCACGTCGAGGATGTATGACTTCTTCGCCAACAGGGCACCGACCCGGTCTTTATCGACGTCGATGCCGTAGACCCGGAATCCGGACTTCACAAACGTGACCGCAAGCGGCAGACCCACGTAGCCAAGCCCGATGATACCGATCTTTGCGGTCTTTGCCGATATCTTTTTTTCTATACTGTCTCTTAACATACTTCCCGTCTCCTCTCGTTAATAAATCCCATCAGGGCGTCTTGCCAGTGAGCCATGCGAAATCCCGTTGCCCCGTTGAACTTTGAATTGTCCAGCACAGACATCCTCGGCCGCTTCGCCGGCCTCGCCAATTCTCCTGACGTGATCGGCGCCACCGTCACTCCCCCGAGCCCTGAGGCCCGCACGATCTCCCTCGCATAGTCATACCACGACACGGATCCGGAATTGGTAACGTGATATATCCCCCAGAGACCCGCGTCGCCTGCGAGCAGCTTCTGCGCAAGCGCATGGAGCGCCTTCGCGAGATCCGCCGTGCAGGTAGGAGAACCGACCTGATCGTTCACGACCCTGAGCTCTTCTCCTGCCTGTGCTTTCTTCAGTATCGTATCGACAAAATTCTTCCCGTGCGCACCGAACAGCCAGCTCGTGCGCACGATGCAGTACCGTTTCAGCAGCCTCTGTACGGCCTTCTCCCCCTCGAGCTTTGAGGCCCCGTACACGCTCACGGGGCACGGGGGATCTTCCTCTTTATAGGGCCCTGTCGCCTTCTCCCCGTCGAACACGAAATCCGTGCTCATGTAGATCATCGCCGCGCCGGACTCTCTGCACGCAAGGGCGACGTTCTCTGTGCCTCGTGCATTTACGAGGAACGCCTTTCCCCTGTCGAGTTCGCACCCGTCGACGTCGGTCCACGCCGCACTGTGGATGACGACATCCGGCCGTATCGAGCTCACCGCGTCGCGGACCCGTTCCCGATCGGTAATATCGCACTGATAGAAACGCGTGACCCGGGACCCGGGGCTCGGAACGGCATCAAGGCCATAGAGCTCGCAGCCTTTGCAAAGCTCGCCGGAAAGGTCGATCCCGAGCATCCCGCTCGAGCCCGTTATGAGCGCTTTTCTTTCAGGTCCTTCCACCAACGTCGATGTTCCTTATACCAGCGCATCGTGAGCTCGAGGGCAGACCCGAAATCGCGCCTTGGAGACCATCCTAACGACCTCACCTTCGCGGTATCGAGCGCATACCGCTTATCGTGGCCGGGCCTGTCCTCAACGTGCCGTATGAGGCGCGGGGACTTTCCGACAAGCTCAAGGATAGCCTTCGTGAGATACAGGTTGGTGATCTCGTAGCCGGCTCCTATATTGTATATCTCGCCGATCCTGCCCCTCACCATCACAAGGTCTATCGCCTCGCAGTGCTCTGTGACGAAGAGCCAGTCCCTCACGTTCATGCCGTCCGCATAGAGCGGAAGTTTCCTATTTTCAAGGGCATTCGTTATGAAGAGCGGAATGACCTTTTCCGGGTACTGATATGGCCCGAAATTGTTCGAGCTTCGCGTGATGATAACGGGCAACCCGTACGTGACCCAATAGGACCTCGCGAGCATATCGCCCGATGCCTTCGACGCAGAATACGGGCTGTTCGGCCTGAGAGGGTCATCCTCCCTGCTCTTGCCTTTGGGAACGCTTCCATAAACCTCGTCGGTAGAGATCTGGACGAATAACTTAGTGCCGCTTCTCTTCGCGGCCTCCAGCAGCGTATAGGTGCCGTTGATGTTCGTCCTGATGAATGATGAGGGGTCCTTGATGGACCTATCGACGTGGGTCTCGGCCGCGAAGTTCACCACGCAGTCGCACCCCTTAATAAGCCTGCCCACGAGCTTCCCATCGGCGATGTCTCCCTTATAGAAGACGTAATTCCTGTTCCCCTCGACGTCTCTGAGGTTTTCCCTGTTGCCGCAGTACGTGAGCTTATCGAGGTTCACGATAGTGGCCTGGGGATACTTCCCAAGCATGTACCGTATAAAATTAGAGCCGATAAACCCGGCTCCCCCAGTCACCAGTAAGCGTTTTTTCATACGTGTAAGTTATTCCGTTCTAGCGCTTCCCGCCCGCCACAAAGTTTCGGCGGGCGTCCCCCGACGATCATAGCGGCGGACGTTTTGCTCTCTTTTCGCCACGAGGACGTTTGCCCGCAGGAGCGAATCGAATGTGCCCGCATCCGTCCACCACCCGTCCAGTATGCTGTACGCGAGCTCCCCCTTCTTCACATAGGCGTTATTCACGTCCGTGATCTCAAGCTCTCTGCGCTTCGACGGCTTCAGCGTCTTTATGATATCGAAGACCTCGTGGTCGTACATGTAGATGCCGGTCACCGCATACTGAGACTTCGGCCTCTTCGGCTTCTCCTCGATCGACGCGATCTTCTTCCCCTTGAATTCAACAACGCCGAACCTCTCGGGGTCCGGCACCTTCTTTATCACGATCCTCGCCCCCTTTGGCTGTTGTCTGAATTCTTCGACTTGCTTTTTTATATCTTTTTCTATGATGTTGTCGCCGAGCATCACCACGATCTTATCCTTGCCTGCGAAGTATTTTGCCAGGCCCAGGGCCTCCGCGATCCCGCCCTCACCTTCCTGGTATGTGTAGTTTATGTGTTTGAGGCCGAACGCTGAACCGTTCCCCAGGAGGCGCAGGAAATCCCCCGCGTTCCTCCCGCCGGTCACGATCAAGATGTTCTCTATCCCCGCCTCAACGAGCGTCTCAAGGGGATAGTATATCATCGGTTTGCAGTAGACCGGCAGCAGGTGCTTGTTCGTGATCTTGGTTAAGGGATGGAGCCTCTTCCCGAGCCCTCCTGCCAAAATCACGCCTTTTAGTTCCATCGTCTACCGCCTCCAATCATACGGTATAGCGTTCTCATAGGGGTCCATCCGGTATTCATCCGGATCATTACGATCGTAGGCACGGGTCGGAATATTGATCACGACCGCTTCGCACTCGCTCACGCACTTAAACCCATGGTAGACCCTCTTCGGGATCGACACGAGCATCGGGTCGTCCAGGCTCACTAAGAATTCGTTCACCTCTCCGTGCGTGGGGGATCTCCTCCTCGCATCGTAGAGGGCCAGCCGCATCTTCCCCTGGATGCACGTGAAGAAGTCGTCCTGCTTCTTATGGTAATGCCATGCCTTCACGACGCCCGGCTTCGCGGTCGTCATGTACACCTGGCCGAACTTCTCGAACATGGGGTCGTCGCGCCTCAGTATCTCCATGAGCCTGCCGCGCTCGTCGACAATAACGTTGAGCCGCTTGACTGTCACTCCTTTGATCATAACACCTGCGCAACCTTATGGAACTTTATGGAACCTCATGTAACCTTATGTAACCTTTTTCATCGCCTGCCGATCCCCACGTACGTGAACCCCATGTCCTTCATCTTCTTGGGGCTGTACGCATTCCTGCCGTCGAGGACGATCGGCTGCCTCATGAGCTTCTTTATCTTCACGAAATCCAGCCGCGCAAACTCTTCCCACTCTGTCGCGAGGAACAGGCAATCGCTCCCCTGCGCGGCCTCGTATGCGTCCTTGCAGAACTCCACTTTGGTCAAGACCTTCTTTGCCTCATGCATCGCGTGGGGATCGTACGCCTTCACCTTGACGCCGTGCGCCTGCAACAGGCGGACGATATCTATGGAGGGCGAGAACCGTATGTCGTCCGTGTCCGGCTTAAATGAAAGGCCGAGCACCGCGACCACCTTGCCCTGCAGGTTCCACAAGAGGTCTTCCATCTTTTCGACGACATGCCCTTTCTGTATCTCATTCACCTTGGCAACTTCCTTCAGAAGTCCGAAATCGTACCCATGCCTTTCGGATATGTGGATGAAGGCAGAGAGGTCTTTAGGGAAACAGAATCCGCCAAAACCTATGCCCGCATTGAGGAAGGCCTTGCCTATCCTCTTATCCATCCCCATCCCCTCTGCGACCCTTACGATGTCGGCCCCTGTTTTGTCACAGAGGACGCTCAGCGCATTGATGAACGATATCTTCATTGCGAGAAAAGAATTTGACGCATGTTTTATGATCTCGGCGCTCTTTATATCGGTGATCACCATGGGGGCCTTGATGGGCGTGTACAATTTCACGAGGATGTCCCTTGCCTTCTTTGACTCGACGCCTATCACGATCCGGTCCGGACGCATGAAGTCCTCGATCGCCGAACCCTCCCGCAGGAACTCCGGATTGGACGCGACCTCGAACGTGACCTTCTTCTTGTTGCAGAGGCTCATCGTCGACTTGACCCGCTCGCCCGTTTCGACGGGGACCGTCGACTTCTCAACGATCAGCTTGAAGGATGTCATCGACGCCGCGATCTCTTTCGAGACGTTCTCAACCGCCGACAGATCGACCTCCCCTCTCTCCCTCGGAGGGGTGCCCACAGAGATGAATATCACCTCCGACTTGGTGACGCCTTCCTTGATGCTTGTCGTAAACGATAACCTCTTCTTCTTCGCGTTCTGGCGCACCATTTCCTCGAGACCCGGCTCGTATATCGGCATGCGGCCTCTCTTGAGGGTCTTTATCTTCTCCTCATCGTTATCAACGCAAATGACCTTGTTTCCCAGCTCCGCAAAACATGCCCCTGTCACAAGACCCACGTGCCCCGCGCCTATAATACAGATGTCCATACAATCTCTCCTTTGACCCATTCGAGGGCCGACCCCGAACACGCCACGCCTTGGTCAGACAGGCTCACCGTTCCTCGAATGCCGCGACGATGCCCGGCATTCGCACTTAAGCGAAGCCGAAGTGCGAACCATCCCGAGCAAAGCCTCGAGCGAAGCGAGGGATCACGCCGGGGTAGGACCAAATGAAGATTATAACATACTCAGACTGCTGAACGCCACAGGAAACGTCATGAGATAGCGTCAAAAACTATGCTGACTTTAATCTCTATTCTAACGCAGATATTCGCAAATCAAACGCGGATTTACGCAGATATCTGCGACGATCTGCGTTAAGAATGTCAACAGGGTTTATTACGGCATCCGTCATGACCCGCCTTCCGATAACCGGCCAGGCTGGGGTCTATTATACGACTGTCTGAACCCTATGGGCACTTCAGGGAATGCCTTGAGCCGCATCACGAAGAAAATGCTCTGATTCCTCATCCCCTCTTTTATGTTATACGTCAGTTCAACAAGCCAGCAGTGGAGGTCCCTGTATATGGTATACTCCTGCTCCTGGACTTTGCCCTTGTCGATCTCGAACCGTCCGTACCCGCGCACCTTCCATTTGGGACTGATCCGATAGCTCGCGTCATAGGTGATGAGGCTCGATTTCTCGCTCCTGACAAACTCATATCTGTGGCCGAACCCGAGCGACCACGCGTCACCTCCCGACGCTGTAATGTCCACGCTGGACGATTCTATTAACGCATCCTTGGTGTTGATCGTGGACTTCCAGAGAGCGAACATCCACGGATAGGGGTTCAGTTCCAGCTGAAGGTCAACGGTCTTGAATTTCTGAGATTTGAAACTGGCGTTATTCTTTTTCAATCTGAACATGTAGTCCGAACTCACGATAAGGGTCGCCAGGTCGACAGACTCCGATGCCCCGTCGATCCCGCGGGGCCTCTTCGTCTGGAGCTTGTTCTCCAGCGCGAGCTTCACCCCGTTCGCCTTGTCGAAGGCATCGATCTCATCGAACTGGTAGAGGTTGTCGGGCACGATCGTCGGCTTATACGTATAGTAGTAGTTCGCCGTGGGCGTAATAATGTGCCGCAGCCCGTGTATCTCGATGCCGTACGGTTTGGATTCCACGTCATATATCCTGTAGAATTTTGTCGACATGTCAACGCCGGTTTGGAATATGCCTCGTATGAGATTCGTATCGCCCCATCTGGTCCTCGAGTAGAACGTCTGACGTGTCCCCGCATAGGGGGTCGCGCTCAGGAAACCGAGTACCTTTGAGGCGTAGGCGAGTTGGTTATAGGTATCGACCCTCGCCACGCCTATGTCCTTCTGGTCCTGTATATTTTTTGCGAAGGTCTGGTTCAAGAAGGTGCCGGATGCCTCCGCCTTGTAATAGATAGGCGACGTGCCGATCCTGTAGTTCCTGATATCGATCTTGAATTCCGGGAGGCGCTCGACCACGGTGAAGAAGCGGTCAACGCGTTTCCTCACGAGGAAGTTCGCGGTGTAGTCGGACTTCGTCGTGGTAACGGAGAGATACGTATCGGGGGCTCCCTCCTCCTCGAACTCCTTATAGAAGTAATCCTTTATGACGTCCGGGTCGCTCAGTTGATTGAACTCAAATATGGAAACGGTATCGTCGGTGATATCCCACCGGTGCCGCACCTGCGTGCGCCACCGGGACTTCACCTCCCCGGAAGGGGAATATGCGGCGGCGTCGTTCTCGTGAGCGAAATAGAACTTCGCGCTCCCGTTGCCGAGCGTTTTCGTCGTAAAATAGTTATCGACGCCTTCTGCCAATCCCTTCTTCGTCCGATAGTCCAATCGAAAACGCCCCTTGCAGATCTCGCTGAAATAATACCTGAGCGATGAGAGCGCGTAATATCCCCAGTTCTTTTCCTTCCCGGCGAGCACCGTAAAGTGGGCTGACCGCTCTTTAAGGGGCTGGATGTAGTACGGCAGATAGAGAAGGGGGATCTTTCCGACATAGAAGAAGATATTCCTCGCCACGACCTTATCGTCCAGGTATATCTTCACTTCCTCTGCCTGGATCCTGTAGTGGGGTTTCTCCAGCTCGCAGGTGGTCGCATATCCGTTCTCGAGCATGAACTGCGTGTCGCTGGCCTTCCCCATCTTCTTGGCCTTGCCGTAGAACGGCTTTGCGTTGACGTACCCGTTGATGACCTGAGCTGTCCTCTTCTCGAAATTATAATTGATCTTGTCGCCGGTGAAGTAGGCGCCCTTCTGGGTGATCTTCACGTTCCCTTCCGCGATCGCTTCTTTTGTGTCGAGGTACACCGTGATCTTATCGCACGTCATCGTGACGTCCCCATAGGTGATGACGATGTTATCCGAGGCGAGGACCATCTTCTTCTCCTGAAAATATTCGACCTTATCCCCGTGCACGGTGATCGGCTCTTTCACCTCTACCGCGAATGCGCGCGGGCATACGACCGACATGATCAACGCGATGGTGAAACACCGGCGCACTGCCGGGCGTATATCGCGAGGATGGAAATATCCCCTATTATTCAAAATCCCTCCTGGGTTCCGCACGTCCGGACGAGGTTCCTCCCTTCGGACTTTGCCCGATAGAGCGCCTTGTCCGCATTATCGATGATAATGCCTGCCTCAGCGTCGTCGTCGGGATAGGCCGAGACCCCTATGCTTATCGTCACTTTGAGCGTCTCGTCATATGCCCTGAAGACGTTATCCTCTATCCTCTTTCGTATCCTTTCGGCGACGCGCATGCCGCCGTCTTTCTTTGTCTGCGGCAGGATCACGCCGAATTCCTCGCCGCCGTAGCGCGCGACGAGGTCTATCTCTCGCACGGATTCCTGTATAAGGTGCCCTATCTCCTTGAGCACCGCATCTCCCACGAGGTGGCCATAGGTGTCGTTGCATACCTTGAAGTGGTCAATGTCTGCCATGAGGAACGAGAAGGAGAGCACGTGGGCCTTCGACCGATTGAGCTCCTCCTCGAGCCTCTCCAAGAAATATCTCCGGCCATAGAGACCCGTGAGTCCGTCGGTAATGGCGAACGCCTCCACCTGTTCGTACAATAAGACCTTCTTCAATTCGAGGGCAAGCTGGAGGGAGATGATCGCGAACGTGTCGAAAAACGTGCGCGGCATATCCTCACACGTCAAAATCGCAACAAGCTTTTTCTCGTGCATGAGCGGTATCGCGGCAAAGGTCCTGACCTCTGCGGGGACCTTGAGGGCCCGGAAGGTACCGGGATCCTTATTGACATCGATATAGATCCCCCGCCTATTTGCGAGGCACAGTTTCGCAAGTTCCCGAAGCTCATAGGGCAGTTTCTTGGAACCCTCCCCGCCTGCGGGTCCCTCGGAGGGTTCCGCGTCCGGACGCGGCGTGCGCATGCGGGCCTCGGCGCTCAAAAACTCATAGACCCTGTCGCTCCCGTAGGAACCGCCGCGATTCTCTACGACGATAAGAACGCCGCGCGTGAAGGTGAATTTGTCTTTTAGGTTTTCGTTCAAAAAATAGGTAAGGATATGGAATACCTCGTCAAATTTCAGGCCGTGCGACATCTTCTTCGTAAACTCATACAGGCCGGCGAGCGAGAGCTCTCTTTCCTTTACTTCGTTGTCCATTGCATCCAGCTGCTCGAATTCAGTTTTCAGTTCGGCTTTCTGTTTTTCCATCTCACCGAGGCGCGCGAGGCTCTTGGTCCTCGCAGACCCGATCGTCCTTGTGCAGAGGTACACGGTCGTCGCGTACGCTGCGCATACCAAAGCGCCCAGGATGATGGTCCCGATACCCATACCTCGTCCGCCCTCACCGTGCTCCGCCCATGAGCGCGGAGCAGCACTGTGATGAGAAACCGCGCGGCGTTCTAACCCGCGACGCGGTTCCTGCCTTCCTTCTTCGCCTTATACAGGCGGTCGTCCGCCTTTTTGATCAGTTCCTCTGCGATGAACGTATCGGAAGGAAAGTTTGCGACGCCGATGGAGACAGTAAGATTTGTCTTCTCCCTCCTCAGGACAAGCGGCTCAGACTTTATCTTCTCGCGGATCGCCTCCGCCTCCTGCACCGCCGTCTTTTTCTCCCGTCCAAGGAGGATCATGGCGAACTCCTCTCCGCCGTACCTCGCTACTATGTCGCCTTCCTTTGCGACAGTCTTGAGGACGCCCGAGAGGTAGCGCAGGACAACGTCTCCCGAGATATGGCCGTATTTGTCATTGTATTCTTTGAAGTGATCGATGTCCAATATGAGAAGGGAGAAGGTGGATTTCGTTCTCGTGGCCCTCTTCGTCTCTTCCTTGAGGCGTTCCTTAAAGTATCGGTGCACTGCAAGGTCCGTGAGGCCGTCTTTGATGGCAAGCTCCTCGGTCTGTGTGTAGAGACGGCTGTTCTCCACCGCAACGGCAGCGAGATCGGCGATGATGTCCAGGAGCCGGAGGTCTTCCTGGATATACGTCAGTTCCGCGGCACTGTCGAGGCGAAGCACGCCCATCATCTTGCTCTCCAGGATGAGGGGGACGCTTATGAGTGACCGAAAATATTCTTTCGCTGCGGCGAGGTCGGTCTGGGAAAACCTGAAATCCGTACCCGTATCTTCTATGAGGAGGGGCTTTCTCTGCTTGAATACCCACATATCGAAGACATCGCCCTTTTTCTCCTTCACCTTGGGGACTCCCGCCTTGCTCTGCGATACATGGAGGGCGAGTTCCTGCTTATCCTTATCGATGAGATAGAGGAGCCCTCTGTCCGCCTTTCCCACGATCCTCATCGAACTGTCAACGACGAGCTGCGCGATCTCGTCGAGAGAAAGCGTCGTGCTCAGGACCTCTGCGACCTCTTTGAGCGTCGCATACCGTTCGATCTTCCTCCTCAGCGCGTCGAGGTCCGTCCTCTTCCTGCGGATGCCGTCTGCCAAGAGGTTCAGGTCCTCTTCCATATTCTCGGTCCGCAGGCTGCATGACTGTTCCTGGGCGTCATACTTCCGGCGGAACACATAACCGACAGCGCCCGTCACGAGGAATGACCCTATGCATGCGGGGCGCCAGGGGTATCCGAGCCTCTGCTCCACGAGCGCAATTGCCAGAAACGCAAGGAGCAAAAAGGCCAATCCCCCGCCGATCCCGAGGACGAACCACGAGGATAGGATACCGATGTTAAAGAGCGCAAGCGCGATCAGGAGGAGGCTGTGGTGGAAGGATGGGTTGAGCGTCGCCCTTGTTGAGACGATCGCGAGTATGGCGATCGAAACCAAAAAAGTGATGGTGGATAAGGAATGGAGAATGAGCTTGTCGTTGGGAGGATTCATCGGGCGAACTCTAATTTGAGAGCGTTGTAAAACCCTTTTTTAACGTGGATAGACGCGAATCACACGCGGATTTTCGCGGATTTAATCGGGAAATCTGCGTATATCTGCGTTTGATCCGCGTGAATCTGCGTTCTGTATAAATTTTTCAATGCTCTCAATTTTGGATCAGACAATAGTATGATCGGTGTCTTTATCAAAAAAGTGGCCCTTGCTCATGTCGAAGACCAATTCCATGTCCTGATTCACTTGAGGCCTGTCATGTCCGCCGACTTTCGCGATGAGCGTGTTCTTGCCCGTATTCAGGTGCAGGTACGCCTCCGAGCCCATTGGCTCCACTACCTCGCAGGTAGCGGTCACCGTATTTTCCGGAGGTGCGCTTGAAACGAAGAGCTTGTCGTAGATGTCCTCGGGCCTTATCCCGAATATCGCTTCTTTATTGACGTAGGGCTCCAGCTTGGGCATCACGGCATCTACTATCTTGACCTGAAAAACGCCTTCATTGAAATAGAACTTCCCGTCCTTTTTAACGATGACGCCTTTCGCGAAATTCATAGGCGGCGATCCGATGAACCCTGCGACAAACCTGTTGACAGGATGGTCATAGAGGTTAATGGGGTCGTTGATCTGCTGAATGACCCCGTCCTTCATCACGACGATGCGGTCGCCCATCGTCATTGCCTCTGTCTGGTCATGCGTCACGTATATCATGGTGGTCTGGAGCCGTATGTGGAGCTTATGGATCTCGGTCCTCATCTGGACGCGCATCTTCGCATCGAGGTTGCTGAGAGGTTCGTCGAAGAGAAAGACGAGGGGTTTTCTCACGATCGCCCTGCCGACCGCGACCCTCTGCCTCTGGCCTCCCGACAGTTCCCTCGGCTTCCTCGCGAGGAGCTTCTCGATACCTAAGATACCCGCCGCGTCCTTCACCCTCGAATCGATCTCGCTCTTGGGATATTTCCTCAAGCGCAGCCCGAACGCCATGTTCTCATAGACGGTCATATGGGGATAGAGGGCGTAATTCTGGAATACCATGGCGATATTCCGGTCCTTGGGAGGGACTTCGTTCACGCGCTGATTGCCGATATAGACGTCTCCTTCTGTCGCTTCCTCCAGTCCCGCAATTATCCGCAGCGTCGTTGATTTGCCGCACCCCGAGGGCCCTACGAGGACGACGAACTCCTTGTTCTCGACACCAAGGTTCACATCGCGTATGGCCCATACGTTACCCGGAAATATCTTTGAGATATGCTGCAGGCTTACCTGTGCCATTGCCTCTTCTCATGTCCCTATTATTTTGTGGTAATTATCATTTTATAATAGGGCAAATATAAAAAAAATGCAACTAATAAAAGTAACCGATAGCGTCAAAAACTATGCTGATTTTAATCTCTATTACTAACGTAGATTCGCGAATCAAACGCAGATATACGCAGATTTCCCGAGTGGAGCCCCCTCGGCCTTTAGACCGAGGCTCCCTCCCCGAAACACCTGCCGGTAGGCAGGTGCGGAGGGGATTAAATCCGCGAAAATTCGCGTTTCCGCCAAAGGCGGATCCGCTCCTGGCGGACGATCTGCGGCAATCCGCGTTGTAAAAGGTTTTGCAACGGTCTCACCTTAAGAATGTCAACAGGGTTTATTACGGCATCAAGTAACCGATGAGCGCCGCGATCGTCTCCTTTAGATTTTTCCTATGGACGATCATGTCCAAAAACCCGTGCTCCAGGAGGAACTCGGACCGCTGGAACCCTGGGGGCAGCTTCTGCCGCAGCGTCTGCTCAATGACCCTGGGGCCCGTGAAACCTATGAGCGCCTTCGGCTCCGCGATGACAAGGTCCCCGAGAGAAGCAAAGCTTGCCATCACCCCCGCCATCGTCGGATTGGTCAACACCGATAGATAGAAACATCCGGCCGCATTGTGTTTGTTGAGGGCAGCGGACGTCTTGGCCATCTGCATTAAGCTGTAGAGCCCTTCGTACATCCTCGCCCCTCCCCCGGAACCCGACACGATGATGAGCGGGAGGCGCGCCGCGGTAGAGCGCTCGATCGCGCGCGTGATCTTTTCGCCGACGACCGAACCCATGGAACCCATGATGAACCGCGAATCCGTTACACAGAATATGACCTTCTTACCGTCGATGTCCCCCTCGCCCGTGACGACGGCCTCTTTGAGCGCCGTCGAGGCCTGGTCCTGGCCTATCTTCTCTTTGTACGTCTTGGGCCCTTCGAACGAGAGCGGGTCCTCGGGCTCCATCTGAGCATCGGACTCAATAAAGCTATTCTCGTCAAGAAGGAGCTTTATCCTCTCCTGGGCGGGCAGGGTAAAGTGGAAATTGCACTTTGGGCACACCTTGAGGTTCTCTTCGAGCTTTTTATTGTAGATGAGCTCACCGCAGTCCTCGCACTTCGTCCAGAGGTCTCCCGGTATGTCGCGTTTTTTTGCGACCCGCACGATCGTATATTTCGGTTTTCGGGGAAAGAGGGGCATTATCTGCCTTTCATAGCCGTGTGAGTGTAAGGTTCTTTTACTATACGCTCTACGCTATCCGCTATACGCTTTTGGTTGTCGCTTTACGCTTTACCAGCTCTTTCGCCTTATCGACCGCGCTCGCCGCATCCTTCGCGTAGCCGTCTGCGCCGATCTTTGTCGCGAAATCCTGCGTTACGGGCGCACCACCGACCATCACGATGACCCTATCGCGCAGGCCGGAGCTCTTCAGGGAGTTGATCGTCTCTGCCATCGAGGCCATCGAGGTGGTCAACAGGCTCGACAGCGCGACAATGTCGACGCTGCCGTTTTTCACCCTCTCGACGAACGCGAGGGGCTTCACGTCTATGCCGAAGTCCTCGACCTTAAATCCGGCGCCCTTGAGCATCATGCTCACGATATTCTTGCCTATGTCGTGGAGGTCGCCTTTTACCGTCCCTATGACGACGGTCCCCGCCGGTTTTATGCCGCTGGAAGAAAGATGAGGCTCGAGGACCTTGAGGCCTGCCTGCATCGCCTTGGCCGAGATGATCACCTCCGGAATGAACACCTCGTTACACTTGAACTTCTCTCCCACGATTGACATCGGATAGATGAGGCCTTCGTCAAGTATCTTTTTGATGGGCCCGCCGCTCGCCACCGCCTCGCGGGTGAGGGAGGAGGCTGCCTCGCTATCCCCCTCGTATATCGCCTTGTGAAGTTCCTTGAAATCCATTTTAGACCTGCATAAAGTATCTCGCATAGTCACCAAGTCACCGGTTGGATGTATCGTGGTGACGTGGTGACATTGTGACGTGGTGACTTTATCTTATTTCATCCATTTATTATACCATAATTCGAACATAAAGAGAGGCCAAATCTCGCGTTCGGTGTAACCCTTATTTGAAAGAAATCGCGCAACCATTTCCGAAATTACTCGGCTGTCGAAGATCCCTTCTCTTTCTATTTTGTCTTTTCTGAAGGCGTCCAGGACCATGCCTTTCAGGTCATCCTTGAGCCACATGCCGATCGGCACGGCAAAACCGTGCTTGGGTTTGTGAAGGATCTCGCGCGGCAGCCTATCCTTGAAGGCCTCCTTCAGGATCCACTTTTTCGTGAAATGCCGCACCTTGAACCGGCTTGGAATGGAAGCCGCGAATTCGGCGAAATCGCGGTCCAGGAAGGGCGCCCTCACCTCGAGCGAATTCGCCATCGATGCCCTGTCGACCTTGGTGAGGATATCGTCGGTCATGTAGGTCTTGACCAAAAGGTACGTCACCCTGTCGAGAGGGTCTTCCCCTTCGACCGTCGCAAAGTACTCACGCGCCTCGCTGTACAGCTCGAAGGCCTCCCGCTTCACCTTTCCCGGGTCCGCAAAGACCCTCGCCTGGAGCTCCGGGGGAAATGAACTCAACCACAGCTGATGCCGCACGGCCTTCGGCATGTCCGCGTCCTTGAGGAACCGCCGCATCCGGAACAAAAAATTCGTTGGCTCAGCGGGGACCGGCAGTATCCGTGAGGAGAACGCCCTGCAAAAACTCCGGAGCGCCCGGGGAAGGGCCTCGTAGTAGAGCGAGAGCAGATGCGCCAAAAAGGAGTTGTATCCCGCAAAGAGCTCGTCGCCTCCGTCGCCGCCGAGCGCCACTGTGACGTAGCGCCGCGTGAAATTTGATACGATATAGGTGGGAATGATGGATGAATCGGCGTGCGGCTCATCGAGGGCATCGACGACCCTGGGAAGGACCTCGAGCATCGCGCCGGGACGCACGATCTGCTCGTGGTGGTCCGTATTGAAGCGGGAGGCGACGAGACGTGCCGACGACGATTCGTCGTATCCGCCCTCCCGGAAACCGATGGAGAACGTCTTGATATCCTTCGGGTCCATGAGCTCCGCCATCATCGCGACGACGCACGACGAGTCGATCCCGCCGCTCAAAAAGACGCCGAGAGGAACATCGCTCACGAGTCGCGCCTCGACGGCCTTCTTGAGGAGCCGCACCAGCGTCTCCCCGGCCGCACGAGGGTCGAATTCCCGCACGTGCGTGAACGTGAGGTCCCAGTAGGCTCCCGTCCTGATCCTACCGCTCTCCACCGTGAGCCAGTGACCGGGCTTCACCTTGAATATGTTCTTAAAGATCGACCTCGGCACGGGAACGTAGTCATACGCGAGGTATTTGCTCACGGATACCATATCGATCTCCCGGATGACATCCGGGTGCTTCAAAAGCGCCTTCACCTCTGAGGCAAACATGAATTGATTGTTGAAGGTGCCGTAATATAACGGTTTCTTCCCGAACCTGTCGCGCGCCAGGAAGAGCCTGTCGCGCCTCCCGTCCCATATGCAGAAGGCGAACATGCCGTTGAACTTTTCCAGGCACTCCTCGCCATACTCCTCGTACGCGTGGACGATCACCTCGGTGTCGGAATGGGTCGAGAAGGTGTGGCCGCGCTCCTCCAACCGGTCCTTGAGCTCCCGGAAATTGTAGATCTCCCCGTTATATACGATCGCGACAGAACCGTCTTCGTTGAACATGGGCTGGTGCCCTGTCGTGAGGTCTATGATGCTCAAGCGCCTGTGGCCGAGGCCCACGTTACCCTTCACGAAGGTCCCGGAGTCGTCCGGGCCCCTGTGGACGAGGGTGTCGGCCATCGCCTCCACGACTTCTTCGCGGACTGCCTTGGTCCTGTCGAAATGGATGTAGCCGCAAATCCCGCACATGTGCGTGGCACCTCTTTTTCTCGTATTGCGAGCTCGTGTATTTTACGTTCGAGCGAGCGCCCTTCGCTTCGCTCAGGACGGCTTCGCCAGTCCCGAAGACTATTTGAAAATTTCGTAAGAAATTTGCAAATGCTTAGTCGAGGGATTGCGTACAGCGTGTTTAGCGTTTAACGAATAGCGTATAGCGTTTAGTGAAAACGAAAGCGTCCCTTGTTATCCAGCCACCCGTCTGCTTTACAGGTTGAGCGTGTGGTAGAGCTTTTTCGATGACCTAAAACGAGTTATGTGAGCACAATG
>CAYHAE010000033.1:0-21303 GCA_964354545.1 uncultured Planctomycetia bacterium
TGTTCGCCTGGAAGACGGGGAGGGCAATCACCTCACCCGGCTTGAACCGCGCGACCGCCATCGTTGTGGCAATCCTCGTCTTCGGCCAGACCGCGCTCTCGAACTCTCTCATCTCTACTGCCACCTGCGGGCCGCGGCCTGTCGTCGAGGCGCGGACCCTGTACTGGGCAGCCGGGGTCAAGGTCACGGTGCGGCCGGGCTCGAGACCGCCGATGACAAAGACCGAGTCGAGTCCGATGACGTCTTCGTTCTCTATCCTTGAGATCGTCTCGAGACAATTCCCCTCCGTACCAGCCACTACGATGTAGAACGGCCTCCCCGGAGAGGCTGCCTGGCACGTCCACAAGATCTGATTTACCAGCGACCTTTCCACATTGACCTTTTCCAGGCCAAGAGACCTGTCGAAGGCATTCGCATTGATCGCGACGATCTGCGGTATCCTATCGCCATCGAGATGCACGGCATAGCGTAAGAGATGCGAGATGATCCGATCGAATTCGTAAATATCGAATCTGTCGTCATGACGTTCTCGCGACTGGTGATCGAGAGACGCGCGAGCCCCCTCTTTCAGGCTCTCCACGTCTGTGTATCCCCACAGCCGGATAGGCCGTGCGTTAAGCTCTGCCGCCTCATCCGCCGTTGCTGCGAGATCTGCCTGCCTGCCGAGCGCGCCCAACCTCTCGATGTAAAACTGGATCGCCTCTTTTTGTACCTCAGGGGTCGCGACGGATACATCTACACCGGCGAGTATCAAGGATCGGGCGCCGTTTCCAAATATGAACGAACTCGGGTCAAGGGTGGCAATAGCTACTTTCTTAATCCCCCGGTTGATGATCGCTTTAGCGCACATATCGCACGGTTCCAAAGAAACGACTATCGTATAGCCAGACAAATCCATTGTCCCCTCCCCGTCGAGCGCTCTGAGGGTATTCACCTCAGCATGGTCGTATCGCTTCCCTGTTCTATCCTTCAACTCCGAAGGCGCCGTCTGTTGCCCAACGGACACCTTATGACCGTGTGCGTCGACAAGCATTGCCGCCACACCGATAAGGCTGGGATCGTGTGCGGTATTGCGGCGCGCCTCATCAATAACGGTACGAACATGATCCAGCATTGCGCCGTCAGTCTCAATCCGCAGCGTCACAAACTTCCCTGTCGTCGACTGGCGCTCGCGAGTTTCACCGGGAGTAGCCGTCCCCGAAGGGGAGGCGCGGACCGCAGCCTCTGGTACCTTGAACCACAGCGTATTCTTCTTGAGATCGAGTTCCAGAAAATCAAAATCTCCGGCTTCAAGACCGCGCCTCACAAACTCCTCGGTAATCTCCCCTGCATTCATAGAAAACACCGCACCCATTGCCTCCAGGATCTTCCTGAAGGTTGTGTCGCTGAAATCACTGCCCTGTATGTCTACGGTAAGGATCGGCTCGGGAGTCCTTGGCGTCTGTTCGCGATATAGGTTGCAGACATGGGCAATCAGCACCATGAGCTTATAAAGCCTCTCTGCCCGAGAGAGACCTTCACCCCCGTCTCTCAATAGCATGAAGAGCGGGAAGACCTGATTCCTGATATTTCGGGACCATGTGTCGGAGAGTAGACGGTCCGCGCGTACCCTGGACAGGAGATACTCGAACTCCTCGGGTCTTAGCTCAAGCCCTTCCCGCGACAGCTGGAATGCGCGCGGTATCCCGGCATTCCTGAGCCTTACCTCAAGAAATGCTTCGGGGCTTATCAAATCAGCAACTCGATACTCTTCAAGGAGTTCTCCTAAGAATTGCGTGGAAAGGATATTATCGTACCCGTGGGGAGGACGCCTGTCCAGCTTAGCGGAGGTATCGATGATGGTTATGACGAGAAGCTGGGCTTTCGTGGCCGGCGGGATATTGCGATAGTCGCCGGGTAGAAAATCAAGCCCTGAAACCGCTGTCTTCGAATGGTACCGTACGATCGCACGGACATTTGCGATGAGATCCTGGTCTTCTATGCCATATGCGCGCAGGATAGGCTCTACGGCCTCCGCCCCTGCCTCCCAGTGCTCCCATGGTTTTTCCGTCTTCGCAAAACCTACGTCGTGCAGTATGACCGCGAGCAGGAGCGCTTCTTTTTCTCTTGCGCTCATCGCCTCGTAGATCTCATACGCCTCCTGCAGCTTTGCATAATATGAGTCTCTGTCAGGGGTTTTGCTCCTCGCGACCGGATTGGTGATCGAATTGTAGAACTCTTGGAACCCCCGTGTTCCCTCTTCAAAATGGTGAAATAATTCCACTGCGCGCCACGCGTGTTTTACCCTGTACTCATCGGCACCGCGCATGAGTCTCTCAAAGTCATGCTCAAGCCTCCGAGCAACTTCCTGTATGCCCGTCGTCGACTGGCGCTCGCGATCTTTACGAGGCGTAGCCGTCCCCGAAGGGGAGGCCCTTTGGCCCTGTTCAGGCCCGGCGCGGGTCGGATGCGCGCGGTTGAAGGCCTCGTCGACAAGCTCCGGCCTCTCCGTCCCCCAGACGTGTATCTCGTTCCTGTCGCCGTCCCATATGACGGTGTGGCCGTGAATGTCGACGGTCGCGACAAGGCCTCTATTTGTGAAGATATGGGTATTGGCGGTATCACGTATTATGATCGCATCTCCCGCGAGCGTGTTACCGTGCTCGTCGGTCGTCTTCTCGCCGACCCCGCACCTCTCCGGCACAACGCCTTCTCCTGTCACATAGGGCATGTATTTTCGGTAGGACTCCTCGGCAGCTATCGTCTTTGGTACCTCGCCTGCCCGTGACGATTCGCTCGCGGGGATGACCAAGAGCGAATTGTCGCCTCTTTCGTACGCAACGATAAGCCCTCTCGCGCCATGGAGGAAGACCTGCGTACCGTCGTCGGTCGCATAAATGGTATTGCCTGTTGAAGATGCGTCACAATGCATGCTCGCAGGATTGCCCTGTGCAATGAAATTGACATCGGCAGGCACATTATTGATCCTCCTCGTCTCCATGAGGTTCCCGACATCGTACCAGTTATTCTCTTCGAGTCCCGTCGCACACGCGGTGTCGAACGCAGCGTCCTTCCTTTCCGTCGCGGGTGTCGAGAACATGTTGTCATACGGCTCGGCTGCTCCGGGTATCTCGGAGAGTTCGCCGTAGAGCGCTCCGAGTGCCTCGCGCCGTGTGCCCGTGTCTTCCGAGAAGGCCGCCTTCTCGTATTTCCTCATCGCCGACTCGACACGGGGGCTAATTGCTTCCATCATCTTCGTGACGACGCCTGCGCGCACAACAACGCAGCCGCTGTTCCAGAGCGCCCCCTCGTTGACGAGCTGTCCATAATATCTATACGTTTCGTCGGCTGTCGCACGCCTGACCTTCTCCACGCGTTTCAGGAGATGGTAGACATCGCTTCCGGGCACATTTTTCCCCTTGACCTGGTGGCCGAGGTCGGGGTTCACCACCCTCGATCCGTCAACGTGAAGACCGGGCATCACCCCGAGCTCTATAAGGACGGGCGTTAGTTTCGCGAAGTCTGCGCTCTTCTGGAAGGCTGCATTCAGCTCCCTGTGGTCCGGAATGACGAAATCCGCGTGGAGGGCCCGTATGATCGCCTCCGGACCTGCCTTATGTTCGACGAAGAGGGCCCCGAGCCGGAACGCCGGCCCCGTGTTGAGGCCGATGGGCTCCCCGATAACGTTCTCCCTCGGTATCCCGTAGTCCCTTACCTGCTCCCATACCTTCTCCTCGATCTCCACACTTGTCATGATGACGATGTGGGAGACATCGACGCTGTGGGGATCTTCCGGCGCGATCTCCCTCTCCACCGTCTGCTGGAGGAGGCTCCCCTTGCCCCTCTCGAACTCGAGGAGCTGCTTTGGGTTGCCTCTGTAGCTTATAGGCCATAGGCGCGAGCCGATGCCGCCCGCATTGATGACGACCCACTGCTCATCTCGACTTGCCTTTACACTCTCGCAGATACGTACGAATAATTCACCCACATGGCGCCTCTCATCAGGCGTGAGGAGATATCGCGCCTCTTCCATCAGGGCGGAAAAGTTATCTGTCCATATCGCATAATCACGGGATACTGCGATAAGGGCTTCCCGTGCCGCCTCTGCATCGGCGTCTCCTCTCTCGCTGGTCTCGAGGAGCGTCCTGAAGCCTTCCGCGAGGCTCGCGGCGTCATTGGCGCCTAAGCCAGCCTTGAGCTGCACCATGAGCCCGCTCGTCGAGCCGCGTACGTTGGGGCGAGGTGGGTAGTTTTCGTGTGGCACGTGATCCAGCGGCTGCTCAACGAGGGACTTCCGAGCGAGCTCCTCAACATATTTTCTATACCTCACTAAGTTATCTATCCAGATTGCGAGCGGAATGATGACGAAGAAGCCCACCGTTATGGACAGAATGAGCATCGTCATAGGAGGGGTCGTCACAAAAAATTTCTTGACACCGCTTAAGACAATGATCAGTATGGGCATTGCGCCAAGTATAAACATCCTCAAAATGGGCGCGGCCAACCCTGACCTCAACGAGACGATAGCGGAACCTGCGACATCCTTGACTATTCGCGTGGCCCAGTCCCGGTCTCTGCCGCGCACAGCGCTCCTCAAATCGCCTAGTGAATCGAGAAATTGCCTGATCGTTATCTCGCGCGTCGTCCCTAAGTGGCGAGTCAGTGCCCAGTAGTGAGGGTTGACCGCCATCTCCACAAGCGCCTTTGCTGCAGCAAATATCCTGTTGACTGAATAGAAATATGTCAGCGTATTGACAAGGGCTAAATCCTTCTGCATGCCCTCGATGCCGCCTATGCGGACCGCCTCGGCCCTCTTCAGCATCCTCCCCGCAGTCGTTTCTGCGTTCGACACTACTTTCGCGCTACGTGCATGCGCGCTCTCTTCCAAGGTCCTCGCTCTATCCTGGAACCGGCGAGAGGCATCCTCGTCGCCTAACCTAAAGAGGAGGGCGGCATCCTCCCTCAGCTCCGAGGCCTCTCGCAGGAAGAGCGACTCTTCATCCCGTGCACTCCTCTGGGCGTTCGCAAGGTAATCCTTCGCCATCTCGCTTACGTGTTTTGCGCCAGCCATCACAAGTCGTTCGTCATCGGCCCCAGGCATATAGATGGCCATCTCGGTAAGGATGGTGTGAATAATGATAGGTGTAAACATAACGATGATGCCTAATACCCAATTCCCGCCGAGCCACATAAACATGAGTGGCGAAATACTATGAAAATAGGCGGCGAGGGGTCCAAGGAGAGGAAGGCCTGCGACCATCATGTGGCACAGGCCCAGGCCATAGATGAAGGTATTTGCTATGGTGACAAGATGCAACAGTGCCGCGACCGCTCCGCCTCCAAATATAACCTGGAAGTGAAGGAAGTTGCGCAGCCCCAGTTCACGATATAGTCTCACCGGATGCCTCATGTGGACCAGGTACGTCTGTATATATCCCTTGATCCAGCGCGAGCGTTGGTTTATCCACTTTTCTGTCCTCTGGTCCGCGATCGCCTCTTCAAGGGTATTGCTTTTCATGAGGACGGTACTGTACCCGCGCCTGTAAAGCCTGATCCCCAGATCCGCATCCTCGGTGACGTTGAATGGGTCCCACCCGCCTGCCTCCGTCAGCATCAAAGTCGGAATATAATTTGATGTCCCGCCAAGCGGGATAACGGTCCTGAGCGCGGAGAGAGATGGCAACAATATCTTGAACCACAGCTTGTAATCGCCCGCAAACCACTTTGTCGTAGGACCGACGGGCCAGTTATACCAGTCGAGCATGCCCTGTACGATGTGTTGATTGGACTTCACAAATGATGCCAGGCGCATTGTGGCTGCCTCATCAAGCCGTGTCCCCGAACCCACCCACTCCTCAACTTTTCTCACACACGCCCTATCCATGGAAGAACTCACCGCGAGGCCCGCTTCGGGGATATCTAAATTTACGTTGAAGCGCCTCGCGTTCTCGCGCAGTTCCAGAGGCAGATTTTCTTCGCTGATTTTAGATGGTTTGAATTCTCCGCCGCTCGCTGCCAATTCGACAAGTTCTCTCACGATAGAATCGACGGATAAGAATATGAACGCGGCCTTCTTCACCTGGTCAGGATCCGGATTATCCTCAGCATCCCAGATGAGCGTGATGTCATCCGCACCCGGATTTTCACGGTTTATGAGAGCGAGCGCATAATTGAGGGAATACGGCTTGGTCTGAGGCTGCCAATAGGGTTGACGCATGGGAGTCACCACAGGAATAAAGTTATCCGGGATCGCCCTCTTCCTCACGGCGTCATAGACTATGTCGACAGTCTCATCATCCTTTTCTTCAACGATGATGTATATCTTCATCTTGTGTCGTGGATAGTCTATACGCCGTACGTTCTCCAATAGGTCGTGTATGACATGCTTCTCCCGATAGGCAGGCAAAAGCACCCTCATCAAGGGCAGGCTGTCCGCTACCTCGAGAAGTTCCTTTTCCTCGGGTGTAAGGAGCGCGACTATCTGTTCTTTCGAGAGCCCTCGCGCTATCGATGCGTCCCGTTGGGATTCGTTCATGGCGCTGAATTCTTCGTCACTGAGGCCTCGCGTAACCTCCTGTGCCACTCTGTCCCTTGTCCTCAATGAAAGCCGCGCCACGATCTCTTCTTTTGTAAAGGCCCCTATCTCCCTTCTGGAGGATGCGAGATGCGGGACTGAGTCGAGTTCTCCCTGAGTCGGGGCTACGGCCACCTCGCCCCTCCTCACTCCCCTTGCGCGGAAGATCACGTAGATCCTGTGGAAATAGATTATATTTCCCAGTAATGTGACTCCGAGCGTGAGGATCGAAAGCGGTACCGCGAAGAGGTGTCCTGAACAATATCCCGCGAGCGCCAAGAGCACCAGGCCCACGGCCGTTCCTGCTACGATAGATAGTTTCTGTATCGCCGTAAATGGAATGAGGGCGCTCTCTTCGTTGCCGAGCGTCGCGTATACCTCTCTTATCCCTTCCTGATTTAATCTCCTCTCCGCACGTGCCCTGTCGACTGCCATGTGAATATCCAGCGGCGACGCTTCATCGCGGCTTACTGTCATTGTGCGCTCGGCATCCTGTGCCACGGCGATGGCGCCTGCGATAACCCTGCGCAGTTCGAGTACCTCGAGTTCCTTCTCGCCGTATCTTATGGCAACATCGCCCAGATATATTCTGGAACTCAAACGTCTGCCTCGGGCACCGTCCTTTACCATCTGCAATTCACTCCTTGCTTCATCTAACGTGCCAGAGAGATCCCCTCCATACACATCGCCGATGGCCCTGTCCTCTCTTGCGGCAGCCATACCCCTCGTATTTCTTAACACAGGAACATCCCGTGATACTTCAGCCACGGTCTGACGGTTCAGTGTGGGTCCCGCTTTCAGTAAAAGGCTCAGTTCTCCAACGCCCTGTATCAATTTAGTTGCGGGCTCTCGCACCTGTGGGGGGATGATGCCGGTGCGCGGAAGCTCACATAGACTATCATAGAGGGAAATGGCGTCTTTCCTGCGCAATCGAATCAGGTGTGCAAGATGAGGCAGGCGCTCTAACTCATTCTCTGCTTTCTCAAGGAATTCGATAGTGCCCAAGAGTCGGCGGCTTAAACGTATGACCAGCCCCGAATCCATGGCATTGCGTAAGTCCTTCTGGCTGAGCGCCAATCCTTCTTCATAACGCGAGAGCGCGCTCCTTGTGATACCTTCGCGCGAATGCAGCGAATCCTCAATCTCCTGACTCGCATATGAGAAAAGCTCGATCTCTGAGAGGGTCTCGAGCAATTCATCGGCCGCCGAGGACTCTAATAGAGCTCTCCGTATCGCAAATCTACCTCCGACGAGGATATTATTGGCTCTCGCGAGGCCTCCTGCAATCTTGTCTCTATAGAGCTTGAGCAGCCTTACGGTCGATTCCAAATCCGTGCCCGCGTGTGCTAAGACGGCTCCGCTCGTCGAGCCGCGGATAGGTTTAGGGGCGACCCCTGAAGCTCTAATGTCCAAATACGCCGGCCCTTGCCGGCCGAAACTATTCACGATGCGAATCCTTCCGCCAAAACCCTCGGCGTACGCTAAGCCTCCTTTATCATGAGTCATGCCGAAGTTTTGGATTTCATTGGGTTTGCTCGTGTCAAAAATATGGACGTGTCCCGCAATCGCAGCGTCGGCACCAAGGCGAGCGAGCAGTCGCGTGAGGATTCCCGCGCGCAGGCCCGCCCTTGTCATATCTCTGGTCGACCGTGCAAAGCTCGTGAGATCAAAATAGGTCAACCGTCTCCCTAAATCATTCTCTGTATCATTTCCGAAAGAAGCGAGATCATCCCGGCTCCTTATCCTCTCCCGCGCAGCACTGCCCTTAAGCTCTCTTGGGTTGCCCTTGGCGTCAAGGATGAAGTTCCTGCGTTCCCCTTTATACACATTAAGTCCGTGGCTTATGTAATACGTCCTGCCGCCAACCTCTGCGATGGCGAACATAGGAACGGCTTCGATGAAATCGACCGCTTTTCTGAGGCCGGTATCATAATAGACCGCCTTGATGCACTCATGGTATGGCAGGGCCCCTCCCTTGGGCCTCTTGCTTTCGGTCCTGCCCCCAAAACCCAATTCACCGTTGCCGGCAAGGATATGGAAGTTATCGGGATGGTCGCGCTTTAGCTGCGCGATCCTTAAAAGCAGCTTAATACCTGCGGGCCCCATCTTCAGGGACCTGGCTATCGAATGTGCATAGATGAGATTGCCGTCCATGATATCGCCCGTCATTACCATATGAGTCTTGCCGCCCAGAGCCTTTTCGCCGCCGATCTCTTTGAGGACTTCTTCCAGGCGACCGGCATCGAGATGGATATCTCCCACCACGATCAGGCGGTCACATGCTGCCCCCGGTATCTCGATCAATTGCGTGGGCGCACCTCTATCCTGCCTTCTATATGCGTCGTGAGTTAATGCTTCTGCGGCGTCCCTTATAACATCCTCGAATTTACCCGGCGTAACGCCTGTTTCTCGCGCAATCTCCTCGGCTATTATAGGGGCAGTGTCTCTGAACCTTCTCTTCATGAAATCAACGACACCCTCACGGTCAATGAATTGAGCCGGGACAACCGCGCATTCCCCTCGATGTAACTTTTTGAGGACCGCTCTGTCTATTCGTATCTCGTAGCATACTCTCTTCTCGGCATCTACGAGATACGGGACATAGGCTGTGCGTTTCTTAAATCTGATGACCTCCAGATCTAGCCACTTCAGAAAAGGATGAGATTCTCCAAACTTTTCATAGAGCGCCTGTTGCAACGCTTCGTTCGACCTGCGCCCGCCAGGGGATCGTAAAAAATAATTCCCTATCTCGATCAATACCTCTACGAGCTTTTCTTCGGCGAATAACAGGCTGTGAGCCTTGGCCACCTCGGCAGATCTCAGGTGGCCGTTATTGACATTCACGCCGCCCGCTAATTCTCTATAGGCCTTTGTAGCCGCCTCCGGGCCGCACGTGAGGGCGAGCGCGTATTTGAGCTTGGCCTCCTCAAGAGCGAGTGACGCCTGGCGCGGCACCGCAGAGGGCATGTTCGCCACAGAGAACCTGAGATTCCGATACTCATCGATGAAGACCGGATCGTAATAGTAGGTTGTCTTCGAACCCCAGATATTTCCTCCCTGGTCGACAGAGACGTCGACGATGAACTTCTTCTTTTCACGGCTTATCTTTTCCAGGAGGTCTTTGTCGATGATCGTGGGCGCCTCTTCGCCTTTCTTATACACACCCCCTACGATGATATCGGAAGCGGTTAAAGCGCCTTCGAGGTCTTGCGCATCGGGGTGGAGCACCGTCACTTTCAAACCATGCCGGGCAAATTCTCTCACTATTCCCTCGGCCCTCTCGGGAGACGGTTCGGTGATCGTGACGTCTGTACCCATCTTTGCGAGCATCAGCGCGGCGTTGAATCCGACGACGCCGCCGCCTAATACGACGGCCTTCTTGTCGCGGAGCGACCATTGTGCGGGTGGAAGGCCGGGATAGAACTGCGGGAGGGAGCGACGTGCGTCTTCTAATAAAGCGGTGCGGATATTCTCGAGTCTTTTTTGGACTTCCGCGGGAGGCGCGTGGCCCGTGATGATATCTCCGCAATAATTCAGGTAGAACCCTGACCAGTAGGCTGCCAGGATACCCGCGATCTCGCTCATGGGCGCGAGGAGCGGCGTCTTGCCATCAACTTCTATTGTCTCATAGGCAACGGCATTCCCCACCCTTCGTCTCATAAGCTCTTCAGTCAACCCCCTATTCTCCTGAGACGCGAGGTGGAAGTAGGTGAAGACCGTCTGATCTTGCCTGATGAAACCGTATTCCGCCGGAAGGGGTTCTTTGACCTTTATGATAAGATTCCCGCTCCACGCCTCTGCGGCAGTGTCCACTAAAGTCGCGCCCGCCGCCGCATATTCTTCATCGCTAAATCCGCTCGCAAGGCCCGCGCCCTTCTCGATCAGTATTTTCTTAACGCCTTTCTCCATCAAGAGCCGGACGCCGCGCGGAGTCAGGCCGACCCTGCCCTCCTCTGATTTTATCTCCTTCGGAACGCCGATGACGACATCCTCTCTCACGAGTTCCGGTCTAAACCACGCCTTGATATCTCCTTCGAATCGCTCGCTGAATTCATCGCTTCCCGTTGTCGACTGGCGCTCGCGAGTTTCACCTTCAGTAGCCGTCCCCGAAGGGGACTGGCGACCTTGCTGCTTTGCCTGTAAGTCGCCGTCCTCCATAGTACTACCTGAGGAGGGCTGTCCCTGAAGGGGGCGCCCTGCAAGTGTTGTTCCCACGGGGGACTGCCGCTCGCGAGTGTCGCCCTCCGTAGCGGATAACTGAGCCAGCTCAGCACGTGCGGTGCTGCGAAAGATGTCGTCTCCTTCACACGTGGCCGCCTCTTCGAAATAGCGTCTCGCATTCGCGATGTCGCCGGTGTGTTCGTATACTGCCGCGAGTTGGAACGCGCCGAACACGCGATCCCACTCTGCAAGCAACCCGTACAGTTCGACCGCGATAGTGACCGCGATCGAGCCAAGATCCTTTTGCGCGACCGCCGCATCGATCAAGGTCCCCATCTCATATTCCAGCATCCCGAGCATTCCATCGATCCGCTCTTCGCGGTAGGGCGCGTCGACTGCCGTTATGATTTCGGTAATAAGCCCGAAGAGGTCGCTCACGGTCGGATAACGCACGTCCCCTTCTATGCAGGGCCCGATATGCTGGCGGACGAGTTGAAGCACACCCTCACAGGCCGTTGTATCGAGGGAGGGGCTTAGGGTCCTTGCGATCGACCGGAAGTTCTTCGCGGCCTCGCGTCTTTCTCCCGCCAACTCGAGCGCGAGGACATCCACCATGCAGACAGGCAACAGATAATACGCTGCGACCTCCGGGTCCATAGGGCCGGCCTCGCTGATGTCTCGCGCGGTCTCTGACATGTGGAGGCCGACGTACTCTCTGGCCTCTTCTCGATAACCGTCCCTCAAAAGTTGCACCACGGTCCACGCATCCGTGATCGCGGGAAGGACCAGATTCATAAGATCGCAGCTGCGCGTGCATATGTCGCGGACCACCTTGTCGAATCGCGCCGCCTCAGGCAGCGGATACGCGAGGTGTGACAGTTCGTGAGCAATGACGGCCTTCTTCTCAACGTAGGGCAGGGTAAGGGTCACCGGGGTCACTTCAAGAAGCGCATCTTCCCCGATAGTAACTTTAACGCCATACATCTTCTCAACGATCTCCGCCGTCGCTTCCGATAAGATCCCCGCCCGCTCACTCTCTATATCAGGGTTCACATTTATCAGGATCCTGCGCGGTGCCTTCTCTCGAAGGCGGCTCGAGGCGAGGACCTCTTCTACGTCGAGGTCTCGCCACGCCGGCTCGATCCAGAGGACTTCTTGGCTCCCGCTCGTCGAGCCGCGGACGCCGAATTCGCTCTCGAGCATATCCGTCAAAGCGGTAACATCTCCCAAGGAACCCTCTATCGACGTCTCAAAGTTAACTATGAGCGGCGTCGTAATGCCCTGACTCTGCCGAAGCCGGAGTATATACGCGAGTATCTTCACCACATCCCGGCTCGCCTCGTCACGAGCGGAGAACGGCAGATGTGTATCGTGAGCCTCTTCTCCTTCGCCCCTGTATTCGGGGACAGTCAGGTGTATCTCATCAACGATGCCGATCGTCTCCTCATCCACTATCTGCCTCACATATTCCATGAAATCATAGCCCGGTTCTCCGAGATGCCTGTTCTTCGCGGACACGAGCAGGTGCGCACAATCGACCAGGAGGTGCACCCCTGTGCGTCTCGCCACTTCCCTGATGAACCCGGGTTCTGAAATATGCTCGTATGCGCTACGCGATATCTCTCCGTGGTAGTCCAACGATTCGACGAGGATGGATTTGTCATATCCGATCTTTCGCACATTGGCCTGGAAGGTAGTGATGTTGTCCACGAACCGCCCGAGTACCTCATCGTACGGGAGCAACTCGCTCACCCCTACCTCAAAAGGCTTGCCGGGCATCCCGAACACCCTCTCCTCCATTGGGGCGCTGAGGTGGAGGCTGACATATTCGGGGTTCGCCTCCCGCACGATCCTGTAGAGGATGCTGTTCTCATCCCTTATCAATTCAGTAGTATCAGGGCTCGAGAGGTTAAACTCATGGCGCCTCCCCTGCTCGTCAACCAATATCTTCAGGTGGAGCGTCCTCTTGTCAGCAGAAAATAGGGCCTGGCTACTGACACGCTCTATCTCTTCTTGGGTCCTGTATTGGTCTTCGAAGGCATAAAGAGCCTTCTCCTCGGAGAGGCCAAAGATCGCTCTGAAAGACTCGAGCCCGCTCCTGAACAACGCATTCTGTGGCGCATCGGGATCGAGCGAGGCGTTGAGGGTGAAGCCACACACGATATTGAACCGGTTCAATGTCCTGCACACCCGGGTCGCCGTCTCGGGGCTGACCCCGCTCGTCGACTGGCGCTCGCGAGTATCTCCATGAGTAGCCGTCCCCGCAGGGGATTCCCGTCGTCCTTGTTCTTGAATCGACCCCGAGCCTGGTCGAGGGGTCGACTGCAGCTTGCCAGTTTCACCTTCAATAGGCGCCCCCGCAGGGGGCTGGCGACCTTGCTCCTTTTCGCGCGAGTCGCCGTCCTCCATAGTACTACCTGAGGAGGGCTGGCGCTCGCGAGTCTTGCCTGTCGTAGGCATCCCCGAAGAGGAAACGCGGTCGCGTCTTCCGGGCCCTGTCGGAGCAGCTGGCCCGCTCGGCTGTCTGGGTCCCGAGCTTTGGGTGCGGAAGGCTATTATGAGCCAGGCGACGAAATAGACAAGGCACAAGTCGCTTAAGATCGCAAGGGCCCCGAGGCCCGCGAATGCGAATCTATTACCGATATACCCCACGTCTAGATCGAACTCGTTCGCGAAGAATCTACCGCGCGGCTCGACGTTCGCGAGGTTCTTCCAGAAGAGCGTCTCTCGTCCGAACGCAGCCGCCTCTTGAGGCGGGACCCCGAACATGATACCCAGCACGTATGAGTGCATCTTGTACCACAGAGAGAAGAGGCCCCTCGGATGGTCCTTTACGTGGCGCCCCTCATGGTCGATGATCGAGGCGATGGTGGTAGGAGAGCCCATTCCGGTGAACTTCTTCTCCGACTTTGTCGTCCCCGAGTGGAGGTTCTCGTTCAAAATGATGAATGGTTTCCCGGCAAGCCCGAGGAAACGGTCCCCGCGCGCGCCCCCCACGCTCTGGAGATGGACGCTGAACCTTATCGGCGTATCGTCCGCCTTTAAGACCTCATATATGCCGGGGTCTGCTATCGACAGGATGAATAAGGCCTTCTGCAGAAGAACGTCGGGCTTCCCCGCTATGTACGGATCGAGGGCAGGTCTTATCGTGTCCCAGTTATCATTGACATAGCGGTCGATCGCCTCGACCCTATCGGCAGCCGTGCCCTGTTCAAAATAGTGTGCGCAGAAGTTATTCTTGCTTGAAGAACACTCCGAATACGTCACTGCATCCTGGTGGAAGCTCCTGCGGATGAAGTCTAGAAATGCGTCCCGAGGCGAAACCGCTGGCGCCTGCGGGGCTTCAATGGTCTTACGGGGTGCGGCAGGTCTTGCTGCGGGCGGAGGCAGTTCTCGCGGCGCGCCTCTCTCAACACGTTCAAGCCCTCTGCCGCTCTCAACAGGAGCGGCTGCGACAGGCGGTCTTGCCACAAACGCTGCGTAGGCTCGTTCGCTTACGTTCGTTCTCCAACCACCGATGAAGCTCGAGAGAATGATGAGAGACATGATGAGGAGCGGCGCCCGCAGAAGCCTCTGCGCGCCTCTGAAAGTGGTAACTCTCGACAGCTGTTCTTTGAGGAGATCTATATACGCGATCCCAAGTCCGCCAATAAGCGCTGCGGCAAGAAGGCCGTGGGGCCACCCTAGATTGGTTAAGAGTAAACCCGCGAGGAATCCCTGCAGCACATAGACCTGCCACTCTCTTTTTATGCCGGCCATGTGGAGAAATTCGTGAAGCGCGGCAAAGGGCGCGAGGATGATCACAAGGCCTATGCTGGCCATCATCTCTATTACCGGAAGGGTTTCATCTACTCCTCTTTCATCGAACCCTGCCGTATCCCGGAGAAAGCCCCTCACTCTTGAAAAGAAAGGCGAGAGGGCCGGGCTTTCTCCTTCGCTCTCCAGGCGGGGGACCTTCTCTAGCCACTCCCTCACGGGTCCGACAATGCGACCATCATTATCTACCCCTATAAATTCTACCTTTGTCCTCTTCGGCTTCAGGCCAAGATAGAGCATGGCGGCGGTCACGATGAACGTCTGGAAGAATAGATATGCGGCGGCATAAGATGCCACGGCGAGGGGCCACGCGAGGAGGAGAGTTCCCGTTGCGTAATTGGCCGTGTAGAGCGCGCCGGCAATGAAGCCTGCGGCTATCGTCGCCTTTAAGGCGTGCCGTATCCTCAGGTTCGCCGGGACAGCTTTCTCTGGCGTAACTTCTTCCTTTGAGCCTGGCTGCAAAGATACCCGTTCCTCGGGCGATGAAAAACTCTTGGCCTGAGTTCCGCTCGTAGACCCGCGGGCTGCATCTGACCGAAGACCTGGTGCGCCTAGCTCTCTCGTTGATCCGCGGGGAACGCCCGCGAAGGAGACGACAGGCGCGCTCCTATCGATCTTCTCGTAATAGACGACCTTCTCTTCGATGGGGCGGCCCGTCACATCCTCTGAATATATTACGCGGCGTGCCGACGGCCTCAGGTTCAACGACAGATCCCCCTCCCGCGAACGCTCGATGCAGAAGTTGAAAAGGTATTGCTTTTCGTCGGGTATGTATATCTCCTGCCGCTCCACGCCGAGGCCCGATGCCGCGAGGGCATCGAGGAGATCGTTGAAGCACCGCAGGGCTCTCCTGTGTGCGGCGGGGACGGCGTATCCGGAGAGGAGGATCCCTCCGTCATCGAGATTGTTATACAGGTTCACGACGGCCGCGAGCGGGTCATCAACGTATTGCAGCGCAGCGATAGTAGTTATGACGTCCATCTTTTCGGGGAGCTGCGCGGTCGTGACGTCTGATTCGATGAACTCGACCTCGGGGGGCCTCGCGAGAATATCATCGACGCCCCTCTTCTGCCCCTGCGACCTGAGACGCTTCGCGATCGCAGGCGGTATGTCATGAGCCTCCCATCTCACCCTGTCCACGAGATACGCGCGCAGCCCGCGGTCTCTGTATCTCGCTGCAGTTTCGGTCGCCGCGCATCCGATGCCGCCGCATGCGTCGAGATAGCGTGTCTCCTCGCCGCGGGCGTGTCTCCGGGCCGTGACATCATCGAGCAGGCCTGTGAGACCGCGCGCGAGCCTTCCGGTGCGCGGGAAGAAGGGGGTGATCAACCGGTCATAGTCCGCCAGCATGCGGTAGAACCGATACGGAGACAGATCTTTCGAACGGGAGAACGCGTTCCGTACGAAATTGGCCGATCGGAATTTGAAATAGTTTAAAAGTTCCCAGACGAAGAATCCGAGCTCTCCGGCAATGAACTGCGGCTGGGTCGGGGCGCGATCGTAACCGCTCCTCTGGGCAGGGCTCTGGTACACTGAGATCCCATAGCCGCTCAAGCCCGTCCGCACGATCGCGACCGCCCGTCTCGCATGCAGGTACTGGGCGACACCGACGACGTTCACTCCTGTCAGGTCGTCCATCCCGCCCGCCTCCCGTATCTTCTCTGCGATCGCAGGGACCTGTTTCTCCGTTCCAAACTTGCCCAAAGGCGCTCTGTCGACAAGAAAATCACCCTGCCCCTCGGGACATAATTCAACTGCGACCCACCTCATCGCCTCCGCCTCAGAGATGCTGTTTTGCGAATAGCCGCCGCTGAAGATGACTTTCGGCGCAACCCCTGCCCTATACAACCTCACACATTCCTCGGCGACCGCCCTCGAATGGGAGCTGGCGGTGCCGTCCGCCTTGAGAGAACAGCCGATACCTACGATAAAATCCGCTTCGCCGTCAGCGGGCAGGACCAGTGGTATTCTCCACTTCTCGATCAGCCGGCCGATCAGTGCAGGCGTTCCGCTCGTTGACTGCCGCTCGCGATCTTTCCCTGTCGTAGGCGTCCCCGCAGGGGACTGCCGCTCGCGAGTTTTGCCTGTTGCAGGCGTCCCCGAAGGGGACTGGCGTACGTCTCGTCCTTTCGGCGCCTTTTTCTCTTCCCTTCCCTTCTCGTTGATCTCGAGCGCATCGTCGTGTGTGAGAACGGTATCAAGACCGGAGGTTTCACTGTTGACGAGAAGTTCATAACGACCCTTGAGGGCACCCTTAGTGGTGAGGAGCGCCTTCTTAGCCCCCGGATAGTTGTAGTCGAGCCACTCGATGACCTCGCGCGGCGTATCGCCCCTCGCCTCTATTTCCCTCGAAGTCCCGATCGCATCCGTGAGCACCTTTACATTGGTCCTGAACCGGACTACGGCCCCCCGCCACGCCGATTGGCGGAGCGTCTTGAATGCGCTCCCCATCGCCATCGCAAAGCCTGTCCACAATGCGAGGTCTCCGATATTCGTCGCGAACGGCGCACCCGGTATCGGAAGCGCGGGGCCTATGCCGATCCAGTTGTTGACGTAGCCCCTCACAAAATGTTCTGCGATGTTCGCGAGCGCACCCCCGATCATGAGGGCAAGACCTGGCTTCACGTACTTCGGCTCCGGCAGCTCGAGGTCGCGCGCCCTCTTCAGGAGGAGCCCTGCGACGAATGAGAAGATGGGCATCGCGAAGAGCGCCGGGAATATCTTCCATAACTCCTCGTGCGGCATGTTCACGAGGCTCAGGAAGGGGTTGGAGATCGTTTCGGTCTTTGGCACCGCGGCTGCGAATATCGCTTTTGTGGCGAGGTCGGCGGCGAATGTGCCGACGGCCAAGGCAGCGTTCCTGACGAACGAGGCCCGTACCTCAGGCCTCCCCCCTTCTTCCCCCTCACCCTTGCCCTTCTCTTCTTCTCTTCCGCTCGTGGAGGCGCGGGAGGCGTCTGAGGGAGTCGTCGCGGGCCTGAGCGGCGAACCCTCCGAAGAGCGTTGTCTTAACTTCCCCTCTATCCTGTTCAGAAACTCATAAAATCCTTCCGGAGTGAAAGGCTTCCTGATGTACTCTTCAATAACCCCATTGCGTGCGAGTCTTTCAATATCATCCATGACATGCTTCATGTCATAGCCGGCCGTCCACATGACAACGAAAGGCGGGTTCTCAAGGGTTTTTATGTATTCTGCCAATTGTGGCCCGAGCCCTTCTGGGCCCAATCCATAGTCGGTCAAAACGAGATCGAATGGTCTCGTGGACTCGCCTATTTTTGTCTTCGCATCATCAACGGAAGACACTACTACGACCTCAACGGAGGCCTCACCATATCCCTTTCGTTTCAACCAAGACCGGGTCAGGACTTCAGCCAATCTCTGATGAGCGTGTTCGTTCTCAACCACAAGGATGCGCTGGATTATCTGCGCGTCTCCGCTCGTCGAAGCGCGTCCCTTCGACGAACCCTTTTTGCCCTCCCCCTTCTCGTTGATCTCGAGCGCATCGTCGTGTGTGAGAACGGTATCAAGACCGGAGGTTTCACTGTTGACGAGAAGTTCATAACGACCCTTGAGGGCACCCTTAGTGGTGAGGAGCGCCTTCTTAGCCCCCGGATAGTTGTAGTCGAGCCACTCGATGACCTCGCGCGGCGTATCGCCCCTCGCCTCTATTTCCCTCGAAGTCCCGATCGCATCCGTGAGCACCTTTACATTGGTCCTGAACCGGACTACGGCCCCCCGCCACGCCGATTGGCGGAGCGTCTTGAATGCGCTCCCCATCGCCATCGCAAAGCCTGTCCACAATGCGAGGTCTCCGATATTCGTCGCGAACGGCGCACCCGGTATCGGAAGCGCGGGGCCTATGCCGATCCAGTTGTTGACGTAGCCCCTCACAAAATGTTCTGCGATGTTCGCGAGCGCACCCCCGATCATGAGGGCAAGACCTGGCTTCACGTACTTCGGCTCCGGCAGCTCGAGGTCGCGCGCCCTCTTCAGGAGGAGCCCTGCGACGAATGAGAAGATGGGCATCGCGAAGAGCGCCGGGAATATCTTCCATAACTCCTCGTGCGGCATGTTCACAAGGCTCAGGAAGGGGTTGGAGATCGTCTCGGTCTTTGGCACCGTGGTTGCGAATATCGCTTTTGTGGCGAGGTCGGCGGCGAATGTGCCGACGCCCAGGGCGACATGCCTCATGAGCGAACCGAATCTCTTAGGCGCTTCCTCTGCTCCGCCCTCTTCGCTCGTCCCGCTCGTAGAGCCCCTTCGACCTTGCTTCTCGGCTGTACGTGCGGCTGTCAGATCACCCGGCGAACCGAGGCATTCTTCGGCTAACCTTAAAAGATAGTCTTCAAAATCGCCAGGTGGAACTGGCGCGAACGCGGGGTCGTGGGGCTTTCTCTCGTGGAGCAATGAATCGTATTCTCTTTGGTAATTCTCGATCCAGATGCGTATATAGGCGAGGACAGCGTTTCTTACGTGAAGTGGATCAGAGGTCTTGGCGCGGATATCGGCTATCTTCTCCTCGAGGCTTCCTCTGAACGCCTCTGTAAGTTTGCCGAGGTCAAGGTCCTGAAAGTACGCGCTGAGCGCAAGGTGATAGTCGCCTGTCTTAAGGAGCGTCTCATAGGACCGTTTCTTATTGGTGAGGATGGCGACGTAGGGCCTCTCTTTATCCTTATCGAATTTGGGAAGGATGACCACGTAAGAGGTCTTATTCTCCCTGAAGAGTTTCGAGAGGCCTTCGGTGTGGTATCCTCCTGTGATAAGGACGGCGAGACCCTTATCCTCTTTTTGCATCGTATCGATGGTCTTCGCGAAGAGCACGCGGTTCCTCTTCTCCGCGGTAGAATAGAACTCCATCGCCTGCGGGATCGATCCGAGGACCTTCTCTATGCTGTAGTCAACGTCGACCCTCGCATTGTATCGTGAGGCGAGGTCGCTTGTGAAATCAACGAGGTTCTCCTTGGTGAGGCTCTTGAGGTTGGCCCGGAAATACTCATAGGCGCGCGGGGTGAGCCGCAGCCCGAAGAGCTCTTCCATGAGCGCGGTAAGTTTCGAGAGCAGATGGAGGCGCCTCTCGTCATCATCGGTGAAAAGCTTCTCAAGGAGCGCGCCTTCGAAACGTTCCATCTCCTCGAAGAGCCCAAAGAAGTCGATGGATTCATAGAGGGCGATGTAGTGCGTGTATCGGGAAAGCTGCTCGTACGGGGCAAGGTCTACGCGCTCTCTATTGGCGAGGGCTACCACATAGGAGTAATACTCTGTCGGCGATATCTTGTTCGTCTTGAAAGCGAGGCTCTTCAAGACGAGGGACTCGAGCTCATCCTTGGGGAGCTTCTTCGTGAGATGCTCGATGAGGTTGTCGCGTTCCCGATTCGCCTTCTCGAAGTCGATCCCTTTCTCTTCCGCGAGGGCCTGTGCCAGCGCGGCGAGGTTCGAGTAGGAGGCATAATCGACGTGCAGGCTCGCCGCGACCTTGCTCACATAGTCCCAGCGCCCTGCAAAATCAGAGTCCACTTTGTGAGAGACGAGCGAATTCGAGAGGAGATCCTTGAGCTCTTTTGAATAGACCCTGTCTTCGAGGCAGGAGATGGTCTCTTTGAGCTTCTTGAAGTCTGCCTGCAGTCCGTCGTTGAGCTCGCAGACCTTCCGGAAGAGCTCCACGTTCTCCCGATAGAGCTCCTTCTCTTCAACGCCGTAGAGCGCGATTGGCTTTGCCGAGACGAGGGAGAAGAACTCGCCCGCGGACATCTTTCCCTCTCTCATGAGGTATTCGCCCGTCTTCCGCTTGATCGCCTCATCGGGACATGACCTCAATAGCGACGTATCGATGTAGCCGTTTGAGCCTTCAAGGGCGATGAGCTGTATGTCGTAATTGGTGACGAGGCCCTCTAAGATCTTAGCGATCGAATTTTGGGCAGCGAGTGAGGCGTGGGCATCCTGGATATTAATTATGAGCCGCGAGTCAGAGCCTTGGAACGATTCGCGCGTAACTGCGATGTCCCTTGGTATGGTGACTGCGGATGGCGTGCTATTCTGCGTCGATACCTTCCACAATGGCTCTCCGGCCTGAGCCCACACAATATCCTGGTGGAGGAAGGCCGCTATTAGAAAAAAAGCGACGCATTTGAACCACGTTCTATTTCTCATATCATGATACTTGTGAGCCATTGGTCTTTCTTTTATCATATTTAATTTATATTATCTTATATTATATTAATTATGATAAACCATATAAAGATACCTTATTATTTAATAAAGTCAATGTAAAATATTTGACTTTTTTATGTCTTAATCATTAATTTTGATAGGCATGAATTGATATAACTATTTGATTTTATTGAAGATGATGAATTTGGTGGGATTTGTTACGCTGATTTATTTACAAAACGAGCCAGGCTGGAAATGTATAAAAACAGTCGTCAGTCTTTGGTCTATAGTCTACGGTCTTTGGTCTTTGGTCTTTGGTCTTTGGTCTTTGGTCTTCGGTCTTCGGTCTTCGGTCTTCGGTCTATTTTATGTAGCCTATCCTTGAACCGCACCGGCTGCTTGGCGTAACCGGCGGGCCCAAGGATAGGTCTCTCTCAGGCTACTCACCTGAGAGAACGGGAGGTATGTGTCCGCGTCTACATAAAAATAGTCGTTAGTCATTAGTTATTAGTCGTTAGTTGTTAGTCTATGGTCTATGGTCTCTAGTCTACAGTCTTTGGTCTATGGCTCTACTCTTATGTAGCCTATCCTTGAACCGCACCGGCTGCTTGGCGTAACCGGCGGGC
>CAYHAE010000034.1:0-21084 GCA_964354545.1 uncultured Planctomycetia bacterium
ACGACAACGGCGGCAAGCGCCGCCCCCGCGATGAGACAATGCACAAGGTCCTCGAGCTGTCTCGCGCCATCTATGAAGTTCATTACCACAAACGCGATCACCCCCATGCCAAATAACCTAAACGTATACTTCAGCGACCAGACCATGTGGTCTGAAGGAAATATGCTTGAGTAGAGGTGCACCGCAAAAAATGCGAGGATCGGCGCTGCCAGGTCCGCACCGCGTATCATGATCCGGCGCTCGACAATGATCACGAGCTCCCAGAGGATCAGAAAGAAGATTATTTCCAATGTGATGAAATTCGAGATGAGGGGGAGATGGAGGTTGATATTTTTGAGGGGAAACCGGAAAGGCAGCGTCACCGCACATATGCAGCATCCGATAAAAATGATCCGCCTCAGCACGAGCGCGAACCCCATCTCAAGGCCTCTTCATGGTAGGTCCCTTGCGTGACGTTATTCTGCACCGAAACACGAGAGGACTGCGTGCACCGTCTTCGCGAGTATCTCGATGTCCAGGCGATGGGAACAATTATGCACGTATTCCAAATCAAGCTCCATCCACCGCTCGAAATCAACGATGGAGGAGCGGCCGTTTATCTGCCATAGGCAGGTGATGCCGGGTTTTACCGTGAGCCGCTCTCGCTGGCGCACGTCGCGCTTTTCCACCTCGGTCACCGGCAGCGGCCTCGGCCCCACCATGCTCATCTCGCCGCGCAGGACGTTCCATAATTGCGGCAGCTCATCGAGCGAGGTCTTCCTTATAAACTTTCCGAATTTCGTTATCCTGGGGTCGTTCTTCATCTTGAATACGGGCCCGTTCATCATATTGTAAGGCGCGAGATCGGCTCTCAGCTGTTCGGCGTTGTTCACCATCGACCTGAACTTATACATCGCGAACTCTTTCCCGCGGAACCCAAGCCTGTTCTGTTTGAAGATGACCGACCCCGGCGAGGTTGTCATAATGATGAGGGAAATGAGGACAAAAAGCGGCGAGAACAAGGTTAACAAGGAAAGGGCAAACGCGATATCCATGCTCCGCTTTAAGGGAGCGGAATGCCATTGCGCGTGGGACATAACGACGACTACTTTACCTCGGTCCTCGTGCCTTCAACCCCGACAAAACAGATTCGATCCCTGCCAAGCTGCTTTGCGGCGTAGAGATGCTCATCGGCTTTCGCGCTCAATTCTTTCGCCTCGTGGGCATCATCGGCGTAGGTTGCCAGACCGATGCTCACGGTGAGGTGACCGGTCGGAAGAGCTTTCTTGTCCAAAAATTTTGCCGTTGATACACCTATGCGCAAACGCCTCGCTACGGTGAGCGCGCTGATCTTGTCCGTATTCGGGAGCAAGACCACAAACTCTTCTCCGCCGTATCTGAACACGTAGTCACCCAGGCGAATGCTTCCTGAGATGATCTGGCTCACGCGTTTCAGCGCCCAGTCTCCCGCCTGGTGTCCGTTTGCATCGTTGAAATTCTTGAAGTGGTCGATATCGATCATCATGAACGAGAGGGGCTTCGCTTCGCGCTGAGCCCGTGAAAGCTCTTTTTCTATCACCTCATCATAATATCTGCGGTTATAGATCTGGGTCAAGCCGTCCATGATAGAGAGCCGCTGATACATCTCCTTCTCTCTCGCTTCCTTGAGTATGAGCTGCCGTTCTGCCGCCCTCCCCACCACTATCCGTATCTCATCTATGTTGAAGGGCTTCGTAATATAATCGTACGCACCTTCTTTCAGGACCGCGATCGCCGAATCTATTGACGCGTATCCCGTGATCACGATGACGCAAATGTCGGAATCCATCTTCTTGAGTTTCCGGGTCACCTCTACGCCGTCCATGCCCGGCATGCGGATATCGGTGATCGCGATGCCGAATTTACCTTCTTTCAGTTTCTCGATCGCCTCTTCACCATTGGCTGCGGTCCACACCCGGTATCCCGATGCGACGAGCACATCTCTTATCATATTCCGCATGATCTCTTCGTCGTCAATGACAAGTATATTCAATTCCAATTCCCCTATGTCAATTCCTCTCTTCAGCCCTTCCCTCTCCATATTCATATCCGGATTTCCTCCTTACGTCGGTGTGCTTTTAACGGAAGGCAACACGATAATAAACGTGGTTCCCTTGCCTTCTTCGCTATCTACCGCAATCATCCCCTTATGAGTATTGATGATAGTGTAGGTTATCGATAAGCCCAGGCCCGTCCCCGGTTTCCCTATTTTGCTCGTAAAGAAGGGTTCGAAGAGCCTGGCCAAATTTTCTTTGGGGATGCCCGCTCCCGTGTCCGAAAAGGTGATTTCGACAAATTCGAAAGGCGGCCTGTACCTGGCGTCGACTTTATTCGCGGCAGTGATGGTGAGCGTGCCGCCCGTGGGCATCGCATCGATGGCATTTTGTATAAGGTTCGTGAAGACCTGCTGCAGCTCGTTCGAATTCCCGTTGATCTTCTTCAACCCTCCCGGAGGGAAATTGAGCACCGCCTTGATCTCGCTCTTGGCGAGCTGGAATTCCATCATGCTCGCGGTATTCTCAATGACATCTTTCACGTCCAAGTCCATTCGCTCGTCCAGCGGTTTTCTTGAGAAATTGAGCAGATTCGAGACTATCCACTGGCAGCGCTTGGATTCCCTCTCCATCATCTCCAGATACCGCACGGAATCTGAGATGTCCTGCTTAGTGATGTCGGCGTTTTTGAGCTTTGCCAATATGAGCTGGGCGTAGCCGAGGATCCCCCCTATGGGATTGTTCAATTCGTGGGCGACGCCGGCGCTCAATTGGCCGAGAGAGGTCATCTTTCCGGCTTGGACGACCTGTTGATACATCGCCTTGAGCTCCTTGAGCTGCTTCTCAATCTGTTCTTTGCCCGAGTGCTTGAGCTCGATCACCTCATCTGTCTTCTTCCGCAGTTCCTGAGACAGTTTTAACGCATTGAATTTCAGCGCGAGCAAATTGGCCATAGCCTCAACGAGGTCCCTATCCTCCCCCTGGATGCCCCCTTCCTTTTTCGACGCAACGCCCAGAATACCAAAAAACTCATCTGCGTTCATCATGGGAGCGATAAAGGAGCATACGTACGATCTCCCTAAAAAAATTTTTTCCATGTCGTTTAGCTCATCGTTCGAGGCCAGGCGTTCCTTGTATGTCGCAGTATTTATCTTCGCGATGTTGGGCGAAATCCCTCCCGCGCCTAAAGGGAGCTCCCTGTGGACACATATGTCCTCGGGACATATCGGGTAGGTTGTGGCGGACCCCCTCTTTTTATCGACCAGGATAACCATGCCTGCCTCAGCGGAAGGCACAGTCTTGAGCGACTCGGTGGCCCCGCGTATCAGGCTGTTTGTGGTGAAACCCGTGACGATGGTCTCGTGCAATTTTTGAACGGTAGACGCCCTGCCCGCGAACGCGTCTGCGGCCGTCTTCATGCGCGACGTCACGCGCTCGATGTAGCTGACCGGGTCTTCCTGCAAAAGCGCTGCCTCGGATACCATTCCGTATTTTTCCAGTTTTCCCGCCAACGCGTTGAGCGGGCCCTTTATATGTTTTTTCAGTAAAAAAAAAGTGATGAGGCACGAGGCGCCCACTGCCGCAATCGCAAGCAATAGGGATATTGCAGCGAGGGCGATGACGTTCTTACTGAACAGTGCGCCGCTTAATAATCCCGCTTCTAACAATACGACGATGAGAACGACTCCCAGTATAAATAGAATGCGTAATTTACGGCTCATCAATGGTTTAATTAATATGTTACTATAACATCTATAAAGCTAACTTGTCAAGGAATTTAGGTTACGAAATCGATGCGATGGATGCGAGATGGCGGCGTGGCGGATAAACAAAAACCCCCGGCCCTTTAGAAGGCCGGGGGTTTTTGCAACTGATATACCTTAGAAGCTTACCTTCACAGTACCAACGATGTCAGTGGCGGACTTATCCTTCAAGTCGCCATAGGCCTGACCCGGGTAGAACCAACCGCCGAGGAGACCAAAGCTCACGTCCTCAGTGTAATCCCAGATCGCCTGGAGGTCGAACTCAGTGCCGAGATATTTCTTATCGATCGCATTGCCTCTTAAGGAACCGTCTGCCGCGATGAGCGAAATATCATGATGCGCCCAGAACAGGTTACATTGCCCTTTCAGAGTCAAGCTCTCGATCGGCTGAACAGTACCCGAGAGAACGACCTGGTGCTGGTTCTGGTATGATGCGTCGGCCGTTTTCGGATCATTACGGTTAGGCGAAGCTACGAACGGATATCGTGCCGTCGCATAGTACGTACCAACCCACTCACGGATCGCCGAATCATACTTACCTCTGTACATCCTATCCCAACCGTTGTAGTCACCTTCTACCGTGTTGACGTTCTCCTCTTCCTGGTTTCCGGAATAGAAGATGTACTCGGCTGCGAGCTTAGGCTTCCATGACCACTTGTCCGCCAAGTATCTCCACTCGCCGCCTAAATCAGCAGCCCACGCATTACGAGACCTTCTGTTGGTCTGCCGTCTGGCGCTTATGTACCCGCCGCCCTGCCACGCGACTTCACCATTGACCGTGACAGCATCGATGGGGTCAGCGCTTGCCCTTATACCGAAGGTATGCACGTCGTTGTTGCCCTGGAATGCATTCCACTTCGTGGGCGACCTATCCTGTTTCCAGAACCAGTACCCTTCGACATCGGCCTTGTACTGATCGAACTTGTAACCGATGTTGGTTCCCCAGAGGTTAACGTCGTCATCATCCTGTGGCTGATATTCCCATATCTTTGCCGATATGGCTGTGATCGTCCACGGGTTGTAATCCAGGACCGCCTTCAATGCGTCGAACGAGTTGTAGCACGAATACTCCGGCGCATTGATACCGTTCACGGTTGCAGCCAAGAACCCTGGGTTGGGCTGGTTCGCAAGTGCCCCAAAAGCATACCAAGCAGCATCGAACCTCTGATTGGCACCAACGATGAGCCCTTTACCGAACCAGAGATCCTGGCGACCGATCGTCAGTGTGAGCGGCGAGTAGATGAACTCCTTCAGCTTCACGTACGCCTTCTCAACGCCGACGTCGTTCTCCACCTGCACCTGGGTCGCGTACTCGGTGAGGAACGGTGTAACCTGGGTAGTGGCCTTGGTGCCCACGTTCCAGTCCCGCTCGTTCGCTAACCGTACGCATGCCGACACGTTATCGGTGAGGTCAGCATCGATCTGAACCTCAGTTGTCGACATCACCCAGGTCTGTGTTGAGCTCGTCAGACCTGTCCGTACGATCGGCTCGTTCGGACTTTTCTGGAGATCCCACGCATCGCGCAAGAAGCTGCGGATCGCGAGATCGCCGCTTACTTTCACGCTCTGTGTCTCTGCGTAGGCAACCGCGGTCAAGCCGGCCACCAACGCGAGGGCGCAGAGCACTCTCACTAATTTCATGACTCCTCCTTATTTGGAAATCAACTTATTCAATCACAATGTATGAAAAAGCTCGGGCTTTTCTCCTCGCTGCCGTAATCGCACGCCCTCACTTTATATATATCTCACTTCATTTATCTATATCATCCGTCGGTTGATGGCTCTAGGCTTACAAAATGCACCACCTCCTCTTGCGCCAAGATTTGAGTCATCGCAGGATGGTATAGGCGTAACACAGCAAGTTTGTAATAAAGTATAGCATAAACATGTATATTGTCAAGAATAATGTATCTTTTTTATTACTAACGCTTTCCCGCCAGATTTTTGGACGCTCGGTATGCCTCCTCGCCTTCCGCCTTTGACAGACCCGCCCGGGCGAGGATCCGCGCTCTAGCCGCATCGCTCATAAGATCTTTGTGCGAATGGGCATCCGTATTCACGATGAGTCCGCATCGGGCGTCTCTTGCCGTCTTCGCCACGTGGGCATTTGTGCTTGCGTGAGCCCTCCGCGCCGTCAATTCCAGAAGCACTCCTCTTTTCCCTGCCCTCCGCGCATCCTCTTTCGTAATGAGGCCCGGGTGGGCGATTATGTCGGCGCCTGCCTCTATGCCTGCGCGATTCGTCCCCGGGATCACCGGTTCGGATACGGTTTCGCCGTGGACGAGCACTATCCGAGCACCGTTCTTGCGCGCGTAGCGCACGAGCGGCCCTATCTCTTCGAGCGGGACGTGCGTGATCTCAACGCCCGGGAGTGCGAGGATCTTCCAATGAGCGTTTATTCTGCCGCAGACCTTCACGAGCCCCCGCAGGACGAAATCTATATTGGAGGAGTCGACGTGGTCCGTGAGCCCAATTGCTTCATATCCAGCTACCTGCGCCCTCCGCACCAGTTCGCTCGGCAGAAGTTCACCATCACTCAAAAGGGTATGCGTATGGAGGTCTATCATGGTTACTATTATAAGGATGAAATTATCTTTTGCAAGTAAATTCCCCCCGTGTTCTACAGCCCGTGTTTCAGTCGTTAGTCCCCTACGGGGAGGCTTCGCTCCGCTTCGCACTCGTTGGTCTACAGTCTATAGTCTCTATAGTCTGTTGCTAGCGGGATAGATTCGTGGTATACTGATGTATGTCACGAACGTACAAGAGAGGTGAATATGAAAAAATCGAGTGACGCGGAAAAGGAGGCGGTCTCCCAGTGTGTACATTTCATGTCTGCGGCAGCGCGTACAGCACCTAAGACACGAGGGATCGATAATATCGTCGTGCATATCGCCGACACCGTAAAGGATATGCAGGACATCGCTCGCGCAATGCGCGAGATCGCCTCGCGAGAGAAACGCCCGGGCATGGAGCGCGACGCAGGGTGCATCGAGAACCTTTCTGCCATGGTCATAATAGGCGCCAGGGATAATCCGGCGGGCCTGAACTGCGGCTTCTGCGGCTATAAGACGTGTGAGGAGCTTGGATCGAGCAAAGGCGTATGCGCGTTCAACTCCATAGACCTCGGAATTGCGGCCGGTTCTGCTGTCACGGTGGCAGGTCACTTCCACATCGACAACCGGATCATGCATTCTATCGGAAGAGCTGCGATCGAGATCGGGATCCTCGAAAAGGATGTCGTGCAGGCCCTGGGGATCCCCCTCAGCGTGAGCGGGAAGAACCCGTTTTTCGACAGGACGTGAAGGCCGTCAGCCGCAATCTTGATCTTGATCTCAATCCGGATCCCACACTTCTTTCCTGCGCTTTCTGGTGAGATGCCGCGATTCGCTTACACGTCCTTAGCGGAGAGCGCGATCTTGCGCTGAATCGAATCCACTTTAAGCACCCTTACCTTGATTCCGTCTCCCGGCTTGAATTTCTCTTCCAGCTTCTCAGAAGGATCGAGGTTCAATTCAGATATGTGGGTGAGCCCCTCAAGGTCCGGTTCGATCTCAACAAAGAGGCCAAAGTTCGTGATCTTAGTGACCTTGCCGTCCAACACCATGCCCGGCGTAAGGCGGGCGGCTATCTCGTCCCACGGGTCCGGAAGGAGCTGCTTCAATCCCAGCGATATGCGGTGATTGGCTCCATCGACAGCAAGGACCACCGCCTCTGTCTTCTCACCCTTCTTGAAGACGTCTTTCGGGTGGCCGATGCGCTTCGTCCACGAGATATCGGATATGTGAAGCAATCCGTCGATCCCGTCCTCGAGCTCAATGAAGGCCCCGTACTCTGTCATGTTCCTCACCTTACCCTTCACTTTGGTGCCGACGGGGTATTTCTTCTCGACCTCAAGCCATGGGTTCGCCTCAAGCTGTTTCAGCCCCAACGCGATCTTCTGGTTCGCCTTATCGATCGAGAGCACAAGCGCCTCGACTTTATCGCCTATCGCGAGGACCTCGTTCGGATGGCCGTACTTCTTGGTCCACGACATTTCAGAGATATGGACCAGGCCCTCCACGCCTTTCTCCAGCTCGACGAACGCGCCGTACGGCATGAGGTTGACCACCGTGCCTTTCACCTTGCTCCCCACGGAGAACTTCGTCTCTATATTCTCCCACGGGTTCGGGGTCTTCTGTTTGAGGCCGAGAGATACCTTCATGTTCTCCTTGTCGAAATCAAGGACCATCACGTCTATCTTATCGCCGATTGCCACGACCTCGCTCGGATGGCTCACGCGCCCCCAGCTCATATCCGTGATGTGCAGAAGCCCGATGATGCCTCCGAGGTCGACGAAGGCGCCGAAGTCTGTTATGTTCCTCACGACGCCGCTTATGACCGCGCCCTTCTGGAGGTTCTCCAGCAGCTTCTTCCTGTCCTCCTCTCGCTGCTGCTGCACCGCATCTTTATGCGAAACGACGATATTCCTCCTCGCCTTGTTTATCTTCACGATCTTGAACGGCAGGACCTGGCCGACGAGTTGATTGGGTCCTCCGAAGCTCTTCAATGAAGCGAGGCTCGCGGGGAGGAACGCCTCAACGCCTATGTCCACCATGAACCCGCCCTTCACCTTCCTCGTCACCCTGCCCTCAAGGACGTCGCCCTCGACATGCCGTGCGATCACCATCTCCCAGCCGACCGCGCGCTCGGCCTTCTCCTTGGAAAGGACGATCATGCCGTCCTCGTTCTCGGCGCACTCAACAAGGACGTTGACCTCGTCACCTATCTTTATCACATCCGGATTAGAAAACTCCGTAAGGGACACGGCCCCTTCCGACTTATATCCCACATCGATAACTGCCTCTTTATCCGTGATGCGCACTATCTTCCCCTTCACGATCTGCCCTTCCTTGATCTCAGTGACGGACTCTGCATACAGCTTCGAGAAATCGGTCACCTCCTTTGCGGTCTCAGACTGCTCAGCGTTCACCTTCGTCTCTTCCTTTGTCATGTACTACACATCCCCCTTCTCTTGGATTTTTTTAATTCTAGCGACTACTTTTTTTATGACCCATTCCGGAGTGGACGCGCCGCTTGCGACTCCCACGGTCCTCGTTCCCGTAAACCATGACGCATCGACATCCCTCTCGGTCTCAACAAAGTATGAGGTCTTCGATTTCCTGCACACCTCATACAGCCTGTTCGTATTAGCGCTATGCCTGCCTCCGATGACCACCATCACATCGACGGTCTTAGCGAGGGCCTCTGCAGATTCCTGCCTTTTACCCGTATCATCACAGATCGTATTAAAGACCCTTATCTCGCGAGGCCTCTTCCTCAGGAGCGTGCTCACCACGTCTCTATAGTTCGCCATGGCCTGGGTAGTTTGCGAGATCACCGCGGCCCTTGTGCCTTTGCCGAGGTTCTTACGGCGCGCCTCTTCCACGTTCTTCACGACGATCGCCTTTCCGGATGCGAACCCCACGAGCGCCTTCACTTCCGGATGTGCCTTCTCACCGACAATGATGACGCGATACCCCTCCTGCGCCATCTCCCTTACGAGCCTCTGGGCGAGCAGGACGAAAGGGCATGTCGTATCGATTAATATGAGGCCCTTTTCCCGGATCCCTCTGGTGACCCCGGGAGGCGCGCCGTGCGATGATATCAATACCGCGCCCTCGCGTACGCCCTGTAGGTCCTTGATAATAGTGAGGCCCCTCTTCGATAGCCTCTCAACGACCTGCGGGTTGTGTATAACGGAACCTAAGGAATAAACGTTCGGCCGGTGTGCCCGCAGCGCGTCACATGCCATATGGATCGCGCGCTTGACGCCAAAGCAAAATCCTATTCTCCGGGCGACTTTCACTCTCATCTTTTTCCTTATATAGAAACCTAAGCGATGCATACACCGCGAAGGAGACCATCCCCCCTATCCCTTCCCAATATATGAGACGATCTTCGCCACTACCTCATCGACCGTCATGTTCGTGGTATCGAGCACGACCGCATCGGAGGCCTTCTTTAACGCGCCGACGGAGCGGCTCATGTCGGAACCGTCCCGTACAAGGATATCCTCCTCGACCCTGCGCATGCTCACGCGCTGGCCGAGCGCCGCGAGGTCTTGGTATCGCCTCCTCACCCTCTCCTCGACATCCGCGTCGAGGTAGAATTTGAATCGTGCGTCGGGAAATACCACGGTACCGATATCCCTGCCCTCGAGCACTGCGCCGCGCCCGGCGCCCGCATTCCTCTGGATCTCCACCATCCTGCTCCTTACTCCGGGGACCTTCGCGACGTACTTCACGTTGTTGGTGAGTTCGTTCGTGCGTATCAGGCCGGTCACGTCCTCGCCGTCGAGCGAGACCCGTAAGCCATCGCCTTCCTCCTTTAGGTCTATCGTCGTCGATCCCGCCAAGGCTATTAAGGAGCCTTCTTCGTTCAGGTCGATCTTTTCCCGCATCGCCTTCAGCGTGAGGGCGCGGTACATTGCGCCGGTATCAATGTACAAAAGGCCCAGCGTTTTCGCAAGGAGCTTCGCAACGGTGCTCTTCCCCGACCCTGCAGGCCCATCGATGGCAATGATGAGACGACCCATGTTCACACGCTGTCTCGGAGTTGTTTCGCGCGCCTCATATATGCGCGCAGCCTATCGAAGTCTCTTCGAGCGATGCTCTCCTTGAGTGCGGTCAATCGTACGATCAATTTGTCCAGGCCCTTGAGCACAGCGGCCCTGTTTGCCCGTAAGATGTCTGTCCACATTTCCGGGTCGGATGACGCGATCCGGGTGGTATCCTTGAAACCGTTCGCGGCATATGCAAGACTCGTCCCGTCCTGCGCCAGACAGACCCCCATGGCCGCCACGTGCGGCATATGGCTCACCAGGGCCACCTTCTCGTCATGCAGCGCCGGCGTCATAACGGCAACATCCGCCCCCAGAGAGGTCCATAATCGCGCGAGTACATGAAAAGGCTCAGGATCGGTGCGCGGTGTTTTCGTGAGAATCGTGACCGCGCCTTCGAAAAGGTCTGCCCTCGCGCTTTCAACCCCGGCCTTTTCCGAACCCGCCATGGGGTGGCTGCCGACGAACGAGATGCCTTCTGGCAGAAATCCCTCTATCTCCCTCACAAGAGGAGCCTTGACGCTTCCGACGTCGGTGAGGATGCTGCCCTTCTTCATATATCGAGAGGCCGCGCGCGCGCGCGCCGGGATCGTGCCGACATTGGTCGCAATAATGACGATGTCGGCACCGGACACCCCTTTTTCGACATCACGCGTACCCCAGTCAACCGCGTGTCTGGCGATCGCTTTCGCGAGGCTTGAGCGCCTTCGGCACACACCGACGACTTCCTTCGCCACGCCCCGCTTCTTCACCGCGAGCCCTATCGAACCTCCGATGAGCCCGACGCCCACGATCGTGATCTTGCCGAACCTTCTCATAGATCTTTTGAGACCTTGCGCCCCACCGCAGCGGCGACGTGGCGGATCTCTCCCATGAGTTTATCAAAATTCTCCGGGTAAAGAGACTGTTCGCCATCGGAAAGCGCCTCTTCGGGATTCGGGTGCACCTCGATAATCAATCCGTCTGCCCCGGCCGCGACCGCCGCCTTCGAACACGGCCCTACAAGCCCCCATTTCCCTGTCGCATGGGACGGATCGACCACCACGGGCAGGTGGCTTAAGGATTTCATGATCGGGACCGCGCTGATATCGAGCGTGAACCTCGTCGCGTCCTCAAAGGTCCTTATGCCCCTCTCGCACAATATCACATTGAAATTCCCGCCCGCGAGCACATACTCCGCGGACATCAGCAATTCCTTTACCGTATTCGCCATACCCCGCTTCAGCAATACGGGTTTTTTCGTCTTACCCACCTCCTTGAGGAGGTTGTAGTTCTGCATGTTCCTTGCCCCGATCTGGATGATATCCGCATAGCGCGACACCATCTCCAGGTCCCTCGCGTCCATGAGCTCTGTGATGACGGGTAGCCCCGTCGCTTCTCTCGCTTTTGCGAGATACTGCAGGCCCTCCTCTCCCAGCCCCTGGAACGAATAAGGGCTTGTCCTTGGTTTAAACGCCCCTCCCCGCAAGACGGTGGCACCGCTTTTCTTAACCTTCCTCGCGATATCGAGCAGCAGACCCTCGTTCTCTACAGAGCACGGCCCTGCCATCACCACGACCTGTGGCGAGCCGATCCGTACGCCGCCCCCTATATCGATGACGCTATCTTCCTTCTTGAAGTCCCTCGAAACGAGCTTATAGGGCTTGAGTATGGGCATTACCTTCTCTACGCCGGGGAACACCTCAAGCGGCTGCAGCCGGACAATGTCCTCCTCGCCTATAACCCCGATGATGGTTCGCTCAACTCCCCGCGATATCATCGTCTTCAAGCCCAGCTTATGGATCCTCTCAACGATATGGTCGATCTGCTCTTGGGTCGCTTCTGGCCGTACAACGATTATCATGTCCAGTCCTTTTTAGCGCACTATCCCTTTTAACGCGCCGATAAACCTCTTATCTTCGGCACGGGTACCCACCGTAACGCGAATGAATGTATCGAAACCCCACGACTTCATGTCTCGAACAATCACTCCCTTCTTGAGCAGTTTCTTGAACACGACGGTAGAATCCATCCCCGCATCGATGAGGATGAAATTGGTCGCGCTCTCAATATACCTGATATCCATCCGCCCCAGGGCGCGGTAGAGGAACGCCCTCTCCTTCCTTACATGAGTGAGCGTCCTGTTGAGGAACGAGGCATCTTTGAGGGCCGCGCGCGCGGCCTCTTGCGCGAGGATGTTGACGTTGAACGGCTCGCGCACCTTCTCGAGACATCCTGCGAGCGATGCTTTCGATACTCCGTAACCGATCCTCAGCCCGCTCAGCCCGTATGCCTTGGAGAACGTCCGCGCGACGATCACGTTCCGGGAATCGATGTATCCCAGCCCGTTCGGATAATCCGGGGCCTCCTGCGCAAATTCGAAGTAGGCCTCGTCCAGAAATATGATCACCTCGCGGGGAAGGCCGTCGAAGAATTCCTCGAGCTCGTCCTTCGTCACATATGTCCCCATCGGATTGTCGGGGTTGGCGATGAAGACCATCCTGGTCTTTCGCCCTATCGCGTTCTTCATCGCCCTCAGGTCGTACCTGAAATCTTTCGCGGGTACGTATCGTATCTTCGCGTTGGCGAGCCGGGAAACGATCTCATAGATGAGAAAAGTGGGTTGCGTGATCACCACTTCGTCACCTTCGCCCACGAAGGCCTTCGCCGCGAGGGCGATGACCTCGTCGGACCCGTTCCCGATGAAGAGGTTGTCTTCTCCGACTCCCAGATACCGGGCCAGGTCGCGCTTGAGATAGAAACTGCTTGCATCCGGGTAACGGTTGATGCCCCGAAGGCGTGCGGCGACCGCGCGGAGCGCCTTTGGCGAAGGTCCCAGCGCGTTCTCGTTGGATGCGAGCTTGACCACATCCTTTAGACCGAGTTCCCTCTGCACCTCTTCGATCGGTTTGCCCGGAGTGTACGGTTTAACTTTTTTTATGCACTCTCTCACGATGATTCCCATTGTTATCTTCCATGCAAGGAAATATGCGGCTGCAGCCTACAGCGCATTCATGGGGTACGAGCCCAATATCTTGAGATACGGCGCTTCCCGTTTCAGGTCCTCTATCGCGCTCGACACTCTCTTGTGCGAATGGTGGCCCTCAAGGTCGACAAAGAAATAATACTCCCATGCCCTCACTTTTGAGGGCCTCGATTCTATCTTCGTGAGATTGATCCCGTGCTTCTTAAAGGGGACCAGTATGTCATGAAGCGCCCCCACCTTGTCCTTGACAGAGAACATGAGCGATGTCCTGTCTTTTGAGGTAGGCCGCGCGTCAGATTTGCTTATCACCAAAAATCGCGTGACGTTGTGCGAAAAATCTTCTATGTTGTGCTCCAGCACGTTCAATCCATATCTGGTCCCCGCCGCCAATGACGCGATGCACGCAGAGCGCTTTTCCTTTGACGCGATCTCGGCTGCCTTGGCGGTGCTCGATACCTCATGCAGATCTACTGCGGGAAGGTTCGTCTCGAGCCATAGCCTGCATTGGCCGAATACCTGGGGATTAGAATAGACCTTCTTGACCCTCTTGAAACCCCGTTCTTTCGAAAGGAGGTTGTGCGAGATCTCAAGGTAGATCTCTGAACAGACCTTCAGATCGGATTCGATGAACATATCGAGAGTGTGGTTCACCGCGCCCTCTATCGAGTTCTCAATGGGGACGACGCCGTAGTCGGACCTTGAGTTCTCGACCTCGGTGAAGACGTCGCCGATCGAGCCGCAGCTCGTATAGCTTACGCTCGAGCCGAACTTCTTCATCGCGGCCAGGTGCGTGAACGTAAGCTCGGGCCCGAGATATGCGATCGTGAGATTTCTTTCCAATCGCAAAGAGGCCGACATTATCTCCCGGTATATCGCCTTGACCGACTCGTCGAGGAGCGGGCCTTTGTTGCGCGCCAGGATGCGCTCGTAGATATACTTTTCCCTGTCGGGCGAATAGATGGGGACCCTTGTCCTCGCCTTCACCGAACCGATCTTCTGGGTCACGTGAGCTCGTTTTGTGAGAAGCCCCATGATGCGAGCGTCGACAGAATCAATCTCCTTTCGCAATCTCGCCAATTTCATAACTGGCTCCGTTTCCTTTCTCTTCTTTCCCGGGCCCTTCTATCGGCTCCCCTGCCGGAGCCTTCGAGGCCGCCGTGCCGCTGTCCGTTGCGGGGGCGTCCGCGCCGCGGTCTCGCGGGCCTTCCGCGCGTCTTCCCGTCGCCGTATCTATCAGCATCTCCTTCCGCTTGTCCTTAATGAAATCGAGGTCGGATTCCTGGAACTCCCTGAGCCTCGGAAGCTCCTCGAGGGATTTCAAACCGAAGTACTGCAGGAACTCGTTCGTCGTGCCGTAAAGAATAGGCCTGCCTACGACGTCCTTCCTCCCGCGCGTTCGCACAAGGCCCCTCTCTTCGAGCGTGTGGATGACGCCGTCGACATTGACGCCTCGAATCGCCTCTATCTCGGAGCGCGTGATCGGCTGTTTGTAGGCGATGATGGAGAGGGTCTCGAGCGCAGGCCCGGAGAGCTTATCGGGGGGCCTCTTGTACATCTTGGCCACCCACTCGCGATAGAGCGGGTCGGTGAGCATCTGATACCCGCCCGCAATCGCTTTTATACCGAAACTGCGATTGGCTGCCCTGTATTCCTGATTCAGCTCATCAACAAGCACCTCGATCGCGTGCGGCTCGAGCTCTTCCACTACGCCCTTAAGCGCCTCGATGGTCAAAGGCTTATCGCTTGCAAACAAGACTGCCTCGATAATGCGCTTTGCGTCTTCGTTCGTCATCGCACACCTGCGTCCGCCGTCTCCTACTGCGACGGCTTGATCGACTCCTCGTTCCTTACGATCTCTATATCGCCGAATGGGGCGCTCTGCCTGGCGAGGATCTCTTTCAGCCTGATGAGCTCGAGGAGCGCCAAGAATATCGTGATCACTTCGAGCTTATTCTTCGCCTGTCTAAAGAGCTCCGTAAAATACAAGACGGGTTTCTCGACGAGCATGTGGTATATGTCGTGGATCTTCTCGGATACCGTAAACTCGTCTTTCACCACCTGATGAAAGATATCCTTTGGGATATCCTTCATCACCTTGGTAAACGCGGTGATGAGGTCGAAGAGGCTCGCCTCAAAGAATTCTACCCTCGCGGCCTCATGGTCCGCGGCAGGGCGTTCCGTTGCAAGCCGCGGGAAAAAACCCTTCTGCCTCGACGCCATATGGGCGAGTTCCCCCGCCGCCTCCTTGAACTTCTTGTATTCGAGGAGCCTCCGCACGAGCTCTGCCCTCGGGTCCTCTTCCAAGGCCTCCTCTTCCTGCATCTGGTCTTTCGGCAGCAGCATCCTCGACTTGATGTGTATGAGGGTCGCTGCCATGACCAGGAACTCGCCCGCGATGTTCAGGTCCAACAACTGCATCAGCTCAAGGTATTCGAGGTATTGGTCGGTGATCTTGGCGATCGGGATATCGTAGATATCCAGTTCTTCTTTCTTAATGAGATAGAGCAGAAGATCGAGAGGGCCCTCGAAGACCTCGAGTTTTACCTTATACGTCATGACGGCATGAGGTTCAAAACCTTTTTCACATCACTCATCGTCTCGCCTGCGGTCTCGCGCGCCTCGCCCCCGCCATCGTGCAGCACCTTCTTCACTTTCGCATCGGTGAGAGACGCCCTCTTCTCCCGCAGCGGCCGGAGCTTCTCGTTCACGATTGCAGCGAGGCGTGCCTTGCATTCTGTGCACCCGGCCTTTGCATTCACACACCAGTCCCTCACCTGAGCCGCAAGCGCCTTGTCGGAGAACGCTTCGTAGTACGCGCGCACGGTGCACACGTCGGGATGCCCCGGGTCCTGCACCCGGATCCGCTGAGGGTCGGTGATCATCTTCGAAACTTTTTTCACGACGACGTCCGCGGGGTCCGATAAGTAGATGCAGTTGGCGTAGCTCTTCGACATCTTCCTGTTATCGATCCCCAGGAGCTTGGGCGTTGGGGTGAGGAGCGGTTCAGGCTCAGGGAAAAGATCTTTCTTGTAGAGGGTGTTGAACCGCCGCACTATCTCTCTCGTGAGTTCGAGGTGCGGAAGCTGGTCCATGCCGACAGGGACTTTATGGGCCCTGTAGAGCGCGATGTCCGCTGCCTGGAGCACGGGATAGCCCAAAAAACCATATGTGGCAAGCTCCCTGCCTTTGATCTCGCGCAGCTGTTCCTTGTAGGTCGGGCACCTCTCGACCCACGCGAGCGGTGTTATGTCGCCGAAGACCATCGCGAGCTCAAGGTGCTCCCGGACATGTGATTGGACAAACAAGACGCTCCTCGCGGGATCTAAGCCGACCGCGAGCCAATCCTTCACGACCTCCAGCGAATTGCATGCAAGGTCCTTCGGATCCTCGTAGTCGCTCATGAGCGCATGCCAATCGGCGATCATGAAGTAGCACCTGTACTCGTCTTGCAGCTTTACCCAGTTTTCAAGCGCGCCCACGAGGTGCCCCAGATGGAGCTTCCCTGTCGGACGCATGCCGCTCAGTATCCGTTGTTTCATGTTACTTCGTCAATCTCCTCGCGACCTTTTCTATCTGATATACCTCTATGAGGTCGCCCTCCTTAATATCGTCGTGTTTTTCAAGCCCAATCCCGCACTCGAAATCTTCGGCAACCTCTCTCGCGTCATCCTTGAAACGTTTCAATGAAGCGACCTTCCCTTCGTAGACGACCTTCTTGTCCCTCAACAGACGCGCGACGCCGGTCCGCACTATCTTCCCTTTCACCACGTATGAGCCGGCGATCGTGCCGACTTTCGAAACCTTGAAGACCTGCCTCACCTGGGCGCGGCCCACGAGGACTTCCTTCTCATACGGCTCGAGCAGTCCTTCCATGGCGGCCTGCACATCGGCGATCGCTTCGTAGATGATCCCGTACAGTTTTACTTCGACCTCTTCCTTCTGCGCGGCCTCCTCTGCTTCCGGCTCGATCTTGACATTGAACCCTATGATAACGCAGTTGGACACGACCGCAAGCATGATATCGGACTCATTCACGGTCCCCACGCCCATGTGTATGATATTGAGCTTCACCTCTTTCGTGTTGAGCTGCTCCAAAGACCTCTGGAGCGCCTCTACCGAGCCCTGGACATCCGCCTTCAATATTATCCTGAGCTCCTTCACCTCGCCTTCCTGGGCCCGCTTGTAGAAGTCCTCGAGCGTCACGCGTTTATTCAGCCTGAGCTTCCTCTCGCGCGCCTCGCCCTGCTTTAAGAGACAGAGCGTCCGCGCCTTCTTTTCGTCCTTCACCACAAAAAATTCGTCTCCTGCCATGGGAACCCCGGACAGGCCGAGAATACTCACGGGAGTGGCAGGAGGCGCTTCTCCCACCCTCTCGAGCCTTTCGTTCAGCATCGCCTTCACCCTGCCGCAGTGCATCCCGCTCACCACCGTTTCGCCCACGCGGAGCGTACCGTTCTTGACGAGCACCGTGGCGACTGGCCCCTGCTCGCTCGACAGCCTACCCTCGATCACGACGCCTCTCGCGCGTATCTTCGGGTTCGCCTTGAGCTCCAGTAGCTCTGCCTCCAAGAGGAGCATCTCGAGGAGGGTATCGACGCCTTCGCCCGTCTTCGCCGACACGGAGACGGTGATCGTCTTGCCGTTCCAGTCTTCCGGAGCAAGGCCGATCTGGGAAAGCTGCGACTTCACTTTATCTATGTTCGCTGCGGGCAGGTCACATTTATTGATCGCCACCACGATAGGGACGCCCGCTGCCCTCGCGTGATCGATCGCCTCCCTCGTCTGAGGCATCACGCCATCATCCGCGGCTACCACGAGCACCACCACATCGGTTGCATTCGCACCGCGCGCCCTCATCGCCGTAAACGCCTCGTGGCCGGGTGTATCCAGAAATGTCACGGAACCCTTCTTGAGCCTGACCTTATACGCACCGATATGCTGGGTAATTCCTCCCTTTTCCTTATCGGCCACGTGTGTCTTTCTGATGAAATCTAAGAGCGACGTCTTCCCGTGATCGACATGCCCCATGAACGTGACGACCGGTGCCCTGTGGACAAGGCCTAGAGGCTCTGCCTTCTCCTCCATCTCCCGCTCTGCCTTGGCTGTCGCCGCCAAGCGCTGCGCCGCCTCTCCAGACGAGGGCTTCCTGTACTCAAAACCGTGGGCCGCGAGGACCTCCTTCACAACGTCCTCACCGAGGTTCTGGTTGATATTGACAAAGATGCCCTTGTCCATGAGAAGAGATATGATGACATTCGGCTTTATGCCGATCTTGTGGGCGAGCTCTTTTAACATGATCGGCGTCGCCACCTCGAGCACCTTCGCCTTCGCCTCCTCGACGACGGCTTCTTCTGCGGCGGGAGTTGCGTGCGGCTGCGGCGGCTCAGGCTCAGGGATGGGTTTTACCGTCTGCGCCTGGAGCTTTGCCGAGGGCGGAGGTGTCTGGGGCGCGGCTTCGACGCCCCGGGAGACCGTCTTTGTCGGAACAGGAGGCGACACGGTCACGGGCTTCTGCTGAATAACCTCAGCCGCGGGTGCGCCGACACTCGTTACGCCCGCGCCGCTCGCTGCCGGCATACCTTTAGAAGCGCCTTTCGGCCGGCCTTTCACACCCGTCTTCCTCGGCGTGGGTTTTGTCTTCTTTGGCTTGACCGTCGCCGTTCCCGCCTTTTGAGCAGCGTTTCCCTTCTTAGGCCCGGGCTTCGCCTTGGGTTCCAGCTTCTTCTTCTCTCCCGTGTTCACGCGATCCCTGATCCTCCTCTCCCGCAGTCCCCTTCGTGTGCTTCCTCGCAGAATTTATGATCTTCTCTGCGGTCTTTTTTCCGATCCCCTTGAGCTTTGTCAGATCATCTACCGAAAGTCCCGCAATCTTCTCAGCAGAGTCATAACCCGCTTCTCCGAGAATCTTGCCTGTCTTGTCCCCTACGCCTTCGAGTTCGGTGACGGAGACCCCGCACGTCTCTACAGGAGCGACGGCCTCGGCCTTCGCCGCGAGCAGGCTTTGCGCAACCTCCGCTTTCGTTTTACTGCCCCTCACGTCAATCTCCCACCCGACCAATTTGGACGCGAGCCTCACATTCTGCCCGTGTTTGCCGATCGCTATAGAGAGCTGGTCATCCTTTACGATAATCTCTATCTTCTTCGTCTCTTTGTTCACCTTCGCCTCGGCAATTTCGGCCGGGCTCATCGCGGCCTTCACGTACTCCTTGATATCGTTGCTCCATCTGATGATGTCGATCTTCTCGCCCTGAAGCTCCCTCACGATGTCCTTCACGCGCGTACCCCTCATGCCGACGCACGCACCCACAGGGTCAACCTTCTCATCTTTCGACGCCACTGCTATCTTGGTCCGTTCTCCCGGTTCGCGTGCGATGGACCTCACCTCGACAATCCCCTCTGTGATCTCCGGGACCTCGAGCTCGAAGAGTTTCTTTACAAAATCGGTACTCGACCTCGAAAGGATTATCCGCGGGCCGTGAGGCGTCTTTTCGACCTCCATAATGTAGGCCCGGATCCTGTCACCCTGTCGATACCGCTCCTTCGGGCACTGTTGAGACCGCGGCAATACCGCTTCCGCCTTTCCCAGGTCAAGCACGATATCGCCTCTCTCAAATCGATGCACCGAACCGTCCGTGATCGTCCCCACCCTCTTCTGGTAATCGTCAAGGACGACTTCTCTCTCAGCTTCCCGTATCTTCTGGATGATCACCTGTTTCGCTGTCTGTGCCGCGATCCTGCCAAACTCGCCTGACGTAATCTCCTGGCCGCCGCTCAATATCTTTATCGAACCTGTGGCCCTGTCTATTGTCACAGAGACCTCCGCCTCTTTATCGCCGACCATTTTTTTCGCGGCGCTCACGAGGGCGGATTCTATCGCCTTGAAGAGGATCTCCTTGTCGATTCCCCTCTCGCGCTCTATATGCTCCAACACGTTCAACAGTTCTTCATTCATGCGACACCTCGAATCAAAACGTGATCTTTATTCTCGCCACCGCAATCTTTGCCCTGGGGATACGTATGCGGGCTCCCGAGGAAACGACCTCTATAGCATCCGGCTCTATTCCTATGAGCTTCCCTGCGATGTGACGCTTATCGACAACGGGCTCGTACGTGTCGACATCGAGCTCGCGGCCGAGGACCCTCTCGAAGTCCCTTTCGGTCTTCAGGGGTCTATCGAGGCCCGGAGAGGATACCTCAAGGGTATACCTATGGTCTATGACGTACTCTGCATCGAGCCTTTCGCTCAAAAAATTGTTGAGCGCCTCGCAGTCAGAGAGCGCGATGCCGCTTTCCTTATCGACCAAAAGCCTCAGCACCATGCCGCCGGATTCCCTCCGATAAATTATCTCGACGAGCTCGATCCCGTGCTCATCAAGATACCCGGACGCAATCTCCCGTACGCGCTCAACGATTTCCATGAACAAAAAAAGTGGGCCCTATTTCACCCACTTATTCCCTCCTTTTGGATTAGATTTTTACTTGCTAAATCTTACTACAGAAGCACGATTCTGTCAAGAGTTTTTTCGATCCTACAACGCTTTCCCTGTACACCGCACATCTTACGCTGTACGCTACCCGTCACTCCCCGTTCTTAGCGTCCGCCGGATTCCTGCGGAATTTGTCCGGACAGAACGAGGAATGCCGCGCCGCCTGCATCAACGCGGGGCGAAATGTCACTTCTTCGCCTTCGCGATATTCTCGATCACCTCATCGACGATGCCGTAGGCCTTCGCCTCCTCGGCTGAC
>CAYHAE010000035.1:0-19397 GCA_964354545.1 uncultured Planctomycetia bacterium
CTCAGGGAGATCTATAAAGGGATGAGTGTGGCCGAGACCGTGCCCGATAAGACCAGCCTACCGATACAGCAGGGGGACAGGCTTATCCCCTTCCAAGAAAGCTGACCGCACCGCGCCATATAGTATGAGCATGGGTGATTAAGGGGTACACTCGTCCCGGGTGGTATGGTTGAATGATAAATAAAAGGGCATTCCCGGTAGGGATCGCCGTTCTGTTAGCATGCGCGCTCATTGTTTATGTGCGGTTCATGATGAGCGACATGCAAATGGCGAGGAGTGCGCTGCGGTACTATAATGATTACGATGAAGCGATCAGGAGACTGGAGAAGGTCGTTTCGAAAAATCCGGACAATGCCGAGGCGCATAGCTTATTGTGTCTGGCGTATGGCAAGAGCGGTGATTATAAGACCGCCCTTAGGGAGTTTGTGCGTCTGAGGGAGGACCACCCTGGTTTTCAGCTCTCTGCGAAGTTTCATAATGAGGTGGGGCTCTTCTTCTACGTCATAGAGCGCTATCGTGACGCGATAGAAGAATTCAAGGCAGCGACCATACTGAAACCGAATTATGTCGAGGCGTACTTCAATCTTGGGACAGCGTACTCGGCACTCGGAGACGTGAAGGGCGCGCTCGCAAGCTATAGGACGGTCATTCGTCTCGACCCTCGCCACAGCTATTGCCACTGGAACATGGCCGTCAATCTGGAGAAGCAGGGAGATATCGAGGGCGCGATGATGCACTGGAAAAAATATATGGAATTGACTCCCGGATTGTTCTTGAGCCCGGAAGTGAGAAGCCATATCGATGAATTGGAAGAAAAAATAAAACTGACGAGGGAATCCAGATGATGAGGAAAAGATACGCGATCAATTTGAGATTTCAATTGAAGTATTCTCTTATGGCCGCTGTGCCCATTCTGCTGTTGGGCTTTCTGATAATCGCAATGGTCTTCAACATCAGCAAGTCTGTGATAACTTTTCAAAAACAACAATTGATGACACAGATCTCTTTTCTGGAGCAGGCGCTTAATTTTCTTAATCAGAAAGAGACGAACAGAAAGGTCATCGATGACCTGAAAATATGCGTGAAAAACCTTAAATCCCTATCGCAGGACCTTATTACGATCAATACGTTTGAATGGGCGGGACTCAATAATACTTTTTTCAAAGGCGTGATCACATTCGCCATAGGCGGCCTCATTTTTGGAATATTCCTATCTCATAGGGTGGCCGGGCCCATATTTCGTGTTCAGAAGATCCTCAAGGGCTTTGCGACGAATGCGAATATCCCTCCGATAAAAATTAGGCCCACAGACGAGTTTCAGGAGTTCTACGCCACCCTGGAGGAAATTCGCAAGACATGGGTGGAGAATAAGGCTCTCAGGTCGGAAATCGTAGATGGGGTAATGAAAAAACTGGATGATCTGGAAGAAAAAGGTCCGGGGGAGATTTCGGAGGCTGTAAAAGAACTGAAAAACGAGATTTCTAAGCTCAAAATGATATAATATTGTTGAATATCATATGGAAAGGAGATATACTATTTTATGAGAATAAAGCCTAAGTTAATAATTAAGGCGATTATACCATTGGTCATCATAATGTTGTCGGTCCCTATCCATGGTGAGTCCATATCGGAACAAGGTTCCATGAGGAGCGAAGAGACGAAGGCGAGTTTGGCAAGCTCGTTCTATGAAATAGGGATTAAATACTATCGGGAAGGGCGGTACAAAGAAGCGCTGGATGCGTTTGACAACGTTTCGCAGATATACCCTCACTTTAGAGATCTTGATTACTATTCTATGGTCACACAGGAGAGCCTGTCGCAAGAAGAGGGAAGGGGGTGGGTGGTCGAGGAGGCTGCCCCTGTCGAGAGGAAGGTAGAGAAAGTAGAGAAAGAAGAGAAAGAAGACCAGGACGTTGCCCGGCTCTACGCTCAAGGCTGCAATGATATGCAGCGAGGCCTCTACGAAGAAGCGGTCATGAAATTTCAAGACATCCTGAGGCTGAATCCCGCGCACAAACAGGCGTGGCATAATCTGATCGAGGCCAGCTCGAGGGTGGAAAAGAAAAAAGAAGAAGATGCGAGGGGAAGCCAGGACCTGATAAAAGAATCGATACGCAAGAGGCTCAAAAAGGTTTACCTGCAAGGCAGGACGCTCTTGACGCTTGACAGGCCGGAAGAGGCCCTCAAGAAATTCGAAGAGGTGTACGAGGCAGACCCTGAGTATAAAGACGCGCAGCAGTGGCTCATAAAGACGCGCCTGCTTCTTTTGGTAAAAGAGAGAGAGGTGAACGGGTCTCCTTATACCCTGGGGCCCGAAGACGTCATCGAGGTCAACGTCCAGAATCATCCCGAACTGTCTGGCTCGGTGACGATCGAGTTCGGCGGGGAGATGATCGTGCCGCTCGTAAAAGAGGTGATCGATATCAACGATCTCACCCTGCAAGAGGCGGAAACGAAGATCAGGACCGCACTGAGCAAGTATGTGAAAGACCCGGAAGTTAAGGTGGTCATCACAGGTTATAATTCGAAGAAATGGTATATTCTGGGAGAGGTCGGGTTCCAGGGAGAATTCCCCATGGGCGGCAAGCGGATCACGCTCATGGAGGCACTCTACCGCGCCGGTCTTCCACGAGACGGGTTCGCCGCGACGAAAAGGGTGGTGCTGATAAAACCCAGCAAGACGAAGCCGTACGTGAGGTCGATCGATGTGGATAATATCCTCTACTATGGTAAGATGAAAGACAATACTTTCATAGAGCCGGGCGATATCATCTACGTACCTAAGACGATCTGGACCAAGTTCACTCAGCAGGTAGGCCTCACGACATCGCCGATGAATGTGGCGAGGTTCGGCATGGAGGACCTTCTTTCCTTCGAGGCCGCAACGAAGGGGTTCAGAACGGAGGACTTCACTCAGCCCCGCAAGTTCAGGCGTAGGTCATACCTGGGCGCCGGCGTGGTGGATGGCAGGCCAAACGTGCCGACCGGCAATCAATGACGTCTTTTCATGCGCTTCCTTAAAATACTATCGCGAAAGGGCATAGACCCGGATGACGATAACTATAACGACCATAACGGGCGCGGCCAAAAGCTATGTGGAGGTATTCTTCCGGCGAAAGTGGCTATTTCTTACACCGAGCCTATTGCTATGCGGGCTTTCGCTCGCCTACAGCTTTACCATACCCTCAAAATACCGCACATCAACGATCATTTTAGTGGAAGAGGAAAAGGTCTCTAACCCGCTGATCGCCGGATTGGCAATCGCCACGAGCGTGCGGGACCGTTTGGAGACCATTGTGAAGATATTGCTGAGCCGCCCCCTCCTCGAACAGGTAGTGAGCGAGTTGGGTTTGGACGAATCCATCATCAAAAGCCCCTCGGCCTATGAAGACCTGGCCAACTCCCTCCGCAACAGTATTTCCGTCCAACTCATGGGCGCCGACATCCTTAAGGTGAGCGCCGAAGACAGGGACCCCGTCGTCTGCCAAAAAGTCGCCAACACGATCACGACCCTCTTTATTAAACATAACCTCGAGCTCCAGATGCGGGAGACGAACGCGGGCATAGAATTCCTGAGGAACCAGAGGGAAATATATGAGACCAAGCTCAAGGACTCGGAAAAGTCGCTACGCGAGTTCAAAGAGAGATATCAGGGTATTCTGTCTATGAGGGCCTCTGACGAGCTCAGCAAGATCTTAGGTCCCCCGGGGGCCGGGAACCCCACACCCCTCGTGAACGCGGAGGTCTTGAAATACACGGAGTTCAAGGGGGACCTCGTGAAACTCAACCTCGATCTAAAAGACGCCTTAAACAAGAGGGAGCAGCTCGTCAGACAATTGGGGAGCGAAGATGAGTACGTTGTGTCGGAACGCGCGGTCAATCCGATCGTGAAACAGATGGAAGCGGATTTGGCCAATAAGCAAGTGCTGCTTGCAAAGTTGCTCATCGATGCCACCGAACAGCATCCGACCGTCGCGCGTCTTAAGAAAGAGATCGATGACCTCAAAGAGACGATGAGGCGAAAAAAAACAGAGAGGATGTCGACCGAGGATAAGGAGGTCCTCAACCCCTTCTTTCAGAACCTCAGGACCGAGCTCAACGCGGTCGAGCGCGATATCGAGTCCATAAAGACGAGGATAAAGTTAACGGAAATATACCTCCAGGAGGAGTCGGAGACAATTAAGAGCATTCCCAAGAGAGAGGAAGAGCTCGCGAATCTCCAGAGGGATTATACGATCAATGCCTCAATCTATGCCGACCTTACTTCAAAACTGGAGACGGCGTATATCACGCAGAGGTTAGAGTTTCAGGAGAAGGGTACGAAATTCAGGGTCGTCGAGCCTGCGCGGGTACCCCTCAAGCCGTTCAAGCCCAATAGGAAATTCATGGCCTTTGCGGGACTCGGGATCGGCATGTTCATAGGGATAGGCCTCATCGCGCTCGCTGAGATGACGGACCATTCGTTTACGGAGATCAATCAATTGAGGAATTTCCTAAATATTCCTGTAGTCGCATCGATAAGCCAGATCCTCACACAAGAGGAGGTGGAGGAGATCAGGGCGAGACGGCGGCTTTGGCTCCTGTCCCTCGTGGCGTTCATCCTCTTTTCCCTGCTCGGCGGATTGCTCAAGTACGTGATCTTTAGGAGAAGCTAGTGGCGATGTGGTTAGCGCAAAAGCTGTTCGGGCTGAAGCAGGCGATCCAGGAATACAAAAAGAAGGTGCTCGATCAGGTCGGCACGACGACCTACATCGTGAGAGAAGAAAAGAATCCCGAAGGTGTCGATGGTCGCGCCATAGTCTTCCTCGACCCGAAGTCGCACATCGCTGAGCAGTACCGCATCATGCGGACAAACCTCCGCGCGCTTTCTCCCGATAAACCCATGCATTCCTTCGCAGTGAGCAGCGCTCTGAGGGGAGAGGGTAAGACGATAACCTCATGCAACATCTCTCTGGCGTTCGCTCAGGAGGCAGAGAAGAAGGTCCTCCTGGTGGATTCTGATCTGAGAAAACCTTCGATCCACAAGATATTCAATATCTCCAGGGAGCCTGGCCTTTCAGATCTGTTAGTGGGCGATATAGAGGTGGGGTCTCTTATCGCGAAACCGAAGGTGGGGGGCCTCTTTATAATACCCGCAGGCAAGATGAGCCCCAATCCTTCAGAGCTCCTGAGCTCGAAACGGCTCAAAGAGCTTATCGAGTATCTCAAGCACGAATTTGATTATGTTTTTTTTGATTGCCCCCCGATCATCCCTGTAACCGATGCAGGCGTTTTAGGTTCTCAGCTCGATGGCACTATCCTGGTGGTGAAAGCCGCATCGACCGGCGCCCTTGACGTCGAGAGAGCATTTTCGCTGTTCAAAGACGCGAACGCAAATCCGATAGGCGCGGTGCTCTGTAACGTACAAACATATATCCCATACTACCTCTATCGGTATCGCTATGTCTATGTCAACAAATACTAATGTTCGGTGTACGCCAACTCCGGCGGCCGCACAGGGTGCAGGGCCGGAGGGGTCTTTTTATAAAAGAAGAGCAGGGTTCTACGCCATGCTCCTCATCGCAGTGCTCATCCTTGGGAGGATCGTTTCGAAGGGCGCCGGAAGTGAACTGTTCAACCAGTCCGCAAGGATCGTGATCTCCGCCACCATGCTTTTATTGATATTCGTGGCAGGTGTCGTCGATGTCAATTTAATATTTACGCTCTTCATCCTGTATGTGCCCTTTGTCGATGTCATCCCGGGAAGGTTCGGCGGGCAATATACTGCATTGAACATATTCAACGTTTACACATTCATTCTTTTGATGTGCTGGATCATCGACAAGCTAAGAAGGGACCGGCCGTTCTTTGTGCGGACAGGCATGATGAAGATGGCCATCCTGTTCGTCTTCTTTTCCCTGCTCTCGTACGCCGTGAATGGATTTGGATATGGGACGTCCTATCTCGTGTCCTCGATCTATAATCTGAAGCGCTGGATAGATCCCGTGCTGCTGTTCTTTATCGCAGCAGGTTTGACCCAGTCGAGGGATTCCCGGAGAGATGCGGTTATTGCAATACTCCTCGGTACGATGATGGTGGTATTTCTCGCGATCAAGGACGTGAGCCAGATCACCCATTTCGATTGGAAGAGACGTGTAACAGGTGTCGCCGATCAGCCAAACATGCTCGGCGCGTTTACGGTTGATTATCTGTCTCTATATATAGGGATCCTTTTTGTCAATTATCGAAAGAAACTCTATTGGCTCACGATGATACCCATATGGTGGGGCTTACGGACAGTTGCGGTCACGTTCTCTCGTGGCGCGTACGCATCGCTCATCGTGTGCACTCTCTTCCTTTCTTTCCTCAGGAGCAAAGCCTTGTTCTGTGTCGTGCTGGGGATATATCTGTTCATAGCCGTAAACCTGTGGGTGCTGCCCCTTGCCGTCCGTGAGCGAATAGAGATGACCATCAAGGGAGAAAAACTTTATGGGGAAGGCGTTGAATTAGAAGAATCGAGCAGTTCCCGCGTGGATGCATGGAAGTCGGTCCTGGAGCTTGTGAGGACCAAGCCGCTCCTCGGCTACGGGATAGGTATGGTGGGCACGTACTTGACCTATTATGCGGGGATCATGATAGGAGACGTCCACAATAGCTTCCTCCTCCTGGCGGCAGAGTATGGGTTGCTTACCCTCATGGCATTCCTGGGCACTATGCTCATGGGCATGCGCACCTCATGGTACATCTACAAATTTTCAAATGACGAGATATTCAAGGGCGCTGCCCTGGGGTTTATCGGCGGGATACTGGGTCTTTTCGTAAACTGTCTTTTTGGGTCCCACATGACGACGCTATGGGAGATCGGGTATTATTGGATTCTCTTAGCGATATTCGCGAATGAGGAGAGACAATTAAGAGATGAGGCTGCAGCTGCGCTCACCAATCGCGCGTGAGAAATACGCGATGGCAATCCTCTTGCTGCTCGGATTTGCAGTGAGGGTATGGGGCATACGGCAAGACCTGCCATACGCGTATTATGGAGATGAGAGCTATCTCATCTACCATTCCGTCAAATTTGGCACGGGAGACCTCAATCCCCACTGGTTTACATGGCCCACTCTTTTTCAGTATCTTCTGTTTTCCTTTTTCGCCGTATTTTACCTCGCGGGGCGCGCGGTGGGCCGCTTCGGAGGCCCCGCGGATCTCGTCTATCTCTATATCAAGGACCCCACCGCTTTTTTTCTCATAGGCCGGTTTGCCGCAGCTCTCTTGGGGACCGCCTCGCTATACCTGGTCTATGCGCTTGGGAAAAGGGTCTACGGCAGGCACGCGGGTCTCTTCGCGGCCAGCCTTTTTACGTTCCTCCCGCTGGCGGTTGAACACAGCCACTATGCGATAGTCGACACGCCGATGGTCTTTATGGTCCTGCTCGCTTTTATGTCCATGTTCACTATCCTCTCGTCCGGAAGGATGAGGGATTATGCCCTGAGCGGTTTCGTGACAGGGCTCGCGATAGGAACAAAATATCCAGCGGCGGTACTGGTCCTGATTCTTTTTATCGTGCACCTCTTCGCGTCCCGGGAGAAGGGATTGCTGAAGGTCGTGTTCAGCCCCATGCTTATCTGCTGTTATCTGTGCGCCGTTGCTGGATTCTTTTTGGCGTGTCCTTTCGCGATCCTGGATTTCACGAAATTTCTTTCCGACATGAAGGGCCAAATCCATTATTCGAAGATCGGATGGTTTGGATGGGAAGTGACGCGGCCGTATTTCAGGCACCTCGAACATTTGATAACGTACATGGGCCTGCCGCTCATGATGTTTTCCGCGGCAGGCCTTCTCTATGCCGCGATTCGACGCGAGGCGGCCGACATCCTGTTTCTCTCGTATGTAATAGTCTTCTATTATCTCATCGGCCTGGTGAACAGCCCCTACCCGAGGTTTATGCTGCCCCTCATGCCGTTCCTGGCGATCTTCTCAGGCCGCTTTTTCGTAGCTATAAAGGCGGCTTTCGACCAGAGGCATAAAGCGGCGCGCATCGCGGCATATGCCCTCCTGATATTTCTCATGGTGGATCCGGTCTATGCGACCATCAAGACGGACGTCGATTTCACTTTGCCGAATACGATGACCCTCGCGAAGGAGTGGATCGAGCGCAACATCCCTGCCGGGAGCGCGATACTGATGAACGAGTATGGGCCGCCTCTGATCGAAAGCCCGCGCGAGATCAGGAGCACGGCAGAAGAGAAATCGAAAGAGGGGTCGCGGTACAGGTATCACGAGAAGAGCGATTTCTATTATCGCGTCAAGGAACGGGTCGCTGCGGAACAGGTCAATTACGAGATCTCGCATATTATAAATCCCATTGGCTACCTCGAAGGGGAAGAGCGCTACGAGCGATCGGCACGCCGATCTTTTGATGCGATCAAAGACTATAGCACGACGTATGATTATCTTGTGTTGAGCGATGCCCTTGTCTGGAAATTCCTTACCTATCCCCGGGAGCGCGTTCCCGTTCGGTACCATGCGCTAAGGGATTTTTACGAGCAGATGATGAAAGAGGGGAATCCCATCAAGGTATTTGCGCCGAAGGAACGGGTGGCGAAGGGACCTACGATACGGATCTACAGGATGCGTTCGCCGCCTGCGCGCTAAGTGGTTTTTCACATGCCTCAAACGCGCATGCTGTCGTGCCGCGCGTCTGCGCGGGCAGGGCCCAACCGCCGGTCCGGGCATCATAGGCGAAGCGGCTCCGATCCGCGTTACCTAAAGTTCCGCGTGCTTTGCCTCGGGGCTCCTAAAGAGGTGACGATGTTAGCACATGTAGCGCATGTGGTATCGATTTCGATCCTCGTGCCTATCATGAGTTTTATACCCGGTTTCATGCTGTGCACATTCCTGCGGGAGAGGTTTTCCCTGGAACGCGAAGAGCTTATTGCGGCCAGTTTCGGCATCTCGTTCCTTCTTTTAGGCTCCGTCGCGTTTATCGGATTTCTCATGGGCTGCAACGACGCGATATTCAGTACAGGGTTTTTCCTGATTTTCGTCGTTGTCTTCTATGCGCTCGGGAATAAGGCGTATCGCACGAGACAGAGGAGTATAGGGAATGGAGGTTCGATCTTCATGCCGCTCTTCTTTTTGTTATATTACTTCCACCTCGTGTGCGTTCAGTCGGCGATCCCTATTTATGCGTCTGGCGACTGGCACGGAGACTGGTGGATGCACTATGAAATATCAAAGATATATCTTGCAGGGGCACGCTCTGGTAGCGTTGCCTCGCAGTGGTGGTCGTACCCTTTCTTCGCGCGGACCCCCTTTTTTAATCTTATCAACGCCTATTTCCTCTCCATCCTTGGGAACCCTTTCTGGACATTTCAGATCGTGAGCAGCCTTATCAACAGCTGTTTCGTGATGAGCCTTTATCTGGTCGCAAAGAGGATCTTTGACGCGGGGGTCGCTCAGTTCTGTCTCGCCCTCGCGTTCTTTAACCCGGCGCTCATCAAGAACGCCCTCTATACGTGGCCCAAGTTACTCTGCGCATATTTTATTCTCCTTTCATATTTCTATTACCTGAAGATACGGAAGGGCGGAGACCGCACCGCGCCTGACGATGTGAGCTTCACGGCCGCACTTGCGGGTCTCTTTTCAGGCTTGGCATATATGTCACATCAGCTTGCGGCGTTCTACATCATCGCGATCGCTTGGGATCATTTATTCCTGGGAGGGCGGGGGCACGATAAGGCATCAGGCAATTTCCTGCGCGTGTTTTTCGTACCATTCTTATGTGTCGTCGTGCCATGGCACCTGTGGGCCGGGCATATGTTCGGGCTCACGCGCATGGCGAAAGACTGGGCCCTCTTTAATTCCATGGACGCGGGTTTTTCCGTCACAGCAAAGGCGATCTGTTTCAACGCATTTGCCTCTCTCGTGCCTTATCAATCGATCCTTCATATCCTGCAACGGGGGCTGACTGCGCACTCGCTCTATTCGGCGCTCATCCTGTGCTATGGGGGGACTCTGTGCGGTCAGATCACGATTTCCGCGAGCATACTGGTACTCCTCTCATCAATGCGAGCGCTCATCGACGGAAAATGGAGGGGATATATCTCGAGGGCGCTGAAGGCGCAGGCAGACAGACCGCACGCGTATCATGTGAGCGCATCCATTTTCTTTTTTCTGGGTTTTGCGGGAGGAGTGCTGGGAGCGCGCGCTATAAGGATTAGCATCGGAACGTTCGCCTCGACCGCCTTTCCCTCCGTGGCGATACTCCTCGTATATGTGTCAGCACTTATTTCAGGGAGCCGGTGGGGAAGGTGGGTCGTCGGAGGAGCCATCGTTGAGTTTATTCTCGCCGTATGGGTACAGACCTTTTTTGTGGTATCGGGCATCGGATGGAAGACGGATGGTAACTGGCTCATAAAGGCAAAGTACCATACGATGTTCGTGAGGGACTATATCGGAAGCTCCTGGATTTTCTTTGCCGCTGCGGCCGTTGTGATCGAGGTCTTGGTAGCGCGCTGGCTTGTCCGGGAGACGAAGGGTCGGGCAGCGTGTGCCTAGCGGGGGAGGAAGTGCCCTTTGAGCAAGAAGCTGTCGCCGGGCCTTAGAGAGGGAGACAGACGGTGGAAGGTATATTTTTGTCAGTGGTGATACCCGCATACAATGAAGAAAAGACGATCGCGGGGACATTGGAGGATATCGCTCGGCATTTGCTCACGAAGGTGCATACGCACGAGGTGATCGTCGTCGACGACGGCAGCCGCGACCGCACGTGCGCGATCGCAGAGGACTTTTCGCATCGGGATGCCCACGTACGCGTCGTGAAGAGCCCGCAGAATGAAGGCAAGGGGGCCGCATTGAAAAGAGGATTTATGGCCGCCCGGGGGAAATATATTCTGTTCCTTGACGCGGACTACTCGACGCGGATAGAGGAGGCCGATAAGATGCTCGGGTTGCTGGAGCGGGATGAGCGGTATGATTTCGTGATCGGCTCCCGGGCCGCGAAAGGGGCGCATATCGTTACCCCGGAGCCTTTCCTGCGGATCTTGCTGGGGACGTTCTATCACTTCCTCGTGGTCCTCTTTCTCGTGAAAGGTGTCGGGGATTACAACTGCGGATTTAAGCTCTATCGAGCCAAGGCTGCAAAGGACCTTTTTTCGCGCCTCATCGCGAGGGACTATACCTTTGATGCGGAAATGTTCTTTCTCGCGGGGCGTTTAGGGTACCGTTTCATGGAGATGCCCGTCACCTGGCGGCACGGTGCCAATTCGAAGGTAAGGCCCCTGAGGGACGGTGTGAGAGCGCTCGGCGCGCTCATCGGGATCAGGTTGAATTATTACAGAGGACTGTACGATAGCAATGGTGCCGCAGGTTGAACCCATAAGAAGGCTCAAGGGCCTCTACCGCGGGTTAGGCTACGTAACGCTTTTCACGCACTGGAGGTGCTCTCATGCGCCCTATATGGACGTGGAGAGGCTCATGCCCAAGAAGGGGAGGATCCTCGATCTGGGCTGCGGCTACGGGCTTTTCGCCAATCTCCTTGCGCTCACGTCCCCTGAAAGAGAGGTCGTGGGCATAGACATGTGCGCACGGAAGCTGAAATATGCGATGCGGAACCTCCCGAAGACATCGTTTCTTCGCGCCGACGCGTTCTCGCTCGCTGACCTCGGGCGATACGATGCGATCGCGATGAACCACTTGCTCCACCATCTTGCGTCATACGATGACCAGGAAAGGCTGCTCAAGGCCTGCTATCGCGCGCTCAATGAGGGCGGGTGTGTCGTGATCCTCGAAATAAACACGCGTCCCTACTGCAAATTCCTCTTCACTCAGCTTGTCGATAACGTTGCCTATCCCGGGGGCAGGTTTTATTTCCGGTCGAGCGAGGAATTCAAGAAATTATTGGCCGTCCAAGGATTTACGCATGTGGAGACATACCCTGCGTGGCACAACAGTCTCCTGTCACATGCGATCATTTACGGCAAAAAGCCGGCTCAAGGAGGAGCATGAGGGGTCTCGCCTCGCTGTTCAGCGATATCCATTTCGAAAAAGGAGAGTTCACGTTTCCGGTTGTCGTGGCGCTTATCGCGGTGGCCCTCACCACCCTTCCGGTCGTATATGGGTACATCGCGTCGACCGAAGAGAACAGATTTGTCGGCTACATCAATGATCCCGTCGACCAGAATACATATCTTTCGTGGATGAAGCAGGCGAACGACGGCAACCTCTCGTTCGAAGAGAAATTTACGACCGAGCGCAATCCAAAGAACATCGTCATTTTGTATTTCCTATGCGGCGGGATCATAGGCAGGATCCTCAAGGTGCCGCTCCCTATCGTACTGGAACTCATGCGCATCGGATCGGCATTTATTATGCTCGGCGCCGTTTACTGTTTCATCTCCTACTTTCTTAAAGTGAGGATCGCGAGGCGTGTCGCGTTCTCGCTGGTCGCGTTCTCCGCAGGCTTCGGCGCGTATGCGGTGACGCTGCGCCATCTCGGTTTTTCATTGCCCGCACATTTCGTACCGATGGACCAGAACCTGCCCGAGCTGGTGACGTTTTTGACCATCATGTTCCACGGCCACGTGTGCCTCGCCACCGCCTTTATCGTCACAATATTCCTCTTCATTCTGCATTCGATCGAGACCAGGGATCCGTCCCTTGCTGTCGGGGCAGGGATCCTCGCGGTGATCCTCGCGCTTTTTCATCCCTACGACATAGTGACGATATCTGTCGTACTGGGCGCGTACGTCGCGGTCCTCGCGGCGAGGAGGGACAGGCGCGCGTGGCGCGCGTTCGCTCACTGCGCACTTTTCGCCGCGGTGTCATCTCCGGGGATCGGATATCAATATTATGTCGTTCAAAGCAATCCCGCCGTGAAGGCGTGGTCCGCTTACCGCTATCCGCCCTATGGCGATGCGCTCACATACGTGTGTGCATTTGGTGTGATATTTATCGCTGCCGTGCTCGGCATCTGGAAGGCAGCGAGGGAACGGAACGGGAGGTTTTACTTTTTAATCGTCTGGGTCGTCACGATATCGGTATTCATATATTATCCGTTCGTCTTCTTCCAGCGGCACGCAGCGGTAGGGATCCACATCCCATTCTGCATCCTCGCATCGGAGGGTATTCTTTCGGTCACGGGCGGCCTCCTTACCGCAGCCGGCGATCGCGCAAGGAGATCCGGTATCGTCGTGATCGCAGCGGTCATCCTCTTCGCGTCACCTACGAACATCATGCATATGCGCGCTCAATTTCTGAGGGTATATTCACGACAGTTTCCCGTCTTCCTTCCGAAAGATCTCGTGGATGCGTTCTCATGGCTGGATTCACATCTGGCACCGGAGAGTGTCGTGCTCGCTTCGAAAGCCATCTCGAACTTCATTCCATCGCACACCGGCTCACGAGTATATATAGGGCATTGGGCTGAGACGGCAAATCGAAGGGAGAAAGAGGAGGCGGTGTCAGCCTTCATGAACGCGTCGAGCGGCGATATGATGCGGAAGAGGCTCCTGGCAGAGAACGGGATATCGTATTTCGTCTATACGGATGCCGACAAAGCCGCAGGTGATTTCGATCCGGACCGGGCGACTTACCTGTCGAAGGTCTTTGAGAACCGATCGGTGAGAATTTACGAAGTAACGCACACGTGAGGCGGCGTTGGCCATGCCCGCGGGGCTCCAGGGGATTCCTTACGGACGCGTCTTGACCTTTTTCGAATGTGGATTTTCGAGCGGCTGGGACGTTATCGCGAGTCGGGGGGCCTTGCATGTGCTCGCATGAAGAGGGAGGGGAGGAGTGTCTATGAGATCGGCCTTCGTGCCCGTTCTCCTGGCGGTTCTCGCAGCGCAGTGCGTCCTGAGCATGAAAGAAAAAGCTGCCACGTTTGATGAGCCGGCGCACCTGCCCGCAGGCTATTCGTATATAGTGACGGGGGATTTTCGGATGAACCCGGAGCACCCGCCGCTCACGAAGCTCATCGCCGGCGCGCCGCTTCTTCTGCTCGATGTGAAGGATCCGCGCGATATGAAAAACTGGGACAGCCGGGACTCGTATATGTTCGGTAATGAATTTTTATACCATTCAGGTCAGGATGCGGATATGATCCTGTTCGCGGGCAGGATCCCGATGGTGGTGCTCTCGCTCTTATTGGGCCTGCTCGTCTATGCATGGGCGCGCGAGATGTCGGGGCCTGGGGCGGGCGCGTTTGCGCTCTTCCTTTACTCCTTCTGCCCGACGGTAGTGGCCCATTCGACCGTGGTCACCCCGGATATCGGCGCGTCTCTTTTTATAGCTTTGTCAGTATATTGCATGTGGAGGTACATGAAGAGGCCTGATGCGTCACGGCTGATCGCCGCAGGGATTACCCTGGGCCTCGCGCTACTGTCGAAATTCAATGCGCTTGCGCTCGTCCCGCTGTTCGGCTGCCTTTTGCTGATGCGCCCCGGCTCCGGAGGGCTCGTCCGCAAGGTGCGCTCCGCGTGCATCGTACTCTTCGCCTCCTGCCTCGTCGCGTCTATCGTGATATGGGCCGGCTATCTCTTTGAATGCGGCCCGATCCTGGTACACAGGCAGCATTCCGCGGCGGGTCTTATCACTCGATCGATGCCGAAGGGCCTCGCGAGTCTATTTATATCCTTCCTTGAAAAGACACCGGTGCCTTTTCCGTCTTATTTCAAAGGGCTGGGTTGGGCGATGGTTCCCACAATGGTCGGGAGGGATTCCTTCTTAATGGGCTCGATCACGCGCAGGTGCCCGTGGTACGGAAATATATTTTCGATCATCATCAAGACGCCCCTGCCGTTCTGGGTCTTCATCTGCGCAGGGCTTGCGCAGGTATGCGTGAAACGGCTGTACCGGAACGCCGACCACATCCCATTGTTGATGGCAATTTTTGCGATCTTTGCCGTCGACTCCCTCTCGCGCTTTAGCATAGGCGTAAAATACGTATTGCCCTCCTACCCCTTCCTGTGCCTGCTCGCGGCAACGCCTTTTGATTGGCGCACCTTAGGCCGAAGGGCGGATCGGGCCGCATTTCTCGGGCTGTGCCTCTGGTACATGGTGAGCGCGGTGAGGATATTTCCGCACGACCTCGCGTACTTCAACGAGCTGGTGGGGGGGCCGGAGAACGGATATAGGTATTTGGTGGACTCAAATTTGGACTGGGGGCAGGATTTGAAACTGCTCGCACGATATGTCGATACCCACAATATCGGCGAGATAAAGCTCGCCTATTTCGGCACCGCCGACCCCGCATACCACAAGCTTCGGTACCGGGTGCTCGAGCCATTTAAGAAGGAGGCGGGCTGGATCGCCGTGAGCGCGACGTTGTTGCAGGGGGCGCATACGGCGAGGTGTTCGTATGACTGGCTGGCGCGATATGAACCCGTGGCGAAGATAGGGTATTCCATTTTTGTGTACGATATCAAGGAAACCGGCGGGTTAACGGGGGCACCCCAAACGGCGGAGTAGCGCAATGAGGAGGGAGAGGAGTTTATGAATTGGAAAGACATGACCGTATTGATCACCGGGGGTACAGGTTCGTTCGGGAAAAAATTTGTGGAAACGATGCTGAGGAAGTATAGGCCAAAGAAACTTATCGTCTTCAGCAGGGACGAGTTTAAGCAGCATCAGATGCAGCAGGAGTTCGATCACCCATCGATGAGATATTTTGTCGGAGACGTGAGAGATGAGGGCAGGCTCACGAGGGCGCTCACGGGGGTCGATGTCGTCGTCCATGCCGCGGCGCTGAAACAGATCGTCTCGTGCGAATATAACCCCTTTGAGGCGGTGATGACAAACGTCTTCGGCGCGAAGAACCTGATAGATGCGGCGATCGACTGCGGCGTAAAAAAGCTGATCGCGCTCAGCACCGACAAGGCGGTCAACCCCATCAACCTCTATGGTGCGACGAAGCTGTGTGCCGAGAAGATATTCACTCAAGGGAACTCATACGCCGGCATGAGGCATACCAGGTTCAGCTGCGTGCGGTACGGGAATGTGATCGAGAGCAGGGGGAGTGTCATCACGGTGTTTAAACAGCAGAGGCCTACGTGCGTGCTCACGGTGACTGACAAAGAGATGACAAGGTTCTGGATCAGCCTCGAACAGGGGGTGGAATTTGTCATCCAGTGCATAGGGCTGATGAAGGGCGGTGAGATATTTGTGCCGAAGTTACCGAGTATGAAGGTCATGGATCTCGCGAAGACGATCGGTCCCGAATGCTCCATCAGATTTACCGGCATAAGGCCAGGCGAGAAGCTGCACGAGGTGTTGTTCTCGGAAGACGAGGCGAGGCATGCGCTTGAATTTCGCGACAAGTATGTCATAATGCCCATGTTCCCGTGGTGGAAGTCTGAAACCTGGCGGGGAGGCACGCGCCTTCGCAAGGGTTTCAGGTACAGCAGCGAAAAAAATACGAAATGGCTCACGATCCGGGAAATGAGAAAGCTCATCACGTAGGCCCCTGCGGCATGGGCGGGAATGTGAGGCGAGACAGACGATGACGAAGAGGCGCGCGATACCGTATTCCAGGCAATGGGTTGGCCCTGACGACGTCCGGGAGGTTGTCCGCGTCCTTACAGCGGACTATATCACTCAGGGGCCAAAGGTGAGAGAATTTGAAGATGCGCTCGCACGCTATTGCCGCGCGAGATATGCCGTCGCCGTATCGAGCGGGACAGCGGCGCTGCACATCGCGTGTCTTGCCGGCGGGCTCGGCCGCGGTGACGAAGCGATTACCTCGCCGATCAGCTTTGTCGCGTCAGCGAACTGCGCGGTCTATTGCGGCGGCAGGCCTGTGTTTGCAGACATCCAGGAGGATACGTTCAATGTCGACCCGGACGACGTCAAGAGGAAGATCACAAAGAGGACGAAGGCGATAATCCCCGTCGATTTTGCCGGGCACCCGTGCGATATGGCGGAGATCGTTGCGCTCGCACGGAGACACGGCGCGATAGTGATCGAGGACGCTTCCCACGCCCTTGGTGCGGAATACAAAGGCAAGAAAGTGGGCGGCCTTGCCGACATGACGGTATTCAGTTTTCATCCGGTGAAGTCCATCACGACGGGGGAAGGCGGGGCGGTGATGACGAACGACAAGAGATTATACCAGCGCCTCATGCGCCTGCGGACCCACGGCATCACAAGGGATCCGCGGACGTTCTTGCACAAGGGCGGGCCATGGTACTATGAGATGCAGGCGCTCGGCTTCAATTACAGAATTACCGATATCCAGTGTGCCCTCGGCATCAGCCAGATGAAGAAGCTGGGAGCCTTCATAGAGAGGAGGAGGGAGATCGCCTCGCGCTATAACAGTGCGTTCAGCACGATCGAAGGAATCAGGGCCCCGTATGAAAGGGCGTATGTGAGATCCGCCTATCATCTTTACGTCGTGAGGCTCGAATCGAAAAAGCTTAAGGGCCGCAAGGCCGAGACATTCGCTTTTCTTAACGCACGAGGTATCAGGGCCAATGTCCACTATATCCCGATCTATATGCAGCCGTACTACCGCTACGCGTTGGGGTACCGGAAAGGGCTCTGTCCGCGTGCCGAAAGGTATTACCAAGAAGCGATCTCATTGCCCCTCTATCCGAAGATGACGGAGAAAGAGGTCGGGCATATTATCAGCGCAGCGAGCGAAGCGTTCGCGAAGGGAGGGAGGCCCCCGGCATGAACCTGCGCGTGGGGACGAGACGGATCGGGACCGGCGAGAGGTGTTTTATCATCGCAGAGGTGGGCTCGAACCATGACCGCGGTCTGAAAAGGGCAAAAGAGCTGGTCGAGGTTTCGAAGGCAGCGGGTGCGGATGCGGTGAAATTCCAATCGTTCAAGGCGGAGTGCCTCGTGCGGAGGGCCCACCCGGCATTCGCAGAACTGAAGCGGCTGGAGGTGCCGACCGAGTGGCACGGCGAGCTGAAGCGATATGCGGACCGCGAAGGGATCATCTTCTTCTCCACGCCCTTTGACGAGGAGAGGGCCGACCTGTTGGACAGGATAGGGGTGCCGCTGTTTAAGATAGCGTCTGGGGACATCACTCACATTCCGCTCATAAGGCACATCGCGCGGTTCCGGAAACCGATGATTCTTTCGACAGGAATGTCGTACGCCAAAGAGGTAGGTTCTGCGGTGGCGGCGATCACATCGACCGGCAACAGGAAGATCGCGCTGCTCCACTGCGTGTCGCGATATCCGGCCCAGCCCTCGGACTTCAATCTTACGGCGCTCGGCGATCTGCATGAGAGGTTCCGTGTGCCCGTAGGCCTTTCCGATCATTCTCTGGGTGTGCACGTCGCCGTGGCAGCGGTCGCGCGGGGTGCGTCGATCATAGAAAAGCATATCACGCTCGATAGGAAGCTGCCCGGCCCCGACCACGGATTTGCACTTGAGCCGGATGAATTTGAAATGATGGTAAAGGCGATCCGGGATATAGAGGCGGCCTTCGGCAGCGGGAAGAAGGTGCCGACGAGATCGGAGCTCTCGGAGCGGACGTGGGCGAGACGCGGCGTATATGTGAACGGGGATATCCGGAAGGGCGAGCTGATCGCGGCGCGGAAGTTGAAATGTGTCAGGCCATTTAAGTTTTGCGCGCCGTATGAAATAGATAGGCTCATCGGGAAACGCAGCCGTGTTACGGTGAAAGACGACGAGCCGATACGGCCGCCAAAGTGATGTGATGCGCTCAACCTGCACGGAGGGTCGTGCCGCAGAACGTCGCATACGGGGAGCGAGTGATGATGAGGAATAGGTCAAAGGTATATGTTCCGGACAGAGAAATGCATCTCGGTTTTTTCCCTCTCTGGTACGAGATGGTCGAGGACCTCGTGAGGAGCCGGGAGCTCGTGTGGCGGTTCTTTTTGAGGGATTTCAGCGTACGGTACAAGCAGACCGCACTGGGCATATTGTGGGCGGTGATCATGCCCCTTGTCTTTGTCGTGACGTTTGTGTTTTTGAATAAAGGAGGCATCCTCAATGTCGGGCCCATCGGCATTCCCTACGCCGTCTACGTGCTCTTTGGCATCAGCGTGTGGGCTATCTTTTCAACGGGCCTCTCATCGACGAGCAACAGCATGGTGAAATCGGTGGCCTTGATCGTTCAGATAAACTTTCCAAAGGTATCTCTTGTGATGGCCGCGATGGGCGAGGCGCTGGTCGAGTGTTTCATAAAACTGGGGCTCCTGGCCATCGTGTGCGGCCTGTACCATGCCGTCCCTCACTGGCACGCCGTTTTTTTACCTCTGACGCTATTCCCGCTTTTCCTGTTCACCGTAGGCCTGGGTTTCGTCCTGTCGCTTGCGAGCGGAGTGATGAGGGATATCCCCAACATGGTCGTATTGATAAATTCACTTTTGATGTTCGTCTGTCCGGTCTTGTATCCGATGCCCCGGTCGGGGATCATGGGGACGCTGAACGAGTGGAACCCG
>CAYHAE010000036.1:0-18495 GCA_964354545.1 uncultured Planctomycetia bacterium
TCCCCATGGGGATTCGAACCCCAGTCGCAAGCTTGCCCCGCCGGGCGCACTTCGTCCCCTGAAATCGCAAAGCGATTTCGGGGATTGAATCCCGGAAATGCTTCGCATTTCACGGGATGCTTGGCGGGGTCCCGCCCTCTGTCGCTATCGCGAGCGCCTGGCGGGAAAAAGCTTGTGTCCTAGGCCAGACTTTTATTGGCGTCCCCATGGGGATTCGAACCCCAGTCGCAAGCTTGAAAAGCTTGTGTCCTAGGCCAGACTAGACGATGGGGACGACACGATCAATTTCTTAAAGAACCTGCCGCCTTTGTAGCTCTTTATCTGCTTCTCTCGGTAGAGTGCATCGGTTTTATTTTCAAACGGTTCCTGATGGACGAGGGTCCATGGCCCGCGGCGCTTCGTTGAGCGAACCCTGTTCGCATTGTGATCCCTAAGGCGTTTTTCGGTATCCTTGCATGAACCGATGTAGTAATGTTCGGCGATCGAGCTCTTCACAATATAAACGTAGTACATGAGAATCTATACCCCCAGTCGCAAGCTTGCCCCGCCGGGCGCACTTCGTCCCCTGAAATCGCAAAGCGATTTCGGGGATTGAATCCCGGAAATGCTTCGCATTTCACGGGATGCTTGACGGGGTCCCGCCACGCCGTAAGGCGTCGGCGGGAAAAAGCTTGTGTCCTAGGCCGGACTACCCCGCCGGGCGCTTCGCTTGGCGGGGCCCCGCCGAGGAGCCACCCGCATTCGCCGGCAGGCGACGACCGGCGGGGGACGATGGGGACGTAATAAAAGGTCACCACGTCACCACGTCACCGGGTCACTTGTTACGGGCGACCTTGTGACTTTGTGACCTGGTGACAGCATGCGATAGATCTTGTTTACTGTTCTTCGCCTTCTTCCTCCGGCACGATCTTCGCGGCCGAAGAGACTTTGTCGCCCGTCTCAAGACGCATGAGCCGCACCCCTTGGGTGCTCCGTCCGGTCGCCCTTATGTCTTTCACCGGCGAGCGGACTATCATCCCCTTCTCGGTGATGAGCATTATCTCGTCCTTGTCGGTCAGGCTCTGCATACATACCGCCTCGCCGTTCTTCTTCGTGATCTTGATATTGGTGATCCCCTTGCCGCCGCGGGACTGGAGCCTGTACTCCTTGAAGCTCGTCCTCTTCCCGAACCCTTCCTGTGTGACGGTGAGCACGGTCCCGTCCGGCTTCACCACTTTCATCGCGATGACCGCGTCTTTCTTGCCGAGGTTGACGCCGCGTACGCCCTTCGCGGACCTGCCCATGTCCCGGACCTGGGATTCCTTGAAACGTATAGCCTTGCCTTCCCGTGTCGCGAGGAGCATCTCTTCGTTCCCGCTCGTGAGCACCACCTCTATGAGCTCGTCTTTCGCCTCGAGCCCAATGCCTATGATGCCGCCTTTCCTCGGATGCGAATACTCCGCGAGCGTGGTCTTCTTCACGAGCCCGTTCTTCGTCGCCATCATGAGGAACTGGCCCTCTTTGAATTCTCTCACGGGAACAAAGGCGCTTATCTTCTCGCCCTGGGACAACGAGAGGAGGTTTATGATCGCCTTTCCCTTCGAGAGCCGTCCCGCCTCCGGGATCTCGTGGACCTTGAGCCAGTGGACGATCCCCTTGTCCGTAAAGTAGAGTATGTAGTCGTGGGTCGAGGCGATGAAGAGGTGCTCGATGAAATCCTCTTCCTTCATCTCCGCGCCCGTGACGCCCTTGCCGCCGCGGCGCTGCTTCCTGTAGCTGGAGACGGGGAGGCGCTTTATATAGCCCGCGTGGCTGATGGTGATGACGACGTCTTCTTCCGCGATCAGGTCTTCTATCTCGAGTTCCTCCACCTCGGCCACGATGCTCGTCCTCCGCTCGTCCCCGAACTTCTCGCTCAAAGACTTCATCTCGTCCTTGATGATCTCGAGGACCTTCTTTTCGCTGGCGAGGATCGCCTTATAGAGCTCTATCTTCTTGATGACCTCGAGATACTCCTTGTCGATCTTGTCCCGCTCGAGGTGCGTGAGGCGCTGGAGCTGCATCTCCAAAATAGCCTGGGCCTGCCTGTCCGAGAGCTCCAGCTTCTTCATCAACTCCTCTTTCGCGACCTGCGGGTTCGCCGATTGCTTAATGATCCTTATGATCCTGTCGAGCTCCTTGAGCGCTATCTTGAGCCCCTCGAGGATGTGCGCCCTCTCCTGGGCCTTTTCCAGGTCAAAGCGCGTCCGCCTCACCACCACCTCTTTCCGGTGCTTGACAAACTCCTGGAGTATCTCCTTGAGGTTCAATACCCGGGGCCTTCCGTCGACGAGGGCGAGCATGATGACCCCAAAGGTCTGCTGCATCTGGGTGTGCTTGTAGAGCTGGTTCAGGACGATCTGGGCGTTCGCCCCCCGCCGCAGCTCTATCGCTATCCTCATCCCGTCCTTATCCGACTCGTCCCTCAGGTCCGTGATACCGTCTATCTTCTTCTCCTGAATGAGGTCGGCCATAGCCTCGATGAGGCTCGACTTGTTCACCTGGTACGGTATCTCCTTTACCACGATCGACTCTTTCCCGTTCTTTTGCTCTTCTATCACGGCTTTTGCATGGATCTTTATGAGGCCCCGCCCGGTCGTGTATGCCTGCCTCACCCCTTCTATGCCGCGGATGATCCCGCCTGTCGGGAAGTCGGGCCCCTTCACATATTTGATCAAATCGCCCGGCCCGCACTCGGGATTGTCGATCACGTACGCGACAGCGCCCGTAACCTCTTTGAGGTTGTGCGGGGGTATATTGGTGGCCATCCCGACCGCAATGCCGCTTGAGCCGTTCACGAGCAGGTTCGGAAGGCATGCGGGCAGGACGCGGGGCTCCTGCAGCGATTCGTCGAAGTTGGGCATGAAATCGACCGTGTTCTTCTCTATGTCGAAGAGCATCCAGTCGGTGATGTAGCTGAGCCTCGCCTCGGTATACCGCATGGCGGCAGGCGCATCTCCGTCGATAGAACCGAAGTTCCCCTGGCCGTCCACGAGAGGATAGCGCAGCGAAAAGTCCTGCGCCATGCGCACGAGCGTATCGTAGACCGCCATATCGCCATGAGGATGATACTTACCGAGGACCTCTCCCGTGATCCTCGCGCACTTCTTGTAGGCTTTCGTATGCTCGAGGCTCAATTCCTTCATCGCAAAGAGGATCCTGCGATGGACCGGCTTGAGCCCGTCCCGCACGTCCGGCAAGGCCCTGCCGACGATGACGCTCATCGCGTAATTGATATATGAATCCTTCATCTCCTCTTCGATGTACCGGGTTATTATCTTTTCGTTACGCGTGTACATAGCGCTCCTTAGATTATCTAAAGTGAGGTCACCAGGTCACAAGGTCGCCGCGTCACCCGCAAAAGCTTCTGACCTGGTGACGTGGTGTCGTGGTGACTTGGTGACTTTATATATCCAATACCTTCACTTCGTGCGCGTGCTTTTCGATGAACTCCCGCCTCGGTTCTACCTGTTCTCCCATGAGCACCGTGAACATCGCATCTGACTCGACCGCGTCCTCCAGCGTCACTCTAAGCGTAGTGCGCCTCTCCGGATCCATGGTCGTTTCCCACAGCTGATGCGGGTTCATCTCTCCCAGCCCTTTATACCGCTGGATCGTCATCCCTTGCTTGCCGACGCCCATTACATACTTCAATATCTCCCGAAGGCTGCGGAACCCCCTCGTTTCGCCGGCTGTTTTGATAGAATAGAGCACCTTCTTCGACGCCTTGACCTTTGTACGGCTCTCCTGTCCGGCCTCATCGTCCGCTGGTTCGTAGTCCTCAATGTCAACCCCGAGCTTTTCGACCTTATCAATTATCTTCTCAAGCTCCCTCGCTTCATAAAATTCAATATATTCAAGGCTCTTTGATTTCTCCTCTGGGGGCTCTTCCTGCTTGACCTTCTCCGGCTCTACCTTTTTACCTTTTTGCGCTCCTTTTTCCGGCTTTGGTTTTTCTCTTTCTGTTTCTTTTATATAATCAGCCAACTCATCCTCATTATATAGAAAATGGTCAATGCCCTCCACTTTAGCCATATAAAGTGGCAGTTTTTTGGTCTTTTTATGTCTAAAAGATATATATTTTGCGAATTCCACTCCACGTCGCTCTATTGCAGTAGTAAGGCTTCCGAGTTCGATTAGCGCGTCCAATATTGCCTTTAGCTGTTTATCAGTAAAAGTACGTTTATCAGATGTCCTCAGCAGGGTCATTTCTTCGCTGCCAAGCTCGAGTAATATGTTATTCAAATCATCTTCGGTCTGAACATACTCCTCCCTTTTACCTCTCTTAATTTTGTAGAGGGGCGGCTGAGCGATGTAGACGTGTTCCTTTTCGATCAGCGCCTGCATCTGACGATATAAGAAAGTCAAGAGCAGCGTCCTGATATGCGAGCCGTCAATATCGGCATCGCACATCAATATGATCTTATTGTATCGCAGTTTTTCGAGCGAGAATTCCTCTCCGACCCCTGTCCCGATAGCAGTAATTATCGTCCTTATCTCTTCGTTTGAAAGGACTTTATCGAGCCTCGCCTTTTCTACATTCAGTATCTTTCCCTTGAGCGGAAGTATCGCCTGGAAACGCCTGTCGCGGCCCTGTTTCGCACTGCCGCCCGCAGAATCTCCCTCAACGAGATACAGCTCACAGAGGGCCGGGTCTGTCTCCTGGCAATCGGCGAGTTTCCCCGGAAGCGCTGCGCTCTCGAGCGCACCTTTGCGGCGCGTGAGTTCCCGCGCCTTACGCGCGGCCTCGCGGGCCCGCGCCGCTAATACCGACTTCTCGATGATCTTGTTCGCGACTGACGGGTTCTCTTCAAAGAAGGTGCCGAGCCCCTCGTTGACCGCGGATTCGACAATACCCTCTACCTCTGAATTGCCGAGCTTCGTCTTCGTCTGGCCCTCGAACTGCGGGTTCGGAAGCTTGACGGAGATCACCGCCGTGAGCCCCTCCCGTATGTCGTCGCCCGTGATCGGGACGTCCGTATTCTTCAGGAGGCCCTTGTCCTTGCAGTACTGGTTTGCGGTCCTCGTGAGAGACGATTTGAACCCGGTGAGGTGCGTACCGCCTTCTATGGTATTTATGTTGTTCGCGAAGCTGAAGATGTTCTCGGCGTAGCCGTCGTTGTACTGCATCGCGGCCTCGGTCTGAACGGCATCCTTCTCTTTCGCAAAATATATCACCTTCTTGTGGAGGGAGTTCTTGTTCTTGTTCAGAAATTCGACGAACGAAACGATGCCCCCTGAGAACTGGAATTCCACCATCTTATCCTTGACCCGCTCGTCCTTTAAGGTGATCTTGATATTCTTGTTTAAAAAGGCGAGCTCCCTCAGGCGATTGGAGAGCATATCGAAGCTGTAGGAGATGGTGTTGCCGAAGATCTCCTTGTCGGCCTTGAAGGTCACGCGTGTGCCCGTCGTCTTCGCGGTGCCGATCACCTTGAGCGACGTCGCGGTCTTTCCCTTTCGATACTCCTGGTGATAGATCTTGTCATCGCGCCGCACCTCTACCTCCAGCCACTCGGAGAGGGCGTTCACGACGCTCACCCCGACCCCGTGGAGGCCTCCCGCAACCTTATAGACCCTGTGGTCGAATTTACCTCCCGCGTGGAGCGTGGTCATCACCACCTCGACCGCGGGTTTTTTCTGGGTCTTGTGCATATCGACCGGGATCCCTCGTCCGTCATCGACGACCGTCACGGAGTTGTCGGCATGGACGACCACGTCGATGGTGCTCGCATAGCCGGCCATTGCCTCGTCGATGCTGTTGTCGACCACTTCATATACGAGGTGGTGGAGACCCCTCTGCGTCGTATCGCCGATGTACATCGCGGGGCGCTTCCGTACGGCATCTACGCCCTCGAGCACCGTAATCGTCGTTGCGTCGTACTTCTTTATCTCTTTTGCCTTATCGACGGTTTTCTTTGCCGCATCCTGTGTCGTACTTTTCTTTGCCATCCTGCACCCTCTATAGTCTCCTATGAGTTACCTATGGAACGTCGTCCCTTTTGAACCGCCCCCCGTGCGCATTACGTCTTCGGCACAGTCGCCGAAGGCCAGACCTCTCCAATCCTAAATTGTATATCCTTAAGCTGCTTCCCCGCGAACTTCCCTCCGAGCGTGCGCAGGAGCTCTTTCTTCCCGAGGGTCAATTCGTAAAGCCAGCTTGAACCATCGACGTTTACCACGAGCCTCGAGCGCCTGAACGACGCGGGGCACGAATGCCGGGACGCCTTCCGTCCCACCGCTTTTGTCCACGCCTCCCGGACCCCCTCTTCGGTGAGTCCCCCTTCTTTCGCTATTTTAAAGACCGCTTTCCTCACAAGGTCTTCGAGCGGCTTATCCCTATATGAGCTGCATGGGGAGGACCACATAGATATACTCTTTTCCCACCCTGATGACTCCCGGCTTTTCGGCATCGACAACTTCAAGGTGAACCCTTTCCGTATCGATAACCCGCAACGCATCGATGAGGTAATTTGGATTAAAGCCGATCGTGATCTCTTTGCCCTTATACTCCACTGCCAACTCCTCCTTTACTTCCCCCAGGTAGGGGGTGGACTTTGACAGCACGAGCTTATCTTTGGTGAGCTCCATCTTTATCGCCACTGAATCCTGGTGTGAAAAGAGGCCCGCTCTCTTTACCGCGGCCAAGAAGTCGTTCCGGTCGACCGCCACTTTGTCTTTCGCTTCCTTGGGCACCACTTGCTCGTAGTTCGGGAACTCCCCTTCCACCAATCGTGAGATGATCTTGGTATGCCCCTGGTCAAACATGACCTGGTTCTCACCGAAGAAGATCTTCGTATCACCCTCGTCCTGTAAGATGTGGCTGAGCTCCTGGATCGTCTTCGTCGGTATAATGGCTTTTGCCTCCCGCGTGTGCGGAAATTGCATCTCTGCCTCGCTCTGCGCAAGCCGCCGGCCATCCGTTGCGACAAGCCGGATGAGGGACGGTTTTATCATAAAGAGTGTGCCGTTCAACACGTGTCTTGTTTCGTCATTGCTTGCCGAAAAGCTCACAAGGCCCAGCATGCGCTTTAGCAGTTTTTGCTGAATAGGAATAAAGTCTTTGTTCTTGAACTCGGGCAGTTGGGGGAACTCCTCTTTCGGCAACCCTATTATCTTAAAAAGGCTCCTCTCGCACTCTATCCAGACCATGTTGTTTTTTTTGACCGATAGCGATATGTCGATAGGAGGGAGCTCTTTTATGATATCGAGGAATTTCTTCGCGGGTATGGTAATAGCCCCTTTTATGTCCGGCTTAAGCATAAGCGAGGTAATTATGCCCACGTCAAGGTCGGTACCGATAAAAGATATTTGATCATCCTCCGCCTCGATCAGAATATTAGACAAGATCGGAAGGGTTGTCTTTGTGCTCACGGCATTCTCTACAATCTGTACGTTTTTCAACAACACATCCCTGGGAATAGTAAACTTCATCATCTCCTCCGTCTGTATCTACTAATTAAACAATCAATAGAAGTAGTATTAATAGGAACTGTGGATATGTGGATTAGAGCGGTAGTGTGTCGTATCATAACAACTTAACACATAAATACCCGCTTTATAACCACGCCCCGTTATCAACACATTGCACACCTTAGAGGCCCGAGATCTCCCTCGCCAATCTGTCAACAACATCCTTCGTAGTGTTATTATTTTTCACATCGTTTTCTATCTTCCCATGGGCATGTATCACTGTCGTGTGGTCCCTTCCACCAAAAAATTCCCCTATCTCGGGAAGGGAGTGGTCGGTGAGCTGACGCGCGAGGTACATCGCAACCTGCCGCGGGTACGCGACAGCCCTGTTCCTCCTTTTTGCTTTCATATCGGCGAGACTTATGTTGAAGTAATCCGCGACCTTTCTTTGGATCAACTCCACCGTTACCTTCTTCTCACCCTCTTTGATCATATCCCTTAACACGCCCTTTACCAGATCGACAGTCAATTCCTGGCCCAAGAGCTTCGAATACGCAACTACCCTGATGAGGGCACCCTCAAGCTCCCGGATGTTGCTGCGGATCTTCTCGGCGAGGAAATAGAAGACGTCCTCGGACACCACGACCGTCTCCCGCTCCGACTTCTTCTTCAAGATGGCCATCCGCGTCTCGAAATCGGGCGGCTGAATATCCGTCACAAGGCCCCACTCGAACCTCGATACGAGCCGCGCCTCGAGGGCCGATATTTCCTTCGGGGGACGATCGCTCGACACCACTATCTGTTTGTGGGCGTCATGGAGCGTGTTAAAGGTATGGAAGAATTCCTCCTGGGTCGATTCCTTGCCCGCGATGAAGTGTATGTCGTCGATGAGGAGGACATCGACGTTTCTATACGTCTGCCGAAACCGCGGCATCGTCCTGTTCTGGATCGCGCTGATGAGCTGGTTCGTGAAATCTTCGCTCGAGATGTAGAGTATCTTGGACCGAGGGTATTTTTGCGATATCCTGTGCCCGATCGCGTTCATAAGATGCGTCTTGCCCAGGCCGCTGCCGCCGTATATGAAGAGAGGATTGTATGGTTTCGCGGGGGAATCGCTCACCGCAAGGGACGCGGCGTGCGCGAACCTGTTCGAGGGGCCCACCACGAAACTCTCGAAGGTATATTTTGGGTTCAGACCGAGCTCTTTTTCCGCATCCTGCGCCTCTCTCTGGAAGAAGCTCAGGAACCCTTTCTGGGGCGCCGCCTCTTTCGGCTCCGGCCCCGTGAGGATCTCCTCATCGCCGCCCTCTTTCACCCCTATCTCGACGTCAAGAGCGGTCTCACCCGCCTTGGATACCGACTCTTTGATCAGAGGCAAATACCTCTCGATGAGCCAATCCCTGAAGTACTTATTGGGCACCTGAAGATGCAGCGCGGTGGGGCTTTGGGACACGAACCTTATCGGGCCAAACCATATTTGAAACGCCTGCTCGTTGTTCAGATTATGCCGTATGGACTCGAGGGCCTTTGACCATATAGTATTATGCTCCATCAGCGTTCCTTGCCTTGCGAGTTATGGGTGCACCGCCGCCCAGGAATTATGCACAGACTTTTTGCCAAAATCAAAGCTATTCTACAAGTTATAAACATATTATTCACAGCCCCTTTTAGCCTGCCGCCCTCGGCGAAAATGCCGTTCGACGCCCCGGCAACCCTAAAACCATCGATGAATTGTTGGCGTGCGAACATTATATCAAAGCGACCAAAAAAAGCAAGGATTTTTATCCATAAGCCAGAAGACAGGCAAGGGGCCTGCAATGAGCCCGGACAGTGCCGGGCGATCTTAAGCGGCCTCGCGTTCCGAAGCAACCGTCGTCCGGCAGAACGCATCCTGGATACAAAGCGACGTCGTGCGCGACGAATTATTTAGATTGACTGGCCGCAATTTTATGATATAATCTTTTCACTCAACATCTTATAAGGAAACGATGAAATACGGTTTAAAGACCCGATCGAACAGAAAACGGAAGAGGACCCACGGATTCCTCAGAAGGATGAGGAGCCGACATGGAAGAGCCGTGTTGGCGCGGCGCAGGAAGAAAGGCCGTCATCGCCTCACGGTGTGAAGATGGCCGAGACTTTCCGACGGAAAAACAGGATATTGAAGACTCGGCATTTTCGCCGCGCGTCGAGGACCGGGGCATCGTTCAGGAGAGAATTTCTCACGATGAAGGTCGCGCCCAACGGCCTCGATACGACACGGGTAGGCCTCATCATCGACTCTCGGCGCATCCGCCTGGCTTTACGGCGGAACAGGCTCAAGAGGATCCTGCGCGAATCCTTCAGAAAATACCACAGCAGAATGAAGCAGGGATTCGATCTTGTCCTCATTATGAGGAACGACCCCGGCGAGGAGGCCTGTTATCGCGTCGTCTCGAGGGACTTCTTGGGATTGACCAAAGACGCGGGGATTCTTATATGAGAATTCTGATCATAGGGATGATACAGTTTTATCGTAACTATTTATCGATATTCAAGTTACAATGTTGCAGATATTATCCATCGTGCTCAGAATATGCGATAGAAGCACTTAGGAAACACGGCGTTGTTATCGGGCTCTCCCTCGCCTTCACACGCCTTTTTCGATGCCACCCATTTTCCCGCGGCGGCTACGACCCTGTGAAATAATCATGGAAAAACGACTATTATTGGCAGTTACGCTCTCGGTCCTCGTCATAGTTGGATTCTCATTTATCTCGAGACCGCATCCTCCCGTGGCGCTCCGCCAGCCCTCTGCCGAAAAATCGGCCATTGACGCGCCGCAGGACGTGCGCGCACTCACGGCAGAGGTATCGGTACCGACGGAGACGACGGTCGCGGAAGAGACGGCCGCCGTTGAAACGGATAAACACGAGATCGTCTTTTCAAACGTAAGCGGGGCCATAAAAGAGATACGCCTCAAAGACTTTAAATCGGGCGAAGGAGACGCATATCTTTTGTTGGCACAGGTACCATACCCACATGATCATATTTTCGCGCTCGATGATTATTCGAATCAAATGGGTATCCGGGGCAGTGTCTACAAATTAGATAAACAAAAAGATAGTTTAACCAGTACTTTGGAAACCAATGACACTATAATCACAAAGAAATACGATTTCAATACTAAGAAATATACCATCGACCTATCCGTTTCTATTACTAACAATAGCGACATCCAGAAAAGTCTTACTTACAGGATCCTAGGAGGCTCCGGCATCATAGAGCGCGAGCCTCAGGATAAAAGGTTCGTAGAGGTAGTCTCGAAAATAGATGATAAGATAACAAAATACAGAAGGCCGAACGGCAAACGCATTATTGACAAAGGCGCAGTTTCATGGACCGCACTTAAGAACAAACACTTTTCATTGATATTAAAGCCATTCGCAGACACAGATCTTGGATTCTATGAGGAAAAAAGAGGAATTTTATTGACCGGTGTCGAGGTCAAGAATTTTATGCTTATGCCACACTCCTCGATCGAGCATAAGTATACTCTGTACGCAGGACCGTCTGATATAGATACTCTGAAATCAGTGGGGCCGGATCTCGACGAGTCGGTAAACTTAGGGATGTTCGGAGGTATTAGCAAGCTATTGCTTTGGATAATGAAGGTGACTCATAGCATGATCGGCAATTGGGGGCTTACGATAATCGCCCTCTCGATCTTCCTGAACGTAATCTTATTTCCGCTTACCCAGACCAGTTTCAAGTCCATGCAGAAGATGCAATCTCTCCAGCCCCAAATCGAAAAGCTGAAGGCGCAGAATAAGAGCAATCCTCAGAAATTGAACAAGGAGATAATGGAGTTATATAAGAAAAACAAAGTAAATCCATTCAGCGGGTGTCTCCCGCTCTTATTGCAGATGCCTATTTTTTTGGCTCTCTATAATTCCCTCACGAGATCAATAGCGCTTAAGAACGCAAGCTTTTTATGGATCAAGGACCTCTCTCTCCAGGAAGCGATCAAGATCCCTTTCTCTATTCCTATTATAGGCAATAAACTGAACATACTGCCTTTTTTTATGGCCGGTGCTATGGTCGTCCAGCAGAAGATGTCGTCTGCAATGATGGGTGGGGGTATTTCAGATGAACAGAGACAGCAGCAAAAGATGATGACTTTCTTGATGCCGGTTATGTTCGGAGTTATGTTCTATCAGATGCCGTCTGGCCTGGTCCTTTATTGGCTCGTGAATACCGTGCTTACAATAATTGAACAGGCAGCAATAAGCAGAAAGCACTCATGAAAAGCATTGAGGTTGAAGCGGCTACGATTAAAAGGGCAATCAAGATAGCTCTCGATAAACTTGGCACCACGAAGGATAAGGTCATTATCGATATTTTGAGAGAGGAGAAGAGCGGACTATTCGGCATGGCCGGTGCACATTCAGCTAAGATACGTGCGAGAGTGAAAAATGGGATTTGATTTTTGTCGATAATTAGTGTATATTCATATATAAAATAGCAGCAACAGAATGTTCCACGTGGAACATTCCGCTCAAGAGATAAAAAGCCTTCTTTGAGATATCTTTCAGCCCGTCTAATCCCGTTACCTGAGTCCCATGGAATGCCTGGCAACTGCGGGCGTACCCGCGGGGCTCCAGTCATACACCTGTAATGTCGAAGATCATAGCCATTTGTAATCAAAAAGGCGGAGTCGGGAAGACCACAACAGCAGTCAATCTATCCACATATTTTTCCACATTCGGCAAAAAAGTCCTCCTCATCGATATGGATCCCCAAGGCAACGCAACGAGCGGCCTTGGCATAGATAAGACAGCCATATCCTCAAGCACCTATAACTTATTACTGGAACAAACACCTCTTTCCGAAGTAGTTTTTCAAACCCAGATTCAAAATCTATGGATTTCACCCTCAAACATTAGTCTAACCGGCGCTGAGATTGAGCTTGTAGGTGTAATGGGTAGAGAGTACAAGCTTAAAAAAGCGTTATCAGACGTTGAATCCCAGTACGATATAGTTATGATCGATTGCCCTCCGTCTCTTGGGCTGATAACTGTTAATGCACTATGTGCGGCTAATTCTACTCTGATTCCGATCCAGTGTGAATACTATGCGCTCGAGGGTCTTGGCCAACTTATAAATACAATACATCTAGTCAGGGATAACCTCAATCAATCGCTTGTGATAGAAGGCGTGGTTCTCACAATGGCTGATTATCGAACGAAGCTGACGCAAGAGGTTATAGATGAGGTGAAACAGTTTTTTTTGTCTGGAACAACGGGGCACAATCTAGGCTCGGTAAAGGTATACGAAACCGTAATTCCAAGAAACATTAGGTTAACGGAAGCTCCAGGATTTGGAAAACCAATTTTGCTGTATGACAATCATTCCATCGGCGCAAGAAAATATGAAGATCTAGCAAATGAGATGTTAGGAGTAAAAAAAGTTCAAATGGAGGAAATTATTGCCGATACCTCGACCGAGGAGCAAGTTCAACAATAAGGAGATAATAGGATGGAAAAGAGAGCTCTAGGCAAAGGATTAAGCGCACTGATACCTGCGAGGGAGGATGCGTATTCGGAGAGCGGTCAGGCCGTCGATAAGGTGCTGAGTATAAATGTCGGCGAGATAACGACGAGCAGGTATCAGCCGCGTATGGAGTTCGGCAAAGAGAAGCTGGATGAGCTCGTGAATTCGATCAGGGCGAAAGGGATTGTGCAGCCGATCCTTGTGCGCACGGCTCCTCAGGGGTATGAACTCATCGCCGGTGAGCGCAGGCTAAGGGCGGCAAAGGCATTAGGAATGGAAAAGATACCCGCGATCGTGAAGGAAGCGGATGACCTCTCGACGCTTGAGCTCTCGCTCATAGAGAATATCCAGAGAGAGGACCTGAATCCGATCGAAGAGGCAGGCGCATACCAGAAGCTGGTGAGCGATTTTTCGTTCACTCAGGAGAAGATATCTCAGGTACTGGGAAAGGAACGTTCCACGGTAGCGAATATGCTGCGGCTCCTCCTCCTGCCAAAAAAGGTGCAGGCGTATATTACGAACAATTGCCTCAGCGCGGGCCACGGTAAGGCGATACTCATGCTCCCGTCTGAGCAGGAACAGGTGCGCGTGAGCACTATGGTGGTCAAGAAAGGTCTTTCTGTGCGGGCGACCGAAGAGCTCGTCTCAAAAAGATTGGGGCCAAGGCATCCACGGGCCGCATCGGGCGATTCCAATGTGACCGAGGTGGAGGACGAGCTCCGCCGCATCTTTGGCACGCGCGTGCGGATCGTCCGCGGGAAAAAACGGGGCAGGATACAGATAGAGTATTATTCGAAAGAGGACCTCGACAGGATCATCGATATCATACGGCAGAAGGTCGCTGCGTAAGCGCGCTTGAATTTTCATTGACAAATCAATTGTCATTGTCCATAGTATAGTAACATATGGTCAATCAAACATTGGTGCTCATAAAACCGGACGGTCTCAAGAAGTCGCTCACGGGCAATATCCTTACGCGGCTCTCGGAGACGAAGCTCGACATTGTCGCGGCAAAGATCGTGCAGGTCTCGCGCGAACTGGCGGTAGAGCATTACAGGCACATGAAGGACAAGCCCTTCTTCGAGGAGCTCGTGAAGTACATCATGGGTGAATACCACAAGAAGAAGGTGATGGCGCTCGTCTACTGGGGCGAGGACGCGTTGAACAAGGTGCGCACCATCTGCGGCGCAACGAATCCGGAGGAGGCCGATCCCGTTTCGATACGGGGGGCATACGGCAGGATCACGACGAAAGGCGTGTACGAGAACGTGATCCATGCCTCGTCGAACGAGTCGGAGGCCCAACGGGAGATAAGGCTCTGGTTCAAGCCCCACGAGATCATCTTTGACTTATACCCTACGGAGACCGTCCAGAAGACCGGCGCGGAGCGCGTATGGGCGCGATGCGGCAAGGACGCGCAGTAAGCGCAAAGCGTAAAGTTGAAACGTTCCGCCGAAGGCGGATCCGCCTCTGGCGGAAAAGCTAAAAACATTTTTAGCTTCGAGTTTTAGTTTTTCGCTTTTCACTTTACGCTAACCAGGCTATTGCGGAGGAGTGATTCGTGATCAAATCGATGACGGGGTTCGGGAGGGCGAAGCGCGAGCTTAAAGGAGGGGGCATCACCATTGAGATAAAGACGGTCAACCATAAATTCTTTGAGATGACCGCCAAGTTACCCAACCACATCTCGCTCTTTGAGGACAGGATAAAGGAGGTCGTCCAAAAGAAGATAAGGAGGGGAAAGGTAAATTTGAACCTTATCTACGACGGGACGATCGCGCGGCAGGAGAAGGTGGCCCTCAACGAATCGCTCGCGCGGAGCTACTATCATGCGCTCCTGAAACTGCGCAAGCGCCTCGGCGTAAAGGGAGACGTGGTCGTCGACGACCTCGTGCTCTTTCCGGGGGTTCTCAGTTGTGAGGTGAAGGAGGAGAGCCTCATACGCCTGTGGCCCGCGATAAAAGACGCGCTCGGAATGACGCTTAACGAGGTCGTTGCGGACAGGATCAAGGAGGGGAAGGCCCTCTACAGAGACCTTGCGAGGAGGGCGGAGCGCATCACGCGGATGCTCAAGGTGATACGGAAGAGGGCGGCGCTCAACGTCGAAGAGTACAGGAAGAAGTTCGCCGAGCGGGTGGCTGAGCTGTCGGGGGGTCACAAGGTCGATACCGGCAGGCTCGAGATAGAGGTCGCGATATACGCAAAAAATTGTGATATCTCCGAAGAGGTCACGCGGCTTGAGAACCACCTCGTCAATTTCACCACTACCATATCTCAGGACGACGAGGCGGGCAAGAAGCTCGACTTCATCGCTCAGGAACTCCACAGAGAGATCAATACGATAGGGTCTAAGGCGGGTGACTTCAAGATCGCAAAGAACGTCATCGACATCAAGAGCGAGATAGAGAAGATCAGGGAGCAGGTAAAGAACATAGAGTGAAAAAGGCTGCCCAGGGGATGAGCAGGGGAAGGATATTCACGATATCGGCGCCGAGCGGCTGCGGGAAGACCACGCTCCTCAAGCGGCTCTTGAAGGACAGGAGGCTGAAGCTTGTTCACTCTATCTCGATGACCTCGAGGCCTCCGCGAAAGGACGAAAAGGAAGGGATCGATTATTACTTTGTCTCGAAAGACGTCTTCGAGAAGAAGATAGAGAACGGCGAATTTCTCGAATGGGAGGAGAATTTCGGGAACCTCTACGGAACTCCAAAGGGGTTCATCGAAGACGCGCTCAGGGAGGGTTCGAAAGCCCTCTTGAGCATAGACGTAAAGGGCGCCATGAACATACGGAAGGCATATCCGAGGCGCACGACCCTTATCTTCATACTTCCGCCTTCCATCTCGGCGCTTGAGGAGAGGCTTAAGAAACGGAAGACAGACGGATCGTACGTGATATCCAATCGCCTCAGGATAGCAAGGGAGGAGATGGCCTACAAGGACAAGTACGATTATGTGGTTGTCAATGACAACCTGGACATCGCGTACGCAAAATTAAAGAGGATCATCCTCAAAGAAGCAAAAAAGTGAGGGTGTCACCCCGCGGAAAGAAAGCACACAGGTGTGCCGGGCGTCCGTAGGCGAAGAAGGCGGCGGATAAATCATATGGTGAACTATTTGAGAGACGAATTGGTAAAGAAGACCAAGAGCGTGTATAAGCTCGTGATACTCGCGGCGAGAAGGGCGGTAGAGCTGAGCGAAGGTGGGCAGCCGCTCGTCAGCGTCACGCCAGAGGACAAACCAGGGAACATCGCGCTCAAGGAGATCTTGGAAGGCAGGATCTCGCTCAAGATCAAACAGAAGTGAAGAAGAAAAAAGAAATCATCATAGGCGTCACCGGGAGTATCGCGAGTTATAAGGCATGCGACATCGTGGCCGCGCTGCGCAGGGACGGGCACAATGTGACCCCGATCCTGACGCGCGAGGCGAAGGAATTCATCACACCCCTGGCGCTCCAGACGATGGCGCGCAACAGGGTGCATACCGACATGTTCGAGCTCCCCGGCGATTGGGAGCCTGTCCACATATCTCTCGCCGATAAGGCAGACCTTGTGCTGATCGCGCCCGCGACAGCGAATATCATAGGAAAACTCGCCCACGGTATCTGCGACGATCTCCTTACGTGCGTGGTGTTCGCGACCCGCGCACCGGTCATGATCGCGCCCGCGATGAACGAGCGGATGTATACGCACCGCCTTGTCCAAGAGAATATCGCTATATTGAAAAAGACAGGCTATTCGTTCATCGGTCCCATCAAGGGCCGTCTCGCCTGCGGCCGAGAGGGCGCGGGACACCTCGCGCCAGTAGACGAAATAGTCGCCGAGGCAAATCGGCACCTGCGATGAGGTCCGGGACCCCGCGCGTTCCAGGCTCCTGTTACGCTCTGCCTACCCGTCTCCGGGTCCTCGTGACCGCAGGCCCCACCAGGGAGAAGATCGACCCGGTCCGATTCATCTCAAACTATTCTACAGGGAGCATGGGGTATGAGATCGCGGGGGAGGCCCGTGCAAGGGGGCACGCAGTCCTTCTCGTGAGCGGACCTACGTGTCTGGAGGGGCCGAAAGGGGTGAAGGTCGTTTCTGTTGAGAGCGGACGCGAGATGCGGAAGGCGGTCCTGGGGGCCTTTATGGCGAGCGACGCCCTCATCATGGCAGCGGCCGTGAGCGATTGGCGTCCGGGCAGCGTGAAAAGGAGCAAGATAAAGAGAAAGAGCTCACTGTCCCGCGGCGGCACGCAAAGGCTATGCGTTGAACTGACGGAGAACCCGGATATCCTCTTCGAAGCGGGCAGAATCAAGGAGCGGCAGGTCCTGGCCGGCTTTGCGCTTGAGACGGAAGGTCTCATCGAAAATGCGGTCGAGAAACTGAGACGTAAAAACCTCGATTTCATCGTGGCAAACAAACTCTCGGCACGAAAGACCGTATTTGGACAGTGCAGGTCGGATTATGTCATTATCGATAAATATGGAGACCTCTCGCGATACGGGAATCTTTCAAAGAGCAGGATCGCCCGCCACATAATTGACAAAGTAGAGGCTATGTGTTATAGTAGCCCCTAAGGGTAGACACGCGTGCAGGGCGCCCCGCGCTTTTGGCATGCAGGGTTAATGTTTTATCCAAAAGGGCTGGGCAGTCCTATCGAAAGGTGTGCGTGAGGCGCGACAACAGAAGGGGCGTAACGTTAATTGAGCTCGTGGTGGTGGTGGCCATCACCGGATCGCTCGTGCTCGCCCTCAGCCCATTTGTCAGAAAGGCGAGGGAGCGCGCATATCGGCAAGCATGCGCGAACAACTTACGGAGCATCGGCGTTGCGTTGTATAAGTACGCAGAAACACACAATGAGACGTTCCCCGAGTGTTCAAATGCCAGAGAGTTTGTAAGCGCTCTGGCAGACCCGAATGGGCTGTATACTGAGGACCTGTCTATTTTCTTGTGTCCCAATACAGGCCATAAGAAAGGCCCTCCTGGCGATATCGCCAGGACGCCGATAAATTATATGTATGTGAGCGGGCTGAAAGCGGATTCTCCCCCGTCGACGCCGCTCTGCGCGGATAGGGTTAAAGGCCCGGTACCTGCGAAGGGAGACAACCACGGGCGAAGCGGTTTGAACGTCTTCTACGTCAACGGCGATGTGAAATGGCTCACGGCCGTTCCGCACGCGAAGTGGGTGAAGGATTAGCATCGAGATCGTCGGCATCCTTATGATCTTAGACATACTATGATGCCCTTCGCGAGACCGACATGTGCAGGGCGCCGCGGCAGTAAGAAACGAACAAGCGCGGCAGAGCACTTAAGTTACGAGCATTCTTAAGTGCTTTTTTATCCTTACGATGGGTTGTAGGGCGCCTTCTCGAAAAAAAGGGCGCGGCTGCACCCTTGCTCGTATAACACGAGAAGGTGCGCCTACCCACAGCTCTTTTCCAGGGCGCGGTAGCCCCTGACGAGAGCAACTCGTGCAGGGCACCGCACAGCGCAAGAACTAGGGCGCGGCTGCACCCTTGCTCGTATAACACGAGAAGGTGCGCCTACCCACAGC
>CAYHAE010000037.1:0-18419 GCA_964354545.1 uncultured Planctomycetia bacterium
CTCCTCATCGAGGCCGAACCTCTCCGCGATCTTGCGGGAAGAGATGTGGTGGTCGAACTTAATGATCGTGTTCCCGAGATCGAATATGATAAGTTTATAGTCTTTCATAACCTTTTAGGATATAACATGATACGGCACCACCTAATATTTTACGCACATAAGGCACAAGCCCTTCGCGGGAGAGGTCGGCCCCGCGGCCTTTCTGTCCCTCGCGGATAAGATCCTCTTGACGCTGGCAGGAGCGATCCTGCCCCTTCCCACTTCGATGAGCGTGCCGATGATGTTCCGCACCATGTTGTAGAGGAACCCGTCGGCTTCGATATCGATGTAGACGAGGCGTCCCTCTTTGGCGATATCGATGCGCGAGATTGTCCTGCGGGAAGACCTCGCGCGCGAACCACTCGCCTGGAAAGACTTAAAGTCGTGCCTGCCCACGAGGAATCTCGCGGCGCGCTTCATCGCCGCGAGGTTTATGCCGCGGGGAACCAGAACCGCATAATTTCTCATGAGCGGGTTGAGGACGTCCCCGGGACTGAGGGTATAGCGATAGACCTTTGACGTTGAGGCGAACTGGGAATTGAAACCGGGCCGGGCTTCTTCTATGTCCCGGATCACTATATCTTTCGGCAGCCAGCTGTTGAGGGCCTTTCGAATGCGGGAGACGGCGAGCGCGGAATCTGTCCTGAAGTGTCCGACCTGGCCCAGCGCATGAACGCCTGCGTCCGTCCGCCCGGCGCCTACCAGCCGAATGGGAGAGCTGAAGATCCTTTTGAGCGCCTTCTCTATCTCGCCTTGAACCGTCCGGGAATTCTTCTGCAACTGCCAACCAGAGTAGTTCGTGCCGTCGTACTGGATGACGAGTTTTATGGTCCGCGCACGGACTGGAGCCCCACGCTGAATATCTTCTCCTTTTTTTGTGGGGCGACGTCTCCCCTGAAATCTGAAAGATTTCGGGGACTGAACCCCGCGAAAATTCTCTACAGGAGAATTTTCGCGGGGCCGCCCACCTCGCGCTCGCGGCCGTACCCCCGGGTGAAACCCACGAAACTCTGATAGCGGGATAGGTTTAATACGTACACTCCCTCATCAGATCTCCATTCTCATCATACCACCGCCACAGGCCTTCGACGCTGCCCATCCTGAACTGCCCTTCTGCCTCTATCTTTCCATTCGGGTGGAAGAACTTGCATTCCCCTTCCGCAAACCCTTTTTTGTGAAATTTTGCCGACTTCAGCTGTCCGCCCTTATAATAGTACCGCGAGATCCCCTCGAGCCTGTTGTCTATGTAGGTCTCCTCCGCCTCAAGCTGCCCCTCCTCGTAGTAAGACCGCGCGGTGCCCTGCCTCTTCCCCGTCTCGAACGTCTGCTCGTGCCTCAGCCTCTTCCCGCTATCATAATATTTCGCTATCCCCTGCCGTACCCCATCGCGATAGGGTTCTTCCGACTTCACCGTGCCGTCTTCGTAAAAATATCTCACGATGCCGTCAAGTTTTTCGTCTTTGTAGGATGCCTCTGCTTTGAGCCGGCCGTCCGTGTCGCAATATCGTGACGGCCCGTTCAGCTTGTCATCCACGTACTCTTCTTCCGCACCTAACGTCCCTGCCTCGTAGTAGGATCGCGCAGTTCCGTGCTTCTTATCATTCTTATAGGGTATCTCTTCCAGGAAGAATTGCCCTTTCCTGAACGCGACCCCTTTCGTTTCCCTTTCTGACTCGAGGCTCTTTAATTCCACTTTTTTATACGTATGATAGTATTTCCCCACACCTTCCTTCTTGTCGTCCTTGAAAGGCTGCTCTACCTGAAGCGTGCCGTTTTGATCATAGTCCTTGCGCACGCCGTTGCGTTTGTCGTCTCTAAAAGGCTGCTCTACCTTCACCCGCCCGTCCTCGTAATAGAAAAACGACATGCCGTCCCGCGTTCCCTCTTTATAGGGCATTACCAACCGAAGGCATCCCCGTCCAAAAAAATACTTTGCCGGCCCGTCCATCTTGCCGTCTTTGTAGGTCTTGAACGACTGCAGATAGCCGTCCGGCCAAAACACCTTCTCGTCTCCGTTTTTCACGCCGTCCCGATAAGGAATGATCGCCTGGACGCCGCCGGCGGCCCAATATATCTTCTGCTCACCGTCTATCTTGCCGTCTCTGTAAGGGGTTTCAGATTCGGGTTTACCGTTTGCAAAATAGTAGACCTTTATATCGGTCATGGCGTAGCCGTCGCTGAGGGCAAAGACGGCGACGACCCATAGGATCATCGGTAAGACGAAGGGGTTGGAACGGGGTGAGATCATAAAAGTCCCTATTCTTTCACGCGCGGGAGGTAAATCGTGAACGTCGTCCCCTTGCCCGCTTCGCTCGAGACATCGATGTACCCTCTATATTGTTTCACGATGCCGTATGCGGTCGGCAGCCCGAGCCCGGAACCCTTATCGTCCCCCTTGGCAATGAAGAACGGCTCGAATATATGCGCCCGGACCTCCTCGGTCATCCCGATCCCGGTATCGCGCACGGTGAGTGTGACAAATTCTCCGGGGGTCGCATACGCGTGCATGCGCACATATTTCTCGTCGAGCGTGACGTTCGAAGTCTCGATGGTCAGCGTGCCGCCCTTGGGCATCGCGTCGCAGGCGTTCGAGACAAGGTTTATGATAACCTCCGAGAGCGGGGCAGGATCTGCCTTCACGGGGCCTAATCCCGGCGCAAGGGTAACCACGAGTTCGATGCCTTTATGAAGGGTCTTGCGGAGCGCGTCCTCTACGGCGCGAACGAGCTCATTGAGGTCCACAGTCTTCAGCTCGCCGGCCTGGTGCTTGGAAAAAGCGATAAATTGGCGGGAAAAGGCGAGGAGCTGTCGAGAAAAATGAGAGGCCCCTTCCGCATTTTTCAGGACCTCTTCGATATCGCCACGCAGGGAAGAGTCGGGAGGGAGAGCCTTCTTGGCCTTGCTGGCGTGGTTCGCGATCGTGGCAAGCAGACTTGAGAAGTCGTGCGCGACGCCTCCTGCGAGGCGGCCGAGCGCCTCCATCTTCTTGGACTGCAAAAGCCTCTCCTGGAGATGCTGAAATTCGGTGATATCGTTTCCGATGCAGAGAATTTCTGCGATATTCCCCTGTTCGTCGCGGATGGCCCTGTTCGTCCATGCGATCAATGCTCGTTCTCCGCTCTTCTTCATGTTCTCATTTTGGTTGGTCGCATACTGCTCCGGATACTTGCATATATTTTTGATCATGAAATCGAGGTCGCGGCCGGCCGTCCCCGCCTTGGGAACGATGGTGCCCACCACGCTCTTGCCGACTATCTCATCGGGCGCGTAGCCGAAGAACTTCTGCGCAAATTCATTGAAGTAGGTGATATTTCCTTTTGTGTCCATCTTCAGGATTATGCTGTTCGCGTTCTCCAGGAGCTCCCTATACCTCTTCTCGCGCGCACGGAGCTCTTCTTCCTGCTGTACGCGCTCCTTTTCTCTCCGCGCGCTCGCCTCCGCTCCCTCCCTGCGTATTTCTTCTGTCCCGATTGCCACGGCGACAGTCTCTAAAAATTTTATATCTTCTGCGGTAGGGACAGCGCCCTTTTTCCACACCGCATGAAGCAAGCCCACGTGCTTCCCTTTGCATTGAACCCCCACATCCATGCGAGGCTTCATTTGGAACATGGCGACATTGCCGACGCCGGGGCTGGGGCGCCTGGCAGACGACCGAGAGGCGTCGCGTGAGGGTGAGGCGCTCGCGCTGCCTTTATCAGAAGTGACGTCACCGAAAGTCTCGGACGGGGCCTTTTCGCCTCCCTCGCCAGGCACATAGAATTCCCCGAAGACCACGGGCAGCGACTTATCGTCAAGACGATGATAGAGCACCTTCTCACCGCCGAGGGCCTCTTCGCAGAGAGCGGTGAGGCGCTTGATGTTCTCTTCGGGGTTTTCCCTGAGGCTGAGAAGACACTCGTTGAGCTTTTTCAGGCGCTCCTCGTTACGTTTGCGCTCGGTGATATCGATGCAGATGCCGATCCCGCGGACCGGCCGCCCTGCCCCATCATAGACAATGCGGCCTCTGCTGTGAAGCCAAAGCACGGTACCATCAGGGTGCGCGACCCGATGTTCGATCGATAGTTCCCTCTTCTGCGCGAGCGCCTGAACCACGTTGTCGCTCACCCCTTCGCGGTCATCCGCGTGAACGCACTGGAGCCAGCTCTCGTATGTCGGGCAAAGGTCACCGGCAGACTGCCCAAGGAGCCGACGGCACTCCTCTGACCATTTCATTTTTCCGGTGGCGATGTCCCAGTCCCATATTCCCGCGCTCGCGGCACCTTCAGCCAATCTCAGTCGTTCCACATCCTCTCCTAACGCCTTCCCCGCGAGCGTGCCCTCCCTGACAACCGCGTCCTGTATCGCAGCTTCCTGCGCGCGTCTTTTCACCGCGAGGGTCTTCAGCCAAAGGCGCAAGGTCGTCTCGGGATGATCGAGACCAACGAATTTCTCTTGAGGCAGGTAGTAGAAATTTTCACAGACCTCGTGCCCAATAACCGCGATGGGATGAGTGGAGAGCACGCTCAGGAGGGTCTTCGGGTCAAAATGACGGCGGTCGTACTGACACATCTCGATGCACTTGCTTTTCGCGAGGAATGCGCTGAGGCCCACCTCGTACTCCATCGCTCGGTCCGATCCGGGGTATCGCCGCACCATCCACGTCATCTCGCCGGTGAAGCGGAGGCCCGTATACCCTTCAGCCAGCGCGCGTTCCGTTTCAGCACGCAGCAGCGCGATCATCTCATCGGGATCAAATCGCCCGTCTCGTATATACGCCTTGTCTACGGAGACGACGTTCAGCTGACCGCTCTGCAGAAATGAAGCGGTGTCGAGCCCTGCATCATGCAGGTACTCCAGCACGACCTCGGCGGTGTGGGTATCTGCCGCATAGATTATCTTCTCTCCCCTCTCGATCCCCTGGCTTAAAAAGGGTGTAAGCACTGCACGATGCTCGGACTCGGTATCGTACATATAGCAGATGTGGTCTGCAAGCGCCAGATCGGTGAGGCTAAGCAATGGTGAGGTCCTTGGCATAGATATCCTCTCGTATGGGCCTCTCGTCTCTCTTTTAGGGTGGGGTGCGGCTTCTTCCTCCCTACCCGCGAAGGTCCCTCTTTAGTCGCATACATACCCGACTCGCGCCAAAGGGAAAGAGCGCTATGCCCCGCGAATGTGCGGACGGTCTTACAGGAGTTCCGCGATCTGGATCGCGTTTAACGCTGCCCCCTTGCGGATATTGTCGCTCACGACCCACAGAGAGATGCCGTTCTTGATCGACTCGTCCTGCCTCACCCTGCCGACGAAGACCTCGTCCTTACCTTCGCAGTGGATCGGCATGGGATAGGATTGGTTGGCGGGATCATCCACGACGATGACCCCGGGCGCCTTCGCCAAGACCGCGCGCGCCTCGTCGGGGGTCATGTGCTTTTCGGTTTCGATGTTAACGCTTTCGGAATGGGCGTAGAAGACGGGGACCCTCACGCAGGTGGCGTTCACCATGATGGAGGGGTCTTCCATTATCTTGCGAGTCTCGTTGGCCATCTTCATCTCCTCCTTGGTGTAGGCGTTGTCCAGGAATACGTCTATCTGGGGGATAAGATTGAACGCGATCTGGTGGGGAAATTCTATCGGGGCGAACTTCTTCTTGCCTAAAAAGGCCCTCGACTGCGCGTCGAGCTCGAGTATCTTCTTCTGCCCCGCGCCCGAGACGGATTGAAAGGTGGTGACGACGATCCTCTCGATCCGCGCGGCCTTATGGATGGGCCCGAGCGCGACGACCATCTGGATAGTGGAGCAATTCGGGTTGGCGATGATGCCCTTGTGCTCCTTGATCCTGTGGGCGTTGACCTCGGGCACCACGAGCGGCACATTCGGCTCCATCCTGAACGCACTTGAGTTGTCGACGCACGCCGCGCCTGCCTTGACGGCGCTCGGCAGGAACTCGATGCTCCTCGCTGCCCCCGCGGATGCGAGAACGAGGTCGATCCCCTTAAAGGAGTCGTGGGTGAGGACCTCGACGGGATGCAGCCTTCCTCTGAACTTCAATTTCTTCCCTTGAGACCTCTCGGAGGCGAGCAGCCGTATCTTAGCGATGGGAAATTTCCTCTCCTCAAGGATACGTAAGAAACAATTCCCCACCGCCCCGGTCGCACCCATTACTGCGACATTTAGCTTCTTCTTCATTAAATTAATCCCCGCATACCATGACAACACAAGCACACAAGGACACATGAAAAAATTGTGTCGTGTGTCCGCATGCTATTTCAAATTTTCGACTACCAGGTCTCCTACCTCGCTCGTAGAGTACCCCATCTTGCCCGCGGCGAGGCTCTCCAGTTTCGTCTTGACGACCCTGATGACCGCCCGCTCTACCGCCTCGGAGGCCTTCTCCTCCCCCACGTTCTCGAGGAGCATGCCGAGCGCCGAGATCGCGGCGAGGGGATTGATCACGCCCTTGCCCGTGTATTTCGGCGCCGACCCGCCTATCGGCTCGAACATCGATACGCCTTCCGGGTTGATGTTCCCGCCCGCGGCGATGCCCATCCCGCCCTGTATCATCGCGCCGAGGTCCGTGATGATGTCCCCGAACATATTGTCGGTCACGATCACGTCGAACCACTCCGGATTCTTCACGAACCACATGGTCGTCGCATCCACGTGGGCATAGTCCGTCGTGACGTCCGGATACTCCCTGGCGACCTCATTGAACGTCCTCTGCCACAGGTCCCATGCGAAGGTGAGAACGTTCGTCTTTCCGCAGAGCGTCAACTTCTTCTTCCTATTGCGCCTCCTCGTGTAGTCGAAGGCGTACCGGAGGCAGCGCTCGATGCCCTTCCTTGTATTGTACGAGATCTGGATCGCGACCTCCCGCTTCGTCCCCTTGTTCCTGAATTCCCCCATCCCCTTGTAGAGCCCTTCCGAGTTCTCCCTCACGACGACGAAGTCTATGTCCTCTTCCCGTTTATCCTTGAGAGGACAGAACGCGGCATTATACAGCTTCACGGGCCTCAAATTTATGTATTGGTCGAGGCCGAAACGGATCTTCAACAGTATGCCCTGCTCCAGGATGCCGGGCTTCACGTCGGGATGGCCTATGGCGCCGAGGTAGAGCGCGTCGAACTTCTCGAGCGCCATCACCTCTTTGTCCGCGAGTATCTTCCCCGACTTCAGGTATCGCTCACCGCCATAGTCAAAGACCGTCTTCTCGTAGCCGAAGCCGAACTTCTCACTCGCCGCATCGAGGACCTTAAGCCCTTCCCCGACCACTTCGGGGCCTGTCCCGTCACCGGGTATCACCGCAATTTTATACTTTCGCTTCACGTGCAAGCCTCTTTTTGACGTAGTTCATGAGCCCGCCGGAATTGATGACCCTCTGCATGAACGGCGGGTATTTCTCGACCTTATAGGTGCCCCCGCGCGTGATATCCCTGATCGCTCCGCGCGTGATATCAACGCTCACACGGTCTCCGGCCTTGATCTTTCCGGAGGCCTCTTTGCTTTCCAGTATCGGGAGGCCTATGTTGATGCTGTTCCTGAAGAATATGCGCGCGAAACTTTCCGCGATCACGCACGAAACGCCGCTCGCCTTGATCGCGATGGGCGCGTGCTCCCTTGAAGATCCGCAGCCGAAATTCTTTCCTGCAACGACGACGTCTCCCGGCTTTACGCGTTTGGCGAATTTCGGGTCAACACCTTCCATGCAGTGTCTCGCAAGCTCCTCCCTGTCGGTCGTGTTCAGGTATCTGCCCGAGATGATCTCGTCCGTGTTCACGTCGTCGCCGAACTTGTGCGCGCGTCCTCTGTACGCCATACGCTATATCACCTCTTCCGGATGCGCGATCCTGCCCTTGATCGCGCTCGCCGCGGCGACGGCGGGATTCGTCAAATAGACCTCGCTCTTCGGGTGCCCCATCCTGCCCACGAAGTTCCTGTTCGTCGTGGAGACAGCCCGCTCTCCCTCCGCAAGGATGCCCACGTGTCCGCCGAGACACGGACCACAAGTCGGGGTCGAGAAGACCCCGCCCGCCTCCACGAATATCCTTGCAAGCCCCTCTCCGAGCGCCTTCACATAAATCTCCTGAGTCCCCGGTATCACGATGAGCCTCAGGCCCGGCTTGACCTTCCTGCCGCGCAGGATATGCGCCGCGATCCGCAGGTCTGAGAGCCTTCCATTCGTGCAGGAACCTATCACCACCTGGTCTATCGATACGTCTTTCACCTTCCTCACCGGCTTCACATTGCTCGGCAGATGCGGGAGCGCCACGAGCGGTTCTATCTTCCCCACGTCATATTCGCGCACCTCAACGTAACGTGCGTCTTTGTCGCTCGCGAGCCTTGCAAAGCGCCAGTCCCGAAGAGTATACCGTCTCTTGCTCACGGAATTGACGAATCGCAGCGTGGCGGAATCGGGCGCGATGATACCGTTCTTCGCCCCTGCCTCGATCGCCATGTTCGCCATCGTGAACCTGTCGTCCATGGGCAGCGCATCAATGGCCTCCCCGCAGAACTCCATCGTCCTGTACCGTGCGCCGTCCACGCCCATATCCCCTATCGTGTGGAGTATGAGGTCCTTGCCCGTGACCCACTTATTCCTCTTTCCGGAATAGACCAATTTCATCGACTCGGGGACCCTGAGCCACGCCTCCCCCGTTGCGAATGCTGCCGCGAGGTCGGTCGAACCCACCCCGGCCGCAAAGGCCCCGAGCGCACCGTAGGTACAGGTGTGAGAATCCGCACCGATGATGAGGTCGCCGGGGATGACCAAACCCTGCTCCGGCAAGAGGACGTGCTCGATCCCCATCTTCCCGACCTCAAAATAATTGGCGATCCCGTATCGCTTCGCGAACGTGCGCAGGACCCTGCACTGGTTGGCGCTCTTCATGTCCTTGGCAGGCGCGAAATGATCGGGCACAAGCGCGATCCTTTCCTTGTCGAAGACCTTGCCGGTCCCCAGCTTCTCAAACTCCTCTATCGCGAACGGCGCGGTGATATCGTTCCCGAGGCAGAGGTCGATCTTCACGGTAAGAAATGCGCCCGGATGCAGCTCTTTTGCCTCTGTGTGCCGCAACAGTATCTTCTCGGTTATCGTGTAACCCATGCGTACGTCAGACCTCCTTCATCATCGCGATCTCTTTGCATCCGGGGAAATAGACGCACTTCACGCACTCGCTCCAGATCTTATGGGGGAGCTCTTTTTTGTTCACGATCTTGAACCCGAAGCGCTCAAAAAAACCAGGGATGTACGTGAGCGCAAAGACCTTGTGGACCTTGAGCGCCTTGGCCTCCCTGAGGCACTGTCCCAGGAGCTTCGTCCCGATCCCCCTGCCGCACCGCGATTTCGCCACCGCGAGACTCTTTATCTCGGCAAGGTCCTCCCAATCCACGTGGAGCGCGCAACACCCATAGAGCTTCTTGCCCTCGGTGTACACAAAGAAGTCCCTGATGTTCTCATAGAGCTCGTTGAGCGACCTGGGCAGCATGCGGTCGCGCTTTGCGTAGTAGTTGATCGCCTTCTGGATCTGTTTGACGTCTCCCACGTGCGCACGCCTTATCATGCCTCTCCTCTCCTCCTGAAAATGACCCTCTCCTCGAACCTGCACAACCTATAGAGAACGCACCTGCCGCACCTCGGATTCCGGGCCCTGCAGGTCCTGCGGCCGTGCTCTATTATACCCAAATGGAAATCATATATCAAGGACTTTGGAACTATCTCTCTCAGCACGGAGTGCGCCTTTTCTCTCGTGATACGCTCTCCGATGAGCCCCAGCCGCCGCGTGACCCTGAAGATATGCGTATCGACGGGCATCGCCGGTTTCCCAAAGCTGAAGAGGAGCACGCATGCCGCCGTCTTTGGGCCCACGCCTTTCAGGGACGTGAGATAGTCGAGCGCCTCGTCGAGACCCCGCCTCCTCAGTGAAGACAGGTCCATCCTCCCCTCGCGCCTCTTTATCTCCTGCAGAACGCCCTTGATGCGCGCCGCCTTTATGTTCGCGAGCCCCGCGGGCCTGATGAGACGGGCGAGCCTCCTCGCGGGCATCGCGCAGACCCTATCCCAGCTCCCCGCGCCCTTCTTCAATAGCCAAAAAGCCCTCGCCGAGTTCTTGTCGGTCGTATTCTGCGAAAGGACGGTCGCGATGAGCTCGTCGACGGGGTCTCCCATTTTCGACCGCCTGGGCCTTCCATACGCCTCATTCAGGAGATGGATTATTTTCTTAATCTTAATCTCAATCTGAATCTTAACGCGCCCCCTCTCGGGCCGTCATTTCGCGGGAACGTATTCTCTCGGGCGGGTCCTGTCGCTCGACCGTCCTGCGGTGCTCCGCGCTTGTGGGGGGGTTCAGACACTCTACATGTAAGCGCGTGCGTCTCCAGAACCCCCCATCCCCCACTTCGCTTCTGCGCTCCTCGGCCGGCCTCGCGCCACCCGCCCTCCGTCTCCCACATCTAGTCTATAGTCTACGGTCTATGGTCTATAGTCTCTTTAGCTTACCACACGCTCACCAGGTAAAGCGGGTGGGTGACTGGATAACGAGGACGCTTTCGTTTTCACTAAACGCTACGCACGCAATACGCAATACAAAACACGCTGTACGCCGTACGAAAAAGTCTATAGTCTACGGTCTATGGTCTTTGGTCTATAGTCTGTGGGCTATGGACAAAGAACGCTAATACCCATGAAACTATACGCTATTCTCGCTCTTAATCTAACCAACGCCCCTAGCGCCTCTCGGATAGATGTCGAGCACCGAAGAGAGGAGGAGTTTCGTGTAGGGATGGGCAGGGTTCGAGTAGACCGCATGCGCAGGGCCGCATTCGACGATCCGCCCGAAACGCATCACCGTAATCCTGTCGCATATGAATCTCACGACCCTCAGGTCATGGCTTATGAAGAGGTAGGTGATCGCCAGCTTTTTCTGCACTTCCTTGAGGAGCCTCAAGATCTGAAGCTGTATCGTCACGTCGAGGTTCGACACGGGCTCGTCGCATACGATGAGCTCCGGATCTGTCGCGACCGCACGGCCTATCGCGATCCTCTGCTGCTCCCCTCCGGAGAACTGGTGGGGGAATTTTGCTAACGCGTCCCGGCTCAGCCGGACGAGGTCCGCTACCTCATTAACCCTCTTCTCGATCGCAGCGGGGTCTTCCCCTTTCAAGACGAGGCCTTCTGCGATGAGATCGAATACCCTCATCCTCGGGTTGAGGCTGGAGTAGGGGTCCTGAAATATTACCTGCAGCCTTCGGCAGTCCAGAGAGACCTTTCCGGAATCCGGCCTTAAGATGCCGAGGATGATCTTGCCCAGGGTCGTCTTTCCGCATCCGGATTCTCCGACGAGGCCGAAGACCTCTCCCCTCTCTATCGACAGCGAGACCCCGTCGAGGGCCTTGACGACGCCCGCCCGAGCTCTCGCGTATCCCCTGTGAATCGGAAAATACTTTCTTATCTCATCGCACTGTACCATGCTCATGATAGCGCCTTCGCTGATTCTAAGAGCGAGATCGTGTAGGGGTGCTTCGGTGAGCACAGCAGCTCATCCGCATCGTTCGATTCGACGATGGACCCTTTGTACATTACCGCGACACGATCGCACATCCTCGCAATGACCCCGATATCGTGGCTTATAAAGAGGATCGAGAGCGCCTCGTTCTCGATGACCTCATCCAAGAGTCCCAGGATCTGGGCCTGGACGGTAACGTCGAGCGCGGTCGTCGGCTCATCCAGGATCACGAGTTCCGGAGAGTTGACGAGCGCCATCGCGATCATCGCACGCTGTTTCATCCCGCCCGAGAGCTCGTGAGGATAGTCGTAGAATACCTTCTCCGGGTCATGGATATGAACGCGGCGGAGGTACTCGAGCGCCCGCTCCTTTGCGCCGGCCTCTCGCGCGCCCTCGTGGGCGCGGATGGCCTCGACGATCTGCTCTCCGATCGTGAAGACGGGGTCTAAGGCGCTCGCGGGTTCCTGAAAGACCATCGATATGCGGGAACCCCGTATACGTCGCAGGGGCTCCCTGTCCATACCCACGAGGTCCTTCCCGTTGAAGAGGACCCTCCCTCCCACGATCTTCCCCGGAGGAGGCACGAGTGCGAGGATGGAGAGCGCGGTCAGGGTCTTCCCTGAGCCGGATTCGCCTACCAGCCCGAAAACCTTTCCTCTTTCGATATCGAAACTCACGTCCTCCACCGCCCTGGCCACCCCGCCCGGGGTATGAAAATGTGTCGTGAGGTGTTCCACCCGCAGCGTCATCATCGCACGTCCCTCATCCTCGGATCCAGGAGGTCCCTCAGGGCCTCGCCCAGCACGTTGCACGCGAGCACCGTCGCCACTATGAAGAGCCCCGGAAATATCGTGAGCCACCATGCCACGCCGAGCGTCGCCTTCCCGTCCATGAGGATGTTTCCCCAGCTCGGGGTCGGCGGCTGGACGCCTATCCCGAGGAAGCTCAGCGCCGATTCGACGAGTATCGCCCCTCCGATCCCCAGCGTCGCGCTCACGATCACCGGACCGACGGCATTAGGGATAAGGTGCCGCACGATGATCCACGCGTCGCCTGCACCCATCACCTTTGAGGCGGCGACGTAATCCCGTTCTTTAAGCGTCAGGATCTCAGCGCGTATGAGCCGGGCGACCCCCATCCAGCTCGTCACGCCTATCACCACCATGATATGATAGATGGAAGGTTCGAGGAGCGCGATGACCGCAAGTATGAGGAAGAAGGTCGGGAAACAGAGCATGATATCGACGAACCTCATGATGATCGAATCGATCCTGCCTCCGTAGTAGCCCGCGACCGAGCCGAAAAATATTCCGATGAGACCTGCGATGCCGACCGCAATGACCCCGATGGAAAGCGATATCCGCGACCCATACACGATGCGCGAGAATATATCCCTGCCGAGCGTGTCGGTCCCGAATATGTGGTGCACGGACGGCGCCTCGAGGATGGCCCGCGTGTCCACCTGTGTCGGCTCGTGCGTCGCGATGACCGGCGCGAAGGCCGCAAGAAGGAGGACCGTCGTGATGAAGAAAAGCCCCGCAGATGCCATCCCGTTCCCGAACAATTCTCTCGTCATTCCGTCACCCGTTCCGAGCTCGCCTCGCTCGCGCCGTCCGCTCCCCTCGTATCCTGATTCTCGGGTCTGCGTAGGAGTATGCTATGTCCGCCAAAAAATTGCCCGTGAGCGTGAGGACCGCCCCGATCGAAAGGACGCCCATTATCGTCGGATAGTCACGCGCCATTACCGATTCATAGAACAACCTCCCCATACCCGGGATCGCGAATATGGATTCGAATATGACGCTCCCTCCGATGAGCCCCGGGATAGAGAGTCCGAGGATGGTGATCAGGGGGAGGAGGGCATTCTTGAGCGCGTGGGTATAGATGACCTCCCGCTCCGGCAGGCCCTTTGCGCGGGCTGTCCTTATGAAATCCTGCCCGACGATGCCGATCATGGAGCTTCGCATGTAGCGCGAGATCGCTGCGAAACTGCCGAACGCCGAGATGGACACGGGCAGGATAAGGTGCCTGGCAATGTCGAGGGCTTTCCCCGCAAAGCCAAGGTACTCAAAGTCGAGGGACTTTATCCCCGATATCGGAAGCCACCCGAGAGTTATTCCGAAGAGGCTCATGAGGAGCAGCGCGAGCCAGAACTCGGGCGTAGAAAACCCCACGAACGCGATGACGGTCGTGAGCCGGTCCGCGAGCGTCCCTCTCCTGACCGCCGCGAGAACTCCGAGGGGTATTCCTATCGCGAGCGTGAGGAGGAGCGACGAGAGATTGATGAAGAGCGTGATGGGGACCCTCTCTCCTATCTTTTCTGCGACGGGCCTGTCATCAATGTAAGAGCGCCCGAAATCGAGCATGAGGAACCTGCCGAGCCACGCAAGGTATTGAAGATGGGCCGGCTTATCCAGACCATAGAGCTTCTCCAGCCTGACCCTCGCCTCGTACGATACTTTCGGATTGAAGCTCGTTGAAATATCGGTCGGCTTACCGGGTGCGAGATGTATCACGAGGAACGTAACGACGGTGATCCCGAAAAACACGGGGACGAGTCCCATCAATCGCCGTGCAATATACGTCATCATATCTTTACATGCCCTTTTTTAGCGGGACGCATACCTCTGTTCTCCCCTAGGCACACACCACTTAATGAAATTGTACCCGATGCCTATGGGCGAGGCCTCAACTCCTCGGAACCTCTTGTGCACGATCGGGAGCGCTTCCGGCGAATAGAGGAAGAGGTAGGGCTGGTCTTCGTAGATGAGCTTATGGATCTCGCGGTAAATGGCGGCGCGCTTTGTCTGGTCAAAGGTCCGCCGGCCCTCCTCCAGGAGCAGGTCCACCCTCTCGTTTTTATAGCCTATGAAATTGAACTCGCCCTCCCGGGTCTTCGAAGAATGCCATATATCATAGAGATCGGGGTCGCGGGGCAGGAACCAGCCCATGATGACCGCCTCGAAACGCTTCTTGTTGAGGAAATCGTTTATGAGGGTGCTCCATTCGAGCACGCGTATCTTCACCCTTATGCCGATCGCCTTGAGATATTTTTGCATGAGCTCAGCGCATTGCACGCGTTCTGTGTTACCCTGGTTGACAAGGATGGTGAACTCGAATTCCGCGCCGCCCTTCTCTACCCAGCCGTCGCCGTCGCTATCGCTCCAGCCCGCCTCCTTCAAAAGGGCCTTCGCCCGGGAAGGGTCGTAGGGGGCCGGTGCGACATCGTTATTGTATGCCCAGGAGCCCATGAGGAACGGACCCGTCGTTACCTTCGCGAGCCCGAAAAAGATCGCATCGACGATCTCGCTCTTATTGACCGCGTAATTGAACGCACGCCTCACTCTCGGGTCACGGAATTTCACGTCCTGGAGGTTATAGGCCATGTACGTGTAGCTGAAGCTGGGATATTTGAACTTCCGGTAATGGCTCTTAAAAAATCGGGTCTCTGTCTGACGCATATACTGCAGCGGCGTAAGGCCGGTCCAGTCAATACCCTGTGTCTCGAGCTCCAGGAATATCGTCGCCTCATCAGGTATGATCCTGTAGATATACCGGTCGATACAGGGGCGGCCTTCGAAGTACTCACGGTTTGAAACGAGCTCTATCTTCTCGCCGGTCTTCCAGGATTTGAGCCTATAAGGCCCCGTCCCGATGGGCCGGCGGGAGAACGGCGTCTTATTCAGGTCCTCGCCTTTCAGCGCATGTTCCGGCATGATCCACATCCCCCAGCTCGCGAGGGCGGGTGAGAACGGTTCTTTGTATGTAACCTTCACTGTATAGTCGTCGAGGACCTCGAGCGACCGTATCCTCTCAAAGTCGCCGCTGTAGGGGGTCTTCACCTGCGGGTCTATGAGTTTCTTGTACGTAAACTCAACGTCCTTCGCCGTGAACGGTTCCCCGTCGTGCCACTTCACTCCGCGCCTGAGGCGGAAGACTATCACGAGCCCATCTTCCTGTATCTCCCAACCCTGGGCGAGGTCACCCACGATATTCACGTCCTTGTCGAATTTTACGAGGCCGTTAAAGAGGAATGAACAGACTTCGGCTGAAGCGGAATCTGAGGCAATGATCGGGATGAGGCTCCTCGCGTCGCTGATAGAGCCGACGACGATCGCGTCTCCGTAGGAAGGCGCTCCGTCATCGTGGGATGGGAAGCCTCGGGGCGGGAAGAAAAAAAATGCCGCCCCTATGATGAGCGGCACAATCAAACGCCAGCGATCACGCCCGGCACGGTTCGACACAGGAGGCAATGTCCTTAAGTGGAGCCCCCCTCGGCCGTTAGGTCCGAGGGTTCCCTCCCCGACGCAAAAAACATTTCGCAACTTCCTATCCCCGGCTTTCAAGCCGGGGATTTTGCGGAGGGGATTAATAATCGGAAAAGGGTTCCTCGGGAAGCGGCTGCGGTGCGCCGCCCGCGGGCGCGCCCGTGGGGAGCACGACCTGGCCCCTGCTCACGAGCGAGCGGCCCCTGTGTGCTGTCATGACCGCGAGGAGCAGGCACGTGCAGAGGTAGACGACCGCGCAGACGGCTGTCGCGCGCGCCAGAAAGACGGACGTCTTCGTTCCGAAGATGGTCTGCGTCGCGCTGCCCCCGAACGATTCGCTTAAACCTCCCCCGCGACCGGCCTGAAGCAGGATCACCAATATTAACACGACCGATGCCGCCACGTGCACCAAGATGATGAACCCATAGAGGATGTTTCCGAGCATAGTATTACCCTTCTTTTCTGGAACTCTTTACGATCTCGATGAACGACTCTGCCTTCAAGCTCGCCCCTCCCACGAGGGCCCCGTCCACGTCCGGCTCGGAGATGAGCTCTTTAATATTGTCCGGCTTTACGCTCCCGCCGTATTGGATCCTCATCGCGCCGGCGAGGTCTTTCGAGTAGAGTCCCGCGAGGAGCTCCCTCACATAGCGATGAGCCTCCTCGGCCTGGTCCTTCGTCGCGTTCACGCCCGTACCTATGGCCCATACCGGTTCATAGGCGATGACGATGCGCCCTGCCTCGCCCGCATTAAAACCCTCCAGCCCTTTCTCGACGTGGTCCTTGATGACATCGAGCGTCTTGCCTGCTTTTCTCTCGGCGAGGGTCTCTCCGATGCACATGATGGGTGTGAGGGAGCATGCGAGGGCCGCCCTCAGCTTCTTGTTCACCGTCTCGTTCGTCTCGTGGAAATACATGCGTCTTTCCGAGTGGCCTACGATCACGTACGAACAGCCGACGTCCTTGAGCATCGCGCATGAGACCTCGCCGGTAAACGCGCCCTCCTTTTCCCAATGGACATCTTGGGCCCCCAGGGCGATGTTCGTGTCCACGATGACCTCGTAGACTTCGTCGAGGGCCGTGTAGGGCGGACAGAGGACGATATCGATGCCGCCGAGCTCGCATACCCCCCTCTTCACCCTGTTCGCGAGGTCGATCGCCTCGTGGACGTTCTTATTCATCTTCCAATTGCCTGCGATAATCGGCCGTCTCATGTCGCTCCCATGTAGTCGCGCGGATCACCAGATCACAAAGTCACAAGGTCACCGGGTCACCCGTAAAAGCACGCAACGTGGTGACTTGAAGTCGTCCTTCGTCTCTCGCCCCTCGTCCTTCGTTCTGGTGTCGTGGTGACGTGGTGACATTATCTGTCCTGAAGGGCATCGATCCCCGGCAAGCCGCGTCCCTCGAGGTACTCGAGCGATGCGCCGCCTCCTGTCGAGATGTGGGTCATCTTGCCGTCGACCTTGAATTTCGACATCGCCGCTGCCGTGTCACCGCCCCCTATCACTGTCGTCGCGCCCTTGAGGCCTGCAAGAAAGCGGGCGATCTCCTCGGTCCCCTTCGCGAACTTCTCCATTTCGAAGACGCCGAGAGGGCCATTCCACACGACGGTCTTCGCGTCCTTCAAGCGCTCCTCAAATAGCTGCACCGTCTTCGGGCCTATGTCGAGCCCCATCCACCCGTCGGGTATATCCACACCGACCACCTTCACGTTCGCAGCTGCGTCGAACTTGTCCCCGATGACATGGTCGACGGGCAGGATGAACGGGATATTCTTCCTGGCGGCCTTGTCGAGCGCCGCCTTTGCCGTTTCGAAACCATCCTTATCCAGTTTCGATGCACCGATAGACTTGCCCTGCGCGCTCAAGAACGTGTAGGCCATGCCGCCGCCTATAAGTATCGCATCGATTTTGTTCAAGAGGTTGTCGATCACCTTTATCTTGTCTTTGACCTTGGCCCCTCCGAGGATCGCGATGAAGGGCCTTCGGGGGTTATCGACCGCGTTGCCGAGGTACTCTATCTCTTTTTCCAGGAGGAAACCTGCAACGGACGGCAGGTACTTCGTGACTCCTTCGGTCGACGCGTGCGCCCTGTGCGCGGTCCCGAACGCGTCGTTGACGAAGACGTCGCCGAGGCCCGCCAATTCCTTTGCGAAGCTCGGGTTGTTCTTCTCCTCTTCTGCGTGGAACCTGAGGTTTTCGAGCAGGACGACGTCGCCGGGCTTCATGGCGGAGAGGGCCCTCTTCACCTCGCCTCCTATGCAGTCGTCCGTCTTCGTCACCTTCTTCCCGAGCAACTCCTCGAGCCTCTTCGCAACGGAGGTGAGCCTCATCGAATCGACTACTTTTCCGTCGGGCCTTCCGAGGTGGCTCATGAGGATGACCTTTGCGCCCTTTTCGAGGGCATAGCGTATCGTCGGAAGCGCGGCCCTTATCCTCACGTCGTCGGTGATCGCCAGTTTCTCGTCGAGGGGGACGTTGAAATCGACCCTCATCAGTACCCGCTTGCCATTCACATCGACATCTCGTATCGTCTTCTTCATCTCAACCCCCCCCTCCTTCACGCATTTTGTCAGAGGCCCTTCTTGATCATGAACTCGATCAGGTCCACGACCCTGCACGAATAGCCCCACTCG
>CAYHAE010000038.1:0-17413 GCA_964354545.1 uncultured Planctomycetia bacterium
CTTGCGTGAAGCGCGAAGTAGACCATTTTTACAGGGGGTCGTGAGTTCCCCCGCCCTTTTGGATTGTCAAAGATGCGTTAACAGACCAAAAGGGCGGGGGGTGCTCATCGTCCGGATATCATAGCAAAGAGAAAAGGCCATGAAAAAGATAAGAGTGGGGTTGATAGGTTTCGGGACAGTCGGCTCAGGCGTGGTCGAGGTTATCCGCGCGCGGCGCGCATATCTTAGGGAAAGGTCCGGCGTCGATATCGAACTCGTGAAGGTTTGCGACAAGGACCTGAAGTCAAAGCGGCCGGTGAAGGTGGAGAAGAGGCTGTTGACGAAAGATTTCGGCAAGGTCATTTACGACCCGCATATAGACGTCGTCGTTGAGCTCATAGGAGGGATCCGCCCTGCCAAGGATATCATAGTGGAGGCGATCCGCCAGGGCAAGCATATCGTTACCGCGAACAAGGCCCTCTTGTCAGAAGCGGGAAGTGAGATATTCGCCCTCGCCGATGCATGCGGCGTCGCGGTCGGTTTCGAGGCGAGCGTAGGCGGGGGGATACCGATAATACGGGCGCTGAAGGAAGGCCTCGTCGCAAACAGGGTGGACCTCGTCTACGGGATCATCAACGGGACCTCGAATTTTATCCTGACAAAGATGGAGGACGAGGATTTGAGTTTCAGTGAAGCGCTCGAACGGGCAAGGGCGATGGGATATGCCGAGAGGAACCCGATCCTCGACACGAGCGGCATGGACTCCGCTCATAAGTTGGCGATAGTGGCATATCTGGGGTTCGGGTTCGCAGCGAGGCCCGCCGACATATACACCGAAGGGATCCATGGTATGGACCTTGCCGATATCCACTACGCACGGGAGCTCGGGTACGCGGTACGGCTCCTTGCCATCGCGAAGAGGTCAGGCCGGAACCTGGAGCTCAGGGTCCATCCGACCCTTCTGCCTAAACAGCATCTTCTCGCACACGTCAAAGGCGTGTACAATGCACTATTCGTGAAGGGAGATCTCGTGGGAGAGGTCCTCTTTTACGGCGAAGGCGCGGGGAAGTATCCGACTGCGAGCTCTGTCGTGAGCGATATCGTGGACATCGGCAAAAATTGCGCAAAGGTGAGTGAGATCGATATGCGCGCAGGGACTAAAAAGGGCCTCGCAAGGATCGAGCCGATTGACAGGATAAAGGTCCGCCACTTCATACGGTTTTCCGCGATAGACAAGCCGGGCGTGCTGAAGAGTATCTCCGGGATACTTGCGAAACGCAAGATAAGCATCTCGAGCGTAACCCAGAAGGAGAAGCGGAGCCAGAAAGTCGTGCCTATCATCATGATGACGCATGAGGCCGAGGAGCGGGCCATGCGCGAGGCGCTCGCAGAGATCGACCGGCTCGCTGTCATAAAAAAGAAATCCGTGAGAATAAGGATAGAGGGTTGATGAACATGCGTGCACCGTCGACCGGATGGAACGGGGTAATAGAACGGTACAGGGCGTATCTGCCCGTGACGCGTCTTACGCCTGCCGTCACGCTTAAAGAGGGAAACACCCCGCTCATACCCTCACCCGCGATAAGCTCGATCGTCGGCAGGGGCGCAGAGGTCTTCTTGAAATACGAGGGGTTGAATCCAACGGGCTCGTTCAAGGACAGGGGCATGACCCTTGCGATTTCGAAGGCGCTCGAGGCGCGTTCTACGATCTGCATGTGCGCGTCGACCGGGAACACGGCGGCATCTGCGGCTGCATATGCGGCGAGGGCAGGGATCGATTGTGTCGTCATCATACCTGAAGGCGCCATCGCGCTCGGCAAGCTCTCACAGGCGATGATCCACGGAGCCAAGGTGATCGCGCTAAAAGGTAATTTCGATGATGCGCTTACCATCGTAAGAGAGATCACGGGGGAGTATCCCATTACCCTCGTCAATTCCCTCAACCCCTACAGGATCGAGGGCCAGAAGACCGGTGCGTTCGAGATATGTGACCTGCTCGGGGACGCGCCGGAGTTCCATGCCATTCCTGTCGGGAACGCGGGGAACATCACTGCCTACTGGAAAGGGTATAAGGAATATCGTGCGAGGGGCGTCTCGAAGTCCCTTCCGGTGATGCTCGGTTTTCAGGCAGCGGGGGCTGCCCCTATAGTGAGGGGTCGTCCGATACGGGATCCGAAGACGATCGCCACGGCGATCAAGATAGGGAACCCGGCGAGCTGGCGACAGGCAGTTGCCGCGCGGGACGAATCGGGAGGGCTCATCGATACGGTGAGCGACAGAGAGATCATACAGGCATACAAACTCCTCGCATCAAAGGAAGGCGTATTTGTCGAACCGGCGAGCGCCGCGAGCGTCGCGGGCGTGCTTAAAATGGCGAGGAGAGGTTATTTCAGCCGGCATGGCCGTTCGCGGTCACGTCCGCGGACGAGGATCGTCTGTGTGTTGACAGGCCATGGTCTCAAAGATCCGGACAGGGCGATCGCGAGTGTGCAGAAGCCGAAAGTTATCAGTGCGAAGCGAGAGGCGATAGTGGACTATTTAAGGCTATAGGGGTACATACGAAGCTCCTTTAAAGAGATGAGGTGAAAGATCAGATGAAGTACGCGATACTCGTTGCAGACGGAATGAGCGACCGGCCGTTGCCGGAACTCGACGGGAAGACGCCCCTGGAGGTGGCGAAGATACCTTTCATGAAGGAGCTCGCCGGGAGGGGCGTGGTGGGGCTTGCCCGCACTATCCCGAAGGGTTTATCGTCGGGCAGCGATGTCGCTAACCTCTCTATCCTGGGATATGACCCGAAAAAATATTACACCGGACGGGGTCCGCTCGAAGCCGCGAACATCGGAGTGAAACTGGGGGAAGGCGAGGTCGCGTTCAGATGCAACCTGATTACCGCGAACAGCGACGTCCTCTCGGACTATAGCGCCGGTCACATTTCCGACAAGGAGGCCGGGATCCTCATCGCCTTCCTTAACCAAAAGCTTGCGACCGATTCCTTAAGATTCTATCATGGGAAGAGCTACAGAAACCTCGCGGTGATAAGGGGCGCGAGTCCGCATGAGCGCGACGAGCTCGTGAAGCTCTTATGCGTGCCGCCGCACGACATCCTTAACGGGTCCATCGCGAGATCCATGCCGAAGGGCGAGGGCGCGGAGAGGCTGGTCCGCCTGATGGAGGAGTCGAGAACGATTTTGGAGAAGCACGAGATCAATAAGGTGAGGATCGATCTAAAGGAGAATCCGGCAAACATGATATGGTTCTGGGGGCAGGGGACGAACCCCAACCTCCCGTCCTATAGAGAGATCTTCGGACTCGACGGCGCTCTCATCTCGGCCGTCGACTTGTTGAAAGGCATCGCGACGCTCATCGGTTTGAAAGTGGTGGACGTGCCCGGGGCCACAGGATATTACGACACGAACTATAAAGGGAAAGGTGAATACGCGGTCGCAAGTATCAAGGAGAAGGACTTTGTCTTTGTTCACGTCGAGGCGCCGGATGAGGCAGGGCACAATGGAGAGATGAGGCAGAAGATAGAGGCGATAGAGAACTTTGATAAGTTCGTCGTGGGCCCGATATGGAGCGAGCTTAAGGACACGGACGAATTCAGGATCATGGTATTGCCGGACCACGCCACACCGCTCTCGGTGAGGACGCACGTGGACGATCCCGTACCGTTTGTGATATGCGGGAAGGGGATCGCTCCGTCCGGAGTCGCGGCGTTCAGCGAAAAGGACGCGAAGTTCTCGAAGCTCAAGTTCAAGAGCGGTTTCGCGCTCACCGGATATTTCATTAAGGGAGGCCTATGAACTCGCTCGTATTCGCATGCGTCGCCTTCGTCGTCCTGTGGCTCGGATATGCCTTCTACGGCCGACGCTTCGAGAAGTTCCTCGGGGTTGACCCGTCTCGTCCTACGCCTGCGCACACGCGTTTCGACGGCGTGGACTATGTGCCGGCAAAGCACTGGCTTGTCCTCTTCGGCCACCATTTCGCGTCCATCGCCGGCGCAGGGCCGGTGATAGGGCCTGCCATCGCAGTTCTCTACTGGGGGTGGGGGCCGGCGGTCCTCTTCGTGCTCGTCGGCACGATATTTATCGGAGGGATCCATGACTTTGGCTCCCTCTTCATCTCGATGAGGAACGACGGGCTCTCGATGGCAGACGTGGCCGAAAAGCTGATATCGAGGCGGGCGAGGCTCATATTCTCGTGGTTCGTGCTCCTTGCGCTCGTCGTGGTCGTCGCGGTCTTCGTCTATTTTTGTGCGGACACGTTCGTGGTGGAACCGAAGATAGTTCTTCCGTCTCTCGGGCTCATACCGGTCGCGCTCCTCGTGGGGCTGCTCATCTACACCATGAGGGTGAATCTCGCGGTCTCGACGGTCGTCGGGCTCGCCCTCCTCGCGGGCCTTGTCGTCGCGGGCCAGTTCTTTCCCGTCACGATACCGGGCGCACACGCGCTCGCCGCCTGGTCGATAATCCTCCTCGCGTATTGCTTCTTCGCGTCCGTGCTGCCCGTCAATTTTCTCCTGCAGCCGAGGGACTACCTTTCGAGTTACCTCCTCTTCTTCGGCCTGATCGTAGGGATACTCGGGATAGTGACGGCGCGGCCGGACTTCACGACGCCCGCTTTCGTGAAATGGTCGACGGCAGAAGGCGACCTTTGGCCCATGCTGTTCGTCACCATCGCGTGCGGGGCGATCTCTGGTTTCCACGCCCTCGTCGCCGGCGGCACGTCTTCAAAACAGATCGCGAACGAGCGGGATGCGCGGCGCGTCGGGTACGGCGGGATGGTCGTAGAGGCGGCCGTTGCGGTCATCGCCATCGTTGCGATCGGCGCGGGGTTCACCGGCATGCCTGCGATGCGGGAGGCGAGCCTCAAGGGCGGGCCCGTGAACGCATTCGGTGACGGGTACGGCTACCTCTGCCGGTTCATCACGGGGAAATACGGGAAGTTCCTCGCGATCATATTGTTGAACTCCTTTATACTGACGACCCTCGACACTGCGACGAGGATCGCGCGGTACATACTGCAGGAACTCTTTGGAACGCTCGACAGGTATCTCGCGACGCTATTCATAATCATCGCAGGCGGGTGGATCGCATTGAGCGGCGAGTGGAAGAAGATATGGCCCATATTCGGTTCGGCAAATCAGCTTGTCGCGGCGCTCGTCCTCATCGTGGTGGCGAGCTGGCTCCTGTGCCAGAAGAAGCACATAAAGTTCGTCTTCATTCCCGCGGTCTTCATGCTCCTCACGAGCATCGGGGCGCTCGGCGCGCAGCTTGGGAATGTCATCGCCTATGGCGACTTCTTTTTGACGGTGATCGATATCGCCCTCGTGATATTGGCGATCGCGATGGTGCTGGAGGTGTATGGCTGGACGAGGAGGTGTAAGATCGCCGCGGCGGCTGTGAGAGGATAGGCATCCGATGGATAAGACGAAAGGGATAATCGTACAAAAATACGGCGGGACGAGCGTCGCCGATACCTCGCGGATCGAAAACGTTGCGAAGAGGGTCGTAAGGACAAGGAAGGACGGTTACTCGGTAGTGGTGGTGGTCTCTGCGCTCGGCGATACCACCGATAAGCTCCTGGAGCTTGCGAACAAGATAACCCATGAGCCGTCAGAGCGCGAGCTCGATATGCTCATGTCAACGGGTGAGCAGGTATCGTGCGCCCTCCTCGCGATGGCTGTCCATAAACTCGGATTCGACGCAATTTCTTTTACGGGCGCGCAGGTCGGCATCATCACCGACGACGCGTTCACGAAGGCGCGCATCATCGATATCAACGCGCGGAGGATCGTCGAAGAGCTGAAGAAAGACAGGATCGTGATCGTTGCCGGTTTCCAGGGAGTGAACCTCAATCAAGAGATCACGACGCTCGGCCGCGGCGGTTCAAATCTCACGGCGGTCGCGCTCGCGAAGGTGGTGAAGGCGAAGGTCTGCGAGATGTACACGGACGTTGAAGGCGTCTACACCGCAGACCCGCGGACCGTGAAGGACGCTCGAAAGATACACAAGTTAAGCTACGAGGAGATGTTCGAGCTCGCGTCTCTCGGTGCCCAGGTGCTCCAGGCGAGGTCGATTGAGTTCGCGATGAAGTTCAGCGTCCCTATCCACGTAAGGTCGAGCTTCTCCAGCAGGTCGGGCACGATCATTTCTAAGGAGGTAAGGGCCATGGAAGATGTGGTGGTGAGCGGTGTTGCGATGGCGAAGGATGAGGCCAAGGTTACCGTGTGCGATGTCCCGGACAAGCCGGGCATAGCGGCGGTGATATTCAAAGATATCGCGAAGGCAGATATCAACGTCGACATGATCATACAGAACGTCTCAAGGACGGGCGCAACCGACATATCGTTCACCGTCCCCGGGAGCGATCTCGCGAAGACGCTCAAGGTCGCGCGGGACGTCTCCGGGAAGGTGGGCGCGGGGGACGTGACCTTTGATAAGGAGATCGCGAAGGTATCGATCGTCGGGATCGGAATGAGGAGCCACTCGGGCATCGCGGCGAAGATGTTCGGGGCGCTCGCGGACGCCGGCATCAATATCGAAATGATATCGACGAGCGAGATAAAGATATCGTGCGTGGTGGACAGGAAGCGCGCCGAAGACGCGGTAAGAGCGATCCATAAGAAGTTCGGCTTGGGGAAGAAATAGCGCGCGGGGGGAAGCGCGGGGGAGCAGAAACGACGGAGGTCGTGATGGAGCGGGTGGAGCTGTACGATACGACGTTGAGGGACGGCGCCCAGACGGAGGGCATCTCCTTCTCAGTGGCCGATAAGATAAAGGTCTGCGAGAAACTCGACGGGCTCGGGATACATTTCATCGAAGGCGGCTGGCCCGGCGCGAACCCGAAAGACGCGAGCTTCTTCAGGGCCGCGCGGCGGCTGAAGCTGAAACACGCGAAAGTTGTCGCCTTTGGGAGCACCTGTCGGGCCAACGCAGCTCCCGGAAGGGACAAGGTCCTCAAGGCGCTCCTCGACTCCGATACGAGGCACATCACCATTTTCGGCAAGAGCTGGGACCTCCACGTGCGAGACGTGCTCAGGACGGACCTCGCGGTGAACCTGAAGATGATAGAAGCTTCCCTACGGTACCTGAAGTCGCACGGCAAAACGGTCTTTTTCGACGCGGAGCACTTTTTCGTCGGATACATGGAAAACCCGAAATACGCGTTGAAGGTCATCAAGGTGGCGGAAGACTCGGGCGCCGACAGGATTGTCCTGTGCGATACAAACGGCGGAACGATCACGTCCCACATCTTCGAGATCGTGGAGGAGGCGAAAAAGGCCGTGAGGGCGCCCCTCGGGATCCACGCGCACAACGATTCCGATATGGCGGTCGCGAATTCCATCGCAGCAGTCCAGGCCGGGTGCATTCAGGTCCAGGGCACCGTGAACGGGTACGGCGAACGCTGCGGGAACGCCAACCTCATCTCTGTCATAGCGAACTTGAAAGTGAAGCTGATGATCGACTGTGTATCCGACATCGCCCTCAAAGAGCTCACTGAGACAGCGCGGTTCATTGCAGAGGTAAGCAATATGAAGGTGCAGGACGGCCAGCCCTTTGTAGGCTCGAGCGCATTTGCCCATAAGGCCGGCGTGCACATCAACGCGATCATGAAGAACCCGAAGACTTATGAGCACATCGACCCCGGGCTCGTGGGCAACCAGAGGAGGCTCCTCATCTCAGAGCTCTCCGGGAAATCGACAATTATGAAGAAAGCGGAGGGAATGGACGTGGAATTGTCAAAGGCCCCCGCAAAGGCTGAGAAGATACTGAAGCTGCTTAAAGACCTCGAGCATAAAGGGTACCACTTCGAGGCTGCGGAGGCGTCGCTGGAGCTCCTCATGCACCGGGCGATGAAGCGGTTTAAGGACTTCTTTCAGCTGCAGGACTTCAGGGTGATCATCGAGAAACGCGCGGGCAGGAGGATTACGTCCGAGGCGATGATGAAGGTGAAGGTCGGCTCCAAGATCGAGCACACCATCTCGCTCGGAGACGGGCCGGTGAACGCCATCGACAACGCGCTCAGGAAGGCGCTCGCCGAATTCTACCCTGCCCTGAGGGAGATGCACCTCACCGATTTCAAGGTCCGCGTGCTCGACGAGAAGGAGGGGACCGCCGCGAGGGTCCGCGTGCTCGTCCAGTCCCAGGATAAGACCGGTTCATGGTGGACCATCGGCGTTTCCGAAAACATCATCGAGGCCTCCTGGCAGGCCCTCGCCGATTCGATCGAGTACAAATTGCTGAAAGACTCAAAGAGGCAGCAGAAGGCCGTTCCCGCCTAAGAAACCCTTTCCGCCCGGGCGTCGGAAAGTAATCCAGCGTTTGAGGAAGACGTGAAAGAGTTAGCGAAAGTCTATAATCCCCGCGAGGTTGAGGACCGAATATACGCGATGTGGGAGGAGAGAGGCTTTTTCCACGCTGAGCCCGCTCCTCGCAAGAAGCCATATTCGATCGTCATACCTCCCCCGAATATCACCGGGATACTCCACATGGGCCATGCCCTCAACAACTCCATCCAGGACATATTGATCCGTTTCAAGAGGATGCAGGGTTTTGAGGCGGAGTGGATACCGGGGACCGACCATGCGGGTATCGCTACCCAGAACGTCGTGGAGAAGAAACTGCTGAAGGAGGGGATGAAACGTCAGGACCTCGGCAGGGAGAAGTTCATCCAGGAGGTATGGAAGTGGCGCGAGGGGTACGGCTCTACCATCATACGACAGCTCAAGAAACTCGGCTGCTCCTGCGACTGGGAGAGGACTCGCTTCACGATGGACGAAGGGCTCTCCGACGCCGTCGCAGAGGTCTTCGTTCGGCTCTACGAGAAGGGGCTCATCTACAGAGGGAATTACATAATCAGCTGGTGTCCGCGCTGTCAGACCGCGCTTTCGGACGAAGAATCACAGCACAGGGACGTGGACGGGATGCTCTATTACATAAAATATCCCATTAAGACAGACCATAGACCAGAGACTAAAGACCATAGACCGAAGAGAGGATACCGGAAAAAGACGCACGAGGGGACGGATATCGAATATGTCGTCGTTGCGACGACGCGTCCCGAGACGATGCTCGGAGACGTCGCGGTTGCAGTGAATCCGAAAGACCCGCGGTATAAGGGCTTGAAGGGAAGGACGGTGCTCCTGCCCATACTCAATAGAGAGCTCAAGGTCGTTTACGATCCGCTCGTCGACAAGGACTTCGGGACCGGCGCTCTTAAGGTTACGCCTGCGCATGACCCTGTCGATTTCGAACTTGCCAGGAGGCACAATCTGGAGCCGATCGCTGTGATGACCGATGACGCTCGGATAAACTCGAACGGCGGCGACTATGAGGGCATGGAGAGGTTCGAGGCGAGGGAGGCGATCGTGGAGGACCTCAAGGAGAGGGGGCTCTTCATCAAATCAGAGCCGCACCGCCATGCGGTGGGCCATTGCTACCGGTGCCACACAATGGTGGAGCCAAGGCTCTCACCCCAGTGGTTCGTGAAGATGAAACCCCTCGCGAGACCCGCGATCGACGTCGTCAAGAAAAAGAAGGTGAGGTTCTATCCGGTCCGGTGGACGAAGGTTTACCTGAACTGGATGGAAGGGATCCGCGACTGGTGTATCTCGCGGCAGATATGGTGGGGCCATAGGATCCCGGTGTACTACTGCAGAAAGTGTTACACGGAAGGCTCGCAGTCTGAAGACCAGAGACCAGAGACCAAAGAGAGCGAAGCGGAGCGAAGCCTCCCCGAAGGGGACCAACGACCAACGACCAAAGCCCGGGGACAGAAAGGTATTATCGTCTCAAAGACGAGACCCCAGAGGTGCCCGACGTGCGGAGGGGGCGAGATCGAGCAGGACCCGGACGTCCTCGATACGTGGTTCTCTTCGTGGCTCTGGCCGTTCTCGACATTCGGATGGCCCGGCGATAGGCCGGAACTGAGATATTTCTACCCCACGAACACGCTCGTGACTGCCCAGGAGATCATATTCTTCTGGGTGGCGCGGATGATCATCGCGGGACTTGAATTTGTCGGCGATGTCCCGTTCAGGCACGTCTATATCCACGGGACGGTGCGGGACGCGACCGGCACGAAGATGTCAAAGTCTTTGGGCAACATCATAGACCCGCTGGAGATGATCGGTAAATACGGGGCGGATGCCCTCAGGTTCAGCATCATATCGATTACTGCCCAAGGGCAGGACGTCTTTCTCTCGGAGAGCAAGTTCGAGCGAGGCAGGAATTTTGCGAACAAGATCTGGAATGCGTCACGGTTCATTCTCATGAACCTGAAGACGGATGCCTTGGGAGCCGACATCGACGTAAGTTCCCGGTCCGCGGAGCTCGACCTCGCGGACAGGTGGATCACGAGCCGCCTCAATACGACCGCAGGCGCGGTTGATAAGTACCTCGAATCATACCGTTTCAACGACGCCGCGAACGCGATCTATGAATTCTTCTGGCATGAGTTCTGCGATTGGTACATCGAGATACGCAAGGCCGACATATCGCGCCCCGCAACACAGGTGCTCCTCTACGCGGTACTTGAGAAGAGCCTGCGCCTCCTCCACCCCTTCATGCCCTATATCACCGAAGAGATATGGCAGAACCTGCCGCATGAAGGGAGTTCGATAATGGTCCAGCCGTGGCCGTGCGTCCAGAAAGAAATGGCCTCTCGGGACGCAGAAAACGATATGGCCCGCATCATCGAGGCGATCGTCGCAATACGGAATATGCGCGCCGATTGGAACATAGAGCCGGCACGGCGCGTCGATGTTTTGATCTCCACGCATTGCGAGAAACTCCACGGCCTCGTCGAGGCCCACTCCTCATACTTCCAGCACCTCGCACGAGTAAGCGATCTAAAGGTAGGCGCGATGCAAAAACCCGGGGGTTCAGCCGTGGCGGTCCTCGCCGATATGCAGGTCTTCATGCCGCTCACAGGCCTCGTCGATACAGAGAAAGAGAAGGCGAGGATGCGGAGCCAGATGGAAAAGCTTGCTCTCGAGATCTCGTCGGCCTCCGCGAGGCTGAGCGACAGGGCTTTTCTCGATAAGGCCCCCAAGGATGTCGTCGAGGGTCAGAGAGAGAGGCTGAAAGAGCTCCGCGACAGGCACCGTAAGCTCGAAGAGAACCTGAAAGATACACAATAGCACGCCGATCCGTTCCCTATGCGCCTACAGACATACATCGCTCATGCGGGAGTTTCTTCGCGCAGGTCTGCCGAGGCCCTCATCAGATCCGGGAAGGTGAGGGTCAACGGCACGGTTGTGTTCGAGCGCGGCTTTGCGGTGAACCCCGCGAGGGACACGGTTGAGCTCGACGGTATTGCGCTCGCCGCCGCGAAGAAGGAATATTACGTTATGAACAAACCGAAGGGTGTCACGTCAACGGTAAAGGATGCCCATGCGTCGCGTACAGTGATCGAATGCATGCCGCAGGGACTCGGGAGGCTCTACCCTGTGGGGAGGCTCGATAGGGAGACGACAGGCGTGCTCGTGGTGACGAACGACGGAGGCCTCGTATTCCGCCTGACACACCCCCGTTTCGAAGTGAAGAAGGTGTACCATGCGACTGTGGAGGGGACCGTGAGCAGCGGCGGGCTGCGCAGATTTGCGAGGGGGATAGATCTTGACGACGGTCCGACGTCGCCATGCAGGATAAAGGTCTTGTCGAAGGGAGCGGATAAGACGGCGTACGAGATCGAGATCCACGAAGGAAAGAAACGTCAGATAAGGCGCATGTTCGATGCGATCGGCCACAGGGTCATTGACCTGAAACGGACTTCGTTCGCCGGGATATCCCTTGGACGCATGAGGGAGGGCGAGGTCCGAAAGCTCAGCGCGGGTGAGGTCGCGGCGCTTATGGCCGAAGGCGCTCGATGTGCCAGAGGAGGCCCGCATGCAGCTCGATAGAGAGCGGGTGATAAGGATAATCAGGGCGGCGCTCGAAGAAGATATCGGGAGGGGCGATATCACCACCTCCGCCGTCATTGACAGGTCCTTCAGCGCGGGGGGTGTCATCATCGCGAGGGAGGGCTGCACCGTCTGCGGAATACTCGTCGCAGAATGGGTGATGTCGCACCTCGACCGTTCCGTGCGATTCAAGGCTCAATGCAGGGACGGTGACGCGGCGGCGAGCGGCAAAGAGATCGCGTTTGTCGAAGGGAAGGCGGCGAGCATAGTGAAGGCGGAACGGACGATGCTCAACTTCCTTTCATTCTTAAGCGGAATCGCGACCGAGACGAAACGGTTCGTTGAGAAGGCGAGGCCCTACGGGGTGAAGGTCATGGATACGCGGAAGACGCTGCCGCTTCTGAGATATCTGGAGAAGTACGCGGTTTCGGTCGGCGGCGGACATAACCACCGCATGGGGCTGTACGACCAGGTGCTCATCAAGGATAACCATATACACGCCGCACGCCTTGCGTCGGGTGCGTGGAAGAGAAGGGATGCTTTGGGAATAAAGGAATTGGTCGCACGCGCAAGGAGGAAGGTGACGAAGGGGACTATCATCGAGGTGGAGGTGTCCACGATCGAGGAGTTCAACGCGGCGATCGCTGCTCGGACGGATATCATCATGCTGGACAACATGCGCGTTGCCGACGTGAGGGCATGCGTTGAGATACGAAGAGCCTCTCGGCATAAGCCGCTGCTGGAGGTCTCGGGAGGCATACGGCTGGACACCGTCGAAGAGTATGCGAAGTGCAGGGTCGATACGATCTCAATCGGGTCGCTCACGAGCTACGTGAGGCCGATCGACATGAGCCTCGATATCGTGTAGACGCAAGCGAAAAGCTAAAAGCGAAAAGTCAAAACGAAAAGCTTAAAACGTTTTGAACTTTTAGCTTTAGTTTTACACTTTTCGCTTTAAACTTTAAACTCCTTATCTCATGGCTACGTTTACACTCGTAAGCAGCTTCAAGCCGGAAGGCGACCAGCCCCAGGCGATCGAAAAGTTAGTGAAGGGTTTTCAGTCGGGCGCGAGGCGCCAAACCCTTCTAGGGGTCACCGGGAGCGGGAAGACCTATACGATGGCGAACGTCATCGCCTCAATGGGGAAACCGGCATTGGTCATATCGCACAACAAGACCCTCGCCGCACAGCTCTACGGCGAGTTCAAGGAGTTCTTCCCGCACAATGCCGTAGAGTATTTCGTGAGCTACTACGACTACTACCAGCCAGAGGCCTACATACCGCATACCGATGTGTACATCGAGAAGGACGCGTCCATAAATGACGATATCGACCGCTTGAGGCTCTCGGCGACGAGCAGCCTCCTGTCCCGTGAAGACGTCGTTATAGTCGCGAGCGTCTCCTGTATCTACGGTTTGGGTTCTCCGGAAGAGTATGGCGAGATGCTCGTCTTTCTGGAGGAGGGCGCTCGCGTATCAAGGGACAAGGTCCTGAAAAACCTGGTGGCAATTCACTACGAGAGGAATGATTACGATTTCCAGAGGGCGAAGTTCCGGGTCCGCGGTGACGTGGTCGAGGTATACCCTGCGTACGCAAAGACGGCCTACAGGATCGAGTTCGAAGGGGAAATGATCACAAGGATATCGGAGGTCAATCCGCTCACCGGCGATGTCGTTCACAGGCTGACTAAAATCGGGATCTATCCCGCGAAGCACTTTGTGACGACGTCCGACAGGCTCGAACGCGCGATCAGGTCCATCGAAGAGGAGTTGAGCGGGCGCCTGGCCGAGCTGCGTTCGCAGAACAAGCTCCTCGAGGCGCAGCGGTTAGAATCGAGGACGGGGTATGATATGGAGATGATGCGCGAGATAGGGTACTGCAACGGGATCGAGAATTATTCGCGCCACATCTCCGGCAGGCCCCCGGGCTCACGTCCGTGGTGCCTGATAGATTATTTTCCAAAGGATTATATCCTGTTCATCGACGAATCCCACGTGACCGTTCCTCAGCTTCACGGCATGTACAACGGTGACAGGGCCAGAAAACAGACCCTCGTCGAATACGGCTTCCGTCTTCCGTCGGCCCTCGACAACAGGCCCCTCACATTCGAGGAGTCCGAGGCGCTGATGCCGCAGACGGTCTTCGTCTCCGCGACGCCCGGCGAGTATGAGCTCGCGTCCAGCGACGGCATGGTGGCGGAGCAGATCATCAGGCCGACCGGGCTTGTCGACCCGCCGATCGAGGTACGGCCGACGAAGAATCAGGTAGACGACCTCATCGAGGAGATCAGGACGAGGGCCGCGCGCAGGGAGCGTGTTCTGGTCACCACATTGACAAAGCGCCTCGCCGAAGACCTCACGCGATACCTCGCCGATTTCGGGATCAGGGTCAAGTACCTCCATTCAGAGATAGATGCCATCGAAAGGGTCGAGATATTGAGGGACCTCAGGCTCATGAAATTCGACTGCCTCGTCGGAATAAACCTGCTGAGGGAAGGATTGGACCTTCCCGAAGTTTCCCTCGTCGCGGTCCTCGACGCCGACAAAGAAGGATTCTTGAGGAGCGCAACGTCGCTCATACAGGTCTCGGGCAGGGCCGCGCGAAACGTGAACGGCCGGGTTTTGATGTACGCGGATAATATGACAGCCTCGATGAAGAGGGCCATCGATGAGACGAGCAGGAGACGGAAGATCCAGCTCGAATTCAACGAGACCCACCGTATCACGCCGCGGTCGATCGAAAAGGCGGTACGCGAAGGCATAGAATCCTATAAGAAGGCGAGGGCGGTCATGCTCGAGGTCGTAGAAGAGGACGAATCGCGATACGAGCTGGAGTCGTTGGTCGCGGAACTTCAGCATGACATGGAACTTGCCGCGCGAAACCTTCAGTTTGAGCGCGCCGCCGTGCTGCGCGATCAGATTGCGAAGCTCCGACGGAAGTACACGATCGAGAAGGAGATGCCCTCGGCAAAGGAAGGCCCTCCTTAAGGGGTAAATAGGGCGAGGGACGCCCTGCGAGTGGCTATGGCGCAAGGGATAGTCCCCGAAGGGGACGTCCTGCCCATGGCTATAGCGCAAGGGACAGTTCATATGATCGACGACAAGATACTTCGTGCGTTGAAATGCGAGACGGAAGGTTACGTCTCAGGAGAAGACCTCTCAAAGATGACGGGGGTGTCGAGGGCCGCGGTCTGGAAACACATCGAAAACCTGAGAGCAGAGGGATACGAGATAGAGGCGTCCCCCCATCTCGGGTACAGGCTCATAGGAATACCCGACAGCCTCATACCGTTCGAGATCAGGTGGAATCTCAAGACGAAGATCCTGGGCAAAGAAGTCATCTCGTATAAAAAAGTCGGTTCGACGAACGTAGCGGCATACGCGCTCGCCGAGAAAGGTCTGCGGGAGGGCGTGGTGGTGCTCGCCGAGGAGCAGACTAAGGGTAAGGGGAGGCTGGGAAGGCCGTGGGCCTCTCCTTCAAAAGGCGGGATCTACCTCTCATGCATATTGAGGCCGCGCATGCCGCCGGCAGAGGTCTCGAAGTTGACCCTCGCAACGAGCGTGAGCGTCGCGAAGGCCATCCGAGAGGTGACGGGCCTCGGCGCAGTGATAAAGTGGCCGAACGACCTCCTCATACGTTCAAAAAAGGTCTGCGGCATATTGCTCGAGATGAAGGCCGAGCAGGATACCCTTGTTTTTGTGATCGTCGGCATCGGCGTCAACGTGAATACGCCTTACAGGCTACTCCCGAAAGGCGCAACGTCTCTCAGGGAGGAACTGGGCAGGGAGGTCTCAAGGATACGCATCATCCACGCCATCTTGGAGCACATGGAAACGAGTTACGCGTATCTCGTGAAGGAAGGGTTTTCCAGGATCGTGGAGGAGTGGAAAGAGCTCTCGGATATGCTGGGATCGAGGGTGAAAGTCGTCTTGCCGAACAGAGAATTTGAAGGGCAGGCGATCGACGTTGACGCGGAGGGAATGCTCGTTGTCCGGCTCGACAACGGGTTCACCGAGAGGACGTCGTCCGGGGACGTCCTGTTGGTACGGTGAGGGGCGCGCAACGCCGCATGAGAAAGAGCCTCCGCGGCGCCGTGAGGATCTGCGCGAGGGGAGATGCGAAGTGACCGACAACCTGATAGCAGTCGATATAGGCAATACGAACGTAACGGTGGGCGTATTCAGAGGCGACCGCCTGGCAGGGAAGGCAAAGGTCCGGACTGATTCACGCGACGCCTACATACCTGGGATAAAGACCTTAATGCGGACCCGCGGCATACCGCATGACGCCCGACGAATTATCATCTCAAGCGTTGCCCCAAAGGCATTGAGGCGGATAAAGGGTGCGTTCACGAGGATGGGTTATCGTGACATCTCAGTGCTTGGGGAGGACATCGGGGTTCCTATCAAAAACCTGTATGCAAAACCCGCGCAGGTCGGCCAAGACAGACTTGTCAACGCCTTTGGGGCAAGAGAGCTTTACGGCGTGCCCGCGCTCGTGATCGATTTTGGCACCGCGGTCACATTCGATTGCGTCTCCCGACGCGGGGAGTATCTTGGAGGGCTCATTATGCCCGGCACGCGGCTGGCCCTCGATGCCCTTTATGAGAAGACGGCCCTTTTGCCAAAGATACAGCTCCGTCCGACAGATCATATTATCGGAACGTCCACCGCAGATAGCATGAGGGCAGGGATCCTCTTCGGACTCGGCGCAGCGTGCGATGGGTTGGTGGCACGGTACAGGAAGCTATTCGGCAGTTCCCTGAAGGTGATCGCAACAGGCGGGGATAGCGGTCTTGTGTGCCGGCACTCGACATCCATACAGATCCTTGACGAGGACCTTACGCTCAAAGGCTTAAGGCTCGTACGCGACCATCAACGTGCCGAGCGGAGCCTATAAGACCGCAGGCAAGGTCAGCACGCGTGCTGGTCCCTCACCGCGAATACCCCCTGAAGAACGCTGCGCCGCCATAAATACGCATGTCTTCGTTTTCAGCGGCGTTAAATCCTTCGATACCGTCGCCTTAGGGCCGCAATTCAAAAATTTGATGTCCCCTCTTGAAAAATGCTGAATAGTATGATATATTAACATATACATGATATAGTACTATATACTCATATCTCGTCACAATAGCCACGTGGGGATTTTGACGTGCGGACTAAAGATCACAAAAAAAGAGAGCTCATATGGAAAAAAGACTTTTGACGTTAAAAGAGATCGCGAAATTATTGGGTATATCCTCTGCCACAGTCAATTACTACAGCAACATAGGCCTTTTTAAAGTGTCGGAGCGAAAGGGGAACACCCGTTTTTACAATAAGAAGGCGACTGTAAGCCGGTTTAAGAAGATAAAAAATTTGCGAAAGGAAGGCTATTCTCTTACGCTTATTCAGAAGCATGTGCTGTCTTAACAGAGGAGGAGTGGGGATATGCGCAGCCACATTTTAGGGACCTGTGACCACGCTTCATTGCCATGAAGAAGATCGCCCTCATAAGCATACTGATCGTTGAAGCGCTGTTCATAGT
>CAYHAE010000039.1:0-17285 GCA_964354545.1 uncultured Planctomycetia bacterium
AGTGTTTGAAGACACAGGTCTTCAGAGTAGAATATATTGACTGTTAACATGGGAGAGATGGATGAAAGTACCGATATTGGACCTGCGATGTCAGTATAAAAAGATCAAGTCAGAGGTAAATTCGGCCATCAGGAAGGTTGTAGAGGCCCAGGATTTTGTCCTGGGCAATGAATTGAGAGAACTGGAAAAGGAGATCGCCGCGTATTGCACAACGAAATATGCGGTCGGTGTCGCTTCCGGAACCGATGCTCTGATACTGTCGCTGTGGGCGCTCGGGATAAAGGAGGGAGACGAGGTCATTACCTCACCTTTTACTTTCATGTCGAGCGCGGAGGCGGTATCGATACTCGGCGCAACGCCGGTATTTGTCGATATCGACCCGAAGACATATACGATCGACCCCTCGCGTATAGAGGCGCGGATCACGGGACGTACGAAGGCGATCATGCCCGTCCACCTCTATGGCCAGTGCGCCGATATGGACCCGATCATCGACATCGCGAAAAGGCATGGATTGAAGATCGTGGAGGACTGCGCTCAGGCGATCGGCGCGACGTATAAGGGGAGGAAGGCAGGGTCTATGGGCGACCTCGGCGCGTTGAGCTTCTTCCCGAGCAAGAATTTGGGCGCCTATGGCGAGGGCGGAATGGTGCTCGCGAACTCGAGACAGCTCGCCGAGACCGTTCAGATGCTTCGAGTACACGGGAGCTCTGCGAGGTACATCCATTCGATCATAGGGACGAATTCCCGATTGGATAATATCCAAGCAGCGGTCGTGAGGGTAAAGCTCGCATATATCGACAGGTGGCTCGAGGCGCGGAGGAAAAATGCCCGGTACTACAACGATCATCTGAAAGGATTGCCTCTCACGCTCCCCTTTACGCCATCCTGCAATGTCCATACCTACCATCTCTACGTCCTGAGGGTCGCGCGCGATTGCGAGAAGTTGATGCGGCACTTGACCGACGGCGGGGTAGAGACGAGGACATACTATCCTGTCCCGCTCCACCTACAGGAGTGCTATCGGTCTCTCGGTTACAAAGAGGGGGACCTCAAAGAATCCGAAGCGGCAGGACGCCAGACGTTCGCGGTGGCCGTGTATCCCGAGCTCACGAAGGCCGGGCTCGATCACGTCGTGGGAAGGATCAAGGAATTTTTTGAGCCTGCTCGCTCGCTTTCGCTTCGCTCGCAACAGTCACGCTCACTTCGTTCGCAGCGCTCGAAGCGCCCACGAGGGCGCGAAGCGTACGCGACATCCAAATAAATCACGCTGACCTTATGTGTGGAATCGCAGGGATCTTCAACCTCACCGATAGACCTGTTGAGCGCGGTACGCTGGAACGCATGAACGACCTCCTCTCGCACAGGGGGCCCGACGATGAAGGGTACTACGTGAACGGCGCGCTCGGACTGGCGCATAAGAGGCTCGCCATCATCGACCTTTCTCCGGAGGCCCACCAGCCCATGCGCAACGAAGAGGGAAACTTATGGATCGTCTACAACGGAGAGGTCTTTAATTACATAGAGCTCATGGATACCCTTAAGGGCATGGGCCACGTCTTCAGGTCGCGTTCCGATACCGAGGTGGTCCTCCACGCGTTTGAGGAATGGGGACCCGGCTGCCTCAATCGGTTGAACGGAATGTGGGCATTCGCCATTTGGGACGAGAGGAATAAACAGCTCTTCTGCTCCCGCGACCGCTTCGGTATAAAACCCTTCTATTACGTTTACGACGGGGCGCGTTTTGTTTTCGCCTCAGAGATCAAGGCGCTCTTTGCGGACAGGAGCATCCCGAAGATCCCCCGCGAGCGTACGATCTACCGGTACCTCGCAAAGGGGTACGGCTACGTTGACACAAACGAGGAGACCTTCTTTTCCGGAGTGAAACAGCTCGCGCCCGGACACTGCCTTTCAGTATCGAGGGAGCGGATGGAATGCACGCGATACTGGCAGCTCGGTGCCGGGGACGCGCGAGGCGCGGTGAGGAAGGAGGACGTCGCGGAGAGGTTTCTCTCCTTACTGCAGGATTCGGTGAGGCTCTGCATGAGGAGCGACGTGCCTCTGGGGCTTTCGTTGAGCGGGGGGCTCGATTCCGCATCGCTCGCAGCGGTCATGGCGAGGCTCTCGGCACACAAGGTGGAGAGTTTCTCTGCGTGTTTTGAGGAGGAGGGATTTAACGAGAGGATGTACATCGACGAGGTGGTGGCGAACGCGAAACTAACGCCGAATTTCATCTTCCCCCGCGCCTCATCCCTCACAAGAGAGCTTGAGAAGATAATCTGGCACCAGGACGAGCCCTACAGCGGCGCGAGCGTTTTCTCGCAGTGGGAAGTGATGAAGAGGGCGAAGGAGAAAGGGATCAAGGTCCTGCTCACAGGCCAGGGCGGGGACGAAGCGCTCGCCGGTTACAATAAGTACTACCCGTATCTCTTCGTCGACCTCGTGAAGAGCGCGAGGATCGGCGCATTCCTCGGCAATCTTTCACACTTGAGCCCGCGCCACGGATATACGAAGCAAGAGGCTCTCCATTCGATGGGAAGGATCATGGCCTCACGCATGCTTCCTCGCGCGGTCAAGCTTTGCGCGAAGAGACGGCTGCAGGCGAGGCCTCGTTTCTTAAGCGCGGATTTCGCGAGCCGCGCACGGGATGAGGAAAAGGCGCATGTGCGGGAGATGAACTCGTTCCTCGATCAAGAGCTCTACGATTCCATCACCATCTCGCCTCTCCCCGGGCTGCTTCACATAGACGACCGCAACAGCATGGCCCACTCGATCGAATCCCGGCCCCCGTTCTTGGACCACAGGCTTGTCGAGTTCCTCTTTTCGCTTCCGTACCATGCGAAGATCTCGCGAGGGTATACAAAATACATCCTGCGCGAGGCCCTCAACGGTCTCATCCCGGAGAAGGTGAGGCTCAGGCGCGACAAGATGGGTTTCGTAACGCCTGCGGCGGTGTGGTTCAGAAATGAGATGAGGGATTTCATCGTCGATATCCTGCACTCGGGCTCATTGAGGAAGAGGGGGATCTTTGACGTCCGCGGCGTGGACGAAGTGCTCGACTTGCATACGAGCGGCCGCGCGGATTATTCCTTTACCGTCTGGAGCTGGGTGAACCTGGAGCTCTGGTTCAGGGTATGTGTAGATGGGGTGCGCGATGCTCACGAAGGATGACCTCGCGGTCATAGCCGACGGATCCTTCACGTTCCCGCAGAAGGTGAATTTCCTCACGTACAGGTTCTCCCGTCCCGCCGAACGGGTCCCGTATCAGCCGATCACGATATCCATCGTTGCGACAGGCCGCTGCACGCTCGCGTGCGACATGTGCCCCACGCACTCCGGGGTGATCCCGAAAGAGTATCCCCATATTCAAAAACCGACGCAGGACATCTCCCTTGAGACGTTCGCGCGCGTGGTGGACACGTTCGATAGGGCGCTCCACGTCCAGATCATCGGTTCGGGCGAACCCCTCCTGAACAAGGACTTCTTCGAGATGGTCGAATACGCGGCGCGCCGTAAACACATGAGGGTGAAGACGTTCTCGAACGGCACCACCATCGAGGAAAGGATCGACGCGATCGTCCGCTCATCGCTCGACGGGATCACGATCAGCATCAATAGCCACGATGCCGAGGACTTTCACCGCATCACGGGATGCCCCCATGCCGTCTACGAGAAGATCCGCCGTGCGGCGAAGAGGCTCATCGAAGCGAGGAACGCCTCCGGATCGAAGGTAAAGGTGAAGGTCTCATTCATTATCGACAAGGGGAATTATAAGGACATACCGCGCATGGTCGACGCGGGGAAAGCGCTCGGCGCGGACTCCATCTTTTTATGCAACTTCCTGCCCGCCCCCTATGAGGGTTTCAGGGCGCACGAGAGGATGCTTCTCGCGGACGACGCCGATGCGGTCCGGACGCTCGCGAGGATCAGCGCGGGCCTGGGCCCGGAGCTCAAGAGGATCGTGAGTTTTCCGAGGGTGATCGACGTGAAAAGCGCAAGGAATCAGTGCAGGTCCCATTTTACTCAGGTGAGGGTCGACGGAGAAGGCAGGGTCTCCAGCTGTTCGATAATGCTCCTCAATATGGAAGGGCACGGGTATTTCTACGAGCCCGGTGTCTGGAACAATGACTTCTTCCGGGAAGCGCGCAGGAAATGTTTGGCGAACGATAAAAAGCTCCTGGACGACCCCTGCAAGGTGTGCCCGGACAACTGTGGGATCGAGGTATGAACGCGAGGGCCAAGGACGGACGACGCGCATGACTGATGCGAAGAGGGTGCTCATGATCGCTCACGGATGGCCTCCGGCCGGAGGGGTCGGCGTGATGCGTACGGTGATGTTTGCAAAGTATCTCACGCAGATGGGTTGGTCTCCGACGGTGCTCGTCCCGCACGTCGCCTCCCCACAGGTGACATGCGATGAAGAAGAAGGCATCTTTCGGGGCGTGCGGGTCTTCAGGGCAGGGAGCGTGAAAAGAGGTGGCTACTCCCGTTGGTATGGCGCCGCGGTTGATAAGGCTAAGGAGCTCTTCAGATACGAGGAGTTCGAGATTGTCTACTCGAGCTCACCGCCTGAGGTGACGCATTACATCGGCCGCATGCTTAAGCAGGAATACGCGCGGCTTCACCCCGGCAGCCAGATACGCTGGGTAGCTGATATGCGAGACCCGTGGGCGGACTACCATCAGGAGCGTCAATTGCCGCCGGTACGATGGTGTGTCCGTACGCGCGAAAGACAGATCATGAAAGACGCGGATAGGATCGTCACTGTCTCCGGCCATTTCGCGGAACATATGAAACGCCTCTACGGACGAGGCGACGTCGAGGTCATCCCCAACGGTTTCGACGTCGATAGCCTCACGAAGGAGGAGGCCGCTGCGGGAAGACGGGGGGAGCGGTTTGTGCTCCGTTATGCGGGGAAGCTGCATGCGAAGTATCAGGATCCCGAACCGCTCTTTATCGCTATCCGCGAGCTCGTGAAAGAGGGGAAAGTGGAACGCTCGCGTATCTCGGTAGAATTCTATACCTTCGGGCAATATTTACCTGACCTGAAGGGGCTCGCGAAGCGCTATGGCCTCGACGACATCGTCAAGGTGCGAGACCCAGTGCCGTATCGCGAGTGCCTAAGATTGCTTGAGAGGGCATCAGCGTTCATACTCGTTGACTGGGCAGGTGACGATACAATATCGAAGGGAGTTATTCCCGCAAAGGTCTTCGACTATCTCGGCATCGGCCGTCCTATCATCGTCGTGAGCGCGCGGGGAGATTCCGATGTGAGCCTTCTCTTGAGGGTGTACGAGCGCGCTGATCTCTGCGCCGATACGCATGCGCTTAAAGACGCGATCGAGAAGCGGTATAAGAGGTTCTTCGAGTCAGGGCCGGAACTCGTTGCGGGGATCGGGGAGGAACGTATGCGCTTTTCCCGGAAGATCCGCGCCGGCGTGCTCGCCACGATATTCGATGGGCTGTTGAGCGGCACCGCGGCAGCCTGCAGAGGTCTTCAATGAAACTCTTGACAAACGTCGCACAGGCAATAGCCCGTTGCAGGGATGACGGTCTGAAGGGATGTGCCCGTTACGTAAAACGCAGGGCCATCGCTAAACAGAAGGGCTATCCGCATACCATCACGTTCGAGGCCTCTTCGGTGTGCAACCTGCGATGCGTCTTCTGTTATATCATGAAGGCCCCGATCGAGCGGGGAAGGAAGTTCCTCCCCCTCGGGACGTTCAAGAAGGTCGTGGACGAGAGCCGTCACTTTCTCGAGGAGGCGATGCTCCATTGGCGCGGGGAGCCGCTCTTGAACAAGGACATGCCGGATATGGTGCTTTTTGCTTCGGAGAGGGGGATCAGGTCAAGCTTCAGCACTAATGGGCTGCTGCTCACGAAGGAGCTGTCCCGCAGGCTCATCTTCAACAGGCTCGCCTGCATCACGTTCTGTCTTGATGGGGTCACGCAGGATGTCTATGGGCTCCACCGGTGCGGCGGGGACCTGGACGTGCTCCTTCAGAATATCCGCGACCTCGTGGGCCTGAAGAAGACAATGCGTTCGCGATATCCCCGCGTCGACCTGCAGATGATCGTGACCAAAAAAAATCAGCATCAGGTCGATGCCTTTGGGAAACTCGCACGGGGGCTCGGCGTAGACAGCGCGTACCTCATGTCGCTATTCATTGACAAGACCGCTCGTGAGGACGAGTTCGTGAAGCGCATGGAGGAGGAGTTCTTTGTCGAGTCGGGGCAGGAAGGCCTCTCGCGATATTTTCTGGATGAAGCCGGCAAGGTCACGCTCTACGGCGCTGCAACGCTTTGCCCGCAGGATGCGAAGTACCCCGTCGTCACGTGTGACGGGGACGTGGTAGGGTGCTGTTACGATATCTTCCTCACGTATAATTTTGGAAACTGCGAGAGGGATTCTTTCCCCGCACTTTGGGAGAATTCCCGATACGCACGCTTCAGGAAGGACGAGATGATGGCGCGCAGGCTCGCGATATGCAAGAACTGCATGCCGAAGAACAGGGAATGGACTTACAGGCTCTTTTAGAGCGGACTCATATGGATATGGAAAAGGCGATCAGCGCGGCAAAAGAGAAAGCGATAGAGAAGGCCCCTGACCTCGAACCGTGGAGCGATTACTACCGCCTCAGGGCAAAGGAGATGGAGGTCTTGGCCGCGCTCCATGCGATCGAGAACGTGGGCGCGGCCCTGGAGATCGGCTGCGGCAACGGTTTCGTATCCGCGATCCTTTCTCACTGCTCGGACGAAGTGATATCGACGGACCTGTCGAGGCCTGATACGCGGACACATTCGTTAGGCATCTCAAGGGCGCAGGAATTTTTCAGAAGGCTGGGTATCACGAACTGCACGCCGGTATCCTGTTCAGGCGAACGCCTCCCGTTCAGGAGCCGCACCTTTGACCTTGTCTTCTGTGCCCATACCCTTGAGCACATACCGTGTAAGGACGGGGCCCTTCGGGACGTGAGGCGGGTCATGAAGGACGATGCCGAGGCGATCTTTATCGTGCCCACGCTCATAGAGAGGATGTGCTATCCTGCCGCATATTACCACGACCTCTTCATGAGGGCTTTGCGCTTGTTCCGTCCGCGTCGTTCGAGGTCTGTGCGCCCGGGCCCTGCCGCCGCGAAAGAAGGGCTTGGTGAGAGAGGTTCTCTCTGGAAGAGATTCAGGGCCGCCTATCCCCATTTTCCTATACCGGAGCCCCACGGCTCGTATGGAAACTTTTTTCAAGAACTCGTCAACTATCGGACAGGCCGCTGGCTCGGTTTCTTCAAGGCGAACGGTTTCCATGTCGTCAGCATATTTTCGACGATGTTGATACCGCGGCACCTCCTCCTCTTTTTCACCGAACCGCTTACCTTCTACGAGCGGTTCTCGTGGATCGATAAGAGGTTCGGCGCGCGGCGCGGTTTCAGGATACTCGGTCAGAATATTTGTATAGTTGCGAAGAAGTCTTCCGGTCACGCTGGTATAATATAGGAAGGGATGGATGAGCGCTTTGAACGTCGCACATATCGGCTATCGGGTGGTCGTGGGGCAGTCCGCTGACCTCCACCGTGAGCTCCTAAGGCGGGGCGACGTGGGGTCCTTTTTTCTCATCGAAAGGCTGATCGATACAGGCGCCGCCCCCGAACGAAACACATACTACTTTCTTAAAATGAAGAGGAGCGTGATCCTCGGCAGGATCGACAGGCTTCTCACGGAGCGCCTCTTTCGCGGAGCGTACGAAAAGCGGCTGGAGGGCTTCTACCGACGCCATGTGAGGGACCTAAAGGCCGGCCTCATCCATGCGCACTTCGGGATGGCGGGATGCAAGATCGAAAACGTGAAGAGGGAGTCCGGCCTTCCGCTCATCACGACGTTCTACGGGGTCGACGCGAGCCAATGCCTCAGATCCCGCTATTGGCTGCCGCGCCTCAAGGCGCTCTTCGGGTACGGTGACCGTTTTATCGTGCTGAGCGAGAAGGTGAAGGAGCGCCTGATAGCGCACGGCTGCGCTCCGGAAAAGATCACGGTGTGGAACTGCCTCGTCGATTTCACTATTGCCTACAGCCCCCGGACATACGACGGGAGCACCGTGAGGCTTCTCACCGCGGCAAGGTTTGTCGAAAAGAAGGGGTATCCCCTCCTTCTCGGCGCGTTCGCATCCGTTGTGCGGAAAGGGATCCCCGCCACCCTCACTATCGTCGGCTACGGAGAGGAGAAACACAAGATCGTCGGGCTCGTCCACGGGCTCCATCTCGGGGAAAGGGTGCGCATCATCGATAGTTCCGGGACGAAGGATTTTGGCGCATTGTACGGCGAGCTCCTCCGCACGCACCACCTCTTTGCGCTTGCGTCTACGACCTCAACGAAGGGCGATGATGAGGCCGGCCCGGCATTGAGCCTGGTGAGCGCGCAGGCGGCGGGCCTTCCGGTGGTGTGTACGCCTTTCGTCGGGTCGGAACGCTCGGTCATCGACGGAGAGACAGGGTTCGTGGCGAGAGAGGATGAACGGGACTTTGGCGGACGGCTGGAATACCTCATGCGCCACCCCGAGCTCTGGAACGTCGTGGGGGAGAAAGGGAGCGCCCACGTCCGGAGAGAATTTTCCATGAAGGGCCAGACCGAGAAGATGGTGGCGATCTACAAAGAGATCGTACAGAGGAGATAGGAGATATGGCAGACGTGGTTTTCGTAATGCCAAGAATGAATTTTGATAAGCCCATTTACAAAAGAATGGAGATCATGCCCCCCATGGGCCTAATGTATATAAGCGCTGTATTGAAACGAGAGGGTATAACCACCAAGATAATCGATGCCTATGCAAGGGATTATAACTTAACCGACACCATCGACCACATTCGAAAAGAAAACCCGAAAATAGTCGGTATATCCGCTTATTCGGATTTCATCAGGGGCGTTGTGCAATTAGGAGAAAAACTCCAAAACTATGAATATATCACAGTGATCGGCGGTTGCCACGTTACCGCTGATGCGGATTTTATAAGACGATTTCCGATATTTGATATTGCAATAAAAAAAGAAGGCGAATACTCTTTTTTAGCCGTTGCCAAGCAAGTGCTGCATCAAAAAATAAACAGGGGCAGCTTCACCCGTGAACCAGTCCCGCTTTGCGGGACGGTTCAGGGTTCCGCTCCGCAGCGGAACCCTGAAAAGAAAGAGGCCGCGGCTGTCCCGCAGGAAGCGGGTCCGCCTGTGGCGGAAAGGCCGCGGAACCTCACTTTTGGAGACCAGATCCCGATAGAAAATTTGGACGGCCTGCCTATGCCCGATAGGGATATTGATTGGGGCGGCTATTATTCCGGGGGGTTTAGCGGTTCACAAAAATTAACTATCCATTCCTCGCGAGGATGTCCCTTCCAATGTATTTTTTGCAGTAAATATAGTTCGAGCGTCCGCTATCATAGCCCCGAAAGGATTGAGGAAGAAGTGCGATATTGCAGTGAGAAGTTTAAAACCAAACAATTCGCATTTACCGATGATAACCTGCTCGTAAATAAAAAAAGATTTTTAGATATATGCACACGTATAAAAAGGTATAAAGTCACGTGGGGATGTTTAGCAAGAGCCGATGTGGTTGACGAAGAAATAGCAGAAAACGCAAAAGCAAGCGGTTGTGTGGGTATGACAATAGGGGTAGAATGCGGAAATGAAGAAATACGGAATAAAGTTGTAAAGAAAAATATTACGAATGATGAAGTGTTTAACTCAAGGCGAATTTGCGATAAATATAAATTAAAGGCATATTATTTCTTTATGGCCGGTTTTCCTCAAGAGCATGAGAAGGAATTGAACGAAACTGCCAAAATGGCACGACAGCTAAAAACAGTATTCTTTTCCGCAAGTCCGCCCATATGTTATCCGCACACCGAAATTTATGATCGTGCCACACGCGAGGGCAAAATATCTCAGGAGGCATGGGATCATATTGCGAGGGGAGCTACCGAAGAAATACCGATATATTACCCAAACGGATTTACCCGGAGTCAATTTCTTGAATACACCAAAAAGATGGTTTATAAATATTATCTCTCGGTGCACTATATCCCTATCGCCATAGCGTATGCGCTCACCTCGCGGCAAAATTTTGCGGCGATGATGTTTTATTTCAAAGAATTTGCAGTTCATTTGCTAAAAAAATATATTCTAAAACGAGAGTCGGTTTCCAAATAGAATGTTTTATCCGCCTTCGCAGAAGACCCCGGGCTTGCCCGGGGATGAATGAGACACGGTGCTTCGGCGGTCGCCACCAAGGCTTCGGCGACCGTCCGCCGACGATTCAGTGGCGGACGGATGTCACATCGCAAGGGGGTAGGCGGATAAGTGCGCCGAAGCATATCTTCACTGAATCACATCTTTGGCGAAGGCGGGTATATAAAGGTACCACGGGCATGCCCGTGGGGTTCCATTTCCGGGCTAAATAGAATGGCGGAAAGGAAGGAATAGGCGGCCAGACAGGGTTCGTGGCGAGAGAGGATGAGCGGGACTTTGGCGGACGGCTGGAATACCTCATGATGCGCCACCCCGAGCTCCGGAACGTCGCGGGGGAGAAAGGGAGCGCCCGCGTCCGGGGAGAATTTTCCATGAAGGGCCGGACAGAGAAGATGGCGGCGATCTACAAAGAGACCGTACAGAGGAGATAGGAGATATGGCATACGAATACTATCGGGGTCATCTCCCGCAGGATAGGGGGATAAAGGTAGTGGACGTGGGGTGCGGGGACGGGGGCTTCCTTCTCTTTTTAAAGGAAGAGGGCTTCAGGGACGTATGGGGGGTCGATATCGACAAGGCGCAGGTTGAGGCGTGTAAGGCGAAGGGCGTACGCGAGGTCGAGGCGATCGACGATCTGGAAAAATTTCTGAAGAAGAGGCAATCATACTACGGGCTCATCATCATGAAACAGGTCATCTACTATTTTTCGGACGATGAGCTTATCCGCTATCTCACCGCGGCACGGGAGGCGCTCGCGCACGGCGGCACGCTGATCATCGAGGTCTTCAACGGCGCCCCTCTGACCGGACGCTATATCAAAGACAAGGATTACAGGATAAAGAGGGTATTCACCGAATACAGCGTGAGGGCTGTCCTGGAGGACTCCGGATTCAGGGTCGTGGAACTTTTTGGGTCGGGAGGCGCGCCGCGCGGCCTCAAGGCGGTCCTGTGGCATGCCGCACAAAAAATATGGTTCGTCCTCGTGAGGTGCATATACATCCTGGAGAGGGGTCTCGACCCGTACAACCCGGCGATATTTACAAAAAACCTTATCGCAATCGCCACAAGGCGCTAGGGAGTCAGCCGCGCCGGGGGCGCATGGAGGAGATAGCGGGACTATGACGGTATATCGCGATGCATATAGAGGCAAGAGGGTATTGATCACGGGCGGCCTTGGTTTCATCGGCAGCACTATGGCCTCCCGCCTCGTCGACCTTGGCGCTGACGTCATGATCGTCGATTCGCTCATTCCGGGCTATGGCGGCAACCACTTCAATATAGAAGGCATCGAAGACAGGGTGAAGGTCAACTTTTCGGACATACGCGATAAGATGAGCATGGACCATCTTGTCGAGGGGAAGGATTTCATCTTCAACCTCGCAGGGACGCTGAGCCATATCGACAGCATGGCCGACCCGTTCACGGACCTGGAGATCAACTGTAAGAGCCAGCTCTCTCTGCTGGAATCGTGCAGGCAGTACGATCCGACCGTGAAGATACTCTTTGCGGGAACGAGGGGGCAGTACGGCAGGGCCGAGCGGCTTCCGGTAGACGAAAAACACCGGATGAACCCTACCGACGTGAACGGCATCAATAACCTCGCGGGCGAGCTCTACCACCTCCTCTACAACAACGTCTATGGGATACGAGCGACGTCACTCCGCCTCACCAATACGTATGGCCCGCGGCACCAGATGAGGCACCATAAGCAGGGCATCATTAACTGGTTCATCCGGAAGCTGATAGACGGCGAGGAGATCGAGATCTTCGGAGACGGGGCGCAGGTCCGCGATATCAACTATGTCGACGACGTTGTGGAGGCGATGCTCATTGCGATGGCGGACGAGAGGGCAAATGGCGAGGCCTTCAATATCGGCGGGACGCCTCTGGGCCTCACGGCCCTTGCGGAAAAGATGATCGCCGTATACGGAAGGGGACGTTACCGGCTCATACCGTATCCTCCCGAATCGAAGAAGATAGAGATCGGCGATTACGTCGCTGACTGGTCGAAGTTCAAGGGCATGTGCGGCTGGGAGCCGAAGGTCTCCATGGACGAAGGCCTCAAGAGGACCTTCGATTATTATACGCGTCATAAGATGCACTACTGGTGAGGCGGGGTAGAGATGTTCCAACTCTTTAAAGCGACCGCGATCGTCTCGATCGCAACGATCGTCAACGTGCTCACGGGCATCGTGAGGACAAAGTTCACTGCGGTGACGCTGGAACCTTCCGGCCTCGGGATATTTTCGCAGATCACCAATTTTGCGCAATTCGCGGTCGCGTTCTCATCGTTGAGTATCGGGCTCGGCGTGACAAAGTACATCGCCCAGTATCTTGCCCAGGACGAGAAGTCGAAGGTCGAGGGGGTGATAGCCTCCGCGTTCTGGATGCAGGTGGTCGCCGCATCCTTTATCTTCGTGGGCATAATCATCTTCTCGTCATCGCTTTCCCGGTTTCTCTTCGCGAGCGACCGGTACGGGCCCTACCTCATCATCGCGTCGATCGGGGTACCGTTCATCCTCCTCGCGACCACGATCGAATGTATCCTGTTCGGTTTCGGTCTCTACAAAGTATTCGCAAAAGCGAGGAGCGTCTCGACGACGCTGTCGCTCATCCCGCTGGCCATCTTCATCTCAACGATGAAGGTGAAGGGAGGGTTCTTCTTCGTGACGTTCAACGGCCTCATACGGTTTGCCGTGTACTGCTATTATCTGCACAAGAATATTTTGAAAAATGCCCAGTGGAAGTTAGCCCACTTCATCGGCGTGAAATCCATGAAGGAGAACTTCAGGAAGTTCGGAAAGGGCCTCATATCCTACGGCACTATCGCGTTCGTGGGAGGGATATTGAGTTCCGTGAACGACCTGGTCCTGCGGTCTCTTGTGGTGGGATATCTCGGGCCCGAAGCGAACGGGCTCTACCAGGTGGTCTACGCGGTCTCCATGAATTACCTGCTCATCTTCACGAACGGGCTCTGGTCTTATTTCTATCCAAAGGTGAGCGCCTTGAAGGATATGAGGTCCTATTCATTGGAGATGAATTATGCGGTACGGTTCTGTATCTTTGGCATCGCCCCGTTCCTCACGGGGCTATTTCTATTGAGGAGCTTCATCATCCATACGATATTCTCGAGCAGGTTCAATCCGTCGAGCGAACTCTTTGCGACGCAGCTGTGCGGGGACTTCTTCTATCTCTTGTATTACATCATGGCAACGGCGCTCCTCGCGCGCGAAAAACTCATCACGTATCTCCTTTTCGGCGTTCTTTACAGCGCGTGCTATATCTCTTCGTTTATGTTCCTCCATACTCTACTCGGGCTCAGGGCGCTTCCCCTGTCGTACCTCATCACGAGCGCCGTGCTGTTCCTGTCCATTCTCTATTACCACGCCGCGAGGGGACATGTGAAGGTGTACGCGAGGAATGTGAAATTATTTGTGTGGGGGATCGTTCTCGTCGCGATCCTCCTCTTTACGGGGCAGGACACGGTCGTCACGGCCATTTCCAAAATAGCTCTCCTCGCGCTCTGGGCGTTTCTCATGTCGCGAAGGTCGGAGAGGAAGAAAGCGCTGGCGTTCGTGAGCGCCAGGGCGAGGGCCATCGGGAGGGCGGGCTATGCACGGTAAGGTGTCACTCATCATTCCCGTGAAAGATGAAGAAGGGTCCATAGGCGCGCTCCTGGATTCGGTGAAGGCCCAGACGAGGCCGCCCGACGAGATCGTCATCACCGACGGCGGTTCGCGGGATAGGACCGTGGCGATCATAGAGTCGTATAGAGGAAGGGGTGAGCCGATAAGGCTCATTGCGGCGGGGCGTGCCTATCCGGGCAAGGCGAGGAACCTTGCGATAGAGTCTTCGAGGTACGACTGGATCGCGATGACGGATGCGGGGATGAGGTTGGACAGACAGTGGCTCGCGGAGCTCCTCCGGCCCTTCGGCAACGGCGACAGCGTTGATGTCGTCTACGGGACGTACGAGCCCGTGACCGACTCGTTCTTCAAGGAATGCCTCGCGCTGGTCTTTATCCCGGCGTCTGAGGTGAGAGGGGGCAGGCGTATGCGTTCCCGCTCCGTCGCGTCGTGCGCGCTCAAGAAAACAGTATGGGCTGCCGTCGGGGGGTTCCCGGACCTCAGGGCGGCCGAAGACCGCATCTTCATGGAGAGGATAGAAGAGAAAGGGTTCAGGATCGGGTTTTCTCCTGATGCGAAAGTCTTCTGGAGCATACCGCACGACCTCAGGTCGGTCTTCAGGAGGTTCTCCCTCTATGCGTTCCACGACCTCAAGGCGGGCAGATTCGGAGATTGGCACCTCCCTGTATTCATCATGTACCTCGCGGGGGGTCTTGCGTGTCTGGCGGGAATGGCCGCGTCTCCAGTGTGGTACATCCTTCTTGCATGCGGGATAGCCGCGAGGGCCGCCGGCCTGATTGTCGAGAAGTCACGAGAAAAGAAGTTCTCCTTCGGATTCGTTATCACACGGCTGTGGCTCGTTGCGGCCCTCATGATCTGGATAGACCTTGCGATGTTCTACGGGACGGCGCAGTTCCTGATACGAGGATTTTCAAAGGGGGTTGGACAATGGACCTCACGTTAAGGGGCCGGAGGAACGCGGCCTTTCTCTTTGCGCTCCTGGGCTGCTTCTCCATCGCGGGCATCATCCTGCGCGATGCGAATAGTTTCATGGTCTCCCTGGTTTTTCTCACGGCGGCCGTAGTGCTCGTGTGGGGGCCGGCCGAGGACAGGGAGCTCCTCGCGATGACGCTCCTCGTTGCGTTTCTCCTCCGCGCCCTCATTGCGTACTACATGCACCTGCACTCTTACGCGATGGGATTTGGGGGATTCATCTCCGGCGACGACCGGCTCTACAGCATGAAGGCGTTCAGGATCGCGCTCGTCTGGCAGGGCCTTCCTTTCAACAACGTATCGGACGTATCGGGAGGCGCCGCGGGTTACGGCGTGAATCCGTTCACGTATCTCCTGGCCCTCGTCTATAGATTTTTTCATCCCAGCTATTTCAGCTCGAAGCTCGTCAACTGCTTCATAGGCAGCGTGACGCCGCTGGTCATCTATGCCATGGGAAAGAGGCTCTTCTCTTCCGGTGCGGCGCGCCTCGCGGCGATCCTCGCAAGCTTCTATCCTTCGCTCGTGCGATGGTCGGCATGCAATCTGAGAGACCCGCTCACCATTTTCCTGGGCGTATCTAGTCTCTATCTCATTGTCAATCAGGGTAAGGGCACGCTGAGAGTTTTGAAGCTTGTGACGGTTCCCCTGCTCCTCTATCTTTTGGCGCGACTTCAAATAATAGACTGTTGTGCCATCGTCGGCGCCGCCGCAATCTATGGGCTCTATAGATTGTTCGTGATCCTCGGAAGGAGATGGCGCATCTTATTGCTTGTCTCCATACTAAGCATCGGGTCCGTCGGATACGATGTCGCACGGCCGCATCTCGCGCGGCTTATGTACAGGGTCCTCTACAGACATACGGGGCTCTCCCTTTCCGACAGCTCCGGTTACAACATCTATGATGTCGCGACGATGAAGGCGATAGAATCCGGCTCATTGACGATCGCGCCGTTAGGACGTGCCTATCTGAAAGGGGTGGGCTATTTTCTCTTGTCACCTTTCCCGTGGAGGATAGCCTCTTTTAATCAACTCAAGGCATATCCCCAGGTGCTCTTCTGGTATGCCTTGCTCCTTTTTTCAGCGGCAGGGCTGTACCAAGGTATGCGGTTTCATTCGCACAAGACCATCTTCTTCGTTCTTTTTATCGTCATAGGTATTTCCTGCTGGGCAATGGTAGAAGGGAATATCGGGTCCGCATTCAGGCATAGGGATTTCTTTGCGCCCGCGGTGTTCGTCTATTCCTCGCCCGGGATCCTGCATTTTCTAAAGGAGAGGAAGCTGCGCATACAATGAACGTACTCCTTATCTACCCGCTTTTATCTAAAAGAAGGGCCGCGATCGATGAGAATAAGCAGTTCTGGCCTCCCCTGGGCCTCGCCTATATCGCGGGGGCCCTCGAGAGGGAAGGTCACGCGGTCGAGATAGTCGACAGGGACGCGGTCTTGCGTAAGAACAACATCGATTTTGACAGAGTAGACGTGGTCACCCTGGAGAGGATACGCCAGACCAGGCCGGATATCGTCGGAATAAGCGTCACGACGCCTACGATGCCGGACGTCCTCGGCCTTTCGAAGCGGATAAAGGAGTCGTTCAGGGACGTCTCTGTGGTCCTCGGCGGGCCTCACGTGACCGGAGAGCCGTCCCTCACGCTCACGGAAATCCCCTACGCGGACGTTGTCGTGAGGGGCGAGGGTGAACTTACGATGCTCGAGCTCGCGGAGGGTCGCAGCCTCGACGGGATCAAAGGGATCACCTATAGAAAGGATAGCGCTGTCCTTTCAAATGCCGACAGAGAGCCCATTGCGGACATCGATTCGCTTCCTGTGCCTGCGCGGCACCTCCTCGATATGAAATCCTATACGAGGCCAAGCCGGTTTACGAGCAGGAACCTGAGCCTGAGGACTACGTCGATCTTCACCGCGAGGGGGTGTCCGTACAGGTGCAACTTCTGCGCAGGCCCTCTCGTCTTCTCCGGGAAGGTGAGGTTCCATTCCCCGGGCCGCGTCATCGGCGAGATCGAAGAATTGGTGAGCCGGTATTCTATCGAGGCCCTCTATTTCGCCGAGGATATGTTCTTGAGCTCAAAGAGAAGGGCCGAAGAGCTGCTGCACGCCTTCATCGAAAGAGGGATCCACAAAAAAGTGAAGTGGTTCGCTCAGGCGAAGGCCAATATTATTACGGAGGAGCTCCTGGGCCTCATGAAGGAGGCAGGGTGCATGGGTGTGGAATACGGTTTCGAATCCGGCTCTCAGAGGGTCCTCGACCTCATGAACAAACGCCTCACGGTCGAGGAGAGCCTGAGGGCGGCCTCGCTCACGAGGAGGGCCGGCCTAAGGTTTCAGGCTAATATCATCGTGGGCTATCCGGGTGAGACCGCGGGCGATTTCAACGAGACGATAGATTTCATACGAAAGGTCCGCCCCCACATGATAGGCTTCA
>CAYHAE010000040.1:0-16955 GCA_964354545.1 uncultured Planctomycetia bacterium
TTTTCCTTGTCAGCTCTTTAGCAGATTGTGCGAACATAATGAGTTTTAGGTCTGATACTACAAGTGGAGCCCCCTCCCTCCCCGAAACAAAAACAGATTCCGCAACTTCCTATCCCCGGCTTGAAAGCCGGGGATTTTGCGGAGGGGATTAAAGGCGGGGTTAACAAATCCGCGGAAGCTGGTCTCCCGAGGGCATATCAACTATCCTCCGGCCTCCGATCGATGTCGTGAGACAGACCCTGCCTTTCTGGCGGGTGTCGACTCCCCCGATAATCGCAGACCTCCTCCCGAACCTGTGACGCCTCATCGCCGCGAGGACCTTCCCCGCATCGTCTCTCGCGACAATGACGACCGCTTTCCCTTCGTTCGCCAAGTAGAGAGGGTCGAGGCCGAGGAGCTCGCATGCGCTCTTTGTCCCTGGCGAAAGCGGGATCTTCTCCTCGTCCAACGCGATACCGAAATCCCTCCCGTGGACGATCTCGTTCAAGGTGGCCGCGAGGCCTCCCCGCGTCGGGTCTCTCATGAAGCGTACCTTGCGGGATACCTTGAGGACCTTGAGGACCAGATCATTCAAAGGGCATGAATCGCTTACGGCCGTCGAGCCGAACCTGATCCCTTCCCTCTGTGAGAGGACGCTTATCGCATGGTCTCCTATAGTGCCGTTGATGAGCACCGCATCCCCCGGCCTTATCGTGTCTATGGAAAGCTCTACGCCTCGAGCGATACTGCCTATGCCGCTTGTCGTGATAAAGAGCTTATCGCATTTCCCCTTCTCTACCACCTTCGTATCGCCTGTTACTATCGCCACACCGCAGGCCCGCGCCCGCTGCCGCATAGAGCGCGTTACTCTCTCAAGCACGGCGATATCCAGCCCTTCTTCGATGACCATCGCGCATGCAAGGAAGAGCGGCCTCGCCCCGCACACGGAAAGGTCGTTGACCGTGCCGTGAACGGCGAGGCTGCCGATATCTCCTCCTGGAAAGAAGAGCGGATCGACGACGTAGGAGTCCGTGGTGAATGCGAATTTCTCACCGCCGAACGTGAAAACAGCCGAGTCCTTCTTCTCGCGCAAGATCTCATTGGAGAACTCTTTCATGAAGAGAGAGTCGATGAGGTCATGCATCAATTTCCCGCCGTTCCCGTGCGCAAGCAGTATCCTGTCCATCCTTAATCCCCCCGACCCGGTTCGTCCCGGCGAACGGGGCCATATTTAAAGTACGCGCTGCACGTACCTTCACCCGATACCATACAGGGCCCGACGGGGGTGTCCGGGGTACACGCCTTCTTGAAGAGCACACATTCAAGAGGCGTCTTCACGCCCTTCAATACGGAACCGCATACGCATCCCGGCCGCTCCTTTGAGCGCGGAGCCTTTATCGCGAATCGCACCTCAGCGTCACACTGGGCATACCTCTTCCTGATCCTCAAACCGCTCTTCTCTATACGTCCTATACCGCGCCACACGGAGGAGACAGGCTCAAACACGTCATCCATAACGTCCTGGGCTGCCCTGTTGCCCTCAGGCCTCACCACCCTCGAATATTGGATCTCGAGGTCCGGCCTTTTTTGCCGGGCGAGCATGAGGATCCCCTGTAAGATGTCGAGAGGTTCGAACCCTGCGATCACGCACCGCCGGCCATTGTCTCTCACCAAAAACTCATAGGGCCTTGAGCCGATGATGGCGCTCACATGGGCCGGCAGGATAAATCCGTCTATGCGCACCTCTTCGCGAACCAATGCCTTTAATGCGTTCGGCATCGTTTTGTGGCCGCACAGGACCGAGTAGTTACCGATCGCGCGTTTCTTCGCCTCGATGATAGACGATGCGACGGTAGGCGCGGTCGTCTCGAAACCGACGCCCAAAAAGACGACCTCGTTATGAGGCCTCGTCCTTGCCAGCTCAAGCGCGTCGAGGGTCGAATAGACGACTTTTATCTCGCGGCCTTTCGCCTTCTCTTCCTGAAGGCTCGACCTGGAGCCCGGGACCTTCACCATATCCCCGAACGTAGCGACTATGACGCCTTTCTTCTTGGAAACCTCGATCGCCTTATCGATATATTCGTTCGGCGTCACACAGACAGGACAGCCGGGGCCGGACAAAAGACTGATAGTCGCGGGCAACATCTGCCTGATGCCGTATCTGAAGATGTTCACCGTATGCGTCCCGCAGACCTCCATGAACGCGAAACGCCTATTCGGACCGGTCTCCTGCCGTATCCTCGCGGCGATCGCCTCCGCCACCTTCCTATCCCTGAATTCGTCCACGTATTTCATATTCTATGCACTTTCCATCTAAAACTTTCCCCTCTCGGGCTTGTGTCTCGCGGGACCGCACAATTCAGCGTGTAGCTGCTAGTTTCGTATTGCGTATCGCGTATATCGTATCGCGTACGGCGTACAGCGTACGGCGTGTTTAGCGCATAGCGGTTAGCGGTGCGTGTCTTCTCTGGTCACCCGTCAGATTTCCGTGTTGGGTGTGTGGGGGCTTACAGAATTGAGTGATTCAATCACCCGCACATACCTAAAACGAGTTATGTGAGCACAATGAAAATGTTAGGCCTTTTGTGAAGGAGAAAAACGGTTCCTTGTAACAATACCTTGATACGAAAAGAGCCGAGGATGTTCGAGCCCCGCTCCGCCGGGGCGAGTTCCGCAGGCTCCCGTTTTTCGACTGAGCAAAAGACCGACCCCGAACGAAGTGCCCGAACGAAGTGCCCGAACGAAGTGAGGGGGAACATTTTCCTTGTCAGCTTGTTAGCAGATTGTGCGAACATAATGAGTTTTAGGTTCGAGATTAATGACGATGGACTACACCGCATCCTCGACCTCTCGCATCGCCTGGAGCGTTCTTCGCGCCTCATCCTCTTTAAGTATCTCGATGGCGAAGCCGGCGTGGACGATCACGTAGTCGCCGGGCCGTGCGTCTTTGCAGAACGCAAGGCCGATCTTGCGCCTTGTGCCGTCTGACTCGACCCACGCCTCATCGCCGTCTATCGTCGCTACCTTCATCGGTATCGCTAAGCACATCGTCGCTCGAACCTCGCGTTCGCGATCGCAACCTGACCCAAAGGTATCCCGTGGTCATTTGCCGGGACCTTTGAGGCTGCATATACGCGGAATTTGTGTTTCCCGAATAGCTCCTGCGCCCTTTTCAGCAGGAAGCTGTTCTGGAATACGCCTCCGCTCAGCACAACCTTATTTACACCATACCGCCTCCTCACATGGACGCACATCGAAACGATCACCAGGGCGATGGTATTATGAAACTTTGAAGCGATGACAGAGCGCGCTTCTCGCCGAGACAGGTCTTTCACCACGCCTTGTATGATCTTGGCGGCATCGGCAACAAATACGTTCCCATCCTTCCTTATGCGAAAATCATAGAAGCCCCTCACTCCCCTCTCTGCCGACCTCTCAAGCGCCATGGGGCCCTCTGCCTCCCGAGAGACGACGTCCTTTAACAGAATGATGCTTGCCGCAGCGTCGAACAACCTCCCTGCGCTCGAGGTGAGGGGCGCCTGTATTCCCTTGCGTATCATCGTTCTCATGATCTTCCATTTTTCCACGTCCATCCTCTTAACGAAATCTATCGGAAGCGCGGTGAACCGATCGCCGAATGCCCCCCATAAATAGACCGCTGCCATCCTCCACGGTTCCCGGACAGCCCTCTCTCCTCCGGGCATCGGCACATACCCGAGGTGTCCTGCCCTCGCCAGACGCACGAGGTTTCCGACAAAAAATTCCCCTCCCCAGATCTTTCCATCGTCTCCATACCCGGTGCCGTCGAAGGCAACGCCGATGACGTCGCCTCTCACGCCGTGGTCGGCCACACAGCTCGCGACGTGGGCCTCGTGGTGCTGGACCCTATAGAGCGCACAACGGCTTCGAGGGTGCGCGCGAAGGGCCGACCGCTCATAGCGCTCGGCAACATGGGTAGAGAAATACCCCGGGTGGAGGTCGCACACGACCGCCTGAGGTGCAACCTTCAAAGAGCGGATATGCTCCTCGATGGAATTTTCGTATCTGGATAAATTGTCCGGGTCCTGAAGGTCGCCGAAACCGTCCACGACGTATGCGGCCGCACCTTGTGCGAACGCATACGCTCCTTTGACATCGGCCCCGCACGCGAGGATGGGCCTGCGCGCGCGCGTCGTGAGCGGTACGATACGTTCATTCATACGCCATCTATTATAGCAAATGCGGATACCATCTTCGAGGAAATAACGATGCGCGAGAAGACAGCGCCGGGTGAGGTTTTAATCCCCTCCGCACCTGCCGGCAGGTGCTTCGGGGAGGGAGCCCCGGCCTTTAGGCCGCGGGTGCTCCACTTGTAGTAGTCGGACCTAAAACTCATTATGTTCGCACAATCCGCTAACAAGCGGATAAGGAAAATGTTCCCCCTCACCTCGTTCGGGGTCGGTCTTTTGCTCAGTTGAAAAACGGGAGCCTGCGGAACTCGCCCGCACGGAGGCGGGCTCGAACATCCTCGGCTCTTTTCGTATCAAGGTATTGTTACAAGGAACCGTTTTTCTCCTTCACAAAAGACCTAACATTTTCATTGTGCTCACATAACTCGTTTTAGGTCATCGAAGAAGCTCTCCCACACGCTCAACAGGTAAAGCGGGTGGGTGACCGGATATCGAGGGACGTTTTCGTTTTTTATTAATACTATACGCTAAACGCTACATGCTGTTTTTTTTCAATTCAGTCACGCGCGCTATTACATACAGAGCGTGTGGTGAGATGAAGGAAGCGATTTTTATGCTCCGCTGAGGGGCCCCCGAGGGGTTCGAATCGAGCGGGACGTAAAAACCGCGAGCGGGCATGGTTCACGCCCTTTTGGACCGAGCGAGATGGTAGACCAAAAGGGCGGGAGAGCGAGCGGTTTTTCTCGAGCACAATTTTCCTCGCTGGGGAAAATTGTGCGTTCCCGCGAGATAGAACCCCGAGAGGGGAAGCCGAGCGGCAGGACCCGAAAAATACTAAGCGCTATACGCTAAACGCTGAAATATGTGTTCCCGTGAGACACAAGCCCGAGAGGGGACAGAAAAAAGTCGGGATTAAAAGAGGAATACCGCTGCGGAGATGACCGTCGTATAGTCCCCTTCGGGGCCGATGATCGCAGACTGTGTTATGTTCGACGTGCGGATTATCTTGTCGCTCAACTGGTATATTTCTTTATTCTCGTCCCACGATTTGTCTTCGTCAAACTCCAGGCCGAGGGTGGACGCCAACATTTCAACGGCGAGGTCTTCCGCAAAATCTCCCGCGACCTTCTCGTTCTGTCCGAACGCGTGGTGTTCGCTTAAGTACCCGTAGGCGCTCGGGTCCGCCGGTATTGCGCATCCGACGCTCGAGGCGATGAGCCTGTGCGGCTCGTTGGAAAAGCACCTCGACATGACCGTAAACGTCACCATGCCGGGGAAGAGCTCTTTCAGGCCCTCGTTCTTGGACATCATCTTGCACTCAGGGGGCAGTATGCTGGAGACGTGGACGAGATTGCACTTTTCGATCCCGGCGTCGCGCAGCGCAAGCTCAAAGCTGCGCAGCTCCGCCTTGTGCGTCCCCGCGCCTTTCGTGAAGAAGAACTTCTTGGGGACGAGGATGCTCTTCCGGGACATGAGAAGCATGTGGCCGTCTCCCTTACTTTTTGTTGCCGAAGATGTAACCCAGGAACCTATAGATGAGCTTCGCGAGAAGGAAATCGGACGCGGGCTGGTCTTTTATCGGGCAGAGCTCCACGACGTCGAATCCCACCACCTTTTTATCCTTCGCAACCGAGTGCAAAAGCTCCAGTAGCTCGTACCAGCCGATGCCGCCGGGCTCGGGCGTCCCGACCGCGGGAAGGAGCGAGGGGTCAAAGACATCCGCATCGATGGTCACGTACACGTTGTCGGTGAGGGCCTTCGAGACCTCGTCTTTCCAAAACGGCCTGTCCAGTATGTCGTACACGCCGATCGTCTTGATGTTCGCCGGATGCGTGGAGAGGAAATCCTTCTCCTCTCTCGACAGGCTCCTCACCCCGACCTGGACAAGGGGGCACATCTCGCTCACGCGCCGGGCAACGCACGCATGGTTATATTTAGAACCGAGATACTCGTCCCTCAGGTCATAGTGGGCGTCGAGCTGCAAGACGGAGAGGTTTTCGTAGATCTCTCTGGCCGCCTTCACCGCACCCGGGGTAATGGAATGCTCCCCGCCGAGGACGACGGGGAATTTCCCGGCCTTCATCATTTCAAGGACGGAGGCCCGCACCTTCTCCACCATCGCCTCAGGGGGCTCGTCGACAAAGCCGAGGCCGTTCATGGTGTGGATCCCTATCCTGTACGTCTCCTGGTTGAGCTCCTCGTCGAAGAGCTCCATGTTCATCGAGGCCTCGATGATCGCCGAAGGCCCGTACTGCGTCCCCTTCCTGTATGTTGTCGTCTTTTCATACGGCACCTGGAGGAGCGTAACCTTTGCCCTTTTAAAATTGGAATATTCGTCCTCGAGCCCGCCGTAATTCCTTTTGATCTCACTCTGATGCGGCATGACAATGAGTTTCTCTTCCATCCTGTCTCCTTGCAATTTCTTCGATAAGCATTCTATAGTTCTGCGGCGCGCCCCTTCGCGATATTCGCAAGCTCCGCAGTGAGATTCAAAATTTCTTTCGCCGCCGTCTCGCTCAAAGTCCCCGTGCCGCAGCTTGGTGTCACGAGCGACGACATATCGCCCCCGCCCTCTCCGAGCGAACCGATGCCCTCTCTCAGCTTCGGGAAAAGACCTTCGGCGTCCTCATGCGTCGACCCGACGGATGAAGTGGGTATTATGCCCCACGCGATCGTCCCGCCGCGCGCGAGAAACTTTTTTATGTCGTCTTTGAACAACATGAACTCTTTTATAAAATTATACGCGTCAAAACTTAAAATGTCAATGTTTCTTCCCAGTATTGCCGGCCAATCCGTATTCCCGCAGCAGTGCAGCCCCGCGTACGCCCCCTCTCCTCTGATCGCATCCGCCACCTCGTCGATCTTCTCCATGGTCTTTTCGCTGTCGATGTTCACATAGCTCGAGCCCAGCGACACGAGGTAGGGCTCATCGATGAAGATGATGACCTCATCGCACAGCTCTTTCATCTTCCGCACCTGCCACCTCGCCTTCATCCCGAGGAGCTTGGTGATAGCCTCGAAGAGCTCCCCATTGTAGATGATGGGGACCTTGTCCTTATCGGTGAGCGCCAGGGCCATGCTCGCGGGTCCCGTCACCTGGCCCTTTACGCACATGGGCCTCCGGGAAAGCGCCTTCACGGCGTCCAAAAACTCATAGAGCCCGGCTGCGCATTCGGGAGATATCCGGAAAAAGGCCACGTCGTCCTCGAGGTACCGTCCGTATAGCTCCTCGAGGCCCCCGAGTGCCGCCGGCGTATCGATGTGTACCGTTCGCTTCGCCTCATCGACGACGACGCCCGGCATACCTTCTGAGAATTGGACGTACATGTTCTCGCGGTAGGATCTTTTGGGGAGCTGGGGCCAAAACGGCACCTCAGTGAAACGGTGCAGAAGAAAGTCGCAGGTTTTTTTCGGATCCGTGAATGGGACGCTTCCTATCCCTGTCGCCTCAAAGTGAAATCTTGGGTTATGTGCTATTAGACCTCCTCAGCGCGTTCACGCACACCGTACATCGCTCAAGCGCTTTATCCTCTTGAGCATATTGGGATGTGTGCTCAAGAGCTCGAGGAGCTTGTCGCCAAAAGACAGGGTGATTTTCCTCCCTTCGATCTCTGCGAGCTCTCGCGCAGAGATCGTCCCGCTCTTATCGAGGTCCAGCGCGCGTAGTTCTTTTAATTCCGCAACTGCCCTTGAAGGGTCGTTCGCAAAAAATGCCTTCATGCCCTCTACGCCTTTGAGTTCTTCTTTCGGCGTCCTCGCCGAGCCGTAGACGAGTTTGTACAACGCGGAGGCGAGACATTCAGGCCTGTTCCCTAGATCGACGGAACCGCGGTCGGCAAAATATTCCCGGATCCTCGACGCATAGAGGACCAGGAGGTTTGTCACAAAATAGAAGATGAAGGCGAGCAGGCCCACGAGCGCCGCGTTGCCTCCCGAGCGTTCCCTCCGGTTGCCGTAGAAGTAAAAGCTCCACGCGATGCGGTAGAGGATCATGGGGATGACCGAAAGGAGCGTGATGGTGAGCATATCCCTGTTCTTGATGTGGGTCATCTCATGGCCGAGCACCGCCCTTAGCTCTTCCTCGCTCACGAGGTTCAGGATCCCCTCCGTGACGCAGATCCTCCCGTCTCGTGCCGTACGTCCAAAGGCAAAGGCATTCGGTATGGGCACCTGTGCGATCCCGATCCTGGGCACCGGTAGGCGTGCGGCGAGGGCGAGTTCCCTCACCATCTGGTGGAGCCGCGGATATTCGGGCTCATTCACATACCTCACGTGCATCGTCCACTCGACGATCTTCGGGCCTATCATGTACTGGGCGAGCATCATGGCAAACGACAGGACAATATAGAAATAGAAATTCCCTATGCCGAGGGAATAGCTTACCGCGGATATGACCGCATAGACGATCGCGAATAGGGCCGCGACCAATAGATACATCCTGAACTTCAATCTCCACATCGTCAACTCCTTGTCAACCCCTGAGCAGCGCCTCTCTTCTCCGTCCCGAGCGGGGCGGAGCTTAAGCGTCGCGAATGGGTTAATTCGCATCGTGTGAAGCTCCGCGGCCTTACAGCCGCTGCCTCTTTCTTTTCAGTGTTCCGCTCCGCAGCGGAACCCTAAACCGTCCCGCAAAGCGGGACTGGTTCACGGGTAATGAATGCACGCCTCGTGCACCTTTCTAAAAAAATTTTATCACACTTTCTCGATAAGTGCAAGGGCTTTTCTTAAGATGCCGCAATAAACCCTGCTGACATTCTTAACGCAGATCCTCCGCCAGGAGGCGGATCCGCCTTCTGGCGGAAACGCAGACTATCACAGATGCCGTGTCGATCTGCGATCATCTCGCGATATCCCGCAGTTCTACTTATGTATCTGTAATCGTCTTTGCGCTGTAACCGAAATTACAAATAATACAATCTAATAATATGGATCACACAGCTGCATCTTCGAAGCATATTTCATCTCCCATGATAACCCTATCTCCGAACCTCACGCAATAGGATCAAAAAACTTCTAGTATGCTTGTTGCGTTAATTATACAAAAGCTAGACTACTACGCCTTGACTATGAAATATTAATGATGTATACTAATATTAGCATAAAGAAAAGTTATATTGAACTTTGATAATTTAACCATTCGACTGATCCGTCGACCGCATCAGGGATGTCCTGACTCGGACCGAAGCGCAATGCGCCGAGGCGAGATGGATCGATGGATGCTTAGGGGTGGTCCCTGAGCAAGGCCTCGGGCCGGGTCCAGGCAAAACGCCAGACACGGCCTAAGGCCAAGTCGACGGGTTAATGATGGTACACCGAAAAGGCAAACTCGTGGTAACGCGGGGACGCAAAGCCGTGCGTCCCGCCCTTTTGGGAAAACCAAAAGGGCGGGAATGGCAGGTTGCCGAAGCTACGTGATAACCAGGTTTGCCCTGGTTATTTTTTTTGCTCCGCCGAGCCATTTTGGACGGCAGGCGGGAAAAAGAGAGGGGCCATGGGCGCAAGCTCGTATGGCTCCGCCTCAAGCGACAAAAGCACCTCCGTGAGAGATAACGAGGTGCGACGTTAGAGCGAGGATCTCTAACGGGGCAAACCCGTCGTAAGGCGGGGACGCAAAGCCACGGGTCCCGGGAGATTCGGGATAGCCGGGTTGCCGAAGGGAGGTAACTACAATGTGGGGGATAAGACTTATAGGGATCCTGTTTTTAGCCATCGCCGTCGCAGGTCCTCTCGCACAGGAGATATACGCTGAAACGAGGACGTTGACGACGACAGTGATAGTTACGGTAAGGCCGGTGATACCGCAGATGCAGGGCGCTCCACAACAGGCAACGGACCTATTGACAAACGCCCTCTCGCAGAGCGTGAATGAACGGTTCGTGAAGCTGGAAACGCCTTCTCGGGGCGGGATCGAGACGCCGTGCTACACCATGATGGAAAAACTGTAGGACTTCCTATTCTCCGCCAAAATAGCCCATCTCGATCTGCCTGGGAGAAAATATGAAGTCTATATCGGTTGCTTTATCTTGTTCTCTTAAGCTCACGGGGATCTTCTCTCGTGAGCTTAATCTATAGATAGAGGGAGCGCTCTGCATGTCCATGCAGACATCGTATGTCCCGGGGTAGGTGTAATCGAACGCGTACGACCCGTCGGAGAATGTGAGCGTATCCTTGAGTTCCGGCGAGAGATAGACCCTCACGTTGGGCATTGGCTCATCTATGAACTTGTCGTATTTTCCGTTCTTATTCTTATCTATATAGACCCTCCCCCTGATGCTTCCGGTCTTCACCATGGGAAAATCGACCGCTGCGGTGCCGAGCGGCTCAACGGTCACCGTTTTAACTGACGGGCCCCTCACGTAGAGATCTATCGGCATCCGCGTGAGATCGACCTTCGCCTTCCTCTCTCCGGGGACGACCTTTTCTATAAGCGCATACCCTTTATCGTCGGTAAACGCGGCGCGGCCGTTCACGACATAGACGCGGACCTTGGGGATCCCTGGGTCACCGGGGTCGTACCTGCCGTTGCCGTTCAGGTCCCTGTACACAAAGACATTCACTTTACTCCACTTCTCAGGAGTCGCCACATCGAAGGCGTGCCTGCCCCTGAAAAGCATCGTGTAGTGCTTGGGAAGCCACGTCTTCTTCTTATAGAGGTCGAAGTCCGTTAAGGAGAAATCGTAGTTAAAGGTCGTCACCGGGCTTGACTTGAACTCTCCTCCTAGGATCAGGCTCATCATCGCGGTGTCCTGAAACGCCTCTCTGCGGGTGAAGGCGACCCTCCAGTCACACGTGGCGCTCAAACAGTGTGTGATATTGAGCCTCCCGCCTACGATGCTGTCGATACTCTCCGTCGTGTAGCTCGCGTCGGCGATCGTCTTCGTCTTCCGGTAATTCGAGGACCACCTCGCATAAGAACCGTTGAGCTCCGGGTATACGTCGAAGACGGAGAGCGAGGCCGAATCGGTCACCGATCCTCCCGTGGCGGTGGCGAACGCCTCGAGGACATAGTGGTCGTAGCTCAGCTGCGCGCTCATGTTCCCCCATACCTTCGAATAGTCAACTCTCCAATCCTGGTACCTGCTCCCGCTCATATCAAGATCGCCGCCCTTCGTGAAGGACTCGCTGAGCGTCCAGCTGAAATTTGCGCTCTGCTCCCACGGCAGCACGAACGAGTTACCGGCATTCAAACTCCTATCATAGGTCGTCTGGTGCCTGGGGTCCCTGCCGACGTTATTGCGCGCAAGCCTCGCCCCGCCGCTTCCGAACCAGTTCTTCGTGAACTTGTAGTTCGTGGAGAAATCCCATCCGGCATAATCCTGGTACGTCGTCGGGATCCCTATCGAGGCATACTGCGGCCCCACGTATTCATATGCCGCCTTGAAAGAATAGAGATCCTGAGAGAAGCCCGCACCCGCCTTCCAGTTGTCGTCCATGAGATGGGCATTCACTTTGTTATCGGGCACATAGTTCGATATCGCGTAGGAATAGTCGAGCTTCAAACCTTCGGCGGCGATGAGGGAATTCTCTGTCACGAGCACGACGCTCCTCCTCGGAAAGGCCGTGTGGCCCGATTTCCCCTCCGTCTCCGCGCTATTGACCCACGAGATAACGCTCTCCTGCGTCGTGAAGGATTTCGACGGGGTCGTATATGACTCGCGGACCGCGACGAGGTCCCCGTAGTATCTGACGGCGCCGATGGCGGCGGGGCCCGCGACCGTGTTGTCGGTCCTTCCGTAGACGATCGAGCCCTTGAACGGGTCCATGAACGTCGTGACCTCGGTGCCGAAAAATGACTGCGACTGTGAACGCAGGGTCGGGATGGAAAAATTGTTGTCGAGGAATTTGAACCAGAGGTCTTTCTTATAGAGCCCCAGGAATTCGCCGTCTTCTTTGAAGCGCTGCTTATCGGCTGTTCGAAAGTCCTTCATCCTGAAATGTCCGTCAACGGTATAGTCGTAGGCCTTCCCTGAGATATACCACTCGGCCTGCCTCGTCCTGTCATGCTGGGCCTCGTCGTGGAGGTAGCTCCCGCTCGTATCGACCGTGAGGCCCACATCCCGGGCAAATTCAGGCGGCAGGAACTCCTGCCTGATATCATTAGGCTCGCGGGGCGGGGGTTTAGGCGGTTCTATTTTCGTCTTCACCGCTTCGACCGGCCTGGCCACGGAATAGGTGGTGAATTCCTCTTCTTTCGCCGTGGGGAAGACAACCGTATTCGTCGACGCATCGTAGGTATACGAGGTATTCAGAACCTTTGCTACCGCGTCCATGGAGAGGTAGAAACTGCCTTCGTAAATGGCGGGCGGAGTATCTAACGTCATATAGGGAGCCTTGCTGAAAAAGACGGTGGTACCCCCTACTTTCAATTCAAATGGAAGGCCGTCTTCACGTATCAGGCCAAAGCTCCTCTCATCAACCTTTAAGAACATCAGCTGCATCTTACGAAGAAGAGAATCTACCGGCACCCAGACCTCGCTCCCTTTCCTGAGAGGCGGCTTTGCGAGCGTAAAGACCTCTCCCCCGTATGAGAACTTGACTTCGGGGTCGGGACTGTATTTAGTCAGGTCGTAACCAAAGTCCACCTTCTCGCTCGCGACCACCCATTTCCCCTCTTCCGAGGGGTGGGCGCTCACCGCCTCTTCCTGAGGCGGCGCGGGGGCCTGTGCGGCTTCTTTGGGTCCTTCTCTGCTGACCGGCGCAGGCGGTGCGGGAGCCGGCGCTTCCTTGGCCGCTTCTTCCTTACGTGCTTCCTGTGGAGCTTCTATTGGCGCGGATGGCGCAGGAGTTTCTTTAGGAGCCTCTTGAGGAGTTTCTTTTGGCGCCTCTTCCTGCGGCGCCGGCCCTGACGGCGCTTCAACCTGTGCGGTCACCGCTTCTACTTCTTCCGCCCCGCCGGCCCTGCATTCTTTCATCCTCTCTGACACTAAAAACAGTAAATAGTCGATCCTCCTCGAAACGCTGGGCTCTTTGCGAAGGCTGCTTAAGATCCTGAGGGCCTGGTCATATTTTTCAAGTGCCTCTTGGACCTTATCATTGTCTTTGTCGGCAGTGCCGGCCTCTATTTGATCGACGGCCTCCTGCAGCCTGCCCCTCGCGGAGGTCTCATCGGAAAGGCCCGCATGCGGCACGATCGCAAAGACGATGAGCCATATAAGCGTCGCGAGGGCCAAAAAGAGCCCCGCTGTCGAGCCATCGTTTAAGGACTTTCTAATCATCTTTATTATATGTATACACCAATCAATTTAAATCCTCGCTTGTGAGAGCGAAGATCGACCCGATGAAATATCTCCTGTCTAGCCGAGAATGCGTGGAGCCCCCTCGGCCTTTAGGCCCGAGGGCTCCCTCCCCGAAGCAAAAACACATTCCGCAACTTCCTATCCCCGATTTTCAAGCCGGGGATTTTGCGGAGGGGATTAAAGGGTCTATAAAAAAAGGGAATAAAATTTTACTCTTCTTTTATTCCCTTTATACTGATATCGCTCTTCCCCACCCGAGGGGTCTTCTGTCGCCTATCGCCTATCGCTCCCCTTAGTCAACCTCAAATTTTGTCTGACCCCCCAGCAGGGTGGCCCCGCCATAATCCAGGACGACCTGGACATGATAAGTGCCCTTTGTAAGCGGTTTATCTTTATACTCCGCGGAATATACCCTGTTCGTATCGGGGAGCACCCCTCCCTTTTCGGCGTTCATCGGGACCTCCGCGACCTTCACCTTCTTCGAGTCTATGATCGTCGCGGTCCCGACAGGGCGGGCCAATACGTTGCCCTCATTATATACGGTGCAGGATATCGTGAGAGGCTTGCCCTCCTTCGGCTTGGCCACGGCGATAACCTTCAGCTTGGCCTTCAGGACATCGGTATTTTCCGCAGTGATGAGCATCACGGACCCCAGCCTCACGTTCACGTTCGCGCCCACCTGCTGAAACTGGGCCGGCGGAACGGTCACCTCAAAGAAGACCACCCCGTAGCGGCCGCCTTTCGTATCTTTCGGGAGCGTGATCGAATACCGCACCATCTCCTGTTTCCCGGGCGCTATATCGAACTCTGTGGGGCCTATCTTGATATTGTCCCCCAATGACCACGGCGTAGAGCCAACGGGCAGGAAGTCGTTGCTTCCGTCCGGTAGATAGACGAGGTCTTGGACGTATGCCTTCATGTGCACCGTGCCCGTCTCGTCGTAATTCTGGACCGTCACGAACCCGCTCTTCTCCTCTCCAGGCTTTATACTCAGCTCCACGCGCGGAGGGTCGATATTTACCTTCAACGCATACGCGCCGTTCACCACGAGACTGCACAGAAAAAAGCCCGCCAAAAGCACTACCCGAACCGCCATTCGTCTTCTTGTCATGTCTTTCGCCCCTTCTATAAGGTTTCTATCATCGTAAATCTTACCACCGCGCTATAGCCTCCCTCTACCTGATCCTTCGGGACCGTGAGGAGATAACGGAACCGCAGCTTTACCGCAGTCCCCGTATTATCCGTCTCGGCGCTTGTGTAGACAGTGCTCGGCATGGTCGAAAACGGATTCGCGACATTGATGTTATTATAGACGATCCCTCTGCCGTAACCCACAGAGACGACCATCCACTGAAGGTTCTCCGGAGGGATGGTGTTCACGCCTGAGGTAAATGGCCTCACGAGATGCGCCTTCAGATACCAGGACTTGTTGTTCGTGGACGTGAGGGTCACCTCGTTGTGATAGACGCCCTGTTCGGCAAGCTCCTTTGTCTCCCCCGTATTCATCGCGCCGAAGTCGAGCGTATTCCTGTCGACCGTCATGGTGATGGCCGCGTGCGCGTGTCCCGCCGTCACAATAAAAGCGAAAAGGACGAGGGCCGCTATTCTCATATGCCTTCCGGTCTGTGTCTTCATGGTATGTCCGTCATCGAATAGAGGACTTTCACGCTGTAATATCCGCCGGTCGCGCTCGCCGGCATATCCAGCTTGTATTGGAACTGGACTATCACTTCCGCTCCCGTATTATCGCCCGGGCCGCTTGTATAGACGAGTACGGGCTCCTTCGTGAACGGCTGCCACCCTGTCTGCGGGACGCCGTCTCCCGTCGAACGGAACACCTTCCACTTGAAACTATCAAGGGATATCGGGGGCTGGGGCCCGGCTATCTCACCCATGATCGACACCTTGAGATACCAGGTCTTCCCCTTATTCGACCTGCATTTCACCAGATTGTAATACGTATCGGGCTTGAGCTCTATCGTCTTCCCCGGATCTGAGTAACCGAAACTTATATTGGCGTTGTCCAGAGAAAGGGTAAAGATGGGGTTTACGTAGACCTGCGCGTACATATCCTGGTCGACCTGCTCGGGATATGCGCAGGGCACGGCCAAAAGAAGCATAGACACCGCTATTATGGGAATATAATAGTTACGTATCATTTTCCTATATTAGGTTATTACACATAATAATATCATATAAATATTCATAAGTCAAATCAAAGTCAGATTTGCCGGATATTATGGGGCTGTGGTCAAGGTATAGGTAATGACCGCGGAATAGGCCTGCCCTGCCTCGAGGCCTGAAGGGTCTAATGCGTAATTAAACGTGACAAGGGTGCCAAAGGGGAGATTGCTTTGGTCCTGAGCGCCTGAGCTGTACACGGTAGTGGGCGTTGAAGAAAGGGGATACCACCTGGCAGGTTGTGAAAGGGTCCCGTCAGCCCGGCCGCCCGTATTCCTATTATAGGGTTGGTCCATATAGTATCTCATCTTGTCCGCGGTAAGAGAGGCTGTCGTCTGGACGCTGAGCTTGAGGTACCACGTCTTGCCCGCGTTTGACAGACATATGATACCGACGTCCGACTTTCCGTCATTTACCTTCCTGCCGTCAGGATAGACCATGGATTGCGACGGGTCGATGCTTGAAAAGGGGACTGTGGTAGAATAGACGACATTCGAATCGGTATAGAACTGGATCGAGAATGCCTGCTGGATCGAAATACTGACGTTGGTAGTGGAACTGATATCGACAGCGCCCGCGGGGCCGCACCATGCGGCGATGACAGCCATGCAGAGGGATATCCGGGCCATCGAATTCTTCATTGTCGTTATCATAGCGCTCCCGTCAACACACGCTTCAAGGCGACGTGGTCATTGTGTAGGTCACCGTCGCCGTATAGTTCCCGCTCGAGATACCGGAAGGGTCCAGTTGAAAATTGATCGTGGCGAGCGTCCCGAACGGCGCATTCACCGTATCCATTGAGCCGGAGCTGTATATCACGGTGCCCGAACCCTTCGGTATCGCGGCCCATGCGGGCGGGTTCGGTGTAATAGTACCGTCGGTCGGAACGCTTGCCGTCCCGTTCCAGATATAAGGCTGGCCCAGGTAATATTTCAGTTTGTTCTCCGGCATGTTTCCCGCAGTAATTCCGATCTTGAGGTACCATGGGCTCCCATGGCTTGAGATGCAGTAGAGGCCCACGTCCGATTTCCCGTCGTTCACAGTCCTTCCGTCGGCCAACGCGAACGTCGCCGCGGGGTCGATATTGGTGAACGGCACCGTCGTAGAATAAAGGACATGCGTGCCGTCCGGCTCATACATCGCCACTTTGAAGGCGACCTCGGCGGTCGTCTTAATGTCAGTCGATACCGATAGGTCGGCCGCTTCTGCCGCCGAAGCGCCCATCGAAAAGAGTACGAAATATATGATCGTTACAACGACTCTCTTTCCCATTATCGAACCGTTCCGCCTTGCAGTAAGGCGCGTGAGTTACGTAACGTATGTCTATTCAAGGTATGACCCTTTTAAGGGTATACCCTGAATAGACTATATTACCTTATACACCAGATCG
>CAYHAE010000041.1:0-16951 GCA_964354545.1 uncultured Planctomycetia bacterium
TTGCCCTGGGTCCGGCGGCGGGTATCTCTGCCCTGAGCAGCGATTCTCTTTCTCCTTCTTTTTCAGCGATGATCCTGTCCAATTCCGGCTCCGCGGCCTTTAAGATCGCTTGTCTCGTCGGCGTAACGAGAGGCGCGAATTCCAGGTCTCGCGCCGCGAGATCCTCCAGTCTCTTATTGAGAGCCTGCACGAATAGATCTCTGAATATACCCGCCCTCTCTTCGAAAGGCCCTCCCGGGGGCCCGACCGCTACCACTCTCTCATACCACGCCTTCACATAACGCCTCGACCATGCCCTTATATCGCGCTCCACCCTCTCCGTGAGCTTTCCCGTCTCACCTACCTCACCTATAGCCTTACTCGTTCTTGCCAATTCGGCCGGTTTTCTGAAGTACATGCTCACCCCTTCCGAGAGCAGATGCGGCGGGACGAAATTTTCCTTCGCTTCTGCCGCACCCACAAGCAACTCCTCAAAAGGCGTCTTCTGGTTGGTGAGCACCTGGATATAGGGAGTGGGCGTGTCTTTCGTGATATTGGGGCTCACGACAAGATACGACACCCCCTGCTGCTCGAACAGCCTTATCATGCCTTCTGTATGGAAACCGCCTGCGACGAGTACCGCGAACTGCGCGTCATCCTTTTCCATCGCGCGAAGGGTGTTCTCGACGATCGCCTCATCGCGCTTTATCGCGATGGCGTAGAACGCCTCTAATTTCGGTATAGCGTTCTGCACGGCCTCGCTGGGGGGCTCGACCGCATAGGCAAAACCGTATTTCGCGCCTTCCTTCTTGATGAAATCCGTGAAGACTTCGGAGGCGAACTCTTCCTTGTGCGTAATGTAGTAGTCGAAATCGGAATTGAGGAGCTTTATGTTTATGAGGGAGAGCACCGTATTCACGTTGTGGGACATCTTATCAAGCTGCCTCTGCTCATCGTTCTTGAACATCTTCTCTTTTATCGCTGTCTCCACGAGCCTTATCTCATGGAAAAGCTTCTCGTTCTCGATCCTGCTGTAGACGGTCGTATAGATGATGTAGTTCGCGAGGTTCGGGTATGCCTGGACGAGCAGGATGCCGTGGGACGTCGCGAGGTCCCTCAGGTATTTGTAGTACTCGGCCGCGGACATCTTCCCGACCTTGAACGTCAGGCTCTTCATCACGAGTTCCTGCATCACGTCCTTCGGGAGCTTCCTGGTGAGCTCGTCGATGAGGTTGGTCCTCTCTTTATCGACGATCGAGAAGTCTATCTTCTTCTCATAGATAAGGGTGCTGATCAGTTTGAAGAAGTTGTCGTACTGCCGAATGTTGATAGCGTGTTTCTCGCACAAGGACTGGAGGTAACGGATGTAATCGTTGAAGGACATCTTCTTGGACTCGTAGTCCGCGCGCTTCGTATCGAATTCCCTGAGCTCCTCCGTGTATACGGTCTCCTTGAGCTTGTTCGCTATCATCTTTATCTGTGTGTAGTACTTCTCCGTCTCGTCCTTCAGCGCATAGCTCGACGTGAAGGCGTTCAGGTTTTCGATGTAGTACTGTTTGGTCTCTGCTCCGAAAAGTTTTATGGGGTAGTCCGTGGTGATGGAGAGGAATTCCGGGCCCGTGATCTCGCCCTTCTTCATGAAGTACGTCGCAACTTCCTTTCTCACGTCCTCATCGGGGAACGACTTGAACCAGCTCGTGTCGACGTAGCCCTCCGCGCCCTCGACCGCGATGAAGGTGAGCCCGTAGTTCCTTATGAGGTTTTCGATGATCTTGACAATATTCGACTGGGCCTCAAAATTGCAGTGGGCGTCCTGTATGTGCACTATGAATCTGGGCTCCTTGCCGACAAACCTGGATTTCACCAGGCCGAAATCGCGCGGTATGACCAATTTTTCAGGGGTGGAATTGATGTCGCTTTTTGAGGCCGTCGCTCCGCTCGCCGGATTATCGGCAGCCGGAACGGCACATGTGATGCTCGAAAGCAAAAAGGAATGTAGTAAAAATATGGAAACGGTTTTAGTGAATACACTACCCCGTTGTAGGATTTTCGCCATATTCATTTTATTACCTCTTGGAAGGTGAAATATAGCATCCTCTATCCTTGTATTATTTATCTTCCTTTTTTTATACCTAAATAATAATATCATTTTCAGCAAATTTTGTCAATGGTATTTTCTGGATTTTTTATATTCTAACATAATAAACATAAAAACCCACACTTATCCTATATGTGTAAAAATATAACTTTCTATTGATTCATTAAACCATCTAAATATACATTATATTATAGCATTGTCAAGAGTAAAAAGATACAATTTTGAAATCTTAACATTTATGATTCCTTATATATCCGGTTGTTGAATACGGCATAGCACAGGATAAAAAGATTATGCGGCCCAAAGCACCGCGCGCTCATGCGTGATCTCGTCTATATCGAACCTCACCATCGGTTTGGAAATGAGCAATTTGAGTATTCTTCGAGCCCTGTCTGAAATCGCTCCTGGGTCATCGTCTGATTTCGCAATAAGACCGCGTATCTGCTCGGGCGAGACCTCTCTCCCTCTCAACAGACTGAGAATCATTCTGAAGGACTCGTATGTGGGGCTCTTCTCATCGATATCACGCTCTTCCATATTCCCCAATAGGACTGCGCTCACCAGGATCTCTCTCAGGAACGGATGCTCTCCTCGCTCATCAACTTCAACGCCGAGCATCCTCGCTGCGCGTGCGACCTTTGGATCGACCTTCAACGTGCCTTGGGCAATCTGGGCGAGTTCGGCTTGGGTGGTTACAAGCACATCGGTATCAGGATTGAAATTCGCAGGGAGCGTATCCATGCTCGAAAAGAGTCTTATCGTGACCCCGCTATCGAACGAGAACGCTCCCTTTTCTTCTCTGAAACGCCTTCCATCCCCCGGCATCAGGTCTTTATGGACGAAGACGCTAATCGGCCTGGTGACCAATGACGCGTGGGCCTTAAGTCTCTCTTCGACAACTCTATAGGTCTCGTTGACAATCCTGCTCCCGTCTTCCAGCGCAAGCCATCTGCGGGAGGAGCCTTCAGCTTCTATATCGATGCCGTGCGACTGCTGTGCTCCGCTTGTCGACTGCCGCTCGCGAGTTTCACCTTGAGTAGGCGTCCCCGAAGGGGGCTGGCGACCTTGCTGCTTTGCATGTAAGTCGCCGTCCTCCATAGTACTGCCTGAGGAGGGCTGCCGCTCGCGAGTTTCACCTTCCGTAGGCGTCCCCGAAGGGGACTGTCCCCGAAGGGGACGCCCTGCAAGTGTTGTTTCCACGGGGGGCTGGCGACCTTGCTGCTTTGCATGCAAGTCGCCGTCCTTCACGCTACTACCTGAGGAGGACTGCCGCTCGCCAGTTTCATCTGTCGCAGGCGTCCCCGAAGGGGGCTGCCGCTCGCGAGTTTCACCTTGAGTAGGCGCTCCCGAAGGGAGCTGGCGACCTTGCTGCTTTGCATGTAAGTCGCCGTCCTCCACAGTACTACCTGAGGAGGGATGCCTCACCCCCGCGCCTCGGCCCTCTCTTCGCGCTACCGAGTTGCTGAACTGCCTCAGGTATTCTGCCGAAGTCAAACGGGCCTCCAAAACACGGCTCAGGCGGACCGACGTCGCCTGGTATACAGACAATTCTTCAGGTGTCTTGCTCAATACATCTTTCAATATCTTCAGGTAGGACTCTGGCTTCCCGTCCTCGGGTGTGAGGGTATTGCCTTCGCCAGGGACTCCCAGATTGATCCTCACCCCTTGGACCTGCAATATCCCTTCGATCCAGGGAGGCGCAAGCTCAAAACCTCCGCAGCTCGAAACGTCTGCCTCACTATAACCCGCCGCTTCTGTGCGGGGGTGAGAATCCTGCACCTGGATATCGGTTGCGGCCAAAAGCATACGCTGGTCATCGATATCAAAGCGGGAGACGAATAAGAATTTGCCGGGATAGCCCTTCCCTTTGAGGGAGTCCTCCAATTCGCGCAGTCCCCGCTCGAGCTCCCTGCTTGCGTCGTTATCCTGGACGTTGCCGTAGATGACGACCTGGACCCCCATCTTCACGAGCTCTTCGATATTCGCATTCGTGAACGCGCGTTCCCTGCCCACTTTCTCGTCCACGAGCCTTCCCGAATACGAAACTACATATCTGTCGGGATCAAGGCCCAGCCTCTTCTTCGCCTCTTTCTTTGTCTGCAAAACCTGGGCCGGTGTGGGATGTTCCACGTCCGCGTCCGGGAACAGCTCGCGCAAGATCGCCCTGAACTGCTCGGCGGTAAACGCGCGATAGTCTCCGTTGGTGACGGCGACAAGCTGAAGGCTTTCCCACCTGCCCCACTTATCGTACATGGCAATGTCATCGACATGCTTTGCGCTCACGCCGCCTGTCCAGTTCCCATGTTCATGCGCCCACCGTATCGCCGCGGAGGTAAAATCAACGTCCTCTCCCCAATTCTTATAGAAATATTCCCAGTATGCTCCGGGAACGCCCACACGCCCTAAAATCCACTCCCCTGTACTTCGCGAAAAGCCGCCCCTATTCGGATACGTGTGAGTTGTAAAGGGTACGATTATCGTGCGTTTAAGTACCTCATCGTCAGGATGGGCCTTGCTCTGCATGTCCTGATAGATGTCGAAGAGCGCGAGCTGGGAATCGTTCGTATGGACAAGGGGCGACTTCCATGCCTCGGGATCTTTTTCTCTCTCCACTGCCTCTACGCGCCGTACCAGCTCAAGAGATGCCATCGAGAAGAACGCCGAGAACTCCTCCCACGACACCGGATTGTCCTGGCTTGAGTAGTTATACATCATCTTCGTGTAATAGGCTTCAGTGCCATTCTCGCCTCCGTCCTTGCCCGTGTCGCCTATGAGATACGTGGCGATCCCGTACTTATTGCATCCGCAGTAGACTATCGCCCACGTATTGACCGATCCTATCGTAACCGGAAACCGGCAGACTTCATGAATGCTCCGGATTCTAGACGGAAGCGATGCGTAGAAATCAACTCCGTTAGGCTTATGGTTCCCGAATTTGTCGCGGCGGAACGCGTAGAATGGCTCCACGTGACAGAGCTCGGCGCCGTTCCCTTTCAACAGCTCATGCATTGCGATGCCATGGTACTGCATCACCCTGCCGAGACCTCCTCCGGGGTACCATATCTCGGAAGCCACCTGCCATACCCTCCTGCCCTTGAGGTTGGGGGCCCACGCCGATAGCCAACTCCTCCCGGGCATCTTCTCATACGCATCCAACATCAAAAGGATAGAATCGACGATGATGAGGTTGTGCACCTTGTAGTTCTCGGGCGCGGTCAAGATACCCACAAGAGCGTCTTGTTGCTCTTTCGAGAGGAGCGCGACAGCACGTAAAATGGGGTAACGGCTCTCTATAGGATACAATGGCTGGCTGAGAGCAGCGCTGTCGCAGAGCGCGAGGAAGTGAAATAGTTGCGACGCATCCTGTAGAGCGGTAGAGAGGCATTTACTCATTTCAGCGAGAAGGAATGTCCAATTATCGTGCTTCATCGCTTCACGGACCTTGTCCTGCCACACCGCGCTTTCACCATTAGGGCCTACCGGAGACTCTGAGCCCGACGTCGAATGACGGACGGCTCCTTGCACGTTCACTTGTTCGGACGGATAGAGTTCGTCGAATACGGGACGGGCGAGGGCCATTGCCCCTTGCAGGCTTTCTTCCGTGTCGATATCAAGGCCCTGCGCCTTGAGCTGCGCAAGCCGTCTCTTGAAGGCGACCTCATACGCTTTCACCATCATTGCCTTATCGCCTAAAAAGTCCTTCAGGCCCTCTTTCTTACCCGCCCTCCGATTCCAGGAGAGCACGTGGGCACGTATCCATTGCCCCATGTCACTCCTTGCCCTGTCCTCCAACGTGCCCTGGCCCTCAGGGCGGGCTACCTCGCTCAAGTCCTTCAGCTTCTTCTCGTCTTTCAGATATGTTCTCACCGCATCTGAGATAAGATACGGCGCCAGGTGAGCCCTCGAAGGATCCTGGGACTGGCCCTGTGGGACTGCTGCGGGCGGTGCGAAGGTCGCGATAATACCGAAGGCGCAAAGCCCAGTGAGGACGAATGCGCATGCCCGTATCAGGAGTTCATTTGAGCGTCTTCTTTCCATCTCCTTCTTCCTCTTAATTAGTCGTTAGTTATTAGTCGTTAGTTGTTAGTCTATGGTCTCTAGTCTACAGTCTTTGGTCTCTACTCTTATGTAGCCTACCCTTGAACCGCACCGGCTGCTTGGCGTAACCGGCGGGCCCAAGGATAGGCTTCTCTCAGGCTACTCACCTGGGAGAACGGGAGGTATTTGTCCGCGTCTACATAAAAACAGTCGTTAGTCATTAGTTATTAGTCGTTAGTTGTTAGTCTATGGTCTATGGTCTTCGGTCTATGGTCTTCGGTCTATGGTCTTCGGTCTATGGTCTTTAGATCCCGATGCGCGTTACGCCGCTGTCAGTATGCGCTCGACAGTCCGTCTATATCGGTCCATCTCCTTCTCGTAGTCCTCAGGGACTATCGGAGGCAGGTAGATGTATATTCTCGTCTTGCGGTCCTCGTTCTTTAAGCCAGGTATGTGCTTCTCGTTCTCGCTCGAGGCGAGGAGCTCGAAGAGGACTTCGTAGGCGTTGATGTTCACGAATATCTCTCTGCCGTCCCTCGTCTCGACCTTCCCGAGCTTGAGGGTGAGGACGTCGCGCCTGTCGGCGTCGAAGCCCTGCTCGCCCTCGAGGGCCCTGATACCTATACGCTCGAGCGCAAGGCCCGGGTTGTCCTGGCTGACCTGCGCGATGACCTCTGATGTCCTCGAGGCGAAGATGACGTTCCTGGAGTCGACGTATCTGTCGAGGCCCCTCGAGGCGAGGTACGCATCGACCTTGTTCCTGTCGAAATTACCGTCGGTGATGACGAGGTACTCCTTTATCGGGTCCTGGCCCTTCGCCGTGATACCCATCTTCTTCCAGCGCGCCTCTATCCTGCTTGCCCATGAGAGGCCTGCCTCGACGACACCCTGGGTGCTCACCGAGACCGCCTCTGTCTTCGCGCTGAAGAACTCTTCGGTCGTGTGAGTATAGACATAGCGCATGCTCGGGTCGTGGCGCAGGGTCCGTGCCCTCAGGGCCTTGAGTATCCTGTCGATATCGACCCTCTCTATCACGGGGAGGTCGAGGAAGCGCGCGATCGCCACGAGCTCTTGCCTGTCGAGCCTCACGTCGCTCATGATGGATTCGAGCGCGATCCCGATCGCCTCATCGTCGATCTTTTCAGAGTCAAGGAGCCGCGCAAACCTCACATGGCTGGCTCGTGCAGCTGCTTCGAGCGCAGCGATCTGCTCTTGGGCCGTCGCTCCTTCAATGGTCACCACAGAAGCCTTTCCTCCTGTAAGCTCTTCTATCCTCGACCGCGCATAGTCTATCTTAGATGCTGCATGACCTGCGGGGATGCCGATAAGGACCTTTTCCGAAATATCGAGCGAACTCCCGGTGGTCGAACCTCTTTGACCTTTCTCACCAGCGAGACGCGACAGGCTCTTTTTGACCTTCTGCAATTGTTTCCGCAGATCCGGATCGCCGGTAAGCAGGTCTTTTCTCGCCTTCGTCCACGCGGCGACCATTTCCAGGTCCTCTCCCACGAGTTCATAGAAGGACGTCTCGCGCGCACGGAAGTCGTCGAGCGAGTCACAGACCAGGGGGACCTCTGCCATGTGGTACCACGACTCCATAGGCCCGAATCCCTTCGTCCTGATCTTTCTGTAGAATTCCCTCACGGGCGACCGAACGGTCTCCGGCAACGTATCGATATCGTCCAATGAATCTATCCCCGCTACCTGCCGGCCCCCTGACGGCAATCCCTTATGGAATATATAGTATTCGAAGTGGATATTGAGCCATCGGATCTGCTGCACCTCTCCCCGTGCATCGAAGATCGATTCCGAAAAGGTGGAGAAGAGCCTCGGCTCGTTCCCTCGGGGTATATATCGCTCTTCCACGAGATGCAGATTTCCGGATGGATCGCGCCACACCACTATATCCATCGCATTATTCTCTGAGCGTACGCGGCATGCAGGATCGTCCGGCATGGCCTCATTGGGATCGATGGGAATGCGGGCAAGGTCATCGAGTTCGGAAAGCCGCTTGGTGTCGCGCTCCTTGAGAGATTCGATCTGCCTCGCCACATGGTCGGCCAGTTCATCGGTAACATACCCTTCTACGAGAGGCCCCTCTTCGGGAAGATGGATTACCACGCTTCGCAGGTCCGAGAGTTCAGGACCATCGAACTCAAGCAGGACCGGCATGTAGAACGTTATCTCGCCGAGCTGCGGCCTTACCGCGGCGAATATCGCCTGGAGCTCCTGATCTTCAGTATCGGATTCAAGGTCAAGCAACCGTCCCTTTATATCGACAAGGAGCCGTCCTTGCCGCGTGCGGACAGTCCCTGGTCTCTTATCCTGAATGCCCATGGCCTGGAATAATCGCGTCGACAGCGCTTCTATCTTCCGCGGCGGCAGACGGTCCATGACAGCGGTATCGACGACATCGGCATCTCTATTCAGATAATGCCGTACCACCTCTCCGTCCTCTCCGATGTCAAGAGACAGGCCCCAGGCCGCGGATGCCCTGTCGTATTCGGTCGCGCCTGAATCGTACTCTCCTCCTTCCTGCAATGCCGATTGGCCTTCATGGTAACGCTGAAGGAGCCCTTCCACCTCCCGCTGCAGGAACGCGCTCATTCCGAATTTCTGCGGCCCCTCTTCCCTCCCGCTCGTCGATTCCCGTCGTCCTTGTTCTGGAATCGACCCCGAGCCTTGTCGAGGGGTCGATAGCCGCTGGCGGGTTTCGCCTTCCGCAGGCGCCGCCGGAGTGGGTGGAGTTTGCGCTGCCGCGTTTCCGGGATAATACCGACGTATCAAATCTGCGGCCTGCCGCGGAGCGGTCGCTCCGTTATCTCTAAGCCAATCGGAGAACCGGTAATCAGTCCCCGGGAGAAGCTGATTGTGCCGCATCTGTTTTCTAAAGGTACGGTATGCGCGGTCGCCATAGCGTTCCGGTTCTCGCGTCGCCAGGGAAGACAATGCGTGGGCGGCGATTTCAAGAAATTCCTCTTCTTCCAAGAGCTCGTCGACCCTTCGTCCGAGATTGTGAATCCTCCGAAGTTCGGGCCAACGGGCCACTATCCGCCGGACTCCTTTCACGTTTCTCTCATCGATGGCCTGTGTGAGCTGTCCGGTGATGATCCTTAAGAGCTTCTCTTCGGCTTCGTCTACGAGATCTTGGAACCATGGTGTGTGCCGCTTGTGCATAAGTATCCTCAACGCCGCCATCATTGTCGATATATCCTCTGTATCTATTGCGCGTCTCAGCCGTGTGGCCATTCTACTATATGTTGGTGCGGCCCGGGATGGCGCGGCCTGTAATCCCGACGCTGACCTCTCTTCGCTCGTCCCGCTTGTGGACTGCCTGGCCTCAGCTGCCGCCATTCTCGAAAGCGTCACGCTGACCGTTACGCCGCTTACCGCGCCTTGCCTTGTATTGCGCCGCAGCGTGGCCCTGAAACCTTCCGGGTCCGCTGGAAAATCCTGTGCCCACTTTCCGTCCCTATCATACAGGACATACGTCCTGCTGGCCATCCGGTCAAATACCGATATGACTTCCGGTTCCCACCCTGCGCTTAAAAAAACCCTTCCTATCTTCGTCCGAGACCAATCCGAACCTTCTGTAAGCTTCTTTAACGTATCTTGCTCGTCAACCTCTTTAATATGAGCTTTTGAATTGGCGGGCATGTATCCGCTTACAAGCGAAACAACCGCCTCAGAGATCCCTCGTCCTTGATAATTTATTCCGTGCAGCTCATCCTCAACGGTAATATCCCCGCAATCTAACAAAATGACCCCAAAGATATTTTTTCTTACTGTGAACACCGCATATCCGATTTGCTCATCTACGCCTTCGGTGAATATCATGACGGTGATCTGAGACGGACCGTCCAGCCGCTCTACCTCTAATCTAAAATCCTGCCCTTGCTTGTCCCGTATTGTAGTGCCGTTCAACTGCAGGATCCCATGCACAATGGCATCCACCTCTTTATCACCTGTCCCCTGCGGCGTCCCACCCGCATCGCTCTTCCCGCTGGTAGACTGCCGCTCGCCAGTATTGCCTGTTGTAGGCGTCCCCGAAGGGGGCTGGCGACCTTGTTGCTTTGCATGTAAGTCGCCGTCCTCCATAGTACTACCTGAGGAGGACTGCCGCTCGCCAGTATTGCCTGTTGTAGGCGTCCCCGAAGGGGGCTGTCCCCGAAGGGGACGCCCTGCAGGTGTTATTTCCACGGGGGGCTGGCGACCTTGCTGTTTTGCCTGTAAGTCGCCGTCCTCTATAGTACTACCCGAAGAGGATTGCCGTTCTGCGGCTCGCCTCGTTGGCAGGCGAATTATCCTCCTCATCTGTAGGCGGGGATGGCCCGAAAAACGCTCATCGGCCTTCACGTCGCTTCGGACCGCCCCCTCCTCGACATCGCCATACCCTTCGACCGCCTTCAACCGTTCCGTGAGCCGGGATATGGTGAGCGGTGTGGATGAGGAGTTCAGGATAGTAAGGAGGGCATTGCGCCGCTCCCTGACTGCAGCCCTGTCGATCTCTTTCATATCTAGCATGGGGTGCGCCGAGAGGCGGCTGTCGAGGTTGATGTCGTTACGGACCGTATTCGCTTTGACATCGCCATAACCCTCTTTCTGCTTCAGCATTTCGGCGAGCTGGGATGAGGTGATGGGTGCATCTGACCCATCCAGGATGCCCAGAAGCGCGTCCCTCCGCGCCTGGACCTCGACCCTAGTCGGCCTATGGCGCCCGTTCGTTCCACTCGTCGAAGACCTAGAACCGCCGCGCTCCTCTCCCTCCCTCATCGCTCCAATCTCATTCGTCAGGGATTCTAGGTAGAGCTCTCTGAACCTTCTCTCCCTCTGCGAACGCTCGTCTATCGCGTTTATCTGGGGCCATATAGCCCCCGTGAGAATGGCGACGATCCTCTCCGCCCCGTATACCCTGACCGCCTCTCGTATGAGCTGCTCATCGTAATTGTAGAATTCAAAGAAGAGCATCACGACCGGACGATCGCCGATAAGCCGTCCGAACATCTCCTCGCGTAACTGGGTGACCTCCCTCTCGATCCTCCGCCGTATGCGGCGTATGGGATTTACGACGTCCGTCCGCGCAGTAGCCTCGAGCTCCCGGACATAAGAGCTTGCCGACGGACCGAATTCGATGCCGTAGGGAAGGTCGATCCCCATCCTCTGCAACCGTTCGTCGAGAGCGCGCCGGATACATCGTTCCGCGTCCTGAGGTGTGTCGAAATGCGCCGCAATGTCCTCTTCGATAGTATAGATGATCGGGGTGCTGCCGATCGGAGCATCCGAGGAGATGCCTCTTATGACGCCCGCTGGAGGCACCCTCAGATCTGCAAGTCTGCCCAGCTGGTGATAGACGTTGTCATTGAGCCACTGGAGGACGACCGTCTCTCCTCTGCCGCTTCGCTGGATCGTCTTCACCTCTATAAAGCGCAGGTTCTGTTCTCTGTCGAGCACTAAGATATCCCATTCGGTGGATTCGCCCGGACAGCAGAAGAGCAGGATCTCGTATCCTTGGTCCTCTAAATATGCCGCATGTAATAGCTCTGCAATTGCGCCTCGGGTCTGCCGGCGCCTGTTCCTATCGGTGAAGTCGATAGCGTGAATCAGGTCCCTCAGCCCGGGGACAGCGATGAACCTGTGTATGAGCGAGAGCAGACGTCCATCGATCGCACCCCGTTCCGTCAGCTGCTGTATCTCTATATATCTCATGAGGGTGGTATAGTCCCATAGTTCGCGCGCCGCGCTCATCACGGCCTTGAGACGCGTGACGCCGCGGATATCGACGATCCCGCCCTCGTAGGTATACTGGAGCGCCCTGCGCGCGAGAGACGTAATGCGAGGAGTATCGAGGAATGTGTCGTCGACCGCGCACTGGACCGAATTGACCGCCATCTTCACCAGAAGGGGCAACCGGTCCGGCCGCACGGTGTTCCGGATGCGCACGGGAGACTTCCTGCCTGTCACGGGATCGGACTGCGACCAGCGCACGTAGTAACGCTCTTTCCCTTTCTCGTCCGCATCTGCGCCGAGCGTGAATTCCGCTGCCACGGTGGTAAGGGGTAATGCCACGTCGACGGTCGCAATGGCAGCGCCCAGGCCCTTGGACCGCCATTCAATATTCTTCACGTTGTCTTTTACGGGCTCGCCTGTCGCGAGGTGCTGGTCCAATAACGCTTTCACGGCGGCCTGCAGGTGCTTCGTTTCTGGTCGTGTACTTAGTTCTGCAGGAGGCTCGGACTGCGAGCCGCTCGTGGACTGCCGCTCGCGGGATTCTCTGTGGGTAGGCGTCCCCGAAGGGGACGAGCGCTCGCTGCGGGCATCGTCATACCCATTCACAGCAGGTTTTCTCACCGCGACCGCGAGCGCGTTTTCCTGGGTACCATCAGGACTCACGATGAGCATCTCGGTGGGACGATCGGGAACGGCTTCCAACAACTCACGATACGACGATGACAATGATAGACCGAGTATCTCGGGATGAGGAGGGTTCATGAGCAAAAGCCATCCGCCGGGGCGCAGGAGGCTCCACGCCGCCTGCCAGAACTCTTTGGGCTTATTGTAGATGCCGACGAACCCGCTCTCGCCTCCCATGCGGTAGAGGAGGATGACCTGCGGTAAGCGCGCCTTCTGTTCAGGGGTGAGGGCCCGGGCGACGTTCGTGATATCGACTTTCGAATAGAGCGCGCCTAACCTTTCGGCGGCGAGCTGCGCGAACTCCTGGGTATCTACGTTGAGGGGCGGGATCTGCCATGCACCAGGGAGTTTCGTGAGCGGGCGCGCGCCAGAGCCCACGTTCATCATGAACGTTCCAAGCGGATCGAGCGAAGGGTCGATCGTCGAGAGGTGGCTGAGCACCGCCGTGACATTGACGTGCTGCTGCTCGAGCGTATCCGGCCCGATTGCATCGAATCCACGGACTTCTGTCGGTTCGACAAAGACAACGCGAGGCCCCTCGGGACTGGTGCCGCTCGTGGACTGCCGCTCGCCAGCATTGCCTGTCGTAGGCGTCCCCGGAGGGGACTGCCGTTCGCGATCTTTCCCTTGAGCAGGCGTAGAGGGCTGAGTGTGCGCTGCAGCGCTTCCGGGATAATACTGACGTATCAAATCAGCGGCTTGTCGTGCAGTGGTTACCCCGTTATCTCTAAGCCAATCGGAGAACCGGTAATCCGTTGCGAGAAGCTGATTTTGCCGCATCTGCTGTCGTAATGTACGGTGTGCACGATCGCCATAGCGTTCCGGTTCTTGCCGTGCCAAGAAAGATAATGCGTAAGCGGCGGTTTCAAGCAACTTTTCTTCTTCTAAAAGTTTCCCGACTCTTTTTGCGAGATTATGAACCCTCCGAAGCTCAGGCCAGCGAGCCACTATCCGCCTGACCCCTTTCACGTTCCTATCATTGATGGCCTGTTCGAGTTGTTTAATAAGTATGCTTAAGAGTTTCTCTTCGGCTTCATCTACAAGATATTGAAACCATATGGTGTGCCTTCTGTACCTGAGCGTTTCGACCATTGCCATCATGGTCGATATATCCTCTGTATCGATGGCCCGTCTAAGCCGTGCGGCCATTCCGCCATACGCTTCTGCAGCGCGGGATGGCCCGGCCTTTAATGCCGGCGCCGGCCTCTCTTCTACCTCTCCGCTCGTCGAGGCGCGCGGGGTCCTTTTGATGTCTATATTTTGGTGGGATGAGAGGCGACTGTCGGAACTGGTGTCGTCTCGGACCGTTTTTTCGTTGACATCTTCATATCCTTCTTGTGCCTTCAGTCTCTCAGTGAGTTGGGCTACGCTGATGGGTGCGGGTAATTCGTCCAGGATGCGGAGGAGCGTATCCCTCCGTGCCCGGACTGCGGCATTGTCTATCTCTTTTATCTCTATCTTAGAATGATCGGAGAGGCGGCTGTCGAGACGGATGTCGTTACGGACCGCCTTTTCGTCGACATCTTCGTATCCTTCTTGTGCCCTTAGTCTCTCAGTAATTTGGGCTACGGTGATGGGTGCGGGCGACTCGCCCAGGATGCGGAGGAGCGCGTTCCTCCTTTCCAGGGTATCCTCTTCAGGGCCTCTCGGGATATCTCTTTTGGCGAGGCGAGGATGCGAGGAGAGCCGGCGATCCCAGCGGATGTCGTCTCGGACCGTCAATTCCTTAGCGTCTTCGTATCCTTCGATGGCCCTCAACCTCTCTATGAGCTGGGACACAGTGAAGGGCGTGGTCGTCTGGTTAAGGATACCAAGGAGAGCGTCCCTCCGCGCTTGGGTCAAGGCCCTATCTACCTCTCTCATCTCCAGCATGGGATGCGATGAGAGGCGTCTGTCTAAGCGGATGTCGCTACGCACTGTCTTTTCTATAACGTCTCCATATCCTTCTAGCATTCTCACCCTCTCCGTAAGTTCGGATGGGTTAATAGGCGCGCCTGACCCATTCAGGATCCCGAGAAGGGCATCGCGCCGCTTCCTGACCGCAGCCCTGTCGATCTTCTCCATGTCGAGCATCGGGTGCTCCGAGATGCGGGTGTCGAAACGAATGTCGTTGCGGACCGTCTTCTCATCGGCGTCGCCATAACCTTCCACATTCTCCAGTTGCGCGGTGAGCGCTGATACGGTAAGAGGCGCGGGCGACGCTTCCAGGATCCGAAAGAGCGCGTCCCTCCGTGCCTGTACCTCGGCCTTAGTCGACCTATGATGTCCGCTCGTCGAGTCCCTCGACTCACTCGGGACTCGACCCTGTGGTTCGACAAGCTCACCATCCCTCGATGAACCATCCCGAGCTCCGTCGAGGGAAGCCTGCCGAAGGGTCGAGGCGCGCATTCCGGAAGAAACAACATCGATGTCCACGATGGCGCGGCCTTCCTGATATGCGATGGGAATACCTGCCCTGTCGAACGTGCCTATAAGCCGGTTCACGACGAGCGCCGCGGACTCCTTCGGTGCAAAGCCGGCGCCGGATACGACCGTGATGACATCCGGCAGGCGTCCCTGTACCGAAAATGCGTCCTCAAATCCGCCCAGAGCGCGGCCGCGGTCCTCGTCCGTGTAGTTCGCAAGCGCCGCGTCGAGCTTCTCGTTCCACGACGCCGCAGGGTCGTCCCTGTCATCGAAGTAATCGCCCTCTATGTCCCAGTAGACGAGATCTCCCTCTGCGAACTGCGGGAGCTGATCGGGCCGCACGATGTGGGCCTTCACCACGTTCAGGATCTTGACCGGTTTCTTGAAGAGCGTGGAGATATCGACGTCACCTCGCTCAAATACGATATGCACACCGCCGTTTTCTGCCTCGAACGCGATCAGCGTAAGATCGATGGGAGGCTCCCCCATCTCGGCGAGCCACGTATAGGCGCCCGAGAAGTATCCGGACGTGAGCGCGGGTTCAGGGGTAACGAAATATATCTCATCGACGAGGCCATGCCCTATCGCCGCGTACGTGATCTGGTCGATATCGTATTCGGCGCCGAGGTGCGCCGCCTCCATGAGGTTCGCCGGTTCGGGAGCGAGGGCCTTGCCGATCGGCTTCATGTCCATGTGGAAGTCCCACCGGACTAGTTTAGCCTTGCGGGTCTCGTTGTGCGTCATGCGATCGACCATCCAGCTGCCGAGGGACATATTGTGGTGGGGCTGGAGGTAGATCCTCGGGCTCTCGGCGTTCACGCGAAGTCTGGCGAGATAGAAGGGGTTCTTATTCGCAAAGAGCGCTTCATCGGCACTGATCTTGTCCGTGCTTTCGTTCGATCTGACCACGTTGAGGCCTGCGGGCGTTCCCGACGTCGAGTCGCGGGTCGCGGCGGGCCGGGCGAAGACGAGTATGGAGAGGTACCTGTCCCGTGAGATGAACGACGGGATGATGCGTTGGTCGTTCATGTGCATCATCGCATCCGCGCCATTGTCGAAGACGATCGCGCGTTCTATTCCCATCTGTGCGAGCTCCCGTTGGGCCTCGACGAACGATATGCCGGCCCTGTTCGTCATGCCCTTGACGACGACCGAGACGAGGTTGCCGTCCTTATCGATCCCGCAGATATTGTGCGCGTTCACCCCTGGCATGAACCCGATCGTGATCGTCCCTGCAGATCTATCGATATAATACGTTCCGCACGAGACCTCGTGCGCAGACGCTGCCGGCTCATAGTACTTCTCCTCCCTCAAATTTCTGTCGAGCTCGTCGATCTGCGCATTCGTGAGCGGGACCCCGCGCTCGCTGAGCGAAAGGGTCACTGGCTGTCCTTGTATCGCGGGGACCATGAGGTCCTGAATAATATCGCCGTTCTCGTCATAGAACTGGCTCACGCCGAACGCAACGTTGCCCGTGATGATGAATGGGAACGCGAGGTAGAATCTCGCATCATATCCTGCATCATAGTGGGCCGCGAGGTCGTACGGCTCTCCTTCGCCTTTCAGAAGTCCTATGCCTGCATTTGCTGCGAGGATGAGGCCGGTGATGTCGTCTCCTTGCTCAACCCGAACTACTCGTTCGTCGGGCATATACCATACTTCCTCTATGCTATAACGGCCGTCCTTCCACATGATGAGCGAAGGATAGGTCCTGGACCTTCCGCTCCTGATGAGCTCCTTCTCCTTCTCAGTTGCCCAGAGCCTTCCATCGGCATACGAAGCGAGATGGGGGTTCGCGAGTATGTTGCCGTTGCCCACGTAACCGATGACCTCGAGATCGGGGTGCTCTGCCTTAAACCTGTTGAGATGCCGGTCTGTGGTCCAGACGTCCTTTCTCGCGTGTTCATAGTCCAGTGCGAGATCGTCGACATCCTGCACCTCGCCTCCCTCGAGCTGGTACATATGATGCATCGGCGCCCTGTCCCTTAACATGCCCCAGTTCCTCGCCATGTTCGCCTG